>JAJDNF010000062.1 GCA_022340805.1 Chromatiaceae bacterium
GCGACCAGCACCAGCTTTGGCTGAGGCAGCTGCCGGGCCGTCTTCTTCATGTCGTCACCCCGGTTCACCGGGTAGACCGGGTGACCCAGGCGCATCAAGGCGCGGGCAAACACGCTACCCATCTCGCCCATCCCAATCACCACGACCGGCTTCTTGGCCATATCAAACGTCCCTCTTCCAGGTCACTTCGGCACCCCCACTGCTGCGTGCCAGCACGCGAGCCAGCACGAACAACAAGTCGGAGAGCCGGTTCAGATAGCAGATGCTCGCCGAGTTTACCGGCTCGAGGCGGGCGAGGCGCAATAGCTCGCGTTCGGCACGGCGGCAGATCGCGCGCGCCAGGTGACAGCGCGCCGCGGTTTCACTGCCGCCGGGTAGGATGAATTCGTCGAGTGGGGGCAACGACGCATTGTGGCGGTCGAGAACCTGCTCGAGGCCGCGCGCATGCGCCGCGGTCAGCAGTTCGCTGCCGGGCATCGCCAGTTCCCCGCCCAAGTCGAACAGGCGGTGTTGGGCGACCTCGAGCGGCTGGTCGATGGCGTCACCCAGCGGCTGTGCGCGAAGCAGGCCGATCGCCGAATTCAGTTCGTCGACGGCACCGATCGCCTCGATACGGGCATGGTCCTTGGGCAGGCGTTCGCCGCCGGCCAGGCCGGTGGTGCCATCGTCACCGCTGCGCGTATAGATGCGGGTCAGGCGTTTGGCCACATTCAGTCCTCGTAGCGGTAACTGGCCCCGATCCAGATGTTGCGCTCGGGGGCTGGGTTGAAACCGTCGCCGGAAAACGAGCTGGCGCCGGTCTCACTGTACAGCGCATTGAACAGGTTATTGACCCGGGTGGTAAAGCGCCAGTCGCCGCGGTCGTAATGCATGACCAGGCTGGCTGCGGTGTAGGCGTCCAGCGGCTCGGTGGTGTTGGTGAAATCCGAACCGAGGAATTGCTCGCCGACGTATTCGAGGTCGAGACGCAGCAGCCAGTTCTGGCGCGGCCGGTACTCGGCATGCGCGTTGGCCTTGTGCTCGGGGACCAGCGGTACGCGGCTGTCGCGGTGGGTGCCGCTGGTGATCTCGCTGTCGATATAGTCGTAGCCGGCGCCGACGCGCAGGCTGCGCGAGAGATCGAAGTCGGCCGACAGGGTCAGGCCATTGCGTCGGCTGGTCGGCAGGTTGACGTTCGTGAAGGTGGCCGCATCGAAGCTGATTTCATCTTTGAGGCGCAGCTGGTAGGCACTCGCCGCAACCTGCAGGGCGCCCGAGGAATACTCGGCGCCGGTCTCGTAAGAGGTGCCGCGCTGGGTGTCGAGACCGACGGCTTGGCCGAACGGCACGTTGGTTTGCTCGTCGACCTTGGCGAAGCGGTAGTTCTGGTCGGCACGCAGGAACAGGCGCCAGGCCGCGTGCGGGCGGTACACGAGCCCGAGCGAGCCGACCGTAACCGAGTCGTTCAGATCGACGGCCTGACCGCCGTTGTCGATGTCGTTTCGGACCCGGGCGTGACGCCCGCCAGCGGTCAGCGACACAAGCGGAGTCAATGGCTGGGTAATCTGCGCGTAAACCGCGCCGATGTCCTGGTCGTCGCCCTGCGGTCCGAACGCGGTCAGCAGCCGATAGTCGGTGGTCTGGAAATCGACCCCGAGGGTTATCACGCTGCGGTCGAACCGGCCCACCAGGCGCGGCGTGATCTCGATCGTCTCGCGGTCCTGGGTCGAGGGGCTGCCCGGGAAACCGCGGAAGCTCTGCACGAAGTCACGGTGGTCATCGCGTAGTGCCAGTTCCGCCTCGATCCGCCAACGGGCGTCGAGCTGCCGCCGGGTACCCAGGCGCAGCACCTGGCTGTCGGTATCGAGATAGTCGCCCGGAAATGCCGCCTGACGGCGGTCGGCGGCAAGCTCGCTAGCCAAGAGTGCCCCCGGCGTCTGCACGTAATCGTGCAGCAGCTGCAGGTCCAGATAGCTGTAGCCGGCGTGGTGATCGAACTCCAGATGCCCGTCCAGTCGCTCCGTGCGGCTGGTGTTGCGATCGCGGTAGTTGTCGCTGTCGCGCCGGTATGCCTGCAGGCTCAGGCCGGTCCGGTCGCCGAGCCGCTCGCCCAGGCCGGCCGCCAGCTCCCAGGCGTCATAGCTGCCGGCGCCTGTCTTGACGTTGCGGCTGCGACCGTCCGGTCGCCGGGTGATGATATTGATCAGCCCGCCCACCGCCTGGTTGCCATACAGGGTGCCCGCACTGCCCTCGACGATCTCGATCTGCTCGACGTTGTCGAGGTCGATGCTGTTCAGATACAGCGTGGCACCGTCGGTGGCCGGATTGATCTTGCGCCCGTTGATCAGGATAGCCACGTTGGATTGGGCGGTACTACCGAAGCCGCGCATATCGACATTGGCATTGCTGCCGTCGCCGATGCTGTCGGAAACGTGGATGCTGGGTACGCGGTGCAGCAGTTCAGTCAGGTCGCGGGCGCCGCTGTCCTCGATCGCCTGCCGGTCGATCAGCTTGGTGGCCGCTGGAATGTCCAGCCCGGGCTCCGCGGTGCGCCCAGCACTGACCAGAATCGGTGGCAGCGAGGTCTCCGCGAGCGCGGACGTGGAAATGCACAGGCCGAAGGCTAGCGAGCGCAGCAACATGACGTCTCCCCTTGGCAGCGCCCGCCGCGTTGCCGCTGTCGGGTCGCGGGGAGGGAGCGGCACGACGTCCACCCGCTGCAGTGGCAGCGATGCCGGGCCGCACACGCCCACCGCGACGTGAACGATGAATCGCATGGGCCGGTATCCGGACTGACGGGCCTGCGCGTGTCGGACTGAAGACCCGCGCCATCGTGCTGCGCCTTCCCGCGCCGAGCGCACAGTGGCATGGATGCAGACGATTTACCCGATCACCGTTGCGGGGGCAGTGTCGGTCTTGTCCGCTCGCGGACGCACCGACTTCCCGTTTAACCTCTGGCTGATGGAGAGCGTCAGAGGCACCTCAGGCGAGGTGCCGGAATGTAGGGAACCGGATGGCAATGGTCAAGCCACTCCGGGGTGCCCGGAGCGGTCTCGGCGCCGTTATTTGAGGAGTTCTTGTGTAACGAAGACGTACCCGAGCACGACCGAGAGTGCGACCACCAGAACCATCTGCAGCACGATGCAGACCCCCGGGATATCGCTGCAGACTTTACCGAAAGTACAACTTACAAAGGATTTCACTATCCACACCTCCAGGTCGATGCTCAACAGGTCTGTAATTGTCTTGCAACTCTCGGTTTTTAAATTAGAAAATGCTAATTTTGCTACCCTTGAGTTAACTGATACTGGCACGCCTCCGGGGGGATGACAAGACTGTCATACATACAAATACGGATACCCGATTGATCCAGGTTAAGTCGCTGTATCGGTTATAAAAAACGAGTATTTTCCTTGGTTAATTTTCGGCCAATGCGGGGTGCCCCTGCCAAGCCTGTTCGATCCCTGCCGTGGGTCTTTGTCAGGTCCCCTCCCGGGTTGTTTTGTACCCGACTTGCCGTATCCTTTGGCACCGTCCGCGGCCGTGCCGCAACGCCATTTCCGATCGGGAGATAGTATGCAAATCAATGGTCCCCTCAAGGTGGCTGTGGTCGAGCCTTCGCCACAGGGAAACTATGAGCTGCAGATCAGTTTCACCGATGACTTCAAGGCGGCCGACCTGGCCGCGCAGGCTGAGCAGTTTCGCGCCTACCTGGCCGATCTCCGTCAGGCCCTGAGTGCTGACCTGGATGGGCGCAACGCGCAGGGGGTGATGCTGGTCCAGCAGGTCTGTGAGCAGTTGCTGCCGCATATCGAGGCCGGCGAGATCGCGCTTGGCGAGACGCTGGTTATCGAGGTGCAGCGCACCCCCGGGGTCAATCTGGTGGATCTGCTACACGGATGAGTCGACCTTCCTACCTCCTCGAGGGCACCGAGTTCAATTTCGACAAGCTGGTGTTGGAGAACTCGCGCAAGGGCCTGGTGCTGGTCGACTTCTGGGCCCCGTGGGCGGGGCCTTCGCTGCGCCAGAAAAAGGTACTGATGCGACTCGCGGAGCAATACCACGGGCGCTTCCTGCTGGTCACCGTGAACACCGATGAGCAGAAGGGAATCGCCGGCCGCTTTGGGGTAAAGAGCCTGCCGTCCTTCAAGCTGTTTCGACATGGCAAGGTCGTCAAGGAGGTCCACGGCATGCAGCCCGAGGCGGATTACCGCGGCATCATCGAGAAGTACCTGGTGCCGCTCGCTGACAAGGCACGCCTCGCCGCGGCCAAGGCCTGGAACGCCGGCGACCATGACCGGGCAATCCAGGTGCTCGCCGAGGGGGCGGTGGCCGATCCCGAGAATCTCGAGATTCCGGCCATGCTGGCCAAGCTGCTGATGCGCCTGGAGCGTTTCGACGAGGCGCGCGACGTGCTTGCGGCCATGCCGGCGGAGAGTCGCGACACGGTCGAGCTTGCGACCCTGCGCGCGCATCTCGATTTCATCACCACCGCGCTGGGTGTGACCGACGAGCAGGCCGTGTTTGACCGCCTCGTGCTGGCGCCCGACGATCTGGATGCGCAATTTAAGGCGGCCGCTCTGCACATGGTGCATGACGACTACGAGGCCGCGCTGAAGGCCTTGATCGTGATCCTGCACCGCGACCGCGACTATGATCGCGGCGCGGCGCGGCGCGGTCTGCTGGCGATCTTCGACACCCTGGGTGGCGACCACGCGTTGGTCAGGCAATACCGCGGCGAACTGGCGCGCCTGATCCACTGAACCACGTGGCCGCCAAATCCGAACCCACGATCGGTTTCGTCAGTCTCGGGTGCCCGAAGAACCTGGTGGATTCCGAACGCATCCTGACCCAGTTGCGTGCCGAGGGTTACGGGCTGTCGCCGAGCTACCAGGGTGCCGACCTGGTGGTCGTTAACACCTGCGGCTTTATCGACGCCGCGGTGGCCGAATCTCTCGACGCGATCGGCGAGGCGCTGCACGGCAACGGGCGGGTGATCGTGACCGGCTGCCTGGGCGTGCGCGAGGATGAGATTCGCGCTGCGCACCCGGGCGTGCTCGCGGTGACCGGGCCACACGACTACGAGGCGGTGATGGCCGCGGTACACGCGCAGCTGCCCGCGCCGCACGACCCGTTCACCAGCCTGATCCCGCCGCAGGGGATCAAGCTGACGCCGCGTCACTACGCCTATCTGAAGATCTCGGAGGGCTGCAATCACCGCTGCAGTTTCTGCATCATCCCGAGTATGCGCGGCGACCTGGTCAGCCGCCCGGTCGGCGAGGTGTTGGCCGAGGCCGAGCGCCTGGTAGAGTCCGGGGTGCGCGAACTGCTGGTGGTATCGCAGGACACCAGCGCCTACGGCGTCGATCTCAAGTATCGCACCGATTTCTGGAACGGCAGGCCGTTGGCCACCAGGTTGACCACGCTGGCCCGCGAGCTCGGCCAGCTGCCTGCATGGACGCGCCTGCACTACGTTTACCCGTACCCGCATGTCGACGATCTGCTCCCGCTGATGGCCGATGGCCTGATCCTGCCTTATCTGGATATCCCGTTGCAGCATGGCAGCGAACGCATCCTGCGCGCGATGAAGCGTCCAGCGGCGACCGAGAAGGTCCTGTCACGCATCGCACGCTGGCGCGAGATCTGTCCAGAGCTGGTGCTGCGCTCGACCTTCATCGTGGGATTCCCCGGCGAGACCGAGCAGGACTTCGACCAGCTGCTGGAGTTTATCCAGCAGGCCCAGCTCGACCGCGTGGGTTGCTTCGCGTATTCGCCGGTGGCCGGGGCTGCCGCGAACGCCTTGGCCGACCCGGTCCCGGAGGAGGTCAAGCAGGACCGCCTGCAGCGTTTCATGGAGATCCAGGCGGATATCAGCCGCGACAAGCTCGCGATGCAGGTCGGCCGCGAGATGCTGGTGTTGATCGATGAGGTGCAGGATGGCCGGATGATCGCCCGTGGCCCCGGTGATGCGCCCGAGGTCGATGGCCTGGTGATCATCGACGGTGACTGGGAAGACGTGGGGCCGGGGGACTTCATCGAGGTGCTGGTGACCGGCTACGACGAGCACGACTTGTTCGCCGAGCCGGTGTAGCGTGAACACCGCCGCAGGCCCCGATCCACCGCTTGCGCATGGCCGCACGGCTCCTGATTGTATTACCCTGAAGGTTTCTCGGTAGAACCGCTCGAATGGCATTCACATCGTCTATCGGCCTGCTGGCCGCCGTTCTCACCACGGCCGCGTTCGTGCCGCAGGTGGTGCGCATCCTGCGCACGCGCGACACCAACGCGATCTCGCTGTGGATGTATCTGCTGTTCGCCACCGGAGTCGCGTTGTGGTGCGTCTATGGGCTGTTGCTGTGGCTTTGGCCGGTGATCCTGGCCAACGGCATCACGCTGGCCCTGGCCCTGGTGGTGATTGGCTTCAAGCTACGTCACGGGTGAGCGGCTGGCCGTGATGCCGCGTTTACCGCGTCGACAGGATGTCGGTATGCTTGCTCGGCAGGTCGCGCAGCCGAAGAGCCGCGGTAAATGGGTGCACGGTTCCACGCCGTGGCGCGCGGGCGGGTCTGTGGTTCGCGACATCAGGTGAATACTGTTGCAGCCAGGCATGCGCTGGCTGGCAATCTTGCTGCAGCAAGCCGGAGATCGCGATGGACCACAAAAAAACTGTCTGCGCGCTGGGCGTTGCGCTCTGGGCATCCGGCGCAGGAGCCGCCTCGTTCGGCACCTTTGCCGATGCGATGATGGAAGGCGTGAATGGCGCCGCGACCACCGCGGTGATCTTCACGGTCGGCGAGACTTTCAGCAACGGTTATACGCCCCCCGGCCTGCTGGACGGTATCGGTGCCTATGCGCTCGATGACAACACCGTACGGGTGATGGTCAACCACGAGCTGCGCAGCGGCGCCGGTGCGGCTTACGCGCTCGCCAACGGCACCAGACTGAAGGGTGCGCGGGTGAGCTATTTCGATATCGACAGCCATACCCGTCGCGTCGTCGACGCGGGGTTGGCGTACGGCGCCGCGTACGACCGCAGCTACCGGCCGGTCAGCTCGGCGACTATGCTGAGCGGCTTCAACCGCTTCTGCTCGGGCCAGCTGGTCAAGGCCGGCGACTATGGATTCGTCGACAATCTGTATTTCACCGGCGAAGAAGGCACTGCCGGCACCGAATACGTGATCGACACGCGACACCGAGTGATGCATGCCGCACCCGCGTTGGGTCGCGCCAGCTGGGAGAATGTCACCCCGCTGCAGACCGGCAATCCTGACAAGGTGGCGCTGTTGATCGGTGATGATCGCGCCGGTCAGGCAGCGTTGCTGTATGTCGGCGAGAAAGACGCGACCGGGGACCACAGTTTTCTGGACCGCAACGGCCTTAAGGCCGGCAGGCTGTACGCCTGGGTGTCCGACACCGGCGAGACAGCGCCGTCGCAGTTCAATAGCAGCGGCTCGCTGAACGGTTCCTGGGTCGCGATCGACAACCGCCGGGACGGCATCAACGACGGTGTGCCCGGCGACTACGATGCGGACGGCTGGGCCACCCAGGACTTCCTCGATGCGCAGAAGCTCAGGGTCGGTGCCTTCCGGTTTTCGCGGCCCGAGGATGTCGCCACCGACCCGAACGATGGTACCCGCGCGGTCATGGCCTCGACCGGCCACGATGGCATCGACGCAGGCGCCGACAGCTGGGGCACGCTGTACAGGCTCGAGGTTGATTTCGGCAGCGATGGCAACCCACGGCGCGCGCGGGTGCAGATCCTGTATGACGGCGATGCCGCCGGTGACGGTTTGTTCGCCGGTCCCGACTTCGGTCCGCGCAGCCCGGACAATACAGACTGGGCGGATGATGGCTCGATCCTGGTGCAGGAGGACCGTTCGGTCCGCGCGTTTGGCCTCGCTTCGGGCGAGGAGACCTCGATCTGGAGGTTCGGGTCCGACGCTGCGGGCGCGGCTCCGC
This sequence comes from Chromatiaceae bacterium, assembly GCA_022340805.1. Lineage (GTDB taxonomy): Bacteria > Pseudomonadota > Gammaproteobacteria > Chromatiales > Chromatiaceae > Thiosocius. The sequence goes on from JAJDNF010000062.1 coordinate 7,939, forward strand.
TGCGCGTAGCGCGTGTCGACCGCTCCGCTGTCCCCGCGGATCAGGCCGGCCCGGCGCCGAGTGGCATCGGCGAATGGGAGAGCTCGGGGATCCTTGACGTGTCTGTGCTGTTCGGTGCAGCGCGCGGCACGCTGTTCCTGTTCGACGTGCAGGCGCATAGCCTGCGTGGCGGTCCGATCGCACGGTCGGGCCTGGTCGAGGGTGGCCAGTTGCTGTTCCTCGCGATCGGCAACCCCGTACCCTAAGGGTGCGATAGCTTATGCGGATTGCACCGAATGTGCTCGCGCCCCGTCCTGTCCATCGTTGTGAAGCCGCGTGTCGATCAGTGACTTTCCAGTCCCGGCGGGTGGGCCTCTGGGAAGGTTAGGAGCTGGGTTTTCGCGCTGCCCCCGGCGTCCTATACTGGCCTGGAGGCGAGCCTCCGGGGGATGAGCTCTACAGGGCAAGGGAATGGCCGACAAACACTTCATCGATGCACGACCGCCGATGGGATTGCGGCGCCGGCTGAAGCTGCACAGTCCGTTTGCAACTGTGCGGGCGCGGGTGCTGCTGGCGGTGTGGGTCACCCTGACCCTGGGTGTCCTGGCGTTCGTCCTCGCTGCCGATCTGGGGCGGGCGAAAGCGCGAGTCGAGCACCTCGGTAACGATTTTCTGCACCACGTTGCCGATCGCGCGCTGATCAGCGAGACCGCGATCGAGGGTTTTGCGGCGTTTATCGCCTCCATGGGTGAGCTGGATCACGACCGCGCTCAGGCCTACGCGCGCATGCTGCTCGGGCGCTATCCATTCCTGTATATGTTCGAGGTGGCAAGCCGGGTGAGCGGCGCGGAACGCGCCGGTCTGGAGCAGCGCCTGACCGGGCGATACCCGGGTTTTCATATCAAGCGCTTCACCTATCGGGCTGACCGCATCTGGCAATCGGTCGACCCGGCCCAGTTCTATTATCCGCTGGTCTTCCAGGAGCCCTTGCTCGGCGGATCGGAGGAACTCGTCGGCCTCGATATCCACTCGAGTGATTTTCTCCGGCTTGCGATGGAGGCCTCGTTCGTGCGTGGTGAGCCGGTGGCGACGTATCCGTTCGAGCTCGCCGAAGGTGGGCGTGGATATGTCCTGCACCGTGCTGTCGATCACCTGGCGCAGCGGCCGCCGAGTGCCTTCGAGGCACATGAGTATGTACTGCTCGCGGTGAAGAGCAGTGACCTGTTCGCCGGACTCAAACAGGCACCGCCGGGGGTCGCGGTCAGGCTGGTGCACCGAGATTTCGATCCCGACGACCCACTGGGCGAGGTGCTGTCGAGGCCAGCGCAACCCGTCTCGGCCGCCGAGTCTCTGATATTGCCGCGCTTTCGCCGGGACTTGGTGCTGAACCTGACCTCGCAGCCGTTCCTGCTGCGGCTGGACTGGCAACTGGGTTGGCGCGATCTGAGTCTCGGTCTGACCGCTGCGGTGCTCCTCGGCTCGCTGTTGCTGCTGTGGGGTGTGCGCAACTATGCACGCCAATACGTCGAGGGCGAGCTGGCGGCGCTGGAGAGGGAGGGGCGGCTGTACGAGCTGGCCAACTTCGATCCGCTTACCGGCCTGGCGAACCGCAACCGCCTGGTGGATTTCCTGGAAAGCGCGCTGGCCAGGGCGCGTCGGCATGGACAGCAACTCGTCGTGTTGTTCATCGACCTCGACCGTTTCAAGGAGGTCAACGATTCTCACGGACACGCGACCGGTGACCTGGTGCTGGTCGAGGTGGCGCGCAGGCTGTCGCAGCACCTGCGCGAGGACGAGCTGCTCGCCCGCTATGGTGGTGACGAATTCGTCTGGGTTACCGCGGGTGCCGATCGGGCGCCTGCGCTGGACGGCCTGGTCGACCGCCTGCGGCGCGAGTTCGAGCCACCGTTTGTGACCCGCGCGGCCAGCCTGAGGATCGGCGTGAGCGTCGGCCATGCGGCATACCCGCGCGACGGCAAGAACATCTCCGCGCTGTTCGAGGCCGCCGATGCCTGTATGTACCACGACAAGCGGCGCGGACATAAGGGTGCAGGGCTCGCGGATGCGGTGTCGCCGCATCCAGCCGCCGGCAATCCGCCCGCAAGCTGAGCGGGAAAACGCCCCGAATGGTGGTGGAACCCGTCTGGGAACTGCGCAACCCGGAATGTCCCGGGGGTTCGCGCTGGCCTGTACCGCAGACAAGAAAGCCGGCCTGGTGGCCGGCTTTTCGGGCGTCGCGGTGGACGTCGCTTAGAACACTAGGCCCGGTTTCTTGCCCAGCTTTTTAAGGATCAGGGCCAGTGGGCAAAACCCGGTGAAGGCCGACTGAAACAGGTTGAGGCCGATGAAGGCGGTGAAGTACAGCCAGTACTCGTGATGAAATATCGGGCTGCCAGCCGCGCCGAGGGCGACCGACAGGACGATCATGAATCCGGCAAACGCCATAACGATGCGTTCAATCGACATAGGGGCTCTCCACAAGGGGTTGGATGAAACCGCTGGTGAGGCTCGCGGTCTGAAACGCGCGAGATATTAGCCGAACCTAATATAAAAAGTCAAGCCAGGACAGTCGTTTAGAAGGCCCTGCCTAACGCTAAGGCTGTCGTGTTACAGGGTTGTGCCGGTAAAATCGGTGGCGCTAAGTGGTTGATTCTGCAGCGAGTCGCCAATCCCGTCTGCGGCTGGGCGATTTGGCGCTGCGGCGACCACGGGATCAGGCCGGGTTGGCATCAGTCGGACGTCGGTCGCACCGGCAATCTGCGCCGCCGTTCGAACGGCAGCCGGGACTCAATGGCTCCGGGTCGCGTACCGGGCAGCGCGGGAATCGGCTTCGAGGGATCCGGAATATCCGCTCACAATCTCGCAAGCGCCTGTTGACAAATGAAAAACTGACGTAGATTCTGGGTCGGGTCATTACTTCGAGGATGTACTCGATGTCGCGAGTGCTGATAGTCGACGACCAGCTGATCAGCCGTATGATTCTCGAGCAGCTCATCCGATCCATCGGTAGCGATACGGAAGCTATTTCCTTCTCAGACCCGGTCAAGGCGCTTGAGTGGGCCAAGCACAATCATCACGATCTGGTGCTGACCGATCTGAAGATGCCGATCATGAACGGGGTGGAATTCACCCAGTGGCTGCGAAATACGCCCTCCTGTGTCGACGTGCCGGTGATCATCATCACCTGCGTGGATGATCCGTCGACCAAGTACCGTGCGCTCGAGGCAGGCGCCACGGATTTCCTCACCAAGCCCATCGATCACCACGAGTGCCGTGCGCGCTGCCGAAACCTGCTCAAGCTGCGGCAGCAGCAGTCGATCATTCGTGATCGTGCGCGCTGGCTCGAAAAGGAGATTACCGACAAGACGCGTGAGCTGCAGCTGCGCGAGAAGGAGACCCTGCTGCGGCTGGCCAAGGCCGGCGAGTACCGCGACAACGATACCAGCGGGCATGTCCTTAGGATGGCCTATACTGCCCGTTTGATTGCGGAAACACTGGGGAAGGATCCTGATTACTGTGACATCATCGAACAGGCGGCGCCGATGCATGACATCGGCAAGATCGGCGTGCCGGACAAGATCCTGCTCAAGCGTGGCCAGCTGGATCGCAACGAGCGCTCGGTCATGATGCATCACGCCCGTATCGGCTACGAGATCCTGCGCGACAGTCCCTCCAAGTACCTCCAATTCGGTGCCACCATCGCCTGGTGCCATCACGAAAAGTTCAACGGCCAGGGTTATCCGCGCGGCCTGCAGGGCGACGACATTCCGATCGAGGCGCGCATCGTCGCGATTGCCGACGTACTCGACGCGCTGCTGTCGGAACGACCCTACAAGCAGGCGTGGCCACTGGAACGCGCCCTGGACCTGATCCGCAGCGAATCCGGGCAGCACTTCGATCCGGAATGCGTCGAGGCCCTGCTGGCCAACATGGATCGAATCGTCACCGCCCGCACGCTGGCCGAGGGCAAAAGCAAACCCAAGGCCGGATGAACGGGGATGCCATGTCTCAGTTCAAGTCGATCATCAGCTTCATCACGCGCCGCCGCAAGGTTCTAGATCCCGAGCTGGAACAGAGCCTGCTGCGGATCGGGATCATCTCGGCCATGGTCCTGTATCTGACCGCGATGCACTACCGCGAACCCACGCAGATGAATGCGCTGGCGCTGTATTCCGCGGTGGCTTTCCTGCTGGTCAGTTTCGTTCTGTTCATCTGGATCGCAGTCAGCCCCGAACCCTCCCGGCTGCGCAAGACCATCGCGGTTCTGCACGATGTCGGTGGACCGACCTACGGCATGTTGTTTTTCGGCACCACGACAGTGCCCTTCTATATCGTCTATCTCTGGGTCATCTTCGGTAACGGGTTCCGCTACGGCAACGCCTATCTGGTCCTTGCCGCCACCACCAGTGCGATTGGCTTTGGCCTGGTGATCAGCTTCAACCCCTATTGGCAGGAGCACGCCCCGCTCGGCGTCAGTCTTCTGCTTGGCCTGATTGTGCTGCCCGCCTACGTGGCGATGCTGCTGGCGCGCCTCAATCAAGCCAAGGAACAGGCCATCGAGGCGAACCAGGCAAAGTCGCGGTTTCTGACAACCATGAGCCATGAGTTGCGCACGCCGCTCAACGGTGTGATCGGGATCGCCGACCTGTTGCGCGCCACGCCGCTGAACCCCGAGCAGGAAGACTACGCACGCACGATCTGCGTATCCGCGTCGAGCCTGCTGGCACTGATCGACGACGTACTCGATATCTCCAAGATCGAGGCCGGCAAAATGTCGGTTGAGGAGGTCGACTTCGACCTGCATCGGCTGGTTGGCAACACCGCGAAGATGATGGCGGCGCCGGCCGGCAAGAAGAACCTGCAACTCAACTACCGGATATCCCCTGAGCTGCCCTATGCGCTGCATGGCAGCGAGCAGCACCTGCAGCAGATTCTGGTGAACCTGGTCGGCAACGCGATCAAGTTCACCGAGGAGGGCCAGGTCGACATCAACGTCAGTCGCTCGCGGCAGCGCCGCGAGGATGACGCGACCTGGATTCGGTTCGAGGTCAGAGACACCGGCATCGGTATCCCTCAAGAGGCCCAGGAGCGGATCTTCGAGCGTTTCACCCAGGCCGATGACTCCACGACCAGACGTTACGGCGGGACCGGGCTGGGGATCACGATCAGCAAGCAACTGGTCGAGCTGATGGGCGGTCGGATAGGCGTGCTCAGCGAACCCGGCAGCGGCAGCACCTTCTGGATGGAGCTCCCGTTCATCGCGTTGCGGCATGCCGTCGACAGGCCGGCCGATGCGCTGACGCTGGTCGATAGCAGGGTGCTGGTTGTGACCGGGGATCAGGTCGAATCCAGGCGCCTGATGAAGCTGCTGTCAGGTTGGGGTGTTGCTGCGCAGCAGCGCGAGGGTGTCGCGCAGGCGATCGCCGAGCTGATCAATGCCGCCAATCGCGGTGTGCCCTACAACACCGTGTTGCTGGACAGCCGTGGGTCGACGGCAGACCCGGGCCAGCTGATGCAGACCGCCAGGCAGGACAGGCTGCTGCAATCCCTGTCATTCGTGCTGATCTCGCCGTCCCTGCCGGATCCGGACTGGCGACAGCGCTATCTGGATCTGGGGTTCGCCGCGGTGCTGGCGACGCCGTTCGACAAGACGCTGCTGTTCAACGCGCTGCATTCGGTATACGTCAGTGCCGTCGAAGACCCGCAGGTGGCCAACTTCATCGACCACTACGCGCGCGGACGCAAGGTCCTGCCGCCGCTCGAGATCCTGGTGGCTGAGGACAACGAGACGAATCAGAAGGTGGTGCGCGGCATCCTCGAGAAGGCCGGCCATCGTGTCTACCTGGTCGCGAACGGCGAACAGGCGCTGGATGCGCTGGAAACCCACCGCTTCGATATCGCGCTGTTCGATTTCCAGATGCCCACCATGGACGGTCTCGAGGCGCTGAAGATCTACCGTTTCGCACATGCCGGGGAGAAGGCGATCCCGGTCATCATGCTCTCGGCAGACGTGACACCGGAGGCCCGCGATGCATGCACCCAGGCCGGTGCATCGGCCTTCATCGCCAAGCCGATACATGCCAGGACCCTGCTCGAATCACTCGTCAGCGTGATGCAGCGTGACCAGGCGCCCGGCGCCGTCGGCACGCGGCCTTTCGGAGATACCGCCACCTACGGCTATCCCCATCAGGCCACGCGTCTGAGCGGCGATGTCATCGACCGCCAGGTACTGCGCGAACTCGAGGAACTCGGCGGTGGACTGGAGTTCCTTGCCAGCCTGGTGGATGGCTTCATCAAGGATGGCGAAGGTCTGTTCGCCGACCTGGGTGAAGCGATCGCAGCGCGCGCCTGTCCGTCGTTTCGCGACCTGGCCCATGCGCTCAAGGGCAGCGCGGGCAGTGTCGGCGCCCGCCGGCTGCACGAGCTGAGCGGGCGGGCATGCCAGATCACTGAGCACGACTTCGCGCGCCTGGCGCCCACCGCCGTGTCCGAGATGCAGTCCTCGTTTGCCGAGGTCAAGGCTGCGCTCCGCAGCTACATCAGGGAACGGCAGGGCCAGGTCTCACGCAACTGATCGAATCACCTCAGCCGTCATCCGACCTGGGCCATCGGCTGTTGCTGAGTGACCTTGTTCTGCGACCGCACCAGCCGGTCCATGATCTTCAGGTCGCGTTCTTTGAGTCTTAGCGCCGCATCCACCCAGACCATCGCAATCTGTTCCAGTTCGGCGTAACTGACCGGGTTCATCAACTTGCGCACCTGCTGCAGCGCCATCGCGGCGTTAGGTGAACGGCGCTGCCGCTCGGAGATGTACTGACGCACCACCGTCTCGCCCTGGCCGGGTTCGGCGAGGATGTCGATTACGCCGAGATCGTGCAGCTCTTCGGCCTGCCACGTCTTACCACTCAGAATCACGCGCTCGGTCTCGTTGATGCCCAGGCGCCGGGATAGGAAGCTGTAAGCGCCCATGCCTGGGAACATGTTGAACAGCACCTCTGGCAGTCCCATCTGTACGCCGCGCTCGGCGACTACCAGGTTCGCCGCGAGCGCGCCCTCCATGCCGCCGCCCAGCGCCGTCCCCTGAATCAGGCTGATGGTGGTCAGCGGCAGGCCGAACCCGGTCGAGACCAGGTAGGAAACATCGATGCAGGCCCTCGCGTACTCCTCCAGACCCAGGCGGTCGCGCGCCTGGATCAGTTTGCGGAACAGATCCAGATCACCACCCAGGTTGAAGATGCCCGGCACCCGCGAGCCGTAAACGAGGAAACAGGGTGTGCCGGAATCGATCGCCTTGCCGACGCCGAGCTGCGGCAGGGTTTCCGGCAGGTCCTTGATTTCGGCAAGCAGGTCAGGGGTGAAGCAAGGCCGCGGGTGCGGGATCATATGACACCAGACGGTTCCCTCGTCGTGATTCCATTCGACATCCAACTGTTCATACATTTTCACGTTGTTAGTCGCGGACAATTCGATAGACATGCTGTTCTCCTCGCGAGGGTGGTTATTAATAATGTGTTTCAGGTGATCAGCCTGACGATTCAGGGTACGACTTCGCGATCGAGATTCTCAATAATTTTTTTCCTCTCCATTGACATCCGTCGGCCGATGTGGCCTGGCAGAAGGGGCGCTTCATTGAGCACACAGGGCGGCTGTCCGGACGCGTCCCGGTAGGCCTTTTCGATGTCGTGGCGGATCGCTGCGTGACCGCGGCAGCCCGGGCCGCTGTGTTTCCGGTGTCGCCCCGGCCCGCCGCACTGTCGGCTTGCATGGACGGGTCCAAGGCAGCGCACCGAAGGCAGCTTCAGAGGAGTTCGGTATCCTCGTGGGAGTAGGGGGGGCTGCAACAACACAGGATGACCAGCGTCTCGCTACCGGTGTTTTGCGCACAGTGCGGTGTTCCGGGCGCGATCGCGACGGTATCCCCGGGAAGGATCTCGAAGCGCTCGTTGCCCAGGGTCATCAGTCCCTGACCGGCGGTCACGTGATACAGCTCTTCACTCTTGCGGTGCCAGTGCAGTGCGGTCGTCTGGCCTGGCGCGATGCGTGCCTCGGCGAGGCTCTGCGCGGCGTTACCGTGCACGCCGGGGTGCATCAGTTCGCGGATCTCGGAGCCGTCCTTGGTCTCGAACGCCGCCTGGTTGCGGTAGCGGGTAAGCATGTGTCCCTCCAGGCAAATGCCTGTTAGAGGCTGATCGCCACCACGCCCGCGACCATCAGGCCACCGGCCATCAGGTGGCGGGCGAGGTGCCGCTCACCGAAAAGGATAGCCCCGTATAGCATCCCGAACAGCAGGCTGGTGCGCTTCACTGCGATCATGTATGCGGCTTGCACCTCGGCCAGTGCCATGAAATGGGTAACGACCATCAGGGCCATGAAGCCCGCCACCACCAGCAGTGGCCAGATCCCGTGGCGGTGGACCTGTAGCGAGCTGGGATGGCTGATTCCGAACACCAGCAGCGTGAGGCCGCCGAGGACCGCGAAGTAGAAGGCACCGAACTGGTCCGGCGGCATCCAGTGCATCGCCGCCTTGCCGCCCACCGACGTGATCGCGTAGATCGCCGCTGTCGCGAGCATAAGGCGCGAGCCGGGATTCACCACGATGGCCTTGAGTGGGGCGAACAGGGTGCCCAGACCGATGCGGTCGCTGTGCTCGAAGTTGAGCAGCCAGGAGCCCGCGACTACCAGCACGATGCCGATCAGGCCGTGGCCGCTCACCGTCTCGCCCAACACCAGCCAGCCGGTGAGTACCACCAGCACCGGTGTGAAGGCGAGATATGGGACGGTCAGGGCCAGCGGGTAGTCGCGGATTGCCTTCATGTACATCAGCATTGCCGCGATCTCGAGCGGCATGATCAGCGCGAGCCAACCCCAGAATGGCAAGGGCAGTGGGGGCAGGTCGAAGGTCAGCACCCAGGGTGTGAGCAGCAGGCCACTTAGGCCGAGGCGCACGACCACCATCTCACGCGCCCCGGCCGAGCGCAGCCAGTGTTTGGACGCGGCGTCAGAGGTGGCGAGACAGAAGGCGCAGACCAGGCTGAGCGCGAGCCAGTGCAAGGTGAAGGCAACCGTGGTTGAGGGACGGTCGATTGTAGCCGGATGCGGCGGTCCCGGCCCGCCGCCCGGGTTCCGAAAGCGCAGGGCGTCGCAATATCGTCTACTGTCAAGGGATTGTGGCCGATGCCGCGCAGATCATTGCTCGGCTCCACGTGGGCGGGCGCGGCCAGGCCGGTGTACCTGCAAATATGGGTCAAGGTTCGCCCAGCCGGTTGCCGGGAATGGGTGGATATCCGCCCAATTGATTTTCGCCGCGCCACCGCAGGCTGCATTTAGAGCGTTAAAAAACAACAAGATAGGATTAATTTGGCGGCTTGGCATCGCGGTTGCACCTGCATACCGTATGTCGTTCGATGCTGAATCACACTACAACACACAGAGAAGGAGAGAGACCCATGCGCAAGCACCTGATTGGACTGGCGGTATCCGCCGCCCTGGCCGTGTCGGCCGCGCCTGCATTCGCCGACGACTGTGACCCGGGCGAGATCGTGATCAAGTTCAGCCATGTGACCAATGCCGAGAAGCACCCCAAAGGGATCGCCGCAAACCTGCTGGCCAAGCGGGTCAACGAGGAGATGAACGGTAAGGCATGCATGCAGGTCTTCCCGAACTCGACCCTGTACGACGACGACAAGGTGCTGGAGGCAATGCTCAACGGGGATGTCCAGCTGGCGGCGCCTTCGCTGTCGAAGTTCGAGACCTTTACCAAAAAGTTCCGCATCTTCGACCTGCCGTTCGTATTCAAGGATGTGGCAGCGGTCGATCGCTTCCAGAACTCCGAGGGTGGGCAGAAGCTCAAGGAGTCCATGGTCCGGCGCGGCCTCAAGGGGTTGGCTTTCTGGCACAACGGCATGAAGCAGTTCTCAGCCAACAGGCCGCTGATCAAGCCCGAGGACGCCAAGGGCCTGAAGTTCCGGGTGCAGGCCTCGGACGTGCTGGTCGCACAGATCGAGCAGCTGGGCGCCTCGCCACAGAAGATGTCCTTCAAGGAGGTCTACGGTGGCCTGCAGACCAAGGTCATCGACGGCCAGGGCAACACCTGGTCGAACATCTACGGGCAGAAGTTCTTCGAGGTGCAGGATGGCGTCACCGAGACCAACCACGGGATCCTCGACTACCTGGTCGTGACCTCGACCAAGTGGTGGGACGGTCTGCCGGATGATGTGCGCAGCCAGTTTGCAACCATTCTGAAAGAGGTCACCGAAGCTCGCAACGCCGAGTCCAGCAAGGTCAACGAAGAGGCCAAGCAGGCCATCATCGCGGCCGGTGGCGTGGTGCGCACCCTGACCCCGGAGCAGCGTCAGGCCTGGGTCGACGCGATGAAGCCGGTATGGAAAAAGTTCGAGGGTGACATCGGCGAAGACCTGATGGATGCGGCGTTGAAATCCAACGACGGCTGATCCGCGCCCGCTGCGGGTCGCCGACCGCCGACCCTGTCCGGGCCGGCGGTCGGCCATCCAGTGGCCTGCCCTCACCCGTGCGGCTGACGCCTGAACGTCTCCGCGGCCGCGCTTTGCTCGGGGCAGCCTCTGCCCGGGCCAATTTTTCCTACACTTGGTCTTTAAGACCAGCGCCGCTGCGATCGGGGGAGAGATGCAGATACAGGCAACAACCAGACTCGGGCGCTTCACCGACAGCATCGAAGAGACCAGTATCGCGATCTGTCTCGGACTGATGACGCTGATCACCTTCGTCAATGTTGTCGCCCGTTATGCCTTTTCCGACAACATCCTGTGGGCCAAGGAGGCGACCGAGTACCTGTTCGCCTGGCTGGTCCTGATGGGCATGTCCTACGGGGTGAAAAAGCACGTCCACATCGGCGTCGACATAGTGATCCAGAAACTGTCCCCCCGCATGCGCAAGCTGTTCGCGCTGCTTGCGGTAGGGTCCTGCCTGGCATTTGCGATCCTGCTGCTGATCGGTTCCTGGAAATACTGGTACCCCTTTGTCTCCGAGCGGGCGTGGATGGAGACCGAAGACATCCCCATGCCGGCGATGTTCCAATTCCTCGCCGACTGGATGAACGAGGGTGAGCGATACGAGAAGATCCCGCGCTGGATTCCGTACCTGGCATTGCCGCTGGGTGTGGGCCTGCTCACGCTACGCCTGCTGCAGCAGGCCTGGAAGGTCCTCATCGGCGAGATCGATATGATCATCGCCAGCCACGAGGCCGAGGAGATGCTCGAGGAACTGGAGATGAGTTCACCGCATTCGGTGGACTTCTTGTCCGGGCGTAAGGACAGGGAGGGCTAGGCCATGTCAGTCGCCATCCTGTTCGCAATGGTCATCACATTCATGCTGATCGGTGTGCCGATCGCGATGTCACTGGGCCTGTCATCGATCCTGTTCCTGCTGATCTTTTCGCACGACGCCTCGCTGACGTCGGTCGCGCAGACCATGTTCGACGCCTTCGAGGGGCATTACACGCTGCTGGCGATCCCGTTTTTCATCCTCGCCTCGGTATTCATGTCCACCGGCGGTGTGGCCCGGCGCATCATCCGCTTTGCGATCGCTTTGGTGGGATCGCTGAAGGGCGGGCTGGCGATCGCCTCCGTGTTCGCCTGCATGCTGTTCGCGGCGCTGTCCGGTTCGTCGCCGGCAACGGTGGTGGCAATCGGCAGCATCGTCATTGCCGGCATGACGCAGGTCGGCTACACGAAGGAGTTTGCGGCCGGTGTCATCTGTAACGCGGGTACGCTGGGTATACTGATCCCGCCGTCGATCGTGATGGTCGTGTACGCCGCGGCCACCGACGTCTCGGTCGGCCGGCTGTTCCTGGCCGGGGTGTTTCCCGGTCTATTGGCCGGCGGCATGCTGATGGTCGCGATTTACCTTTGGGCCCACTTCAAGGGTCTGCCTTCCAATCCCTGGCTCGGCTGGGGCGAGGTACTGACCGCTGCGCGCGACGCCATCTGGGGCCTGATGCTGGTGATCATCATCCTGGGCGGGATCTACGGTGGTGTGTTCACCCCGACCGAGGCCGCCGCAGTGGCTGCCGTGTATGCCTTCCTGATCGCCAACTTCGTGTACCGCGACATGGGTCCGTTCAGGGATGGCTGGGGGCCGGTGGCGCTCGTTCCGCTACGCGCGCTGTCTGTGTTCTGGCACAAGGACACCAAACACGCGCTGTTCGAGGCCGGCAAGCTGACCATCATGCTGATGTTCATCATCGCCAACGCGCTGTTGCTGAAACACGTGCTGACCGAGGAACGCATCCCGCAGATGATCACCGAGGCGATGTTGTCGGCCGGCTTCGGGCCGGTCATGTTCCTGGTCATGGTCAACATCCTGCTGCTGATCGGCGGTCAGTTCATGGAGCCGTCCGGCCTGTTGATCATCGTCGCCCCGCTGGTGTTTCCGATCGCGATGGCGCTCGGCATCGATCCGATCCATCTCGGCGTCATGATGGTGGTCAACATGGAGATCGGGATGATCACCCCGCCGGTGGGACTCAACCTTTTCGTGACCGCCGGCGTAGCGCAGATGTCGATTGGGCGCGTGATCAAGGCAGCGATGCCGTGGGTCGCGATCATGTTCCTGTTCCTGATCATCGTGACCTATGTCCCGGTCATCTCGACCTGGCTGCCGACCACCCTGATGGGTCCGGAGCTCATCATCAAGTGAGGGCGGTGGTGGAGATACCCTTCAGGGCCTTTGCCCGGGTGCTCCGCGTGCCTCCTCGAACACGGCGCCGTCGATAAGCGCATCGGTGAACGTGGCAGTGCGCAGATTGGCGCCGCGGAAATTGGCCCCTTTCAGATTCGCGCGCGTAAAGTCGGCCGCGTACAGGTTGCAGGAGCTGAAGTTGGTCTGGCGCAGATCGGCATCGCGAAAGACAGCGTCTTTCAGATTGGCGCCGGACAGGTCGGCCCGTGCCAGGCGCGCATTGGAGAAGTCCGTGCCCACCAGGTTGCCGCCCAGCGCAGACTCTTCGAGATTGGCCGATGTGAGCGCCGCGCCCTGCAGTCTTGCACCCCTGAGGTTAGCGCCGCGCAGGTCCGTGTCCGCGAGGTCGGCGCCGCCAAGTTCGGCCTTGCGCAGGTTGCTTCCGACCATTGATGCGCCGCGCAGATTGGCCGAGCTGAGCCCGGCATTCGGCATGTCCGCAGCATCGAACCGACTACTCGACAGGTCGAGACCATCGAGCCGCGCCCTGTCGAGTCGGGCGCCGGAAAAATCCGCGCCTTGCACCGCGGCAAGCTTCTGCAGATCGAGCCCTTGCAGGTCGGCCCCGGCGAGGTTGGTCCCGGCGAGCATTGCCTGATCGAGCATGGCGCCGCGCAGCGAGGCCTTGGCAAGGCTTGCCATGCTCAGGTCGGCGTGGCGCAGATCGACATGGTCGAGGATGCTCCCGCTCAGGTCCGCACCCACCAGTTTGCTGTTGCGCAGTTGCGCGTGGGCGAGCCGCGCACCGTGCAGGTCCAGGCCGGTCAGGTTTGCAGCGGACAGGTTGATGCGGCCCATGCTGGCCCGGTCGAGGGTGGCGTCACGAAGATCGGCGCCGGACAGGTTTGCGTGATACAGGATGGTCTTGCGCAGCTTGGCACCGCGCAGGTTGGCTGCGGAGAGGTCGGCACTCATCAGTCGCATCCCGGAGAGATCGGCACCGCGCAGGTTACAGCCGGGGCAGTGACCGTCGTCGAGCAGTCGCTGTAGGTCCGCAGAGGCCTGTTCGGCCGCGCCGATCGTCGCGAAAAACAGCAGGCTTGCGGCGGCGAGCCATCGCCATCGTCCTGGGTGCATAGGGTCGTTCCTCGTGCAGGCGGGATTGCACCGGATTAAACCATGAATGGACGCGCGCGTTTGCCGGTCCGGCCGCCTCATTCGAGTTCGCCCAACGCCTGGTTGATCAGTCGTGTGTCGGCCCCCGGGAGGTGAGCGCCCTCGGAGAGCTTCCTGCGCCAGGATCGCGCGCCCGGCCGGCCCTGGAACAGTCCCAGCATGTGGCGCGTGAGCCGGTGCAGTGGGACACCGGCCGCTTGCTGTTGCTCGATGAAGGGCAGCATCTTCTCGACTACCTGACGGCGAGTCTGCACTGATTCGGGCTCGCCGAAGATGCGCTGGTCGGCCGCGGCGAGGATCCAGGGGTTCTGGTAGGCCTCACGCCCGATCATCACACCGTCGAGGTGCGCGAGTTGTCGTTCGACCTGTGCCAGGGTCTTGAAGCCGCCGTTGATCACGATCTGCAGTTGCGGGAAGTCGCGCTTGAGAGACTGCACCACCGCGTACTGCAGCGGCGGGATTTCGCGATTCTGCTTCGGGCTGAGGCCCTGCAGCCAGGCCTTGCGGGCATGCACGATGAAGGTCTCACAGCCGGCCGCTGCCACGCTGTCGACGAAGTGCAGCAGCTCGTCGTAGCTGTCCCTGTCGTCGATGCCGATGCGGTGCTTCACGGTGACCGGTCGGCTGCTGGCCTGCAGCATCGCGGCGACGCCGTCGGCTACCAGCTGCGGCTCGGCCATCAGGCAGGCGCCGAAGCGTCCCAATTGCACACGGTCCGAGGGGCAGCCGACATTCAGGTTGATCTCGTCATAGCCCCATGCATCGGCAAGCCGTGCACAGGCTGCCAACTCGTCAGGCTCGCTGCCGCCCAGCTGCAGCGCGAGCGGGTGCTCCGCGGGGTGGTAGTCGAGGAAGCGCGCCGGGTCGCGGTGCAGCAAGGCACCGGTGGTGATCATCTCGGTATACAGCAGGGTATGCCGGGTGATCTGGCGCAGGAAGAAGCGACAATAGCGGTCGGTCCAGTCGAGCATGGGCGCGATGGACAGGCGTCGGTCGATCTTGGGAGAGGAATCAGGGCTCACGCCGCGATGTTATCCGGTGGTCATGCCGCAGCAAAACGAAGTCGGTGCCTCTTTGTGTACGCGCAGCGGGGGGAGTCTGTCGAGCCACATCCGGGAAACGTCCGGCCTTGACGCGAAATGGTGGCGCCGAGGAGGCCGAGCCCCTGGCCTTCGCATTGCGGACGCGACGCGCTCCCCACAGGGCTACGGCCCCGGTGGCATGGGGGGAGCGTGGCTCGCAATCGCGCGC
The DNA here is from genome assembly GCA_022340805.1 of Chromatiaceae bacterium. Taxonomy (GTDB): domain Bacteria; phylum Pseudomonadota; class Gammaproteobacteria; order Chromatiales; family Chromatiaceae; genus Thiosocius. Next base: position 23,002 of record JAJDNF010000062.1, read on the forward strand.
GATGTTGGAGGTGGGTGCGGGTCTCAATGTCGGTCGTTCGCGGATCCCGCGGCTGTCGGAAGTCTTGCGCGCTATGATTGACCGGGGTCGTGGTAATCGGGCGCCCGCGGAGTATTGGCACGATCGGGACCTGGAGCGGGCTATCGCATAAAACTGACCCATGTCAAAGTCGTGCCGAGAGACAGGTCGCAGTATTGATAATTCCGATATGGGAGAAAACAAATGAAACACTTTGCAGCTTCTATCTTCCTGGCGATCCTTGCAACCAATACCACTGCAACGACCAACGTCCAGGATTGGTGGTGGAACCCGGCCTTGAACGGCATGGGTTTCAATGTTGGCCAGCAGGGGGATACAGTCTCGGTGGCATGGTACCTCTACGATTCCAGCGAGAATCCCACCTTCCTCATCTTCTTTGGGCCTCTGGTAAACGACGTGGTAGAAGGGTCGCTTTGGCGATCCTATGGCCCCCAACCAGGGATTGGATATGACCCGGACAACGTCACCAGTGAGGTTGTCGGAACGGCGCGCTTGTCATTCAGCTCCGGCAATGCAGCGGTTTTTTCATACGATTATGATGGCCGGTCTGGCACGATAAATCTTCAGCGCTTTTCCTTCGGCGCGCAGGATTTCTCCGGTGAGTGGGAATACGTTGGTAACAATGTGACCTCGGGCTGTACCAATCCATCGAACAATGGCGCCGATATCAATGGCGGACGTCTCTCGATAAGCCAGAATGGGAATTTTGCCGTTGTAACGGACACTGACTATACGGCGGGCGGCACCTGTACCTACAACCTCACCCTCAGCCAAAAGGGCTCGTACTACCAGGGAAGCGGCACCTTCTCATGCAACTACGGGGTGAGCGGGACGGCCGTCGTATCCGACGTACGGAAAACCGATGATTTCTTGACGCTGCAATACGATGCGCAAGCGACCAGTGGTGAGACCTGCCGGGAACAGAGCAAGCTTGCCGCTGTGGAGAACTAGGCGCGCTGGGTAAACGGCACCTAGGGATACCTGTTTCAGCCTGTGGATGACGTGCCCGCCGGGATCGATTCGCACTGTCGAGCACAGCGAGGGCGATTCGATGCCGCGCGGCACAACATCGTAAACTGAGCGGGTAGGCCGGGCCCGGGTGTTTCATCGACGGTCTGTTCGGTCCGGCCACCCGTTCGGAGCGACTCGCGGGTATCACACATCGCCTGGCCGTGATCCCGGGGCCTGGCGACCGTGTGTCGCTGTGGGGCGGGCACGTGCGTGATCAATCAATCAGTCAATCGATTCTGCGGCAGATGTTCGCCGGTCTGCGATCATGCGTGCGATTGAACTGCGCTGCGTGTTGATTAACCGAACACAAGCTGGTTCTATGACGCGGAGGATGGCAACGCGCGAAAACTTATTGGCAATGAAGAATCTAAGAATATTAGTCGCTTCTGCGTTGCTATGTTTCTTGGATGCCCAGGCGCAGCCGCCGCTGTCCTATCCGAGTGGGCCGCTGACCGCGGATCAAGTGGCTGAACAGGTCTACACGTCGGCCCACGGGGGGCTGGTGCAGAATGCCGTCAGCAAGGGCAAGCAGGGCGAGGTCCCGCTGCTGGTCAACCGGGTGCCGCTCGAAGGTCGGCGACCGGGCAGAAAGCCCATCCTGCAGACCTTCGATACCTACCTGAATCACCACCCGCAGGATCCTGCCCTTCGTTCGCTGCAGATGGCAATATTGACGTCGGGCAAGGCAAAGGGAACCGGCCTGCTGTTTACCGAGTACGCCGACGAGCAGCGCAGCTCCAACATCACCATGTGGCTGCCGGCCCTGCGCAAGATCCGCCAGATCAATGAGCCTTCCTACGAGGATGTCTGGTTCGGTACCAACCTCACTTATGGCGAGATCGTGCTGCGCAAGCCCTCGGACGAGATCCACGAGTTGCTGGAGGAGACGGTCTTCGACAGCTGCCTGGACGCGATGATGCTGACCGAGGGAGAGCAGACCCGATATACGAAAGGACTGCCGGGCCCGCAATGCGGGCACAAGGGCAAACCCGTCTACCGGCTGAAGAGCACCACCAAGTTCGAGAACTGGTGGTACGACTATCACGTCAGCGACATCGACATGAACACCTTTGCCGTCTACCGCACGGTTTATTACAAGGACCGCGAAAAGATCAAAACCGTTTTCGTCGACTGGCAGTCTCTGGATCAGCCCGATCCGCGGATCACCTATCCACGCTATATCTACGCGATAAGCCACGCTGACGGCAGGGATAGCATGGTCTATGTCCCGCGCAGCACGATAGAGCTGAACACGGACCTGCCGGACAGCTTCTGGTCGGCCGAGACACTGAAGGCCTACGTTCAATGACCAAGCCGGGCCCGACATAACAGCGCGGCAATGGGCGAGAACGACTACACGCGACGTTACGCCCGCTTCATGCTTCGTCACCGCTGGGCGGTCATTTTTCTTTTATTCGCCGCCACCATCGTCGCGGCCTTCTACGTGAACAAGATCGACCTGCGCAACGATCCGGACTCGCTGCTTCCCCTCTCAAATCGCTACATCGCCACCAACCTGTATAGCGAGCGGATCTACGGGATGGGCAACCTCATGGTATGGGGTGTCAAGGTCAAGGACGGTGACATCTATCAGCCGTGGTTCATCCGCATGCTCATCGACCTGTACCGGGATGTGTCGCACCTCGAATACGCCAACACCGACAATTTCATCGGCCTTCCGTCGCCGAGGATGCGCAATCTCGGCCTGTCCGCGCAGGGGACGCTGGACTTCACGCGCCTGATTCCCGGGAACGGTCTGTCGAACGACCCGGATGAACTCAAGGCGCAAATGGCATTCCTCCGTGCGGGCCTGGAAAGGCACCTGGTAATGGAGCCTTTGCTCATCTATTACGAAGACGCGGACGGCAACAAGTGCGAGCTGCTGGATGGTGATGGCCGGATCACCAACGCGTCCATCGCCCACGTGCACGCGCAGTGCATGGCAAAGGGTACCTTCATCGTCGGCGATTTCGGCGACTCCATGAAGGAGCACCATCTGGAGTGGATCGCGGCGGTGCAGACATTGATGGCCGACTACCAGGCGCGGTACGGCGAGCGCGTCGAGTTCCTGATTTCAGGTGAGCCCTACTTCCTCGCCACCATGGTGCGGGAGTTGTGGGACAAGGCCTGGCTTTTCGGCATATCCCTGCTCATCGTACTGGTGGTGCTCTGGTACCAGTTCCGCCACTGGAGCTGTGCCGTACTGCCCCTGCTGGGTGTCGGTATGACGATCGTACTCACGCTGGGCCTGATGGGGTACACCCAGTTCAGGTTGACCACCATGATGATGCTGACCCCGATGCTGCTGCTGGCCATCGGTATCGGTCATGCGATGCAGATTACCCGGCGCTTCATGCAGGAGCTGCGCCATTGTGGCGATCCGGAGATCGCCGCCGAAGTTGCGCTGAGCCGCACCATGATACCCGCCGCCCTGTCCATCGGCACCGATCTGCACGGCTTTCTTGCCATCTCCTTCGTCGACATCTCCTTTTACAAGGCCTATGCCTATTTCGGCATTTTTGGCATGTCCACGTTGATATTGACCACGACCACGCTGATTCCACTGCTCATGGTCACGCGGCCACCCAAGCTGCACAATCACGAAGACCAGCGTCATTGGGAGGCGCGGCTGGCGGTTGGCATAACGAAGATGCTTACCGGCCGCCTGAAATGGATTCCGGTAGCGGTCGTGATCGGCGTGCTGTGGGGGTCAGCACACTACGCCGAACTGGGCCGCGGGGTCTCCGCAATACTGGCCGGCGAGGCGGGGCGGAAAGATCCTGAAATCGCGCGCATCCAGGACGAGTTCGACATCATGCCGGGCGCCGAAAAGGGCATCCACTATCCCCGCGCGGCCTTCAAGGATCACTATGCGCTGGGGGACTGGTTCGGCACTGGTGGTGAGGTACAGACCATCGCCCAGCTGGATACCCTGTCCAGGATGATGCCGGGCGTGATAACCGCCAACATGGTGATCCGTTCCAAATCCGGCACGCTGCCGCCGTGCGACGCGGGCGCCTGGGACAAGACGGGTGAACGCATCATCGGTCCAGATAAGTGCTTCGACGAGCTGAATGACCCGCCGCGGGGTATCTTCAACGACGCCACCGTATTGAATGCGCTGTCCGAATTCGAAGACTGGTTGCGTGCTCACCCGAACATCGGGTTCACCAGCTCTTTTGTGCAGTTCGTCAAGACGGCGAATATGATGCTGAATGCCCCGCCTGGCGCGGAGCCGACCGAACACATGAATCTTTTTGCGATTCCGACGGTGGAGCACACCAGTGCGAACCGGTATGCCTATGCGACGCCCGATGATCCGGATTACCTGCCGGATCCGAATGCCGCAGTGCAGCTGTATAACGGTATCCTGCTCGCCAGCGCCGGATCCGGAGAGCTCGACTCCTTCGTCAACGTGCAGAACTGGGACGAAGGCATCATCGTTGCCTTCGTCAATACGATGAACCCGGTAAAGGCGCACCAGACCATCGTCGATATTCAGAACTATCTGGCAGCGCACAAAGACGACCCCGGAATGCGCAAACTCAGGGTCGGCATCGACGGGGGCGAACGCATAGTGCTGCCGGGCAGCGAGGGCAAGACCAGCATAGTCACCGTTGACACCATCCCGGGCAGGGCAGCCATCGGCGGCTTTCTGGGTGTAACCGAGGCCACCCGCGACGTGGCGTTCGAGGAATGGCTGCAAGCGCCGGCCGCGACCTCGATGACAGTGTTCGCGATGACCGCCATCATGTTCCGTTCGTGGCTGATTGCAGGCATTCTGGTCAGCCTGTGCTTCATTACCCTGATGTCGCAATATGGCCTGGGCGGCTACATGACGTCCATCCAGGAATGGTCCGCCAATCTCGCGTTTCACGTGCAAGTGGCCTTGAGTATCGCGATGGGCCTGGGCATCGACTATGGCGTGTATGTGGTAGCGCGTCTGCGCGAGGAGATACACGACGCCGGTCATAGCTGGCGGATAGGGCTTTACAACACCCTCAATTCCACCGGTTCGGCGATTATCATCTCCGTGGTTGTGCTGCTGGGCAGTCTCATCCCGCTGATGAACACGGAATTGGCCAACCTATGGTCGGTAAGCCTGTACATCGGAGAGGCGCTGGTGCTGGATGTGGTGCTTGCCCTGATGTTGTTGCCACTGCTGTTGTACTGGTTCAAGCCGCGGTTCGTCTTTGCCCCTCCCCCCAAGGATCGGGCCGGGGTCTGTTAGCCGTTCGGGGTGATCTGTGACGCGCTTGGAACTGCCCGCCCCTGCGGCGGGCTTTTCGGGACAGTTGACGGGGTATCGGCCATGCGCTCCACAATGCTTCTTTTCGGCATACTGTTTACGATGAACGGCAGCACACACTCCGCGGATGACGACAACACGGGCCCGATACCGATGGGTGCGGGACGCCTGGTCACCGACGCAGTGATGGGTGGTGTCTCGTTCGGCGAGGTGCGCCGCGAACATCGGGCCGGTCGCGACTGCGTTTGCCTGAGCGGCGATGTGCGCACCGACAACGATGGCGGCTTCATTCAGCTTGCCGTCGATCTGGATGAGGGCCTTGCGCGGGCGGCCGGCGACTTTGATGGGGTTCGTCTCGAGGTGCTGGGCAATGGCCAGATCTATAACGTACACCTGCGGACGCGCGATCTGTGGTTGCCATGGCAGTCATATCGCGCGCCGTTTACCGCAGCACCCGGCTGGCGGACCGTCGAGCTCGCGTTCGGCCAGTTTGAACCCTACAGGACCACTACGCCGCTGCGGGTCGATCGGCTGAAGCGCGTTGGCATTGTCGCGATCGGGCGTGATTTTGCCGCCGATGTCTGTGTGGCGGGGTTGTCGCTGTACCGCAACGCGGATCGATAGGATCCGGTGCTGCGCTGAACCAACATGAGGCCCAGGGTGACTGGCGCCAAATCGTGATGTGCCTGCGCCGAGAGTTGCCGTGCAAGCCGGGCCGATCGAACCTTACACGCGCAGCGACAGGCCGTCGGCCAGCGACAGACGGTAGGCCCGGTAACTGGGGATGCTGCCGACCAGGAAGCCGGCCAGCAGCACCGCGCCGAGCAGCAGACCTTCGTGGGCGGAGGGCGCGCCTACCGCGATGAACAGCCCGTAGCGGCTTTCGATCAGCGGCTGGCCGATCAGTAACAGGCCGTACAGCAGGGCCAGGCCGACAACGACGCCGAGCAGTGTCAGGACGGTGGCCTCCCCCATGACCAGGGCGAACACGTGCGCAGGTCGGGCGCCCACCGAACGAAGGATGGCCATCTCTCGACGGCGTTCGTTGAGACTGGTCAGCAGTGCGGTCAGCATCCCGAACAGGCCGACCACCACGACGAATACCGAGACGATCAAGAGCGCGTTCTCGGCGATGCCGATCAGGCTCCACAGTTGACTGAGCGCGACCCCTGGCAGGATCGCGGTCAGCGGCTCGTTGCGATAATCGTTCACAACGCGCTGCACCTGGAAGGTCGCGACCTTCGACTTCAGGCCTACCAGTGCCGCGGTAATGGCCTTGGGCCGCAGGTTCATCGCGCGGGCCTGCTCGGGCGCGATCGAGAGCCCGCGTATCGGTGCGCCCCCGTGCCAGTCGACATGCATCGCCTCGATCGCCTGCAGGCTGACGTGCACAGACCGGTCCACGGGTGTGCCGCTGCGCCTGAGGATCCCGGCAATGCGAAACGGCTTGTCTTCGTGTCGCGTGAAGCTGACGTCGTCGGCGCCGTGCGCCAGCACGATAGAATCGCCGAGCCGGTAGCCAAGGCTGTCGGCCACCTCGGCGCCGAGCACCGCGTCGTACAGGTCGGCGAATGCATGGCCCTGGGCGAATTCGAGGCCGCGATCGCGCGCATAGTGATAGTGAACGAAATAGTCCGGCGTCGTACCCACCACGCGGAAGCCGCGGTGCGAATCACCGAGCGAGATTGGCACGCTCCAGGCTACCTTCGGCTGGGTGGCGATCGCCTGGTAGCTCTCCCAGGAGATGTTGTTGGTGGCGTCGCCAATATGGAACACCGCATACAGCAGCAGTTGCACCGGGCCGCTGCGCGCGCCGACGATCAGGTCGGTGCCGGAGATGGTGTTGGCGAAGCTGGTGCGTGCCTCGGTGCGCAGGCGCTCGACACCGATCAGCAGCGTGACGCTGAGCGCAATCGACAGCACGGTCAGCGCGGCTGTGAAGCGGCGGTTGAGCAGGCTCTTCCAGGCCAGCGCGAGGATCGGCATCAGGTATCCTCTCTCCACTCCGCCTTGGCTAGGGCGCGGTTGATCCGGGCAAGGTTCACGCTGCGGTCGAACAGCGGTTCGAGTGCTGCATCGTGGCTGACGAACACCAGCGTGGACTGAGCCTGGCGACACTCGTCGAACAGCAGCCTGATGAACGACTCGCGCCGGTCCGCGTCCAGTGACGAGGTCGGTTCGTCGGCAATCAGGATCTCGGGCGACCCCATCAGTGCGCGCGCTGCCGCGACGCGCTGCTGCTGCCCGACGCTCAGTGCGGTCACCGGCCGATGGAGCAGCCCCGGATGCGCCATGTCCAGATGCTGTAGCAGGCGCACCGCCTCTTCTTCCAGGGTGGCGGAACGTACCAGTGCCTTGTCGCGACGGCGCAGCGAGAAGCGGCAGGGCAGTGCGACATTCTCCACCATCGACAGGTAGGGTATGAGGTTGAACATCTGGAAGATGTAGCCGATGTGATGGGCGCGGAAATGGTCGCGTTCGATGCTGCCGAGCCGATCGAGACGCTTGCCGAGCACCTCCACCTTGCCCTGTTGCGGCGTGGTCACGCCGGCCAGCAGACTCAGCAGGCTACTCTTGCCACTGCCGCTCGGCCCCTGGATGAAGATGCGCTCGCCAGTGGCTATCGCGAGCGCATCCAGGGCCAGCACGGCCGGGCCGCCGGCATCCCAACGAAACACCATGTCTTGGATATCGATGACCACGCTGCATCTGTCAGTAGTCGGTCTGAGAGCGCGATCTTCCCAGACTGCGCAGCCTTCCGCCAGGTCCCATCGGCGCGCTCAGGGTTCAGGCATCCGATCCGTGCCGCCCGGGCGCTGCACATCAGCATCGCCATTCTGGCGTGGTATCGGCATCGACCATGTCGGCATGGTCATTATGCGCCCGGTCTGCCGCGGGCCGGTGTCAGTGCTGCCCGCGCCAGGTGGCAGAGCTGCTCAGCGCCTTGCTGGGCTGTTCGATGAGTCCGCGGTCGCCGCGTAGGATCAGCAGCGCCTTCAGCCCCTGTCGATCGGCCAGGACCCCGGCCCGCCGGTCGCCCAGTGCCATCAGTGCGGTGGCCCAGGCGTCGGCATCGGTGCAGTTGTCGGCCAGCACGGTCACCGAGGCGAGGCGGTGCTGTACCGCCTGCCCGGACCTCGGGTCGATGGTGTGTGAATACAGCCTGTCGCCCGCAGGGAAGAAGTTTCGATAGTCGCCCGAGGTCGCCACCGCCATATCGTGCAACTCGATTACGCGTTCGACCGCGCGCCGGTCATACAGCGGTTGCTCGATCGCGATATGCCAGCCCTCGCCGGGATGCTTTTCGCCGCTGGCGTACACCTCGCCGCCGATCTCGACCAGAAAGTTCCGTACACCGCGTTCGCGCAGCAGGCCGGCGATCTGGTCGACCGCCCAACCCTTGGCGATCGACGACAGGTCGACCTGCAGTCCGGTCACCGTCTTGCGCAACCCCGGCGGCGACCGTCGGGTCTGTAGGTGCTTGAAGCCGACCAGCGGCAGCAGTGCCGCGATCTGCTGCGCAGTCGGCGGGGTGTCACGGGTGCCGCTGCTGCCGAACCCCCACAGGTTGACCAGCGGACCGACCGTGACGTCGTACATGCCATCGCTGAGCAGGCTGATCTGCTGGGCACGCTCGATCAGCTCGACCAGCGCCGCCGGCACGGCCTGCCACTGATCGCTCTGCGCCAGGTTGAAGCGCATCAGATCGGAATCCGGCAGGTAGGTCGACATCTGCCGATTGATCTCGGCCAGCCGCGCATCGACCGCCTGCTGCAGTGAGTCACGCGCGGCGATACCGGGGTCCGGGATCAGCTTGATGCTGTAGCTGGTCCCCATCGTGTGGCCGGTCAGCTCGATCGGCGGTGCGTCCGGACCGCCGCACGCGGTCGCCAGCAACACGGTCGCCGCCAGGAGCGTGCCAATCCATGCACTGCATGCCCGGTGTCCGATGGCACCGTGCTGCAGGCGTCGCGGCGGGTGACCAGGCAATCGCGAGAGGTTCATCGTTCGTTGGAGCCCTGACTCGATGGAGGGTTCGCAGGCGCCCTGCGGCGCTCCGCCGCGGATGCGCGTAAGGCCGCGCGGACGCTGTCCGACATGTTATACGCGGCGCGGTCCCCGTTTCGAGATGTCTGTCTGGCCGGTCGCGCGGGGCCTGGCCGTCGGCTGGCCTTCGCGTTGGCTGCCCAACAGCGGTCGGCGACCTGTCCGCCCATGATGGGCGGGAGACCGGCCGACCGCCGACCGGCGGGGAATGCGCGCCTGTACGGTGAATTGGTCAGGCCGGGCCGGAATTAAATGCACGGATTGCGTTCGTGGGCGCGGATTGCGAGCCGCGGACCGGTCCGCGAAACAGGAGTCTAGTTCCTCGGGCGAGTCTTTTAACGGTGGGTTTTGCGAAGAGCCTTCCGTTCGCATCGATTGCCGCGTCAAGGAAAGTGCGGTGCCGGATATTCGCCGTTTTGCGGCCCCGTTTTTTCGCCAGAATCGGGCTCGGCCGCATCGCAAAACAACCTTACTTAGGTTATGATTTCGAAGGAAAAATAAACGCAAAGGACTGCATGGGATTGCAACCGGAACGGGCGCTGTGAGGCGCTGAGGCCGTACCGAGATTGCAAGACCGGATGACCTGCGGTTGTGTGGGTCACGCGGTCGCCAAATATAACGATAAGTGCCGAAAAAAATAACTGGTGAACAGCGACATCCATGTTTTGTTCGTTAGTGCCTGTACTGCCGATGAAACGGTACTAACCACGCTTCTTGTCCGGGAATCGGAGGGCGAAGGGATACACCTGTCTGCTGCGAGCAGCGCGCAGGCGTTCTTCGATGCCGTCTACTCCGAGGAGCGCTATCAGGTCATCGTGATCGACGACCGGCAGCCCTGGTCGGACTGGCAGAGCGTCGCGGCGACCTGCGCAAAAAGCCGGCCAAATGCGCTGCTGGTGCTGTTGACCAGTGCGGAGCGTGCCGACCAGCACGAGGCTGCGCTGAGTGCAGGCGCCGCCGCCGTCTACCCGCGCAACAGCGCCGGCCTGATTGCCCTCGCCAGACTGGTGATCAAGCTGGCTGCACAGGAGCGAAGCTTCAGTCTGCGCCTGGACGGCCGGGCGGGCGAGGGCGACAGCGACACGGCACCTGATCAGGACAGGGAGAAGCTCGTCTACGCGGTATCGCACGACCTGCAGGATCCTTTGCAGCTCGCGCGTCGCTATGCGGCAATCCTGAACGAGGATTTCGAGAACGAGCTGGGCGAGTCCGGCAGCAAGGTACTCGGCCATCTGCAGTTCAATCTGAATCGCACGCAGGAGATGCTGGACGAGCTCCTGGATTATTCGCGCCTGCAGGGCGCCAAGCCCGACAGGCAGCCGGTCGATTTCAACGAACTGCTCGACGAGGTGATTGGTCTTTACAAACTCAGCCTGGAGGAGATCGGTGGCTCGATCACCCGTCAGCATTCCCTGCCGACCCTGGTTGTGGACCGCAGGCAGTTTCAGCGGGTGTTGCAGAATCTGATCGGCAACGCGATCAAGTTCCGTAGCGAGCGGCCTTTGCACATCACGGTACGTGCGCAACGCGTGCGCAACGAGTGGCGCATTGGCGTCAAGGATAATGGAATAGGCATCGCCGAAGAAGACGCCAAGCGGATATTCGGGATGTTCGAGCGGGCCGGTGGGGCAGAAGAATATCCAGGCACCGGAATGGGGCTTGCGATCTGCAAACGGATCATACACAACCACGGCGGCAGGATATGGGTGCGCTCTTCGCTCGGTAGCGGCAGCGTATTCATCTTCTCTGTGCCGCAGGCCGGGGATACGGCCGAGGTCTTGGCGGGATAACTCATTGGGTGGTGTGCATATAGTCAAATGAATGGCGAAAGTATTGATGTCCTACTGGTTGAAGATAACCCGCAGGAAGCGGAAATCGTGCGCTTGTATCTGGCCAAGCGATATTCGCACAAGTACAGCATTCGCCATGTGCGCAGTATCGGCGGGGCGCTGAACGATCTCGCCACCGGGCAGGTGCCCAGCATCATCCTGCTCGATCTGCATCTTCCGGACACCAAGGGTCTGGAGGGCTACCGGCACATCGCCGGTGCCGCATCCGGTGTGCCGATCATCATCCTGACCAATTTCAACGAGGAGCGAACCGCGGCGAGCGCCGTGCGCAGCGGTGCCCAGGACTACCTGATCAAGCGCGAGGTCAACGCGGCTCTGCTGCACCGCGCGATCCTGTATGCGATCGAGCGGCAGCGTGCGGAGCAGGCCCTGGTGAAGATGAAGGAGCGCTACGCGCTAGCGGTGGCGGGCGCCAACGACTGCATCTGGGAATGGGACGCCGCCAGCGACCAGGCGTATTTTTCGCCGCGTTGGAACGAATTGCTGGGATTGCCCGGGGACGCCGTCGCCGATCAGCTGCAAGACTGGTTCGACCGGGTACACCCGGAGGACGTCGCCGAGTTGCGTCGGATGGTGCGCACCAGACTCGATTCCGAGCGCCACCACTTCGAACACGAGCACCGCCTGCGGCACGAGAGCGGTGACTACGTCTGGGTCTATGCGCGCGGCGTGGTCCTGGCCGACGCGGCCGGCCGGCCGACGCGGATGGCCGGGTCGATCAGCAGTATCGCCAAGCGCAAGGAGACCGAGAACGAGTTGGTCCATCGCGCGCTGCATGACCCGCTGACCGGGTTGCCCAACCGGGTTTTGTTCATCGACCGCCTGCAGCAGGCGCTGCGCCGTTTCAAGCGCAACAACGCACTGCGCTTCGCGGTTCTCTACTTTGATCTGGACCGCTTCAAGTTCGTCAACGACAGTCTCGGCCACTCGGCCGGGGACAGTCTGCTGGTGTCGATCGCGCGGCGCCTGATGAGCGTGATCCGGCCCGGCGACACGGTCGCGCGCATGGGCGGTGACGAGTTTGCGGTTCTGGTCAGTGATATCGACGACGAATCCAGCACTGCACAGGTCGCAGAGCGTATCCACACACTGTTCCAGCAGGAGTTCTCGATCGCTGGTCGGGGCATGTATACCAGCGCCAGTATCGGCGTGGCCGTTGCGACGGAACAATACGAGTCACCCGAAGAGCTGCTGCGTGACGCCGACCTGGCGATGTACCGGGCCAAGCGTTCCGAGACCGAAAGCACGGTGATCTTCGATACCACCATGCACCAGGCCGCGGTATCCCGCCTGAACCTGGAGACCGACCTGCGGCGGGCCGTCGCGCGCGGCGAGTTCGTCGTCTATTACCAGCCGATCGTGACCCTGTCCGAGCAGCGAATCGTCGCGTTCGAGGCATTGCTGCGCTGGCTGCACCCGGAAAGGGGGCTGCTCTCGCCGGACAGTTTTCTGGCCGTTGTCGAAGATACCGGCATGCTTGCGACGCTGAGCTGGTGGGTCCTCGAGGAGGCCTGCCGGCAGGCCCGCGAGTGGCGCAATGTGTTCGCCAACGGCACGTCGCTGGGGATGAGCGTGAATGTGTCTGCGAGTATGTTCAGGGCGGAGCATTCCGCGCAGCGCGTGAAGAACATTGTCCTGGACAGCGGCATTGCCCCGCAGGATCTCTCGCTGGAGCTGACCGAGCGCGACTGCATGGATCACGAGGAAGCCACCCAGGCCGTCCTGGCGGAACTGCGCGCGTTCGGCGTGAAGATCCACATGGACGATTTCGGTACCGGTTACTCGTCACTTTCGTATCTGCAGCGCTGTGCCTACGATACCCTGAAGATCGACCGGTCGTTCGTGCAGACCCTGGGCAGCGAGGAGCAAAGCCAGGCAATCATCAAGACGATCGTCGGGCTCGGCCGGATGCTGAACATGAACGTGGTTGCCGAGGGCGTCGAGTCGCGTGGCCAGCTCGATGCGCTGGTTTCGATGCAATGTCCAGAGGCGCAGGGATTCTGGTTCTCCAGGCCGGTCCCGGCGGGTGAGGCGTCCGAGTTGTTGCGGCATTCCCGACAGCTGGAACACTGAACGAGGCAGGCCTCTCCCCGGCCTGGTTCCCGCTGATTCAGCTGAGCCGGGTCAAATTGCGCTGAATTCCCTGGTTCTGCGACGGTTGCAATCGGCGGAATGTGCCAGAATGACCCAAGAGCCATCTTGTTGCCGGAGTCTTTGAGGAAAGATGCAGGACGGCAACCGGCAAACGATATCAGCGGCTGAACAATGTCAAACGACCGTCCTGACCACCGACCCAGCAACGACGAGGCGATTCTTCAGCAACAGTACCTGCGGGCGCTGAGCTCGTTCGAAGGTATCGTCCTCAGCCAGATCGACGTCAAGAACAAGCTCGGCGACCGGCTCAATTACAGCATCCGCGCGGGCCTGATCATCCTGTTCGTCATCGCGTTCTCGATTCTGGTCCTGCTGCTGACGCTGAGCTCGCAGATCAATCGGATCTCTAGCGTCGTCGGCCTGATGAATGCCAGTTTTTCACAGGTGTCGACGCGGATGGGCGAGATCACCGAGTATCTCGGCTCGATGGAGGCCCAGGTGGCGCAGCTCGAGTCCATTGGCGCCAGCACTACCACGATGCGGTCCGAGATCGCCGCCATCGGCGAGACCACCGGGAGTATCGAGACAAATCTGACCGACATCGGTCTGCAGATGACCGGCAGCCGGCTGAACGTGGAGAACATCGCGGTCACCATGAACGCGATGAACCAGGAGGTGCAGGGAATGAGTGTGGAGATGCACCGGATGGCGAAGCCGGCGCGCGCCATCAACAAGATGTTCCCGTTTCCGTAATCCGTGGGCAGGCGAGCTTGACAGACTACCGCATGCGTGATGCCTCGAGCCTGATGGCGGTGTCTCGTGGGCATTGATCCGCGCAGCCCGATCATCCAGGTCATGGCGCGGCTGGGTCGCGAGACCCAGCTGCACCTGGATGAGCGGCATCGGCATTTCAAGATTACCGACGGGGTGATCCTGGTCATCTCCCTGCTGCTGGTTCTGTTGGCATGCGTCAACGTGTATTACGTCACCGTGCTGTACCAGGATCTCAACGGCATCGTCAGCAATATGGACTCGATGTACGAAAACCTGGAGCGCATCGACCATGACATGGACCTGGTCAACCAGCGCGTGGAGCGGTTCGACAGGCACATGCAGCACATGGGGCCGATCACCGCGCATATGCAGGCGATGCGCGAGGTGATGCCGCATCTGCGCGAGAACATGCAGAACATCGAGGCCGAGATGAGCGGGATCGATGAAAACATGCAGCAGATGACCTGGGCCATGGGCGGTATTGCCCGGCAGATGCAGAATATGACCGGCGGCATGAGCGTGATGCGCCAGAATGTCCACCAGATTTCCGGGCCCATGGGGGCGATGAACCCGATCCTGCCGAATTGAAGCCGCCGCCGGGCGGCCGCATTTTTGTGAGGCAGCCGCCACAACGGGCAGTAAATTCATATAGAATTTCGACCCCAGAAACCAACCCATTGCCGGAGTTGTACAAGGCATGTCCGAGGCACCTGCCCGTAGCGAGCCGTCCCCAGCCCCTTTCGACATGAAGGCCGGGCAGTTCACGATCCCGACCCTGGTATTGCGGGACCTCGACGTTGCCGGTCTGGATGCCTTCCTGACGCAGCAGGTGGCCCGCCTGCCGTCGTTCTTCGATCAGGCGCCGGTGGCGATTGACCTGTCGGCGCTGCCGGATCGCGAGCAGCTCTCGGATTTCCCGATGATTGTCGGCATGCTGCGCGGACACGGAATGATACCGGTCGGTGTGCGTGGCGCCTCGGCAGAGCAGAAGGCGCAGGCGCTGGCCCTGGAGCTGGCGATCATGCCGGCCGGACGCAAGGCGCCGGCGGCCAAGGCCTCCCCGCTGCCGCGCGAGTCCGCGCTGGCGCCCAACCGCACCATGGTCATCGAGAAGCCGGTCCGGTCGGGGCAGCGGATCTATGCCGATGGCGGCGACCTGGTGTTGCTCGCCGGCGTCAGTTCCGGTGCCGAGATCATGGCCGATGGCCACATTCATGCCTATGGGCCGCTGCGCGGGCGGGCAATGGCCGGCGTGTCGGGAGACGCCACGGCCAGGATATTCTGTCGTGAGCTCGGTGCCGAACTGGTCTCGATCGCCGGTCGCTACCGGGTGAGTGAGAATCTGGACAGACGCTATCTGGGGCGCGCGGTGCAGATCTGGCTGTCCGACGACGCGCTCAAGTTCGAGCTGTTCTGACATGGCCGAAACAGGCGCAAACCGACCAACGCGGACCTTCGGTCCACAGGAGTAGTTAAGTTGGCAAGAATCATCGTTGTAACCTCCGGAAAAGGTGGGGTGGGCAAGACTACGACCAGCGCGGCATTTGCGATGGGTCTGGCCGAACGCGGGTTCAAGACGGTCGTGATCGACTTCGACGTCGGTCTGCGCAACCTTGACCTGATCATGGGCTGTGAACGCCGCGTGGTGTATGACTTCGTCAACGTGATCAGCGGCGAGGCCAATGTCGGGCAGGCCATGATCAAGGACAAGCGCAATCCGAACCTGTTCATCCTTCCCGCCTCGCAGACACGCGACAAGGAAGCGCTTAGTATCGACGGAGTGGGCCGGGTGCTGGATGAACTCGCCAAGGAGTTCGAGTTCATCGTCTGCGACTCTCCGGCCGGGATCGAGAAGGGGGCGACGATGGCGATGTATTTCGCCGATGACGCCATCGTGGTGACCAATCCAGAGGTCTCGTCGGTGCGCGACTCGGACCGGATGATCGGTATCCTGTCGAGCAAATCGCGCCGCGCGGAGCAGGGCCTCGAGGGGATCCGCGAATTTCTCCTGGTCACGCGCTACTCGCCTGAGCGGGTGCAGCGCGGTGAGATGCTGGCCCTGGAGGATGTGCAGGATATCCTTTCACTCGACCTGATCGGCGTGATCCCCGATTCACCCTCGGTGCTGAACGCGTCGAACGCCGGCGTGCCGGTGATCCTGGATCGCGAGAGCAGCGCAGGCCAGGCGTATAGCGATATGGTGTCGCGTTACCTTGGCGAGGACCTGCCGCATCGCTTTCTTACGGTCGAGAAAAAGGGCCTGTTCGGCCGTCTGTTCAGGGGGTGAGCATGGCACTGCTCGATTATTTCAGACAGCGCAAGACCACCGGCTCCGCGGCGATCGCCAAGGAACGCCTGCAGATCCTCGTGGCACATGACCGGCGTGGCGGTGGGCCGTCGTATCTGCCGCAGTTGAAGAACGACCTGTTGAAGGTGATTCGCAAATACGTGGCAGTCGACAACGACGCGGTCTCGGTCAATCTCGAGCGCGACGGCGCGCAGGAGATCCTGGAGCTGAATATCGTATTGCCGGATTAGCCCCGACAGGGGCTGGTGCAGGGGTCGTTCGAATCATGCCGCGCGATCTTCCTGCCGACCGGGGACTGGCCGGGCAGCCGTCACGGTCCTGCCGGGGCGAGCCGCGCAGACCAGGCTCGGCCGGCCGGGTGCGCGGGCATTGGCCGACCGATCAACTGCCGAGTTGGGACTGCTTCGCCGTGGGGATGCCTTCCAGCTTCAGCGGGATGACCTGCTCGGTGGTCTGCAGGCCGCGCCGGAACAGGTCCTCCTTCTGCTCGCTGGACAGTGCGAACTCGACCGGCGAGATGTTGCCGGTTTCGATCACTACCGTGTTTCGCCAGTAAGGATCGCTGATGTATTCGCGCGAGATGCTGGTCATGAAGGTGCGGATCAGCATCATCACGTAGTCGGGCAGCGGAAAGACCCGCGATTCCCGGATCTCGACCGCCTCGCGGTTGGAGCGCAGGCGAAAGTAGACCACCGGCGTGTCGTCGTCAGACCACTGCCGGTACAGCGCGTCCTCGGCTAGGATGCTGCCGTCGACCATCAGGTGGTGCTTGTACTTCTCGAACGTGAACAGCAGCGGGATGCCCATCGAGAAGCGCACCGCGCGCGCGACCCGAAAGTCCGGCGAGTGCGCGCTGTCGAACACGACCGGCTCGCCCGAGCGCACGTCGGTGGCCACCACGTGCAGCTCTCTGTCCAGCTGGGCGAAGGTCGCCCCCTTGAGCTGGTCGTCGAGCCAGCTTTCGAAGCGCTCGCCGGTCGACAGGCCGCCGGCGAACAACAATTGTTTGAGCGAAAAGCCGCGAAACTGGCGAAAATCGACCGCAAAAGCGAGGTTTTTCAGGTATTCGGTCGAGTAGCCGTAGGCGTAAAGCGATGCGACGATGCTGCCGCCGGAGACCCCGACCAGCCGTTCCACGCGGTACTGCATTTGCTCCAGCGCGGTCAGTATGCCGACGTGCGCGGGCAGGCGCGTCCCACCGCCGGCCAGCACAGGAATCATTTTTCTATCTCGCATGACCTTGCTAGCGGCGAGCGGTCGCTTCTCTTGACCGTGAGAATGGCGCTAACAGCCTGATGTTACGGGGATTTGACTCGGGAAGCGGTCGATGCCGCCGGGTCAGCGGTAGCGGCAGTGAACCCGCCGCGTGATCCGGGTGAACAGTTCGTAGGAGATCGTGTCGCAGCGCGCCGCCACCTCGTTGGCGCTGAGCTGGTCGCCCCATAGCTGCACCGGGTCGCCAATCCGCGCCTCCGCTTGGGTGCTGAGATCGACGGTCAGCATGTCCATTGAAACGCGCCCGATCAGCTGCGTGCGTCTGCCGTTGACCACGACCGGCGTGCCGTCCGGGGCATGTCGCGGGTAGCCGTCGGCATAGCCGATCGCCACCACCCCGACGCGGGTCGGCCGGTCGCAGACGTAGCGGGCGCCGTAGCCAATCGCTTCGCCTGCGGCGAGGTCGTGCATCGCGATCAGGCGTGATTCCAGCCGCATCACCGGGCTGAGAGCGGTGCTTTGCTGTGTGTCGCCGTCGAGCGGCGAACTGCCGTACAGCATGATGCCGGGCCGGATCCAGTCGCCGTGGGTGGCCGGCCAGGCCATCACGGCTGCCGAATTGGCCAGGCTGCGCGCGCCCTCGATGCCGTCGATCGCCCGCTCGAACCGTGCGAGCTGATTTGTAGTCGCCGGGTTTGCGGTCTCGTCGGCGCAGGCAAAGTGCGACATCAGCACCACATCCCGGACATTTGGGCTGTCGACCAGTTGTCGATACACCGCGTGCAGTTCATGCGGGGCAAAACCGAGCCGGTGCATGCCGGTGTCGACCTTGAGCCAGACCCTCAGTGGCCGCACCGGGCGGGCCGACAGTAGCCAGTCGAGTTGCACGGGGGAGTGGATCGCCACGCTGAGGTCGTGCAATGCGGCGTTGCCGATCTCGGCCGGGTCGAACACCCCCTCGAGCAGTGCGATCGGATTGGCTATGCCGGATTCACGCAGCTCCATGGCCTCCTCGCTGCACGCGACGCCGAACGCGTCCGCCTCGTCGCCCAGCGCCCGTGCCAGTTGCACGGCGCCGTGTCCGTAGGCATTGGCCTTGATCACGGCGAGGGCGCGCGAATCCGGCGCCAGCGACTTGGCGTGCCGATAGTTGGCGATGAACGCCTGGGTGTCGATGACGGCGGTGGTGGGTCTACTCATGCGTTGCGATCCGGCGCGACGGACTGGATGCCTGACGGGGTGTCCGCAGTGTCTTGCAGCCCGTCACGGAAGTCCAGCCAGGGGCGCATGGCCCGGGTCAAGTCGTGAGCGGCGGGGCGATGCGCCCGGCGCCGGCCAGCTCAGGCTGGGAAAGCCTTACACGACAGGGCAAAATGTGCCGCCATTCCCGACCCCTTTGATGCCGACATCATGGAACTCCTGCTCGACCCGCATGCCTGGGTAGCCTTTCTGACCCTGACCGCACTCGAGATCGTCCTCGGGATCGACAACATCATCTTCATCACCATCCTCGCAAACCGTCTGCCGGAGGCGCAACGCGAGCGGGCACGGCGGTCCGGACTGATGTTGGCGATGGGCACGCGTATCCTGCTGCTGCTTTCGCTGGCCTGGGTGATGCGCCTGACCGAGCCGCTGTTCGAGATCATCGGGTACGCGGTTTCGGGTCGCGACCTGATCCTGTTCTTTGGCGGGCTGTTTCTGATCGCCAAGAGCACCATGGAGATTCATTCCGCGCTCGAGGGGCCGGAAGAACACAACGTGGCCAGTGCGGCCAAGGTCGGCTTTCTGGGCGTGATCATCCAGATCGGCGTACTCGACATCATCTTTTCACTCGACTCGGTGATCACCGCGGTCGGTCTGGCCGAGCACGTGGAGGTGATGATCGTCGCGATTGTCGCCGCGGTGCTGGTCATGATGTGGGCCGCGGGTCCAGTCGGCGCGTTCGTCGAGCGGCACCCGACCATCAAGATGCTGGCGCTGTCATTTCTGATCCTGATCGGTGTCGCGCTGGTCGGCGAGGGCGCGGGTTTCCACATTCCGAAGGGTTACATCTACTTTGCGATGGCCTTCTCGCTGGGCGTCGAGATGCTCAATATCCGCGTGCGGCGCGCGCGCGCTGTACCAGTGAGCCTGCACAACAAACCGACGGTGCTGTCGCCCGAATCGACCGACTGATCGGCTATCGGTCTAGTTTGCCGCTGCCGCCCCGCGCGGCTCAATGCCAGCAGCGATCGACAGGCCTGTTGGCTGTCAGGCGTTGGGGTCGACGATCACCCGGCCGCGAATCTGGCCGCTGGTGATCTGCTCCGCCAGTTCGGGCAGTTGTTCGAGACTGGCCACTTGGCCGATCTCGCCGAGTGCCGCGGCCGGCAGGTCGCTGACCAGCCGCTGCCAGGCCTCGCGGCGGCGCGCGCTCGGGCAGCTCACCGAATCGACCCCGCGCAGGCTCACGTTGCGCAGGATGAAGGGCATCACCGTGGTCGGCAGGTCGGTCCCGCCGGCCAGTCCGCAGGCGGCCACGCAACCGCCGTAAGCGGTCTCGGCCAAAACCCGGGCGAGCATGCTGCCGCCGACCGTATCGATTGCGCCGGCCCAGCGTTGCCCCTCGAGCGCGCGGGGTGGTCGGGCCATCTCGTCACGGCTCAGGATTTCGCTGGCGCCGAGGTCGCGCAGGTAGGCCTCGGCATCCGCCTTGCCGCTGACCGCGGCCACCGTATAGCCGAGCCCGGCCAGGATCGCGACGGCGATGCTGCCCACCCCGCCGGATGCGCCGGTGACCACGACCGTGCCCTTGTCGGGCGTGACGCCGGCCTCCTCGAGCGTCATCACGCACAGCATCGCGGTGAAGCCGGCGGTGCCGATGGCCATCGCCTGCCGGGTGTCTAGGCCGCTCGGCAGCGGCACCAGCCATTGCGACTGCACACGCTGACGCTGACTGTAGCCACCCCAGTACTTCTCGCCCACACCCCAGCCGGTCAGCACGACCGGATCGCCCGGGGCATAGTCCGGGCTGCTCGACTCGAGCACCCGGCCGGCGAGGTCGATGCCGGGCACCAGCGGCCACTGACGCACGATCTTGCCCTTGCCGGTGATTGCCAGGCCGTCCTTGTAGTTCAGGCTCGAGTATTCGACCGCCAGCAGGACGTCGCCCTCGGGCAGGTCGGCGTTGCTGAGTTCGCGGATCTGACTGACGGTGCGACCGCCGTCCTCGGTCAGCAGCAGGGCCTTGAAATGATCAGACATCCGGGGACTCCGTGGTTGGCGGTTGCGGAATGTGGCAGCAGCTGGCCGCGCTCGCGGCGGCCCGTCAGCACAGCATGGTGTTTATTGCGGCCAAGGATAGCGGGCGGTTCAACGAACCGCCAGCGCAGTGCCGGGTCCCGGCCAGGTTCCGGGACGACAACCCGTCAGCGTCGCGGCGGCCTGCTGCTTCCTTCTCTGGTAGCACGCGATACCGGAGTAATGGAACACGTAGTCGTCACTCTCGATCGAGATGCCACCATCACTCGGTATCTGGCCAAGGCAGATCTCGCATTTGATGGTCTCAGGTTCTTCGGGGCGAAGTATCGTCTTCATGGTGCATCACCGCACACCGCCGCTGTAGAGGTAAATCTAGTCGATGCCGGGGTGACAGAAACCGCGATCCGCATGGTGTTGGAACCCGCAACCGTGGGTTGCGGTCTATCCTTATCGCCAGAGCCGAGTGGTCCATCTGGATATTGTGTCGCGCCGTCACACTCGGGACGGCAGACCGGACGTTACGAAAAAGGACGACATCATGATCAATGTAGAGGCAGTCAGGAAAACCGGGGGCCTTCCAGGCTATCCGTTCGCGCCCTTAGGCTGGCAGCAGCGCGACGCCGAGCAGCTGGCGGCTCAGCAGGGCATCACGCTGGGCGCGGATCACCTCGAGGCGATCCGCGCCTTGCAGGAGTACTTCGCCAGGCACGACAAGCCGGAGGTCAACATGCGCGAGCTGCACGACGCGCTCGATGAGCGCTTCCACGGGCGTGGTGGCATGCGCCATCTTTACAAGCTGTTCCCCGGGGGGCCGGTGGCGCAGGGCTGCGCACTCGCGGGGCTGCCGGTACCCGCCGGGGCTCTGGACAAATCGTTCGGCAGCGTGCAGTAGGCGCGCGTCCGGCGATGTGCTGTGCCGACCCGTTCGGGTCGGCGGCTGCACGCGGCCGGTCGGCGCAGCCTGAATTGGCGGCCCCGGGGGGGCGTGCGACCGCTTCGCCGCGGTACTGTCGCCGGTCAGCTGTGCTTCAGCGGGTCCGGCTGGGTGGCCTTGTCGGCCTCGCCGAGCAGCGAAACCGCATAGCCGGACAGGAAGCTGCGTACCCCGCGGCGAATGTTCTGCAGGTGGTAACCGCCCTCCTGGATGATGAGCGAGGGGATACACAGGCCGCCTATCGCCGCGCCGATACGGCGCATGCCCTCGGGGGTGATGAAGAACGAACCCGTCGGGTCGCCACGCATGATATCGACGCCAAGCGATACAACGATCGCGTGCGGCGCGAATTTCCTGATCGCGGCAAGGGCCTTGTCGAGTGCCCGCAGATAGCTGGCGTCATCGGCGCCGGGCTCGAGCGGGATGTTGAGGTTATAGCCCGGGCCTTCGCCGGCGCCAGTCTCATCGACGAACCCGGCAAAGAATGGATAACTGTTCAGCGGGTTACAGTGCAGTGAGACGGTGAATACGTCCGCCCTTTCCCAGAAGATGTCCTGCGTCCCGTTGCCGTGGTGTCCGGGAGGTCGCCCGGCCACATAGCATATGCGCGATTGACCCGTCGCGAGCAGCTTGGCTCCGGTCAACGCCGCATTGCCCAGTTTTTCGGCAGGCGGTCGGCGTAGCGCACCGGAAAGATCTCCGGATAGAGAGTCTGTCCGGGTAGCAGGCGTTCCGCGCTTTCCGCGAGAAAATCCACCATGCGCTTGTCGTGGATCTTGCGGATCGGGGCCATGCCGAAGTCTTCGATCGAGTGGCACCGCAGTGGCAGGTCCTCGAGCGCACGGGTGATCGCCACGACCCGGGCCGGACGTTCGTAATAACCGCCGAACGGCGAGTGCGGGATGTCATCGGCCGCACCGGTCTCGGCCAGGTCGATCGGTGAGCTCAGCGCCGGCGGCTCGCGCAGCTTCGGGAATGGATAACGCGGCGGGCGCAGGCGGACCGGGTCATCCTGGATGGATGCGACGAGCGCTTTGACCAGCGGGTCATCCGTACCCAGGCCGACCTTGGCCAGCATGATCCGCCTAAATACCTCGGCCAGCTGCTTGCGCGGCAGCGGCCGGTATTCGCCCATGTTGTCGCACAGCAGCATGTTCGGATCGCCAAGATTGGCCGGTGTCACCGTCCGTTCGTAAAGCGTACCCAGGATCGGGCGGGCGCCGAGGCGTTCGTAGAACGCCATCCGCTTGCGATTGGCCGGCAACAGGCTGGCGTCAACATGCTCGCCGAGCTCGTCCGGCAGCGAGTCGAGGAAAAGCCGCCGCGCACCACGCTTCTTTATGTGGTCACGCATGGTCTCGTACAACGCCCCGCCGATACCCCAGGCGGCGCGGCTCGGGTCGCTGGCCAGGTAGTCCAGGTAGGCGGCTTTCAGGTCGGCAAAGTAAAAGGTAACGGTGAACCCGATGACATTGCCGCGTCGGCCGGTGGCCGCCATCAGGATCGACTCTGCACCTATAGGATGCTGTCCCGAAGCATAGGCGTCGATCTTGTTGAGATAGGGTTGGTTGAAGGGGAAAACCGTCGTGAACAGCTGCTTGATGCCATCGAGGTGCCGTTGGAACTCGTTATCGGCACCAGCGATCACGCGGACGAACTTAAACACGTGGACTCCGGATCGGTTGGGATTGTATGGCCGGCAAGGCCTGCAGTGGCCAGTGCCGGAATCGGCTGCTTTAAGGTATCAGCAACGCCGTCAGGGCCAGCCTAGTCGATGCCGTGGACAAC
>JAJDNF010000096.1 GCA_022340805.1 Chromatiaceae bacterium
GGGGCGTAGCCGTAGCCATAGCCAGGTGCGGAGTAGTTGTAACCGCGACCCCAGCCGTCGCCAGAGCCGTAGCCGTTGCCGTAGCCGCGCATGTTGGTGTGGCCGCGGCCCGAGAAGTTCATGCTGAAGTTGCCTTCGCCAGCAGCGTCACCGGTGCCGTCGAAAACGCCGTTGGTGTAGCCGTTGCCGTAGCCATAACCGTTGTTGTAGTTGTTGTCCCAGCCGTTGTTGCCCCAGAAAGCCGAAGCCTGAGCGGTGGCCAGAACGGCAGCGATAGCGATGAGTTTTTTCATTTCCTGTCTCCGAAATTTATCTATGGGCCTAGGCCCGTTTGCGAATTCTTTGCCGCCTGTGGGGGGCGGGCCGGCAGGTGCTGTCTTGCCGATGTGTGGTAAGTATATTAGTAAATGCTAAAATGTCAATATTAATTTCAGTTAATTGTGCAGCTGCGGCCTGAATCAATGACGAGGTCGCAATAAACCTCATAGGCTGCGGCGTCGCCGGCCCGTTATGCTCGGCCGAACTGGAAATCTGGAGGACGTATAGATGAGCCAGGTTCTTGACCTGCTGGTCGTCGGTGGTGGTGTAACCGGATCGGCATTGCTGTACCTGACCTCCCGGTATACCGATATCAGGCATATCGCCATGCTGGAGAAGTACGCCGCACCGGCGCGGGTCAACTCCCTGCACAGCAACAACAGTCAGACGTTGCACTGTGGCGATATCGAGACCAACTACAGCCTTGAGAAGGCCCTCAAGGTGCAGCGGGCCGCGCGCATGGTCGAGAACTATGCGACGGTGCAGCCTGATATCGACCATCTGATCTTCAAGTACCCGAAGATGGTGCTCGGTGTCGGCGCGCGCGAATGCGAACAGCTGCGCAAGCGCTTCGAGATGCTGGCGCCGCATTACCCCCGCCTCCGGCTGCTCGAGCCCGCCGATATCGCGCGCATTGAACCCGCCGTGGCCTATTCCAAAGGGACGATGCGTGCCGGCGAGATCGTCGCGATCGGATCAGAAGACGAGTACACCGCGGTCAATTTCGAGGCCTTGGCGCGTTCTTTTGTGCGCCAGGCGCAGCGCACCCGGGACAAGGATATCGAGGTGCACTACAACAGTCGCGTCAGCCACATCAATGTGCGCGACGGACTGTTCGTGGTCGAGACCGCTGAGCGGACCTTCGAGGCGCGCGCGATTGTCGTGTGTGCCGGCGGCCACAGTCTGAAACTGGCCCACGACCTCGGTTACGGACACCACTTCTCGGTGCTGCCGGTGGCTGGCAGCTACTACTTCACGCCGCAGGTGCTCAAGGGCAAGGTCTACACCGTGCAGAATGACAAGCTGCCGTTCGCCGCGATCCATGGCGACCCGGACGTGATGGTGCCGGGCAAGACACGCTGGGGGCCGACTGCGCTGGTGCTGCCGGTGCTGGAACGCTACAACTGGGAGACCGTAAAGGACTTCATGCGGGTGTTCCGTTTCGACCGCAAGGTCTGGGACGTGCTCTACGACCTGCTCAAGGTGTCGGACATCCGCAACTACATGCTGAAGAACTTCCTGTTCGAGATCCCGATCCTGCGCCGCGGCCTGTTCCTGAAAGACGCGCGCAAGATCGTGCCGGACCTCAGATACGGTGACCTCAAGTTCGCCCACCATGTTGGCGGAATCCGCCCGCAGCTGATCGACAAGGACCACCGCAAGCTGATGATGGGCGAGGCCAAGATCGACACCGGAATCGGCGCCATTTTCAACATGACACCGTCGCCGGGGGCGACCTGCTGCCTGGAGAATGCCGAGGTCGACATGCGTGCGGTGGCGGGTTTTCTTGGCGCGGCCGTCGACGAGGATCGCTTTGCCCAGGATCTGCTGATCGGCGACCAGCGGCATGCGACCGAGGACCTTCCCTCGCACATCATCAGCGGCGCGGACGCGGCCTGACCGGGACATTCGCACCGCGGACGGCTGGGCTTTGCGCGGTCTGCCACCGATAATGTGCCTTTCAACAATCCGGAGCCGTGCCCATGCTGCTGCGCCACTCGCATACCTCGCCGTTCGTGCGCAAGGTCACCGTGATGTTGCATGAGACAGGCCTGATGGACCACGTCGCGATCGAGACGGTCGATGCCTGGGCCGAGCCTGCCGGGCTGACCGCCGACAACCCGCTGTCGATGGTGCCGACCCTGGTGCTCGAGGATGGCACCAGTCTGTACGACAGCACGGTGATCTGCGACTACCTGGATCAGCAGCACGACGGCACCCGGATGGTTCCAGCCGGCGGGGATAGGCGCTGGCGGGTGCTGCGCGAACAGGCGCTCGCCGACGGCATGCTGGACTGCGCCGTGCTGATCTTCGTCGAGCGGGTCAGGCGACCGCAGGAGAGGCGCTGGGACGAATGGATCGAACTCAAGCAGCGCGCGATCACGCGTTCGCTGGATATGCTGGAACAGGATGCCGCCGGGCTGGCCGGGCGGGTCGATCTCGGCACCCTCAGCGTTGCGGTGGCGCTCGGCTATCTGGACCTGCGCGGTGCCGTCGGGCCGTGGCGGGACACTCGACCGGCGCTGGCGGCCTGGTTCGCCGAGTTCGCTGCGCGCCCCTCGATGCTCGCAACCGCGCCACCCGCCTGAAACTGCGATGTCGCTCGCGATCGTCTGGTTCCGGCGCGATCTCCGTCTGGCGGACAATCCCGCGCTGGTGGCCGCGTTGGCCGACCACGAGCAGATCCTGCCGGTGTATATCCACAGCCCCGGCGAGGAATCGCCCTGGCCGCCCGGTGCGGCCTCGAACTGGTGGCTGCACCATGCGCTGCAGGATCTGGCGGACCAGCTCGGTGACCGACTGCTGATCCGGCAGGGCCCGAGCCTGGCCGTGCTGCGCGAACTGGCCGAGCGCAGCGGCGCGCGGGCCGTGTACTGGAACCGTCTGTACGAACCGGCCGCGATCGCCCGCGACAGCGTCGTCAAGCAGACGCTGCGCGGTGCCGGCGTCGCGGCCCACAGCCACAACGCGGCGCTGCTGTTCGAGCCCTGGGAGGTCGCCACCAGGCAGGGCGGGCCGTTCCGCGTTTTCACGCCGTTCTGGCGGCGCCTGCTGGAGATCGGCCTGCCGCAGAGTGCACTGGATAGGCCGGCCCTCGAGGGTCGGCTGCGCGGCGCGGATCCGCCTGCCGGACTCGCCGGTACCACGCCACAGGCGCTGCAACTGCTGCCGGTCATCCGTTGGGATACCGGGATCGCGGCGGCCTGGCGGCCGACGCGCGCCGCGGCCGAGGCCCGTCTTGATGAGTTCGTCGCGGCCGAACTGCACCGCTATGGCCAGGGTCGAGACCTGCCGGCCGAGGACCAGGTGTCGCGGTTGTCGCCGTATCTGCACTTCGGCCAGCTCGGACCACGCGAAGTCGTCGCGGCCTGCAGACACGAGCGGCACGCGGCTGGCGATTTCCTGCGTGAGCTGGGCTGGCGCGAATTCGCCCACCACCTGCTGTTCCACTACCCGCACACCAGCGATGCGCCGATGGATGCGCGCTTCGAGACATTTCCGTGGCGCGACGACATCGATCAGCTGCACGCCTGGCAGCGTG
The DNA here is from genome assembly GCA_022340805.1 of Chromatiaceae bacterium. Classification (GTDB taxonomy): domain Bacteria; phylum Pseudomonadota; class Gammaproteobacteria; order Chromatiales; family Chromatiaceae; genus Thiosocius. Next base: position 3,581 of record JAJDNF010000096.1, read on the forward strand.
GCGAGACCGGCATCCCGCTGGTCGATGCCGGGATGCGTCAGCTGTGGGCGAGCGGCTGGATGCACAACCGGGTGCGCATGATCGTCGCCTCGTTCCTGACCAAGAACCTGCTGCTGCCCTGGCGCGACGGGGCGCGTTGGTTCTGGGAAACGCTGGTCGACGCGGACCTGGCCGGCAACAGCCTGGGTTGGCAATGGACGGCTGGCTGCGGGGCCGATGCCGCACCGTATTTTCGCGTGTTCAATCCGGTATTGCAGGGCCAGCGATTCGATCCCCGCGGGACCTATGTCAGACGCTGGATCCCGGTGTTGGCGGAGCTGCCAGACAAGTGGATACACCAGCCCTGGGTGGCGCCCGTTGCGGTGTTGGAGGCTGCGGGTGTGACCCTTGGCGGCAACTACCCGCGGCCGATCGTCGACCTGAAGGTGACGCGCCAGCGCGCACTGGATGCCTGGAGTCGGGTGAAATGACAAAGGGCCGCGGTGCGGCCCTTACCCATGCGTTACGACGCAGTCCCGCTGTTTCAGCCGCTGCGCCGCCCGTTATTCCGCGGCAGGTTGCTTCCCAGGGTGCCGGCCTGCGACGTGGCGGGGGCATTGGCCTGCATCTGGTAATCCGCCCGGCGCTTGAGATACGCCGCTTTGCGCAGATCTCCGTGATGGAGTTCGCCCGGCTCAGCGGGCTGATCTGGATTGGCGGTCGGTTTCGGGTCCTGCATCATCTGCTTCATTTGTCTGCATCCTGGAGGGATGTCCTCCGTCCTTGTTGGCGGGCCGCTGCGGTTGCTTCGTGCCGCGTTTATCGGCTTTGGCCCGCATATCTATAGACGAGTTTTCTGATCTTTGTATGACAGCGGCACGAGTATGTGCGCCAGATCAACTTCCGGCACCGCTCGCGTTGTCGTCTTCGTCAGCTTCGACAGCATCTGGCGACGCCCGTTCCCTTCATCTACCCGACCGGCCGTACCGACGGATCGGTGCGGCGTCGGGTCCCACTGACGGCGGGTGCGGCGCGCATCGCTCAATTTTGTCGCGAGGACTTGCCCTCGGCCGGCTTCACGGTGATGCCTTCCACCTCGGCCAGCTTTTCCAGCGCTACCTCCATCAGCCAGCGCGCACGTGCGGTCATCTGGTTGAGGTAGCCATGCAGCGCGGCATCCTGCCTGCTCGACACCTCGCAGCGCGCGCTGTATTCCTCGAACGCGGCGAGCTGCTCGATCACGTTGGCCATGTGGTGCGGGCATTCGCACTCCAGGCTGGTGGTTACCTCGGACAGTTGGACCAGCTGGGCGTGCGAAAAGCGCTTCGGCGGCACCGGTTCATCGTTGGCGACGCGTGGATTCCACTCCGGCGGTCGCCAGTCGTGTTGCCTGGGGTGGCTCAGCAGGCATTGCTGCCAGAGGTGGTCGAGGGCCACCGGAGCGCGCAGCATCTGCAGGCCGCTGCGCTGCAGCTGGCTGACGATGTTGGAAGGGCTGAACGCATAGGTCACGATCACACGCCGCGCCCGCGCGCGCAGCTGCGGTTTGCCGAGGTCGCGCGCAATGCTGCGATCGAGGAACGGCAGTTCGATGATCAGCGTGTCGCATTCGGTTTCATCTTCGAGAAAGGCCTCCAGATCGGTGTAGGCACCGGCCAGTTCGATACCCTCGGGCAGGCGCTCGGTGCTGCACACGCGCACCGAGATGGCCTGGCCCACGACGCAAACCTCGTGGCGACCGCTGCCGGGCGGCGGCAGATTGGCGGGTTGGGCGCTGTTCAGGCGACGGCTCAGCTCCTCGGCCGGGAGGCCGGCCACGGTGCTGATCGCATAGCCCTGATCGACCAGGGTCTTGATCATGGTCAGGCGGGTGACGTCCTGCTGGCTGTATAGGCGCCCGCCTTTAGGCGTGCGCAATGGCTCGACGACCTCGTAGCGCCTCTCCCAGATGCGCAGCGTGTCCGGCGAGATACCGGTCAGGCGTGCCACTGCGCCGATGCGGTAGGCGCCCTGTGTGTCGTTGTTCGTCGTCATCTGCATTACCTCGAAGTTCGTGCTTGTATGTCTGCGGTTGCCTGTCCCCGGGTCCGCGGCGGCGTTCCGAGCCGCCGGCGCAGGACGCGAAACAGAGATCCAAGGACAGGAATGTGTTCGTAGAGTTGCCGGGCAGGGTCCCAGTAATCGATGTGTTCCAGCGCCCGGCCATCGGTGTCGAACAGCACGCGGCTCACGCCTTCAATGTGTCGCCGTGCGTCGTCCTGGCCGAAGCTGAATCGCCAGCGCAGGTAGGCCGTGCGGCCGTTATCGACAGCCTCGTCGACCGCGAACTGCGGCCGCTCGCAAGTCGCGAACATGTGCGCGAACACCGCGCGGATTGCAGCATGTCCCCGCACGTCGTTGAACGGGTCGGTGAAGCGCGCGGCTTCGCTGAAGTGGTCGCCCAGCGATTCGAGCGAGGCCGGCTGCAGCCGCTCGAAAAAGTCGACGTAGCGCCGTACATGGACGGCGGTCATGTCGGCAGCACCTTGCGCGCGATCAGGCGGAAGTACAACGCATAGGGCAGGCAGCGCAGCAGTTTCAGCGGCCACACCAGCCGGCGCGGAAAGCTGATCTCGAAGCTGCGACTGTCGAGCTGCGCGACGATACGCCGCGCCGCCTGCTCGGGTTCGAGCATGGCCGGCATACGGAAACGGTTCTTGGCCGTCAGCCGGCTGCGCACGAAACCCGGGTTGATCACCCGCAGCCGAATGCCCCAGCGGGCGGCCTCGGGGTGCAGCGCCTCGGCCAGGTGGATGGCGGCCGCCTTGGGCGCGGAATAGGGTGCCGCGCCGGGCAGGCCACGATAACCGGCCGCGCTTGCATTGATCAGGATCTGCCCGCCGCCGTGGTC
>JAJDNF010000007.1 GCA_022340805.1 Chromatiaceae bacterium
ACCCGCTGGAACCGTACCGCGGCCGCCAAGGCACTCGGTATCAGCTTCCGCGCGCTGCGCTATCGGCTCGACAAGCTCGGCCTGGATGTCGACGGTCCGGACACCGACGCGCCGGGCAGGCCCGACTAGCTGGTGTGGTGCTGCGTATTTAGCGGCACATTGCATCGCCTGCCTCGGCGGTGATTGCAGGCTGCAATAGCGCAGCATATTGCAGCCTTTGCGACGCCACCCGGTCCATTACGGCTTGCGCCCAATGCACCCTACTCGGTTTGCCGGAGCGCCCGCCCATGTACCCCCGCAATAAGTGCCAAACAGAACGAAGCAGAATGCTAGCCCGCACGCGCTGACGGTCAGGGTCAGTAAATGACGCTGAGCGTCAGTGTGGCCAGTCGGGGTCTGCAGTCGATAACTCGGCCCGACCGCGCCATTTTCACCATCGAGCCAAATCCCCTCGCTAAGTCACTAAAAAATGACGGGAAATCGTCACTTTGAGCATTGGCACAGCTTCTGCTTCATTGTGGACACAGGTACTCCGGATGGGATCGATAGATGCGATTCGGACAGGCCCTAAAGTTTGCAATTGACTGGCCGTTAGCCCTGTGCGACTGCCGATGTAACCCAGGAGATACTCAATGAAGAAACAGTCAGGCTTTACCCTTATCGAACTGATGATCGTCGTCGCGATCATCGCGATCCTCGCCGCGATTGCGATCCCGGCGTACAACAACTACATCCGTGAGGCACGCATGGCCAAGGTGACCGATCATTATGATTCGGCCTTCCGCGCCGCCAAGGCGGAACTGGCAAAAATCTCGGCCGAGATGGCGCGGTACAGTGGGGATGACTTTGACCCCGCCAGCTGGCAGCCAAAGAACTTTGCAGATGCCGGTCTGGACGTGAAGACATCGGCTGACTGGATCACCCTGGTGTTCAATCCGGAAAACAACACGGCACCGGGCGGCGGTAATGCCTTCGAGCCGGACTCAGCGGGAGTCGACGGTACCGGCGCAGTCGGGATCACGGTCGCGGGAGCCGACCTTACCGACCTCACCGTCAGCGTTTCCCGGCCACTGTACCTGGATTTTGCCGACATCTCCCAGCAGAGTGTGACCATCGGCATCGCAAACCTCTGAGCAATGCCCCGCGGCGCCCCTGTCTGACAGGGGTGCCGTTTTTTCATGCTCGGTCGAACAGACTCAGGTTGATCCATATGCGATATCCATACAAGCGCAAGGCGGGTAACTCAGGCTTCAGCCTGATCGAACTGATGATCGCGCTCGCGATTCTCGCCACGCTTGCCGCGATAGCCATCCCTGCCTACAACGGCTACCTGCGTGAGGCACAGCTGACCACCGCTCAGGCCAACGCCGACTCACTGCGCGTTTTCCTGGAAGACTGGCGCCTGGAAAACAGCACCTACCGGATCGGCGGGGACGCCGACTACGATCCGGAGACGAAGGCCGAACTCGGCTGGGTGCCGGATGGCGACAAGAACCTGTACAGCTACGCGGTGGTCGGTGCGACCACGAACAATTATTCAGTCGAGATCACCTACATCCCCACCGGCATCTGGCTGCGCTGCGAAAACCGCATGAATCGCTGCTGCGACGGAACGGGTGCGGTAGAAGCCTGTCCGTAAACAGAGGGCAAGCCGGTCCGGCAATGCCGTGATCGCCTGGCACAGCCCCCAATGCTTGCCATCGATGAGTGGCCACAACGGCCGATTCGCCCAGAATGATCGGGTGTCGCCTGATGCATGGCCGTGCAACGCACGCTCAGTCTTGCATCGCAGCCGCTTCAACGACCGTTCAACTCGGATTGCGTCACGTTGGGCGGATGGGCCGCCACAGCTTCATGGCCCGCCTCGCTGCCCATCCGAGTCTGCAACCCCCGGGCTACAACGACAAATCCCGCCCCAGACACTAAAGTCCCTGCACACCCGGCCGTTAAGGCCAGCAACACGTTTTGCGCCGATTGGGGCACAACGAAACCGCGGGCAGGAGATATACTTGGGCGCAACGATTCAACACGGCGAAGGACCGAACCCGGCAGACCATGGCAACCACTAGCCCTATCACCCGTCTCGGCGGCCTCGCACGACGCATGGTGCAGGATGGCCTGCTGTCCGAGCAGGATGCCGCAAAGGCGGTCGAGTCCTCGACCGCTGCCGGCCAACCACTGGTGTCCTATATCGTCCAACAGGGACTGGTCGGGGCTCGCGATGTTGCGGTTGCGGCGTCGCAGGAATATGGCGTACCGCTGTTCGACATCGACGCCATCGATCCGGCCAACATGCCGACCAGCCTGGTCGAGGAAAAACTGGTCCGCAAGCACCATGCGCTTCCGCTGATCAAACGCGGCAACCGCCTGTTCATGGCGGTCTCCGATCCAACCAACCATCAGGGCCTGGACGAGATCAAGTTCCACACCGGCCTGACCACCGATGCGGTGCTGGTGGAGGACCACAAGCTGTCTGCGGCGATCGAAAAGGCCTTGCAGGCGCAGGACGCGGCGATCAGCGACATGCTCGACGCCGACCTCGAGAATCTCGATTTTGGCGCCGGCGACGACGAGGACGGCGCGAAGGAGACCAGCCTCGACATCGACGATGCACCGGTGGTGCGCTATGTGAACAAGATCCTGCTCGACGCGATCAACTCGGGCAGTTCGGACATCCATTTCGAGCCCTACGAGCAGACCTACCGGATCCGTTTCCGCCAGGACGGCATGCTGCACGAAAAGGCCGCACCGCCAATCAATATCGCCGCGCGCCTGGCCGCGCGCATGAAGGTGATGGCACGTATGAACGTGGCCGAGCGACGCGTGCCGCAGGACGGCCGCATCAAGATGGTATTGTCGCGCCACCGCTCGATCGACTTCCGTGTGAACACCTGCCCGACGCTGTACGGGGAGAAGGTGGTACTGCGTATCCTCGATTCGTCGGCGGCCACGCTCGGCGTCGAGTCGCTCGGTTTCGACGAGCGCCAGAAGGAGCACTTCCTCGAGGCGATCGGCAAACCTTACGGCATGATACTGGTCACCGGACCGACCGGCAGCGGTAAGACGGTCACGCTGTATACCGCGCTGAACATGCTCAACTCCCCCGAGGTCAACATCTCCACCGCGGAAGACCCGGTCGAGATCCAGGTTGCCGGCATCAACCAGGTCAACGTTAACCCCAAGACCGGGCTGACCTTCGCCGAGGCGCTGCGCGCCTTCCTGCGCCAGGACCCGGACATCGTGATGGTCGGCGAGATTCGCGACCTGGAGACCGCCGAGATCGCGGTAAAGGCCGCGCAGACCGGTCACCTGGTGCTGTCGACCCTGCACACCAACGACGCACCCCAGACCCTGACGCGCCTGGCAAACATGGGCATACCGGCGTTCAACATCGCCTCGTCGGTGAACCTGATCATGGCACAGCGTCTGGCACGGCGACTGTGTGAGCACTGCAAGACGGTCGAGGATCTGCCGCGTGACGCGCTGCTCGAGGAGGGCTTCAGCGAGGCCGAGATCCGACAGGGCATTACCGTGTACGGGCCGGCCGGCTGCGACAAGTGCACCAAGGGCTATAAGGGACGGGTCGGTATCTTCGAGGTCATGCCGGTCACCGACGCGATGGGCAGGATGATCATGGAGAACGCCAACGCGATCCAGATCCGCGACCTCGCCAGATCAGAGGGCCTGCAGGACCTGCGCGCCTCCGGGCTTGCCAAGGTCAAGGCCGGGGTCACCAGCCTGGAAGAAATCAACCGAGTCACCAAGGATTAAACGGGTCAAAGTATGGCTACCAAAGCAGCAGCGGCAGCAGCGCCGAAACCGGACAAGGCCCTGGTCTTCGCCTGGGAGGGCACCGACCGCAAGGGCAACAGGGTCAAAGGTGAATCGCGCGCGGGTACCATCGCTCTGGCACGCGCCGATTTGCGCAGGCAGGGCATTACCCCGCTCAAGCTGCGCAAGAAGAGTTCCTCGATCTTCTCGAACCGCAAGAAGAAGATCACCAGCAAGGACATCGCGATATTCTCGCGCCAACTTGCGACGATGATGTCGGCAGGCGTACCGATGGTCCAGGCGTTCGATATCGTCGGCCGCGGCCACAACAATCCGGCGATGCAGGAGATGGTGCTGTCGATCAAGGCCGACGTCGAGGGCGGCACCTCGCTGACCACGGCGCTGCGCAAACACCCGCTGTATTTCGACGACCTGTTCTGCAACCTGGTCGAGGCCGGTGAACAGGCCGGCGTGCTCGAGACCCTGCTCGACAAGATCGCGACCTACAAGGAGAAGACCGAGTCGCTGAAGAGCAAGATCAAGAAGGCGCTTTTCTACCCCACCGCGGTGATCGTGGTGGCGATCCTGATCACCTCTATCATCATGATCTTCGTGATCCCGCAGTTCAAAGACCTGTTCAGCAGTTTCGGCGCCGACCTGCCGGGGTTCACGCTGCTGGTCATCAAGATCTCGGACTTCGTCGCCGGCTGGTGGTGGGCGATCCTCGGCGTGACCATCGCCGGGGTAGTCACCGCGGCGAACATCTGGAAACGATCGCCCAAGTTCCGCGAGACCCTGGACCGGCTGCTGCTCAAGGTGCCGGTAATAGGCGCCATCATGCACAAGGCCGCGCTGGCGCGCTTCTGCCGCACCACCGCGACCATGTTCACCGCCGGCGTGCCGCTGGTCGAGGCGCTGCAGTCGGTATCCGGCGCGACCGGCAGCGCGGTCTACGGCCAGGCGGTCCTGAAGATGCGCGACGACGTCGCGACCGGTCAGTCGCTGACCCTGGCGATGCGCCAGCAGGGCCTGTTCCCGCACATGGTCATCCAAATGGTCACGATCGGCGAGGAATCCGGTGCACTGGACGACATGCTGTCCAAGGTCGCGGATTTCTACGAGGAAGAGGTGGACAATGCCGTCGACGCGCTGAGCAGTCTGCTCGAGCCACTGATCATGGTCGTCCTGGGAACGGTGATCGGCGGCCTGGTCATCGCGCTGTACCTGCCGATATTCCAGCTTGGTTCGGTCGTTTCGGGTAACTGAGGCATGCCGGCAGATCCGGTCGTCGCAGCTATTGCACCCTATGCTGCAGTCTTGCTGGGTCTGGTTATCGGCAGCTTCCTGAACGTCGTGATCCTGCGCCTGCCGCGGCGCATGCAGGCGGAGCTGGCCGAGGCCTGCGCCGACCTGCGCGGCGAACACGCCGAGCCGCTGCCAAACCGCTGGTTCGGCCTCGACTACTTGATCAGCCCACCCTCGACCTGTCCGCACTGCGGACACGCGATAAGCGCCTGGGAGAACATCCCGGTGCTGAGCTATCTGTTGCTGCGCGGGCGCTGCAGCGACTGCAAGTCCCCGATCGGTGTGCGCTACCCGCTGGTCGAAGCGATCAGCGGTCTGTTGAGCCTGGTGGTCGTGCTGCACTTCGGTGCCACACCTGCCGCCGCGGTGTCCCTGCTGCTGCTGTGGGGACTGCTGGCGCTCACGGTGATCGACCTGGACGAGCAGCTGCTGCCCGACCAGCTGACCCTGCCGCTGGTCTGGCTCGGCCTGCTGGTCAACATAAACGGCCTGTTCACCGATCTGGGCTCGGCGGTAATCGGGGCCACGGCCGGCTACCTGAGCCTGTGGCTGGTGTTCCAGGTGTTCCGTCTGCTGACCGGGCGTGAGGGCATGGGCTACGGCGACTTCAAGCTGCTCGCCGTGTTTGGTGCCTTTCTCGGCTGGCAGATGCTGCCGCTGATCGTCCTGCTGTCGTCACTGATCGGTGCCGTGGTCGGCATCACCCTGGTGGTGACGCGCGGCCGCGACCGCCAGCTGCCTATCCCGTTCGGCCCTTACCTGGCCGCAGCCGGTTTCGTCGCCCTGTTGTGGGGCGAGCAGATCAATCGCGCCTACCTGCAGCTCACCGGGCTCGCCTGATTTTGCTCAAAATCGGGCTCACCGGTGGGATCGGCAGTGGCAAGACTGCCGCCAGCGAGCACTTCGCGCATCTTGGCGCCGAGGTCATCGATACCGACCTGCTGAGCCGCGAGCTGGTCGAACCCGGACAACCCGCACTCGCCGAGATCGCGGCCGCCTTCGGCCGGCAGATGGTCAACGACGACGGCCGCCTGGAACGTGCCCGCCTGCGCGCACTGGTGTTCGGCGATCCGCTGGCCAGGCAGCGCCTCGAGGCCATCCTGCACCCGCGCATCCGCGCCGCGATGCTCGCGCGCGCAGATCGTTCGACGGCACCCTACGTCGTTTTCGTCATCCCGCTGCTGTTCGAGACCGGGCAGCAGTCCCTGGTCGACCGGGTGCTGCTGATCGATGTACCGGAGTCACTTCAGCGTGCCCGCGTCGCCGCGCGGGACGGGATCGACGATGCGCAAACAGAGCGCATCCTGCAGGCGCAGACCGACCGCGCAACACGCCTGCGCGGTGCCGACGACGTCATCTGCAACGATGGCAGCCTCGCGCAACTGCGCGCCGCCGTGGAAAAATTGCACCAGAAATATACGCATCAGGTCCGGAATTGAGCGTTCCGCGCTTTACCGCGCCGGTCAGCTGTCCGACAATATTAGGCCGCGCTTACCCTCAAGGACGTTCCATTGCCTGACACCGCTGTCTTCGAGCACCCGCTGAACGAGAAATGCCGAACCTGGCTGCGCCTGTCGCACCTGTTCGAGCAGTTCGAATTTCATATGCCGCATAGTGCGGAATGGCATGCGCGTGCGGCGATGACGGCGCTGCTGGATATCGCGAACGTGCTGTCACGCGCCGACATCAAATCGGAGCTGTTGAAAGAGCTCGAGCGCTACCGCCAGTCTCTGTCGCGCATGGCAAACAGCCCTGGCGTGGACACCGACCGCCTCGAGCACATCCTGGAGAACCTGTACCGATCCTGTCAGGGTGTGCGCGAGATCAACGGCCAGCTCGCCCAGGCGCTGCGTAGCAACGAGTTCCTGAACAGTATCGTGCAGCGCAACAGTATCGCCGGTGGATCGTTCGATTTCGACCTGCCGCAATACCACTACTGGTTGCAGATGCCACAGGAAGAGCGCTCGCTGCAGCTGGATGATTGGCGGCACGAGATCAGCCCGGTGCAGGACGCCGTCGAGCTTCTTCTCGGCCTGATCCGCAGCAGCGCCGTGCCGACCCAGGAAACCGCCCCGAACGGCCTTTTTCAGCAGCCGCTGCCCGGCAACGCGATGGCACAACTGGTGCGCGTCGGCATCCCCTCGGCCGGCGGCATGTATGCAGAGATCAGCGGCGGCAAACACCGTTTCAGCGTGCGCTTCCTGGACTGCTCCGACTGGCAGCATCCAGCCCAGGTCGACCGTACCGTCGCATTCACCCTCAGCACCTGCCTGATGTGAGCGATGCCTTGAGCGTGCCGGCCAGTGACCCACCGTTCGAGGTTGCCTGTCCGACCTGCGGCAGGCGCACTCGCTGGACCCCGCAACAGACATGGCGCCCATTTTGCAGCGAGCGCTGCAAACTCATTGATCTGGGCGAATGGTTGACCGAAGAGCGGCGCATCCCGGGCACAGCGGCTGCGCCGTTCGAACCCCCCGACGAGTCGTGATCACTGACTACAGCGGGAAATCGGCGACCGAGGTTTCGCGCGCGCCCCTGATGCGAATTCGTAACATGGCCGCAGACTTCGGGATGTCGCCGGACTCCCAGACAGCGGCATCCATGTGCAACGGCCGGCGCGCAATCTCCTGCCCGCTGAGCGACAGGAAGATCGCCTCGGCACTGACGATATCGTCGGCGGTGAAGCCCGTCTGGCGCACGGCCAACCCTCGCGCGGCGGGCCCAAGGACCAGGGCACGATCCCCGGCGAGCGCGGCGCAGGGTGCCAGGAGCGGTCGACAATCAGGCTCGTTCACCAGGTAGACCACCGGTTCGTCGCGCAGTACGCGGTCGGTCTTGCGCCCCACCTGACCCCAGCTGAGCGCGAGACCGACCGCGACGATCACGAAGAACAGCCAGTACCTACCGAGCCGGCTCATCGACCCAAAGCCCGCGTATCCCGGCGACGCCCTGCGCACCGTGCTGCCAGGCCTGTTCGATCAGGCCCGGGTGCATACCGCCGAGGGCATAGACCGGCAGCGGCACCTGATTGACCCATTCCGCGAAGCGCCGCCAGCCGAGGGGTTCGGCGTCCGGATGACTGCGCGTCGGCAGTACCGGCGAGAGCAGCGCGAAATCTGCCCCCAGGTGGACCGCCTGGGCGAGATCGGCGGGCGAGTGGCAGGACGCCGCAAGCAGCCGATCCGCCGGAATCGGCCGCGTCCGGAGGCCGTGCAGCTGGCGACTGTTCAGGTGCAGACCGTCCGCACCGATCGCCTGCGCGCTCTCGGGTGAGCCGTTCAGCAAAACCCGCGCGTGGTATGCATGGCACAGCGCACGGGCCTTGCGCCCAACCGCCAGCAGTGCATCCTGCGACAGGTCGAACAGGCGCAGCTGGACCAGGCGAATACCGCTCGCCAGGCTCGCCTCGAGCGCATCCAGGAAGGCCGCCTGGTCGCCCAGCTGCGGCGGTGTGATCAGGTAGCGCGAGGGCAGCTGCAGCGCCGCGACGATAGGAACGTCGGCAGCCGGCATCGGGTATCCGGCCAGTTCCGCGGGGGCGACCCAGGCCAAGGGCTGACCTTCACGTCCGCCGGGGTCGCCGCGCCACGCGTCCACCCGATGCACATCGAGCAGCACGCTGCGATCAGGATAGTGGTGGGTGATGCGAATCAGCGGGCGATGCGCGATTATGTCGATGCCCAGTTCCTCGTGCAGCTCGCGGCGCAGGCCGTCCGCGACCGGCTCGTCGGGCTCCAGCTTGCCACCGGGAAACTCCCACAGGCCGCCCTGATGGCTGTCCGCATGTCGTCTGGCCAGCAGCACCCGACCCTCGGGGTCGATCAGTGCGGCGGCGGCGACGTGGATCAAGGTTGGCACGTACGGGTACCTCGAAAGCGTTATGGCGTGTGCAAGCGGCGGGCTGCACCGGGACGGCAGATGGCGTCGCGCCGGGTGGGCACATCCAGCGAGGTCGGGCTGCGCCCGGCCTACCCACCCTCTCGCGCCGGATCCCGATCCGCTCGCAGGGGTGGCCATGTCGACCGGTTGGCGTCGAGAGCAGCGCGCTATCCGCGCAGCGCCGGTGCGATCAGCTGCGATACTCCGCGTTGATCTTCACATAATCGAACGAGAGATCACAGGTCAGCACCTCGACCTGCTCGGATCCGCGATCAAGCTCGATGCGGATCACGATCTCGGCCTGATCCATGATCGCCTTTCCGGCCTCTTCAGTGTAATCCGGATCACGCCCGCCGCCGCTGACGATACATACGTCGTCCAGCCAGATACGTATACGATCCACGGCCAGTCCGTCGACCCCGGCGCGGCCGACCGCGGCCAGGATGCGCCCCCAGTTGGGGTCCGAGGCGAACAGCGCGGTCTTGACCAGCGGCGAATGCGCGACCGCGTAGGCCACCTTGCGGGCCTCCGTGACGCTGGCCGCGGACCCTACCCGGACACGCACCAGCTTCGTCGCGCCCTCACCGTCGCGGATGATCATTTCGGCCAGCTGCGCGCACACGAGCCGCACCGCTCGCACCAACAGACCTCCATCATCGGACTCGAGCGAGTCGATCGCGGCACCGGATGCACCGCTGGCCAGCAACACGCAGGCATCATTGGTCGAGGTATCACCGTCCACAGTGATGCTGTTGAACGAGCGATCCACCGCATCGTTGAGCATCTCCTGCAACAACGGCTGCGGCACCTGCGCATCGGTCGCGACATATGCCAGCATCGTGGCCATGTCGGGGCAGATCATGCCCGAGCCCTTGGCGATGCCGGTAACAACCACCTGTCCAGTCGACAGTGCCACGCGCTGCGAAACCAGCTTGGGTCGCGTATCGGTGGTCATGATGGCCCTCGCCGCGCGCCCCCAGTTGTCCTCCGACAGACCTGCCAGCAGGCCCGGAATCGCCTGGGCGAAGGGGTTGACCGGCAGATCCTGACCGATCACACCGGTCGAAAATGGCATTACCTGACTCATCGCACAGCCGGCCATCCCGGCCAGCAGGCGACAGGTCTCGCGCGCCGCGCGCAGACCAGCGACCCCGGTGCCCGCATTGGCATTGCCGGCATTGGTCAGCAGGTAGCGGATCGGCCCCTTGGCCAGGTGCTCGCGTGCGACGGTGACCGGTGCCGCGCAGAACGCGTTGCGCGTGAATACAGCCGCGCAGGTCCCGCCTGCCGCCAGTTCGATCAGCAGCAGGTCGTCGCGATTCTTGTAACGAATACCTGCCGCCGCCGCGGACAGGCGCACGCCGGCGACCGGCATACCAGCATCTGCATTCATCACCAGGCTCCCCTACCCTCAGCCGATCAGCTGAGCTTGCCGTGACAGTGCTTGTACTTCTTGCCCGAGCCGCAGGGGCAGGGGTCGTTGCGCCCGATCTTGCGATCCGGGCGGACAAAGGGTTTCTTTTCCTCGATCACCGCGGCCTCAGCGTCATCGGCAGGGCCCTCGCCACCGAAGCCCTCGAAGGACTCGTGCTTGAATTCAAACGCAGACGGATCGCGGGCCTGCGTCGGGATCTCCGGCGGCATCTGCAATTGCAGGCGGCTGAGAATCTGCACCACCTCGAGCTTGATCGCGTCGAGCATCGCGGAAAATCTCTCGAAGGCCTCGCGCTTGTACTCCTGCTTCGGGTTCTTCTGCGCATAGCCGCGCAGGTGGATACCCTGTCGCAGGTAGTCCATCGCCGCAAGATGCTCCTTCCAATGCGAGTCGAGGGTGAACAGCATCACCTCCTTCTCGATACGGCGCATCTGTTCCGGGCCGGCCTGCGCCTCCTTGGCGGCATAGATCGCGCTTATCTCATCCAGGATGCGCTGTCGCAGCGGCTCTTCATGCAGACTGTCGTCCTGATCCAGCCATTCCTGGACCGGCGCATCGAAGGCGAAATTCTCGCGCAGCGCCTCTGTCAATCCGGCCACATCCCATTGCTCTTCCAGACTGTTCGGCGGGATGTAGGTGTCGATCATCGAGTTGATGATGTCGTAACGCAGGTTCACGATGGTTTCGGAGATATCGTCCGTTTCCATCAGTTCGTCGCGCTGCTGGTACACCACCTTGCGCTGATCATTGGCAACGTCGTCGTATTCGAGCAGCTGCTTGCGTATGTCGAAGTTGCGTCCCTCGACCTTGCGCTGCGCATTCTCGATCGCCTTGTTGACCCAGGGATGCTCGATCGCCTCGCCCTCTTTCATACCGAGTTTCTGCATCAGGCCGGACACGCGTTCCGAGGCAAAGATCCGCATCAGGCTGTCTTCGAGCGACAGGTAGAAGCGTGACGAACCCGGGTCGCCCTGGCGTCCCGAACGGCCGCGCAGCTGATTGTCGATACGCCGCGATTCGTGCCGCTCGGTGCCGATCACGCGCAGGCCGCCGGCCGCCAGCACCTTGTCGTGGCGCTGCGCCCAGTCGGCCTTGAGTGCGGCTATCTGTTCCTCGGCCACCGCCTCGCCGAGTTGGCTGATCTCTACCTCGAGGTTGCCGCCGAGCACGATGTCCGTGCCGCGGCCGGCCATGTTGGTCGCGATCGTGACCGCCCCGGGGCGGCCAGCCTCGGCCACGGTCTGCGCCTCGCGCTCATGCTGTTTGGCATTCAGCACCTGATGCTCGACACCGGCCTCGGTCAGCATGCCGGAAACCAGTTCGGAGACCTCGATCGAGGCCGTGCCAACCAGTACCGGTTGGCCGCGCTGCAGGCAGTCGCGGATATCCTCGACGATCGCCTGGTACTTCTCGCGCTGCGTCAGGTACACAAGGTCGGTCTGGTCGTCACGCTGCATCGGCCGATTGGTCGGAATGACCACGACCTCGAGACCATAGATCTGCTGGAACTCGAACGCCTCGGTATCGGCGGTGCCGGTCATTCCGGACAACTTGTCGTACAGGCGGAAATAGTTCTGGAAGGTGATCGAGGCCAGCGTCTGGTTTTCCTGCTGGATCTGTACACCTTCCTTGGCCTCGACCGCCTGGTGCAGGCCATCAGACCAGCGCCGCCCCGGCATGGTGCGACCGGTGAACTCATCGACGATAATGATCTGGCCGTCACGCACGATGTAATCGACGTTGCGCTGAAACAGCGCGTGCGCACGCAACGCCGCCATTACATGATGCATCAGCATGATATTGGAGAGATCGTACAGGCTCTCGCCCGCGGCCAGCAGACCTGCGTCGCTCAGCATCTGTTCGACCTTTTCGTGGCCCTGGTCGCTGAGGAACACCTGACGGGCCTTCTCGTCGACCGAGTAGTCACCCGGCCCGAAATCCGGCTTGCCCTCGTCGTTGGTGATCGGATCCTGGCGCAATAATCGACCGGGGATATCGTTCACCTGGCGGTAGAGTTCCGAGCTGTCGTCGGCCGGACCCGAGATAATCAACGGGGTACGGGCCTCGTCGATCAGGATCGAGTCGACCTCGTCGACCACCGCGAAGTAGCGGCGTTGCGCACGCTGGTCGGCGGAGAAGGCCATGTTGTCGCGCAGGTAGTCGAAGCCAAACTCGTTGTTCGTGCCATAGGTGATGTCGCAGGCATAGGCCTGCGCCCGCGTCACCGGCCGCAGGTGCTGAAAGCCGCCGGTGTCGCCCTGGTAGTCGGGATCGAGAATGTAAGAGGAGTTGTCCGGCCCCATTCCGCCGGAGGAATTGATCACCCCGGTGCTCATGCCGAGAAAGTGATACAGCCGTCCCATCCAGCCGGCATCACGACGCGCCAGATAATCGTTGACCGTCACCACGTGCACGCCCTTGCCTGGCAGGGCATTGAGGTAGACCGCGAGCGTCGCGACCAGTGTCTTGCCCTCGCCGGTGCGCATCTCGGCGATCTTGCCCTGGTTGAGCACCATGCCGCCGATCATCTGCACATCGAAGTGGCGCATGCCGAGCACCCTCATGGCGGCCTCGCGCACCACCGCGAAGGCCTCGTTCATCAGCGCATCGGTGGTCTCACCCTTCGCCAGACGCTCACGAAACTCGACCGTCTTGGCCGCCAGCGCGGCATCGCTGAGCTCCTTCATCGCCGGCTCGAGCACATTGATCTGCTCGACCGACTTGAGCATCCGCTTCACCAGCCGTTCGTTGCGGCTGCCGAAGATCTTCTTAACCAGGTTGTTGAGCATGGACCTACGACCTTCCAGGACGAGCTAAAACAAAGGCCAGCATCATACCCCAAACGGGATTTCAGCCGGCCCAAACAAAACAAAAAACCCGCCAGGGCGGGTCTCTGTGGGGACCATGAGCGGGGTTTACTGGCT
Source organism: Chromatiaceae bacterium (assembly GCA_022340805.1). Lineage (GTDB taxonomy): Bacteria > Pseudomonadota > Gammaproteobacteria > Chromatiales > Chromatiaceae > Thiosocius. The sequence continues at coordinate 13,315 of JAJDNF010000007.1, forward strand.
ACGCACGATGCGCAGCGGATCTATGATCTTACCGTCTTTGTGGACCTCGAAATGCACATGCGGGCCACTCGAGCGTCCGGTGCTGCCGAGCAGCGCAATGGTCTGGCCCTTGCTGACCACATCGCCGGGATGCACCAGGTTTTCCTTGTTGTGCCCATACAGGGTCGAGTAGCCATTGGCGTGCTTGATCTCGACGAGATTGCCGTACCCGGACGCCTTTTCAGACCGGACGACCACGCCGGACGCCACCGCGATCACGTCGGAGCCGCGCTTGCCGGCGAAATCCAATCCGCGATGAAACGACTTGCTGCCCTTGAATGGATCGATGCGCTTGCCAAACCCGGACGACATCCAGCCTTTCTTCAGCGGACGGCCCGAGGGCCGGGCCTCGGCCTTCAGTTCGCGGTTCATCAGCAGATCCTCGAGCGCGGTGAGCTTGTCCTCGCGATCGGCCAGCAGACTGGAGATACGTTCCATGTCGACACTCAGATCGCTGGTACTCTGCGCGTCGGCGGACAGCGAGTCGTCGATGCCGCCGATCGGTGGCGGCGAGGCAAAGTCGAACTCCTCCTTGTCCAGCTTGCCGACCTCGACCAGGCGATCGCCCAGCGCGTCGAGACGCATCAGGCGCGCCTGAAGTTGGGCAATCCTGAGGGCCAGCGCGTCGAGGTGCGCACGCTGCTCGGCCTTGGCATCGGCGATGACCCGACGCTCGGCCTCGAGCAGTGCCTGTACCTCCGCAGTCGCCGCATCGGCACTGGCATCCGCGCTGAATTTTTCACCCAGAGCGAAACCCGACCAAAGGCTCAGTCCGACTATCCCGACCAGCACCACGCTGACCAATCCGGCTGCTCTGGAGAGGCAGATATCGACGCTGCCGGTGCGCTTGCAGAAGTCCGAAAGAAATATGATCTTCATCTGGTTTTCCTGAAAGCCTGGGAGCCTAATCGACCCAGTACGGTGTAACCTTTAGCCCTTGACCCTGCGCCGGGAGACCAATGTGACATGGCTCACAGCCTCAAGTCGGTTCGCCACCTGCTTAAAGACAAACCAACACTGAAAATTCTCGAACTCGAGATCAGCGCCCAAAAGGCGCTGCTCGCTGAGGTCCGCCGCCTCCTGCCGGACGACCTCGCCGAACACTGCCTGGCCGCCCGGCTGCGCGAGCGCCAGCTGATCCTGCATACGGACTCGCCAGTGTGGGCAACCCGTCTGCGTTTCTTTGCGACCAACCTGGTCAGTTTACTACAGCCTGATTATTCGACTGTAACCGAGATCAGGATAAAGCCCCTGATCAAGCGCAGCGAGCCCGCTGTGCCAGCCCATCCACCGCGGCATTCCGATGTGGGTGCCGCGATTGTTGCAGACAGCGCCCTGGACACGGCTCATCCAGTGCTGCGTGAGGCGCTCGAACGCCTCAGCCGGACGCTGAGACGCAAGCGATAAACTGAATCTATCAGGAGGCGTGCGCCGGCTTCATGTACGAGATTGGCGCCCGCTCGGCATCCGCGAAGGTGACCTCCTCCCATGCCTCGGGCTGCGCGATCAATGCCTTGAGCAGACGGTTGTTCAAAGCGTGTCCGGATTTATATCCATTGAATGCCCCGATCAGGCTATGACCCAACAGGTACAGATCACCGATCGCATCCAGAATCTTGTGCTTGACGAACTCGTCTTCGTAGCGCAACCCGTCCTCGTTCAGCACACGGAAATCATCGACCACGATCGCGTTGTCCATGCTGCCGCCCAGCGCCAGGCCATTCTCGCGCAGCATCTCGATATCGCGCAGGAAGCCGAAGGTACGTGCCCGGCTGACCTCTTTGACGAACGACGTCGACGAGAAGTCGATAACCGAGCGACGCCGGCCTTCGCTCATCGCCGGGTGATCAAAATCGATCCCGAAACTGACCTTGAAGCCATCGAAGGGCTCAAACCGCGCGATCTTGTCACCGTCCCTGACCTCGACCGGGTGTTTGATCCGGATGAAGCGCTTGGCAACATTCTGCTCCTCGACACCCGCTGACTGGATCAGGAATACGAACGGCCCCGCGCTGCCGTCCATGATCGGTACCTCGGCGGCACTGACGTCGACGTAGGCATTGTCGATGCCTAAACCGGCAAAGGCCGACAGCAGGTGTTCCACCGTCGAGATGCGCACGCCGTCCTTTTCCAGCGTGGTGGACAGACGAGTATCGCCGACATTTTCCGCCCGGGCCGGGATGTCCACGGGCGAATCAAGATCCACTCGACGAAACACGATGCCACTATCGGGGGCCGCCGGACGGAGTGTCAGGTAGACCTTTTCACCGGTGTGCAGACCCACCCCGGTCGCACGGATCACATTCTTCAAGGTGCGCTGCTTTATCATTGGCTAGGTTTCTCCAATTCAAAACTCATTACATTTCAGCCACTTAGCTTACTAAGCCGTAGAGTTTCGACGACGCAGTATTTCAGTGATCCCCCGATGCTAGCCTAGGGAATACCCTTATTCTCAACGTTAACGACTGCTGGAGCAAGCAAAAATGCCGATACCCCCGCTCTTGGCGTGGAAATGCCGCCCGCTCCCCTAATCTGCCTGACGCCGCAGGAAGGCCGGGATATCGAGGTATTCCATGTCCTTGCTCGCCGCCTTGACGAAATCGTTGGCAGTCTTCTGGCTACGACGGATGTGCGGTGGAACCTCGAGCGAATTGTAATCCAGATTTTCCACTTCAACCGCATCGTTGCTGACCAGACGCACCGGCTTGAGCTCAACCTCCGGCTGCTTGACGACCTCCGACAGATCCTCGCCCAGCCCGGTCGCGACCACCGTCACACGCATCTCGCCGGACATCTCCGGATCGATGACGGTGCCGACGACCACGGTCGCATCGTCACGGGCGAATTCCTTGACCGTGTTGCCGACCTCGTCGAACTCGCCGATCGCCAGGTCGAGGCCAGCGGTGATATTGACCAGGATCCCGCGCGCACCCGACAGGTTGATGTCCTCGAGTAGCGGGCTGCGGATCGCCATTTCGGCGGCCTCGCGCGCACGCTGGTCGCCACTCGCCCTGCCGGTGCCCATCATGGCCACGCCCATCTCGGACATCACCGTGCGCACGTCGGCAAAGTCGACGTTGATCAGGCCGGGGCGGGTGATCAGCTCCGCAATGCCCTGCACCGCGTTGAGCAGCACATCGTTCGCCGCCTTGAACGCATCCAGCAGCGAGGTGCTCTTGCCGAGCACAGACAACAGTTTCTCGTTCGGGATCGTGATCACGGAATCGACATGTTCGGAGAGTTTTGCGATCCCCTCCTCAGCAATCCGCATGCGCTTGGCTCCCTCGAAGCTGAACGGCTTGGTGACCACCGCGACGGTCAGGATACCAAGCTCTCGCGCCACCTCGGCCACCACCGGCGCGGCACCGGTGCCAGTGCCGCCGCCCATGCCCGCGGTAATGAACACCATGTCCGCCCCTTCAAGAGCCTCATAGATGCGATCCCGGTCTTCCATCGCCGCGTCGAAGCCGCGATCCGGGTTGGCGCCCGCCCCGAGGCCACGCGTCACATTCGAACCGAGCTGCAGCGCGGTGCGGACCTCGGTGTTCTTGAGGGCCTGCGCGTCGGTGTTGGCACAGATGAATTCGACTCCCTCGATGTTGGAAAGCAGCATGTGGTTGACCGCATTGCCACCGCCGCCACCGACACCAATCACCTTGATGATCGCGTTCTGGCTATCAACATCCATCAATTCAAACATTTTTCTCTCCTCCGGCTACAGACCGTCTCCACATGGAGTAGCGATCCGGTTGATTTAAAAATTGCCCTGGAACCAGCTTCTCATCCGGCTCCAAACCGACTTGATACCGCCACCGCCAACACTGTCGGGCACGCGCACCGCCCGGTTGCGATGTCCAAACAACAGCAGTCCCACTCCCGTGGCGTGAATGGGATTGCGCACAACGTCCACCAGGCCGGTGACGTACTGGGGTATCCCCAGCCGCACAGGCATGTGAAAAACCTCCTCTGCAAGATCGATCAGCCCCTCCATCTTTGAGCTGCCGCCGGTCAACACCACGCCGCCCGCGACCAGGTCCTCGTAACCCGAGCGACGCAACTCCATCTGAATCAGCATCAGCAACTCTTCGTAGCGCGGCTCGACGACCTCGGCGAGCGTCTGACGCGACAGCCGGCGCGGCGGGCGGTCGCCGATGCTCGGCACCTCGATGGTCTCGTCGGGACTCGCCAGCTGGGTGAGCGCACAGGCATATTTGAGCTTGATCTCGTCGGCGTGCTGGGTTGGCGTGCGCAGTGCGACCGCGATGTCATTGGTGACCTGGTCACCGGCGATCGGGATCACCGCGGTATGGCGGATGGAACCGCCGGTGAACACCGCGATATCCGTGGTGCCCCCGCCAATGTCGACCAGGCAGACACCCAAGTCCTTCTCGTCCTCCTCGAGCACCGAGTAGCTGGACGCCAGCTGTTCGAGGATCAGATCCTCGACCTCCAGTCCGCAGCGCCGCACACACTTGATGATGTTCTGCGCGGCGCTGACCGCACCGGTCACCATGTGCACGCGCGCCTCCAGGCGCACGCCGGACATGCCCACCGGGTCATGAATGCCTTCCTGGTTATCGATGATGAATTCCTGGGGAAGGATGTGCAGGATCTTCTGGTCAGCGGGGATGGCCACCGCACGTGCCGCATCGATGACGCGTTCGACGTCGGAGTGCGACACCTCACCGTCTTTGATCGGGACGATGCCATGCGAGTTCAGGCTCGAAACGTGGCTGCCGGCGATGCCTGCGTAAACCGAATCGATCTCCACCCCGGCCATCAGTTCGGCCTCTTCGACCGCGCGCTGTATCGACTGCACGGTCGATTCGATGTTCACGACCACGCCCTTCTTAAGCCCGCGAGATGGGTGCGAGCCGATACCGATGATCTCGATCTCGTTGTCCTGCTTCACCTCACCGACGATCGCCACCACCTTGGAGGTGCCGATATCCAGACCGACGATGATGTTCTTATCGGGGCGCTTGACCATCAGACCTTTCCCTGCGACTTCATTGTTTTGCTCGCCGCCTCGTCACCGACCGGCTCTCGCCAACGCACAGCGAAACCATGTGCATAGCGCATGTCCACGCGATCCGGCCGGTGTATCGGGTCGGCCGCAAGGCTCGGATAGACGCGAAAGAATTGGGCCAGGCGATGCTCGACGGACTCGCGCCCGAGCGACACGGTCAGCCCGTCATCGAACCTCAGCCACCAGTGACGGCGCTCGTCGAGCTCGACTTCCCGGATCTGCAGTTGACGTGCATGCGCCGCGGCGACTGCTGACTGAAAGAAATCGACCACGCGCCGCTCGCTGCCCTTTGGACCCTGCAACTTCACCAGTCCGGCAAATCCATCCAGTGTCGCCGGACGGAACACGCCGCCATTGACGTTGATGAGTGCGTCCTCGCCCCAGCGCGCCAGCGGTACCTGTTCCGTCACAGTCATGCTGAGCTTGTCCGGCCAAACGCGGCGGATGCTTACGTCCTCGACCCAGGGCATTGCCAGCACAGCAGCGCGCAGCGCCTGCATGTCGCAGCCGAAAAATCCTCCATCGATCGCATTGATCACGCTCTGCTGGATCTCGGCCTGTCGCAGTTGCTGCAATTCGCCGTTGATATCGATGACCCGCAGCGGCAGACGCCCCGGCTGCGAAAGGTATTGATACGCAGCCGCGCCAGCTGCGACCAGCACGATCAGCGTCGAGGCCATGCCCAGCCAAGTCAGCCAACGCCGCGCAGCCGCGGCCGTGCTGGCCGGCTGCTGACGCTTTTTGACCACGGCCGCCATCAACGCGACCCCAGGGTCTGGGCAAGGATGCGCCAGACCAACTCGTCGAAATCCATGCCCACCGCCTTGGCTGCCATCGGCACCAGGCTGTGACCGGTCATGCCGGGCACAGTGTTCACCTCGATCAGCCAGGGATCGCCCTGCCGGTCCATCAGAATATCGACCCGTCCCCAGCCACTCGCCCCAACCGCATCGAATGCGCGCAGCGCCAACGACTGGAGTTGTGCCTCACCCGCCCGGTCGAGCCCGCAGGGGATCAGGTACCGCGTGTCATCGGCAATGTACTTGGCGTCGTAGTCATAGAAGCTGTGCGTGGTCTCGAGCTTGATCAGCGGCAGCGCCTCGCGTCCGAGGACCGCCGCCGTGTACTCGGCGCCGCTGACCCAGCATTCCGCCATCACAGGGCTGTCGCATTGCGCCGCTTTGGCCCAGGCGGTGCGTAGCTGATCGGGATCATCGGCGCGCGACATGCCGATGCTCGAACCCTCGAGTACCGGCTTCACCATCAGTGGGAAACCGAGTTCGCAGGCCGCATCCAGATCGTCCGCGTCGCGGATAAGCGCGAAACCGGGAGTGGGCAGACCGAGCGCCTGCAGCAGCAACTTGGTGCGGTACTTGTCCATTGCGATCGCCGAACCCATCACGCCGCTGCCGGTATACGGCAGGCGGAGGATCTCCAGTGCCCCCTGGATCACGCCGTCTTCGCCGCCGCGCCCATGCAGGATGTTGAACACCCGGTCATAGCTCCCCGCGGCGAGCACCGACAGCACGTCCCTGCCGACGTCTATGCCGTGCGCATCGACACCGCGCCGCAGCAGCCCGTCGAGCACCGCCTTGCCGCTCACCAGCGAGACCTCGCGCTCGGCGGCCCAGCCGCCCATCAGCACCGCTACCTTGCCGAAGTCCTTGGCCGCGATCGTCATGCCGGCTCTCCCACCATGTGTACCTCGGTCTGCAGCATCACGCCCTGCTGGCGCTGCACCTCGGCGCGTACGTATGCGATCAGATTTTCGACGTCGGCTGCGCTGGCCTGTGCGGTGGTGATGAGGAAGTTGGCGTGCTTGGTCGAGACCTCGGCGCCACCGATGCGATAGCCCTTGAGTCCGCTGGCCTCGATCAGGCGCGCGGCATGGTCACCCGGCGGATTGCGGAAGGTCGAACCGCAGCTCGGCAGGCCAGTCGGCTGGGTGGCCGCGCGTCGCTCGAGCAGCGCGCGGATTGCCGCCTGCTCGGCAGCAGCGTCACCGCGCGCGAGGTGCAGGCGGCACGCCAGGAACCATTCCTCGCGCGGACCGACCACCTCGCGGTAAGCGACCTGGAAATCGGACGGATCCCGCTCGCGCACGACGCCGGCCCGATCGAGCGTGGTGACCGCGCCGACGATCGACCAGGTCTCGCCACCGAAGGCACCGGCATTCATCGCCAGCGCGCCGCCCATCGTGCCCGGGATGCCGGCCAGGAAGGCAGCGCCGGTAAGATTGGCGCGGGCGCACTCGCGCGCCACCTTGGCGCACGCCACGCCGGCCTCGACGTGCACATCCAGGTCCTCGATCCGCAGCCGGCTCAGCTGGCCCTGCAGCAGGATCACGGTGCCGCGGAAGCCGCCGTCGCGGATCAGCAGGTTGCTGCCCAGACCGAGCCACAGCAGCGGCTCGTCTGCCGGCAGCGCGGCCAGAAAATCGGCCAGGTCCTGTGCATCGGCCGGCAGGTACATCTGGCGTGCCGGTCCGCCGACGCGCCAGCTGTTGTAACGTTTGAGCGGCTCGTTCATGCGCAGCTCGCCACGCAGGGTCGGACGACTGGGCGCTGTCATCATCTGCGCCCCCTGCCTGCCTGCATCGGGGCCGGCTTCGACGTCTCAGTCTCAGCGGCGCGCAGCACGGCCCGCTGGAGCAGGCGGGCCTGGCCGCTAAGGCCCTCGCCACAACCCATGTGCAGCCGCCGCGTTGCTGTCTGACGCTTCATGAGCAGAACGCCTCCGCCATCTGCGCCGCGACCAGGCCGATATTGCCGGCCCCCATGGTGACCACGATGTCACCCTCGGCGACGATGTCCTGCAGGATTGCCGGCAGCTCCTCGATGTTCTCCAGGAACACCGGATCAACCTGCCCCCTGGCCCGGATGGCGCGACTCAGCGCGCGACCATCCGCACCCGCGACCGGTGCCTCGCCCGCGGCATAGACCTCGGCCAGAACCAACACATCGACGCTCGACAGCACGGCCACGAAGTCATCGAAGGCATCGTGTGTGCGGCTGTAGCGGTGCGGCTGGAAGGCGAGGACCAGACGCCGCTCCGGCCAGCCCGAGCGCACCGCCTCCAGGGTCGCCGCGACCTCGCGTGGATGATGTCCGTAGTCGTCGACCAGCATCAGCCTGAAGTCGCCAATCCGGCAATCGTTCCTGGCCTGGAAACGGCGCCCGATACCCTGGAAGGCGCTAAGTGCAGACTGCACGATCGCAACCTCGACACCGAGTTCGTGAGCGACCGCGATCGCCGCCAGCGCATTCAACACGTTGTGCCGCCCGGGCATGTTCAGGGTCACCTCGAACGCTGCCGTCCCCGCCAGGTGCACCGTGAAGCGCGTGGTCATCTCCTGCTGGCGGATGTCGACGGCCCGGACGTCCGCACCTTCGCGCGTGCCGTAGGTCAAGACCTTGCGGGTCAACTCGGGCAGCAGGTCGCGCACATTGTCGTCGTCGATACACATCACCGCCAGGCCGTAGAAAGGCAGGTGGTGCAGGAACTCGAGGAAGGTCGCGCGCAGGCGCATGAAATCGTTGCCGTAGGTCGCCATATGGTCTTCGTCGACGTTTGTGACCACGGCCAGCATCGGCTGAAGGTAAAGGAACGAGGCGTCACTCTCGTCGGCCTCAGCCACCAGCACCTCGCCCTCGCCGAGGTGGGCGTAGCTGCCGCGCGAGTTCAGGCGACCGCCAATCACATAGGTCGGATCCAGACCACCCTCGATCAACAGGCTCGCGATCAGGCTGGTGGTGGTCGTCTTGCCGTGCGTTCCGGCAACCGCAATGCCATAGCGGAAGCGCATGATCTCGGCCAGCATCTCGGCGCGTGGGACCACCGGGATGCGCCGCTCGCGTGCCGCCCTGACCTCGGGATTGTCTTCGTTGACGGCGCTAGAGATCACCACCGCGTCCGCTTCGGCAAGGTGCTCGGCGGCGTGCCCGATATGCACTGTCGCGCCTTGCTCCGCCAGGCGCTGCGTGGCGGCATTCTGTTTGATATCCGTACCCGACACCTCGTAACCGAGGTTGAGCATGACCTGGGCGATGCCGTTCATGCCGGCACCACCGATCCCGACGAAATGCAGGCGGCGCATCCGACCCATGGTCTCCGCGGCATAGCGTGGTCTGGACACTGGCAGATCGCTCATGCGGCAACCTCCTCACACACATCGGCCACGCGCCGCGTCGCGTCGCGCCTGGCCAAGCGGTAGCCGCGCTGTCCCATTGCATGCAGTTGTGCGCGATCGGACAGCAGGACCTGGAGCAGGCCGGACAGCACCTGCTCGCTCATCTCGGCCTGTGGAAGCAGGCGCGCCGCTCCAGCGTCGCTGAGAAAGCGCGCGTTGACGGTCTGGTGATCGTCGACCGCGTGCGGAAACGGCACCAGGATCGCCGCCACACCCGCGGCCATCAGTTCCGAAACGGTCAGCGCACCGGCACGGCAGATGACCAGGTCGGCCCAGCGATAGGCTGCGTCGACCTCGTCGACGAACTCGCTCACCTCGGCAGCGATGCCCAGCGCGGCATAGGCCGCCTCGGTCGTCCCGGCCTTGCCACGCCCGGCCTGGTGACGTACCCGCGGAAGCTGGGCAACAGCCAACCGTCCGAGGGCCGCCGGCACGGTCTCGTTGAGCGCCTGCGCACCCAGCGAACCACCCATGACCAGCAGGTGCAGCGGGCGCTCCGCGTCAATCGGCCCCGGCTCAGCCAGCGCCGCGATCTCCGCGCGGATCGGGTTGCCGGTGGTGAGTGCGCCGACGCGTGCCGGGAAACTGCCCGGGAAGGCCTCGAGGACACGCGTGGCAACGCGCGCCAGCCAGCGGTTGGTCAGGCCCGGGATCGCGTTCTGCTCGTGCACGACGAGCGGGGTACGAAGCAGGCGGCTGACCAGACCTCCCGGACCGGTGACGAAGCCGCCCATGCCGAGCACCACCTGCGGCCGGCGCCGACGCAGCACGTGCCAGGCCTGGCCCATCGCGCGCGACAGGCGCAGAGGCGCAAGCAGCCGATCACCCAGCCCCTGGCCACGCAGCCGATAGGCCGCGACCAGGTCGAGCTCGAAACCATATACCGGCACCACACGCGATTCGAAGCTGTCCGGGGTACCCAACCAGCTGATCTGCCAGCCGCGCGCGGCCAGCTCCTGGGCGACCGCCAGCGCCGGGAACACATGTCCACCGGTACCACCCGCCATGATGGTTATGCGCGCTGCCACTGGCCCTCCCTGCCGTCGCCGGCGACCTGGTTCTCATAGCGCACGCGCAGCAACATGCCGATCGCGATACAGCAAACGATCAAGCTGTTGCTGCCATAGCTCAGGAAAGGCAGGGTAAGCCCCTTGGTCGGCAGCATGCCGACGTTGACCCCGATGTTGATGAATGCCTGCATGCCGAGCCACAGGCCGAGGCCATACGCGACATAAGCGGCGTATCGGTCGCCACGCGCCTCGGCGCGCGCGCCGATCGCGTAGCTGCGCCACACGATCAGCGCGAACATGCAGATCACCAGCAGCGTGCCCAGCAGACCGAATTCCTCACCGATCACCGCCATCACGAAGTCGGTATGGGCCTCGGGCAGGTAAAACTGCTTCTGGATGCCGTTGCCCAGGCCGACACCGGTCCATTCACCACGGCCGAACGCGATCAGCGCCTGGGCCAACTGATATCCGGAGTCCTGCGCATGCGCCCAGGGATTGAGGAAAGTCGTGACACGTTCGAGTCGGTAGGGGGAGATCCATACCAGGACCATCAGGGCGCCGATTGCCATGCTCAGCAGCAGCGCAAACTGCCACAGCGGCGCACCACCGAGAAAAAGCATCCCGAAGGCGGTCATCAGCAGGACTGTGGTTGTGCCGAAATCCGGCTGCATCATCAACAGCGAGCAGGCCAATACCAGCAACAGGATCGGCTTGACGAAACCCCATACCGAGTGCGCGACCTCCAGCTGCCTGCGCACCAGGTAACCGCTCATGTAGAGCACGATGAAGACCTTCATGAACTCCGAGGTCTGCAGGCTGAGCGGGCCGGCGGCGATCCAGCGCAAGGCACCGTTGGCCTCACGCCCGAGACCCGGCACGAAGACCAGCAGCAACAGGCCGATCCCGAAGAAATACAACGCGGTACTGGACTTCTTCCACCATGCCATCGGGGTGCGATAGCTCAGCCAACCGGCAATCACGCCAATGGCGAGCGCGAGCAGATGCCGATCGACATAACGCAGGATGTCGCCATTGCGCCCGGCGAGGTGCATCGAGGCGGATGCGACCATCACGATTCCAAACCCCAGCAAGACCATTACGGCCGCGACGAGCACGCTGTCCATACCCGGCATGCGCAGGTCACTCGCACCACGTGGACGCGCCATGCTGCTCATCGCGCGAGCCTCCTGACCGCACGCATGAATCGATCACCACGCTGCACGTAGCCGGTAAACATGTCAAAGCTCGCACAGGCCGGCGACAGCAGCACGCGGTCGCCCGGATGCGCCAGCGTGGCCGCCTTGGCAACGGCATCGTCCATATCCCGCGCGCTGACCCGCTCGACCGAATCCGGGACGATCGCGGCGATGTCCGCAGCATCCCGACCGATCAACACCACCGCGCGCGCGCAGCCGGCCAGCACCGCTGCCAGCGGCGCGAAGTTCGCGCCCTTGCAGTCGCCGCCGGCGATCAGCACGGTGCGCGAGCCATCGCCTTGATCAAGACCCTGCAGCGCGGCGATCGAGGCACCGACGTTGGTGCCCTTGCTGTCGTTGTACCAGTCGACATCGTTTATCCGCGCGACGAACTCGGTGCGATGCGGCAGGCCACGAAAATTGCGCAGCACGTCGAGCATCGACCCGAGATCGAATCCCAGCGCAGTCCCGATAGCCAATGCCGCGAGCGCATTGGCGCGGTTGTGCAGCCCCGGAATCTTCAACTCCGCGGTCGACAGTAGAGGCTGTTCGGCACGGCACAGGTAGTCCTGGCCGTCGATCCGGTAGACCCCGAACATCTTGCTGTTCTCGGCGGCGCCCAAGGTAAAGTACCAGGCGTCGTCAGCACCCGCCATCGCGGCAACCGCCGGATCATCGGCATTGAATACACCCACCCCGGCCCCGTGCATCACACGCGCCTTGGCCGCGGCATAATCGGCCACGCCCGGGTAGCGATCCATATGGTCCGCGCTGACATTCAACACCGCGGCAACCGCCGCCTGCAGAGTCTCAGTGGTCTCCAGCTGGAAACTGGACAACTCGAGCACGTACAGTTCCGCGGCGTCGTCGAGCAGATCGAGCGCCGGCGTGCCGAGATTGCCGCCTACCGCGACCTTGACCCCGCTGGCCCTGGCCATCTCCCCGACCAGCGTGGTCACCGTGCTCTTGCCGTTCGACCCGGTGATCGCGACGATCGGTGCACGCGCGGCGGCTGCGAACAGCTCGATATCGCCGATCACCGGTACCCCGTGTGCGCGGGCCGCCGCAATCGCCGGCGTAGACAGCGGCACGCCCGGGCTGACCACCAGGCGTTCGACGCTGTCGAACAGGCGCTCATCGAACGGACCCAGGAAAACCGCGACGTCGGGGCATTCGGCGTTCAGCGCCTCGAGACCCGGCGGCTCGGTGCGACTGTCCGCGACCGCGACCTGCACACCCTGCCCGACCAGGAAGCGGGCACACGAAAGGCCGGTTGCACCAAGACCCACGATGAGCGTCCTGGAGGCCGGTCCTTTTTCTTGTATCGCCTGTGCCATGAGCTCGCCTCAGCGGATCTTCAGGCTGGCCAGACCGACCAGCACCAGGATGACCGTGATGATCCAGAAGCGCACGATCACGCGCGGTTCCGGCCAGCCCTTGAGTTCGAAATGGTGGTGCAGCGGGGCCATGCGGAAGATGCGCCGTCCGGTCAGCTTGAATGACGCCACCTGCAGCATCACCGACACGGTCTCGACGACGAACACGCCACCCATGATGAACAGGGCGACCTCCTGGCGAACCGCGACGGCCAATGTGCCGAGTGCGGCACCGAGCGCAAGCGCACCGACATCGCCCATGAACACCTGGGCCGGATAGGCGTTGAACCACAGGAAACCAAGGCCCGCACCTACCAGGGCGCCACACAGCACAGCCAGTTCACCGACGCCCGGTAGATGCGGAATCAACAGGTAGGTTGCGATCTGGGCGTGCCCCGAGGTATAGGCGAACACCGCCAGCGCCCCGGCAACCAGTACAGTCGGCAGGATCGCCAGGCCATCCAGACCATCAGTCAGGTTCACGGCATTGGAAGAACCCACGATCACGAGATAGGTCAGCAGCATGAAGGCAAGCGGGCCCAGATCGATCACCATGTCCTTGACGAACGGGACCAGCAGTTGCGTCTCGGCAGGCAGGCTGGCACCGGCGTACAAGGCGACCGCGGCGGCGGCGCCGAACAGCGACTGCCAAAGGTACTTCCAGCGTGCCGGCAGGCCGCGCGAGTCCTTCAGCACCAGCTTGCGATAGTCGTCCCACATGCCGACCGCGCCGAACGCCAGCGTGGTCAGCAACACGATCCAGACATAACGGTTTGTCAGGTCGGCCCACAACAGGGTCGCCACCGCGACTGCAACCAGGATCAGCGCCCCACCCATGGTCGGGGTTCCCGACTTCGACAGATGGCTCTGCGGCCCGTCATCGCGCACCGTCTGACCGATCTTGTAGCGGCTCAGGCGGCGGATCATCGCCGGCCCGACCATGAACGAGATCATCAGCGCGGTGAGCACGGCGAAGATGGTGCGCAACGTGATGTAGCGGAACACCAGGAACCCGCTGTCGAACTGCGCCAGGTAGTCGGCCAGCGTAATCAGCATGCAAGCTCCTGGCGGCGCAGGCCTGCCACCACTTCATCCATGCGCGACGAACGCGAGCCCTTGATCAACACACTGTCGTCCTCCGACAGTTCATCCAACAGGGCCCCGGTCAGCGCGGCACGATCCGCAAAGTGGCGGTGGTCACGGTCAAACGCGTCTCCCGCGATGCCGCTGAACCGGCCAACGGTAAGCAGGCGATCGATGCCCAGCGCCGCTGCCCGCTCACCCAACTGGCGATGCAACGCCTGCGCGTCGTCACCAAGCTCGGCGAGATCACCCAACACCAGCGTGCGCCGCCCGGGCGCAGCTGCTAGCACGCGCAGCGCCGCGACGACCGAATCGGGGTTGGCGTTGTAGCTGTCATCGATCAGGCGTGCACCGTTCACCCCGGCTACCGGACACAGCCGCCCGGCGACCGGCTCGAGTCTGGCGAGGGCCTGCTGTGCGTCGCCGAACTCGGCGCCCGCCGCGACGGTGGCAGCGATTGCAGCCAGCGCGTTCATGCGATTGTGCTCACCGGCCAGACGCATGCGCAGCTCCATCTCACCGTGCTCACAGCGCACCGGGAAGCAGGCCTCGAAGTGCCCCTCGCGCCAGACCACCTGGTAGGCAGCCGGCGGGCTGGAGACATCCGCTGCGTTGACGACCCCGAAGGTGCGCTGCCTGAAGCGGCTGCCGAGTTCGCGCCACATGCCGGCAAAGGCGTCGTCCGCGTTGAACACGAAGGTGCCGTCGGCGGCCAGACCGTTGACGATCTCGGCCTTGGCTCGCGCCACGCCGGCGACGCTGCCGAAACCCTCCAGGTGGGCACGCCCGGCATTGTTGAGCACCGCGACATCGGGCCGTGCCAGACCGCTGAGGTAATCGATCTCGCCAGGATGATTGGCGCCAAGCTCGATCACCGCGAACGGCTCGTCGCGCAGACGACTCAGGGTCAGCGGGACCCCAATGGCATTGTTCAGGTTGCCGCGCGTGGCCAGCACCAGGCCGCGCCGGGCGAGGATCGCGGCAGTCATCTCCTTCAGCGTGGTCTTGCCATTGCTGCCGGTGATCGCGATCACCCGCGCCGGGCAACGCAGCCGCCACTGCCTGGCGAATACGCCGAGTCCGAGCAGTGCGTCGGCGACCTCGACTGTGGCCATGCCAGGCTGCACTGCGCGCTCGACCAGGGCCCCGGCGGCGCCGCGCGCACTGGCCTCACCCAGGTAATCGTGGCCATCGAAGTTGGGGCCGCGCAGCGCGACAAACAACTGGTCCGCCTGCAGGGTGCGGGTATCGGTGCTGACCCCGTCGAAGGCCCGGTCTTCGCCATGCAACTTGCCGTTTACCATTGCAGCCAGTTCGGACAGCTGCAATGGGTTCATGCGGCACCGCCCTGCAGGGCAAGCTGCACCTGCTCGATATCGCTGAATGGCCGACGCTGCCCAGTGCTCTCCTGGTAGTCTTCGTGGCCCTTGCCGGCGACCAGCACCAGGTCGTTCGGCCCCGCCGCAGCGATACTGACGCGGATCGCCTTGGCGCGGTCATGTTCGATGTGCACGCTCTGGCGGTCCAGCATCCCCGACAGGATCTCCACGACGATCTGTTGCGGATCCTCCGAACGCGGATTGTCGTCGGTCAGCACGACGCGATCCGCCAGACGCTGGGCGACCTCACCCATCTGCGGACGCTTGCCACGGTCCCGATCGCCACCGCAGCCAAACACGCACATCAGGCGACCGCTGACATGTTCGCGCAGACCGCTCAGCACCTTCTCCAGCGCATCCGGGGTGTGCGCGTAATCGACCACGACGCGCGGTTTGCCCGGGGCCAGGAATACCATCATCCTGCCACTGACCGGCTGCACCTGCTCCAGCGCGGCCACCGCACTGCCGGGAGACATATCCCAGGCCAGCAGGACGGCCAACGCGAGGGCCAGGTTCTCGCCGTTGAAGCGTCCGAGCAGGCGACTCTGCAATTCACCAGGGCCCCAGCTCGAATCGAAGCGCAGGCGCAGACCGTCGGCACGGGTCTGAATCTCGCGCAGCAGCAGGAAGCGGTCACCCAGGCGGACCACACCCGGACTACTGCCGACGGCCACCGTGAAAGTCCGCGGGCGCACATCGCTGGCCAGCCTGGCGCCGACCGGGTCGTCGGCATTGATCACCGCCAGGGCCAGCCCGGAGCCGTGGAACAGCCGCGCCTTGGCGTCGGCGTAGTCCTGCATGCTGCCGTGGTAGTCCTGGTGATCGCGGCTCAGGTTGGTAAATACCGCGGTGTGGAACGGTACCCCGGCGACGCGTTCCTGATGCAGCGCGTGCGACGACACCTCCATCGCCGCGACACGTGCACCGCGCGCAAACAGCTCGCCCAGCTGCGCGTGCAGGTTCACCGCGTCCAAGGTGGTATGGGTAGACGCCCGCAGATCGCCGGGGAACCCGTTGCCGACGGTGCCGAGCACCGCTGTCGGCACGCGGCTCGACAGGGCCTGGGCGAGAAAGTGCGCGACGCTGGTCTTGCCGTTGGTCCCGGTCACACCGATCACCCGCATTGCGTGTGCCGCCTGTCCGAAAAAGCGCGCGGCGATCTCCCCGGCGTGGCGCCGCAGACCGGGCAGCGAGACCACCGGCACCTCGGCCGACAACCGGGCAATGCGGTCACGGTCCCAGTCACCGCCTGGCTCGGCGATCACGGCCACCGCACCACGCCGGCGCGCATCGGCGAAGTGTTCCAGCGCATGTCCTCGGGTGCCCTGCAGGGCCAGCCAGAGACCGTTACGCTGCATCTCGCGACTGTCCATGGCCAATGAACTGATCGGCTGGCGGCGCGCCCAGTCGAGCGCCGACAGCCCCGGCAGCAGATCAGCCAGCAGGACGCTCTTCCGATCCGCGCGTTGCGGCATCATTGCGCCTCCCCGGCATGTGCCATGCGCAGCGCCGGATCAGCGACCACATCCGGGGCGATGTTCAACAGGCGCAGGCTTTCGGCCATCACCGCGGAGAACACCGGACCGGCCACCTGCCCGCCGTAGAATTTTTCGCCGTGCGGCTCGTTGAGCATTACAACCATCACGACCCGCGGATCGTGGGCCGGGGCCATGCCGGCGAACAACGACAGGTAGCGGTCGTCGCTGTAGCCGTTCGGACCGAACTTTTTCACCGTGCCGGTCTTGCCGGCCACACGATAGCCGGGCACGCCCGCCTCCGGTGCCGTGCCGGTGGCGGACACCACCGCTTCGAGCATTTTGCGCACGCTGGCCGCGGTCTGTGCCGAGAACACGCGCCGCCCCTCGGGGACCGCATCACGCTTCACCAGGGTGACCGGGACCAGCACGCCGTCGTTGGCGAGCACCGCATACGCCTGGGCCAGTTGCAGCGTGGTGACCGAGATACCATAACCGAACGACAGGGTCGCCTGATCGATCTGCGCCCAGCGCCGGTAGTCACTCAGCTGCCCCGCGACCTCACCGGGGAAGCCGGTCTGCGCGCTGCTGCCGAATCCAAGCCGATCCATGACCTGCCACAGATCGCGCTTGTCCAGACCGAGCGCGATCTTGCCGGCGCCCACGTTGCTGGACTTCATCAACACGGTGCCCACATCGATCACGCCGAGGTTCTTGGAATCCCTGACCTGGGCGGCACCGAGGCGAAACCAGCCCGGCGATGTGTCGATCTTCGAATCGACCTTGATCGTGCCCTTGTCCAGCGCGGCCGCGACGGTGAACGGCTTCATCGTCGATCCGGGTTCGAAGACGTCGGTCAGGGCACGGTTACGCAGCTGTCCGCCGCGATTCGAGCGATCGGCATTCGGATTGAACGAGGGCTGGTTGACCATCGCCAGGACCTCGCCGCTGCGCGCATCCAGCAGGACCAGCGAACCGGAGACCGCGCGATGCCGCTTCACCGCCGCCTTCAACTCGCGGTAGGCAATGAACTGCAGGCGCTGGTCGATGCTGAGGGCCAGGTGATCGCCGCCGCGCGGGCTGCGGATGTTCTCGACGTCGTCAACCACCTGGCGGCGCCCATCGCGCAACACGAGCTTGGCGCCCGCTTCGCCGCGCAGCGCCTCGTCGTACGCCAGCTCGAGACCCTCCTGACCGGTGTCTTCGACGTCGGTGAATCCGAGCACGTGCGCGAACACCTCGCCCGCCGGATAGAAGCGCTTGTATTCGCGCTCCAATTGCACACCGCGAATGCCATGCGCCTTGACGACATTCATCACGTGGGCGGCATCGGCCGGCGGCATACGCCGCTTGAGGTACAGGAAACGTCGCTGGCTGTAGAGCGCCAACTTCGAACGCAGCTGTTCGGCGTCCATGTCTAATGCCTTGGCCAAGACCACCGTCTGCTGCGCGTCGGTGCCCAGCACCCGCGGATTGGCCGCGATCGAATCCACCGGCGTGCTCAGCGCCAACACGTCGCCACGCCGGTCAGTGATCAGACCGCGATGCGCGGGCATCTCGACGCGCGTCAGGTAGCGGTCGGCGCCCTCGGATTGCAGGAAATCCTTTTCCAGTATCTGCTGATCGACGGCGCGCCAGATCAGGGATGCACCAGCCAACACAAACAGCGCGAGCACCGCATAACGGCGGCCGGCATAGCTGGGCAGCGCCTTTTCCTCGCGCCGCAACTGGCGGGCCCGCTTGTCACGGCGCGCCGCCACCTACTTAACCACCACGATCTGTCCGGCCTCGGGAACACCCATCTGCAGACGCTCACCGGCGATGCTCATCACCCGCCCGAGCGCGCCGCGGGTCGCCAGCTCCAACTGCAGACGCCCCCACTCCATATCCGCCTGGTCGCGCTGAGCCACCACCTGCTGCAGCTCCACGAACAACGCACGCGACAGAAATTTCGCATACACCACGGCAATGCCGCTGGAGATCACCGCGACGACCAGAAATGCCAGCCAGAATCCCTGACCGCGCGTCATGCCAGTACCTCGGCGACCCGCAGTACCGCACTGCGGGCGCGCGGATTCGCCTGGATCTCTTGCGCGGAGGCGTGCGCCGCCTTGCCCACGACGCGTAACCGCCCCTGGGTCTCCGTGTACAACACCGGCAGGCCCTTCGGAAGCCTTGGCCCGTGCGCCGCATCGCGCATGAAGCGCTTGACGATGCGGTCCTCGAGCGAGTGGAAGCTGATCACCGCCAACCGCGCACCACGCGCCAGGATATCCAGCGAATCGCGCAGGCAGGCGTGCAGATCGTCGAGCTCCCGATTGATGAAGATGCGAATCGCCTGGAAGGTGCGCGTCGCGGGATGCTTGTGTTTTTCCTTTACCGGGCAGGCCTGGGAGACCAGTTCGGCGAGCTCGCGCGTGCCATTGATCGGGGCGAGCGCGCGGCGCGTCACAATCGCCCGCGCGATCCGCCGGGCGAAGCGCTCTTCGCCATACTCGCGCAGCACTGTGGCGATATCACCCTCGTCGGCCTGCGCCAGCCATTCGGCCGCACTCTGGCCCTGGGTCCGGTTCATGCGCATATCCAGTGGGCCGTCATTGAGGAAGCTGAAGCCGCGTACCGGGTCGTCGATCTGCGGCGACGACACGCCGAGGTCGAGCAGCAGGCCGTCCACGCGATGCGCAAGCCCGTGTTCGGCGACGATCTCCGCCAGTTCGGCGAAGCTGCCGTGCACGATGCTGAAGCGTTGATCCGCACCAAATCGCTTGCGCGCCACCAGCACCGCCTCTTCGTCCTTGTCGAACGCCAGTAGGCGGCCGTGCGTACCCAGCGCCTGCAGAATCCGGCTGCTGTGTCCACCGCGCCCGAAGGTCCCATCTATATAGATGCCGTCCGGGCGAACGTTCAGTGCCGCAATCGCCTCTTCGAGCAGGACGGGGACGTGTGACGAAGCGGTGCTCATTACAGTGACAGGCCCCCGAGCTGCTCGGACAGGCCACCCTCCGGAGAGGAGACATCGGCGAACCAGCGCTCACGATTGCCGTTCCACGCCTCCTCGTCCCAGATCTCGAATTTATTCACCTGACCGACCAGCGCGGCCCGCTTCTCCAGGCCTGCGTAGGCACGCAGCTCATTGCTGAGCAGGATCCGGCCCTGGCCGTCGAGCTCGACCTCGGAGGCATGCCCCAACATCAGGCGCTTTATCGCCTGGGCCTTGGGATCCATCGTCGGGAGTGCGACCAACTGCTGTGCGGCAAGCCGCCACTCGTTTTCCGGATACACCCAAAGACAGCGGTCGCTGTTGAACGGGCTCAGCGTGACCACGACCCGCGAGGCGCAGCAATCCGCCAGCGTCTCGCGGTGCTTGACCGGGACCGCAAGACGCCCCTTGGCGTCCAGATTGAGTGTACTGACCCCCAAAAACACGGCTGTGCCGCCTCCTCCTTAGGGTGGGTAAATCCCCCTAAATCCCCACAATTACCCACCTGAAGTAGAATATTAGGTGTCATACCCCACCCGGTCAAGCTCAATCGACGAAAAAAAAGCTTATGCCTCAGTAACTTAGGCGCCAATTGGCGAAACGCGGAAAAGTCCGTAAAACAGCGGACTAAGCATGCGAGTTAAAGTGAATTATCAAGAAAGAAGGCTAACGCAGGCGCAGGATCGGAATGCGATTCTCATCTCGTCGCGACACCCGGTCGGCAGGCGCCCCCCGGCAGGTCCCGTGTATTGCGATAGGGCCACCCCGCGGGACACGCTCTGGCGTCAGAGCACAACGGATCGGGAGATTGGAGTCGGCCGATAAGCCGGGTTCTGTCGAGGACGATCATTCATCTGGGACGCCCGTCACCGGACGCCTCGTGCGACCTACCCGGAGACACCTGCGGGCCGCAGGCTGCCAGAGGCGCGTCTCCCTATTTGGTCTTGCTCCAGAGGGGGTTTGCCGTGCCACCTGCGTTACCGCAGGCGCGGTGCGCTCTTACCGCACCCTTTCACCCTTACCTGTCGCCGGAACGGGTCCGGTGCCATTGGCGGTTTGCTTTCTGTTGCACTTTCCGTCGACTCGCGTCGCCCAGGCGTTACCTGGCCTCTTACCCTGCGGAGCCCGGACTTTCCTCCGCCGCCTGACGGCGACCGCGATCGTCTGGCCGACTCCAGGCGCCACCCTAGGGCATAGCGGTCGCACCCGCAAGTCCAGGTCCGGCACAGGGTTTGACTGTGCCGCACATCATCCCTCGGCCAATTCAAGGGCGCGCCGGTACAGGCTGTTTTTTTTCGCACCGGTGATGCGCGCTGCGAGCCCGGCCGCCTGCTTGAGCGGCAGTTCCTCCAGCAGGATGCGCAGCACATCGTCGACATCCGTGGCGCCCGCATCGCCACCCTCCCCGGCACCCGCGAGCAGCACCACGAACTCGCCCTTGCGCTGGTTTTCGTCGGCCTCGACCCAGTCCAGCACCTCGGCCAAAGGTGCCGACCTGAGCGTCTCGTGCAACTTGGTCAGCTCGCGTGCCAGCACCGCGGGCCGCTGCGCGCCGAACACCTCGACCAGGTCACGCAAGGTCTCGACGATGCGGTGCGAGGACTCGTAGAAGACCAGTGTCGCAGTGTCCCGCCGCAGGGCCTGCAGCTGGGCCAGCCGGGCCTGCTGGCGGCGCGGTAGAAAGCCCTCGAAACGAAACCGGTCGGTCGGCAGCCCGGACACCGACAGCGCCACTATCAGCGCGCTGGCGCCCGGCACCGGAACCACGGCGATGCCCTGCTCGCGACAGGCGCGCACCAGCGGGAACCCCGGATCGCTGATCAGCGGCGTGCCTGCATCCGAGATCAGCGCCAGCGACTCGCCCGCCTCGAGCCTTGCAATCACGCGCTGCACCAGCCCGACTTCGTTGTGTTCGTGCAACGCGGTCATCGGCCGATGAATCCCCAGGTGATCGAGCAGCCGCCGACTGTGCCGCGTGTCCTCGGCGAGGATCCCGTCCACGCTGCGCAGCACCTCGATCGCACGCAGCGTGATGTCGTCACGGTTGCCGATCGGCGTAGCCACAACATAGAGCCTGCCGGCCGTGTTTGACACCTCTTGGCCCACCTTTGATACTCGAGACCCCATCCTGACCGCACAGTCTGTTCCATGCAAGCCGCCAAGCCGTTACGCCTCTTGTCGATAGTCCTTTGGCTGCTTCTGGCCGCAGGCTGCGGGCAGATGCCCGAACGCCCCTCATATCCCGGCCCCACGGATCCCGAGGCAGCGCGCGCGGCCGAACTGCTGCGCTCCGGCCAGTACCTCGCCGCGGCCGACATCTATCGCCAGCTGGCCGTGCGCGCCACCAGTCCCGCACAGCGCGCGCAACACCTGCTGTCGACGGCCGAGGCATCCCGCGCGGGCGGCGACTGGGACGGCACACGGGGCGCGCTTGAACAGCTCGCGACAATGCCCTTGGGCAGCGACCAGGCATTGCAGATGCGACTGCTGCAGAGCGAGGTGCTGCTGCAGGAGCGGCGCGCCGCCGACGCGCTGGACCTGCTGCGTGTCTGGCCGGGGCCCGGCGCACCGCCGGACCTGCAGATCCGCTTCCACCGTGACCTCGCCGCGGCCTACCGGCAGATGGGCAATCTGCTCGAAACGGCGAATGCACTGCAGGCGATCGATGCGCTGCAGACCGACCACCAGCAGCGCCTCGAGACCCAGACCGAGATCCTGCGCACGCTGGCGTTGCTCAATGAACAGGCGTTGACCGACCTGCAACCCTCGCCGCCCGGCGTCGCTGGCGGCTGGATGGAATTGGCGCTACTGGTAAAGCAACACGGCAACAATCCGGATCAGCTGGTGCCGCTGTTCGCCGACTGGAGACAGCGTTTTCCCCAGCACCCCGCATTGCCCGGACTGCTGACCAACTACCAGCAGCAGCTACAAGGCCAGTTGCAGCACCTGTCGCATATCGCGGTACTGTTGCCGCAGTCCGGCCCGTTTGCCCAGGTCGCTGCGGCAATCCGCGACGGGCTCGTCATCAGCCGCTTCGAACTGCCCGAAGACAAGCGCCCGGAACTGCGCTTCTACGACGCCACTGACCCGGTCGGCATCTGGCCCTTGTACAACCAGGCCGTGAGCGACGGCGCACAGCTGGTGATCGGGCCACTGCAGAAGCAGGGCGTGGCACAGCTGATGCGTGCCGGTCAGTTGCCGGTACCCGTGCTGGCACTCAACCAGGTCGAGATCGAGACCCTGCCGACGCCCGATCTGTTCATGTATTCACTGTCGCCGGAGGACGAGGCGCGCCAGGCGGCCGAGCGGACCTGGCTGGATGGCAAGCGGCGGCCGGTCATCCTCGCTCCGCAGGGGGCCTGGGGTGACCGGCTGGCGGCCGCCTTCGAGCAGCGCTGGCTCAGCCTGGGCGGCAGCCTGGCCGGCACCGGCCGCTTCGACGAGAGCAGCCATGATTACACCGACACGATCGAACAACTGTTGCAGCTTGACCAGAGCAACGCCCGCCATCGCGAACTACAGGGCTGGCTGGGCAGGAACCTGGAGTTCGAACCGCGCCGCCGCGACGACGTGGACGCGATCTTCATGGCCGCGCGTCCGGTTCAGGCGCAGGGACTGAGGCCTCAACTGCAGTTCCACCACGCCGGCGATCTGCCGATCTATGCCACCTCGGCGTCATGGGTCGGGACATTGAGCGCAACCCAGGCCGAGGACATGCGCGGGATCATGCTCATCGACATCCCCTGGCTGCTGTCCAGCGGACCTGGCGACACCCGCGAAACGGTCGCCCAGTATCTGCCGAACAGCGGATCGGGTTATGGGCGGCTGTATGCGATGGGCATGGATGCGCTGCGTTTGGTACCGCACCTGAAGCGTCTGCAGAGTAGCCGTTACGAATCCCTGGACGGCAGTACCGGCAACCTTTACATGGACGAAACCAACCAGATCCACCGTCAACTGATCTGGGTCGTGCTCGACACCGAGCCCAGGATCCTCGGCTACGCCCCGCGCATGGACCTGCAGCAGTGGGGCGATGCGGGGACGGACCCGGGTGCGCCGGTTGTGGACGGTAGCGCCCCCTCACCCTGATGGCGAAGACCCAGGATATCGGCAGGGACGCCGAGGACCGTGCCGAGGCACTGCTCGCCACGCACGGCCTGCAGCCGATCAGCCGCAACTACCGCTGCCGCGGCGGCGAGATCGACCTGGTGATGCGCGACCAAGACGCGCTGGTGTTCGTCGAGGTCCGCTATCGCAGCAATGCAAGCTTCGGCGGGGCGCTCTCCAGCATCGACCAGCGCAAGTGCCAACGGCTGATCCTCGCGGCCCGTCACTACCTCGCACGCAGCGGCTGGACCGGCCCATGCCGATTCGACGTCGTGGGCTTCGATCGTGGCAGCGAGGCACACTGGATTCGCGACGCGTTTGCGGCATGAGATCGACCGAACGCAGCGGGCATGCGACACTTTGACTCCGTCATCGTCAAGCGGACCGATCGAGCTTGGATCTGATCACACGCGTCACCACCTTGTTTGCCGAGAGTGCCCAGTTGAGCGCCAGCGCGGCCGCCTCACAGGCCGCGCCAATCGCGCAGGCGGCGCAGAGCATTGTCGAGAGCCTGCTGGGTGGCGGCAAGGCATTGAGCTGCGGCAACAGCGGATCGGCGGCCGACGCGCAATACTTCGCGGCACAGATGCAGCATCGCTTCGAACGCGAGCGCCCGGGCCTGCCGGCGATCGCATTGAGCTCGGACGCGGTGATCCTTACCGCGATCGCCCTCGACGACGGGATCGGTGAGATCTTTGCCAAGCAGATCAGCGCACTCGGACATCCGGGTGATGTATTGTTGGCCCTGAGCGCCAACGGCACCGCCAGCAGCATGACGAGCGCGGTCGAAGCGGCGAAAGAGCGCCAGATGCAGACCATCGCGCTGACTGGAGGCGACGGTGGCGAGGTGGCCGCACGACTGGGCGCCGGCGATATCGAGATTCGGACCCCCGCGCTGGAGACGCCGCGAATTCTCGAGAACCATCGCCTGGTGATCCACTGCCTGTGCGATTTGATTGATCTTCAACTGATGGGTGGTTAACTGGCAATGAAGGGTAAGGTTGCGGCGGCAAAGAACCTGTTGATCGGCGTGCTGGCACTGGCGCTCGGCGGTTGCGCCGCGGCGGTCGTGGGTGGTGCCGTGACAGGGGCCGCCCTGGTGCACGATCGGCGCAGCGCCGGCACGGTCATCGATGACCAGGACATCCTGATCCGCGCCATCACGATGCGCGAGCAGGACGAGCGGCTGAACCAACAGGCCAACGTCAATATCGATGTGTACAACCTCCAGGTCCTACTCACCGGGCAGGCAGAGAACATGCAGGTGGTCGAGGAATTCCGTCAGCGCGTAGCGGCCATCCCGCGCGTGCGCAACGTGTTCAACGAGGTCACGGTGGGTGCGGAGTCCACCTGGAGCGAGGCCACTGCGGACGCCTACCTGACCTCGCGCGTAAATATCGCGCTGTTCGACGTCGATCTCGAAGGCTTCGATCCGACCCGGGTCGAGGTGACCAGTTCGCTGGGCAGCGTCTACCTGATGGGCCTGCTGACGCCGACCGAGGCGGATGCGGTCACCGAAGCCGTGCGCTTCGTCAGCGGGGTGAAACGCGTGGTGAAACTTTTTGAATACATCGACCAGTGAGGTATCCCCGCCGGCGGCGCTCCCGACAGGGATGCAGGCCGGCCTGCGACGCCTGTTCTCCGCCCAGGACCTGCTGACTGCGGCAGGTGACTGCTGGGCCTACGGTTACGACAACAGCCGCCAGCAGGCCATGCCGCAAGCGGTGTGCTTCGCCCGCGATGCTCAGCAGATCAGCGAACTGATCCGCTTGTGCCGGACCCACCAGGTACCGCTGGTCACGCGCGGCCGCGGCACCGGTACTACCGGGGCGACGGTGCCGCTGCGCGGCGGCATCGTGCTGTCGATGGAGCGCATGCGCGAACGCCTGGAGATCGACCCGGCCAACCGCCTGGCCCGCGTGTCACCGGGCTACACCAACCAGGAGCTGCAACAGGCAGCGGCCAGGCATGGCTTCTTCTGGCCGCCCGACCCGACCAGCGCCGCGGTCTGCACTGTCGGTGGCAACCTGGCCTACAACTCGGCCGGGCCGCGCGCGGTGAAATATGGCACGCCGCGCGAGAATACCCTCGGCCTGCGCGCCGTCACCGGTCGCGGCGAGCTGCTCAAGACCGGCGGCGCGACCACCAAGGGCGTGGTCGGATACGACCTCACCCGGCTGCTGATCGGCTCTGAAGGCACCCTCGCGGTAATCACCGAAGCGACCCTGAAACTCACCCCGCTGGCCGAGTCCAGCCGCACCCTGCAGGCGGTCTACCGCGACATCCACAGTGCAGCTGCGGCGGTGTCGCGCATCATGGCGCAGCCGGTGACACCCTGTGCGCTCGAGTTCATGGACGGCACCGCGATCGACATGGTGCGCAGCTATTCCGACCTGGGCCTGCCGGAAGGCGCCGGCGCATTGCTGATGATCGAGGTCGATGGACCATTGGCCGGGATCGCGGCCAGCGCCGCGCAGGTCTCGGCTGCGGCGCAGGGAGACGGCTGCCTGCAGCTGGCCAGCGCCGAAAACGCGACAGAGGTGGAGCGCCTGTGGCGCACCCGCAAGGCGCTGTCTCCGGCGCTGCGCAATGTCGCACCGAAAAAGATCAACGAGGACGTCGTGGTGCCGGTCTCGCGGATACCGGCGCTGATCAGCGGCCTCGAGGCACTATCGCGCAGGTTCGCGGTCACGATCGTGAATTTCGGTCATGCCGGCAACGGCAATATCCATGTCAACCTGCTGGTCGACCCGGACGATCCGACGCAGATGGCGGCTGCGGATGCCTGCCTGGATGCGGTATTCGACCTGGTGTTGTCACTCGAGGGCAGCCTCTCCGGCGAACACGGCATCGGTTGGGTCAAGCGCGACTTTATCGATCGAGAACTCGACGCCACCAGCCTGCAGCTGATGGTGGCGATCAAGCGCCAGTTCGACCCCGACAATATCCTCAACCCGGGCGTCGGCATGCCCGATCCCTGAGCCCCCGGGAGGAACAGCCTTCCGCAGGCGGGGGCTTTGTTGGAGAATCCGCACGCAGCGCGACGCCGTTCGACCGCACGCCGGGTGAGAATCGTCGACTAAATCATCGGTCTTCCCGGTCGATGTCCTGCCCGTCGACCGTGGCCTTGAGAACAGGGAGAAAACAATGAGAATAACGTCGCCAATGCTCGCGCTGGCACTACTGCTGCTGCCGGGGCTGCTTTGGGCCTCGAGCGCCGGCGCTCAGCCCGTTGAGCTGACTACGCATTGGGTGGGCTACACCGCGATCGCGATCTTCGCCGTCGCTTACCTGCTGGTGATGGCAGAGGAATTCACCCATCTGCGCAAATCCAAGCCCGTGATCCTGGCCGCTGGCCTGATCTGGGCGCTGATCGCGGCCGTTTATCAGGGCATGGGTATCGACCACGCCGTCGAGGATGCAATCCGGCACAACCTGCTCGAGTATGCCGGGCTGATGCTGTTCCTGCTGGTAGCGATGACCTATATCAACGCGATGGACGAGCGCAAGGTGTTCGAGGCGCTGCGCTCCTGGCTGGTGAAGAAGGGATTCGGATTACGCCAGTTGTTCTGGATCACCGGCCTGCTGGCGTTCGTTATATCGCCGATCGCGGACAACCTGACCACTGCGTTGCTGATGTGTGCGGTGGTGATGGCGGTAGGCGGGGACAACAACAAGTTCGTACTCACCGCCTGTATCAACATCGTGGTGGCCGCGAATGCCGGTGGGGCGTTCAGCCCGTTCGGCGATATCACGACCCTGATGGTCTGGCAGAAGCAGATTGAGACGCCCCAGGGCATGGTCGACTTCTGGAGCTTTTTCATGCTGTTCGTCCCGTCGCTGGTCAACTGGCTGGTCCCCGCCGCGATCATGGCGATGACGGTACCGAAGGAGCAGCCCCATGCCGGCGGCAAGGCGGTCGTGATGCGGCGCGGCGCGCGGCGCATCATCGTGCTGTTCCTGCTGACCATCATGACCGCAGTGGCATACCACAACTTCCTGCACATACCGCCGGTGATCGGCATGCTGACCGGCCTGGCCTACCTGCAGTTCTTTGGCTATTACCTGAAGAAGACCCACCGGCGCAGCGATGCCGCGACCGACGAAGAACAGCTCGGCGACCTTGTCGCGTTCGATGTATTCAACAAGGTGGCGCGCGCCGAATGGGACACCCTGCTGTTCTTCTATGGTGTCGTGATGTGCGTCGGCGGCCTGGGGTTTCTCGGCTACCTGTCGGTGGCATCCGAGATCATGTACATCGATTGGGGCCCAACCCAGGCCAACGTCGCGGTCGGCGTATTGTCGGCAATCGTCGACAACATCCCGGTGATGTTCGCGGTCCTGACCATGCTGCCCGATATGTCTGTTGGCCAGTGGATGCTGGTCACGCTGACCGCCGGGGTCGGCGGCTCGCTGCTGTCGATCGGGTCTGCCGCGGGCGTCGCATTGATGGGCCAGGCGCGTGGCAAGTACACCTTCTTCGGCCATCTGAAATGGACACCGGTGATTGCATTGGGTTACGCCGCAAGCATCGCCACGCACATGTGGATCAACAGCTCCGCATTCTGAGGTATGCGGCAGACCCGCGCACCTCCCGGCAGTTGCCGTACGAGGTGCGGGGTCGGGTCTGGCTACCGGGGCGCCGGACGGCGCCACGCTGACTGGATGTGTCGGACCCGTCTAGCCGGGCTGGCCATCCGCCATCTTCGCGACCTTGTCCATCACCATGGTCTCCAGATCGCGTTTGTATTGTGCGACACGGTCGAGCAATGCCGGTTCGGCGATGCCGAGGATCTGGGTGGCGAGGATGCCCGCGTTTTTCGCGCCGTTGATCGCCACCGTCGCGACCGGGACCCCGGCGGGCATCTGCACGATCGACAACAGCGAGTCCTGACCGCTGAGCGCCGAACTCTTCACCGGCACGCCGATCACCGGCAGCTCGGTAATCGCCGCGGCCATTCCCGGCAGGTGGGCCGCGCCTCCTGCCCCGGCGATGATCACCGCGATGCCGCGCGCCCTGGCGGTCTGCGCGTAGTCGTACAGCCTGGCCGGGGTGCGGTGTGCCGAGACGATGGTCATCTCGTAAGGCACGCCGAACTCGAGCAGGATTGCGGCCGCCTCCTGCATGACCGGCAAATCTGAATCACTGCCCATGATGATGCCGACGCGTGCGTCCGTCATAACTGCTTGTCTCCCAGAATTTTGATCAGCGTCTTGACCCGTTGGGCCTTCTCGCAGGCTGCCTCGAGCGTGTCATCGATCACCGTGACATGTCCCATCTTACGACCCGGCTTGGTCACCGCCTTGCCGTAGATATGCACACACACGCCCGCGATCGCCAGTACCGCGGCAAGGCCGGCGATCACCGGGCGCCCCTCGTAGCCGGGTTCACCGAGCAGGTTGACCATGGTGGCCGGTATCAGCTGCCGGGTGTCTCCCAACGGTAGGCCGAGTATCGCGCGCAGGTGCTGTTCGAACTGGTCGGTAACGCAGGCCTCGATGGTGTGATGGCCCGAGTTGTGGGTACGCGGCGCCACCTCATTGACCAGCAGTTCACCCGCAGTGCTAAGGAACATCTCGATGCCGAACACACCCACCCCCTGCATCGCCTCAACGGTGCGCACCGCGAGCGCCTCGGCATGACTGGCGACCTCCGGCGATACGCTGGCCGGCGCCACCAGAAAGTCGAGCACATTGTCGTGCGGGTGAAAACGCATCTCGACCGTCGGATAGACCCTGCACTCGCCGGCGACGTTGCGCGCCACCAGAACGGCCAGCTCCTTGTCGGCCTCGACGAAGCGCTCGACGAAACCCGGCACAGGCAGATGGTTGGCGAAGCCCCCTTCGTCGGCCATCACCACGACCCCACGGCCGTCGTAACCACCGCGTCTGGCCTTCTGCACCAGCGGGTAGCCGAACCGGGCGAAGGCCGCCGCATCGGGCCTTGGCATATCGATGAACTCGGAGGTCGGGATCCCGGCATCGCGCAGGAACTGCTTCTGCCGGTACTTGTCCTGGATGGTGGCCAACAGCTGCGGGCGCGGATAGATGCGATGACCCTCCGCCTCCAGCGCGAGCAGGGTTTCGGTCTCGATGTCCTCGAGTTCAAACGTCACGATGTCGCACGATTCGGCCAGCTCGCGCAGCATCGCCGGATCGCTGTAGTCACCGACGATCTGGTGACCTGCGACCTGGCCTGCGGGCGAGCCCTGCAGCGGATCCAGCACCACACAGGTGCACCCAAGGCGCTTGGCCGCCTTTACCAGCATTCTTCCGAGCTGCCCGCCGCCGATCAGGCCGATACGGGCGACCGGGTAGGGATAGATATCGTCCATCGACGCCGCCGATCAAAAAAAACACCACCCGGCCGACGTCGCCGACGCCACCCGAATCTCCGCTTCCAGGGTCATGCCGCCCACCAACCCACCGCGCACGGCACGCCGACATCACGTTACAGGCTATATCCGCCGCCGCGCCCATGCGCGTGCCGATTGACCACCGGGGCGCAAGGATAGCGCGACACGCTCCGGTGTCGCGACTCGGGCGCGATAATAGCGCATTCCACGGCATGCGCCGCGGACGTTTGCACTCCCTGCGCAGCGGCATCGCGGTTACCACTTGCGCGGGATTCACCGCGCATTTGCTGCAGCGCAAAACCCGGTGCGCGGGTGACAGGCGGGAGACGCCCGCTGTGATATAGTCGCGCGCAGCATTAAATTAGGAACTGCTGAATAACGCGGCGACACGTCTACGCCACATGCCAGCGCATCGCCTGTCCCGCAGCGGCCGGTTCCTCATCGCTAACCAAGACCAAAACATAAGTTGCAGGGGGGACAGCATGTCCAAACAACATCCCGTAGTGGCAGTTACCGGTTCATCCGGCGCAGGCACCACCACCGTCAAGCGTGCCTTCGAGCACATCTTCATCCGCGAGGGCATCAATGCCGCGGTAGTGGAAGGCGACAGCTTCCACCGTTACGAACGTGCCGAGATGAAGATCAAGATGGCCGAAGCGCACCTGAGTCACTTCGGTCCCGAGGCCAACCGCTTCGACAAGCTCGCCGAGCTGTTCGAGACCTATGGCCAGACCGGCACCGGCGAAAAACGCTACTACCTGCACAGCACCGAGGAGGCCGCCGAGCACAATGCACGCCTCGGCACCGATAAGCAGCCGGGCGAGTTCACCCCGTGGGAACCGATCCCGGAGGGCACCGATCTGCTGTTCTACGAAGGACTGCACGGCCTCGCCGTTACCGCGGAGCACAATGTCGCCGAGCATGTCGATCTGGGTATCGGCGTGGTGCCGATCGTCAACCTCGAGTGGATCCAGAAGATCCACCGTGACAACCTCGAGCGCGGCTATTCGCCGGAGGCCGTGGTCGATACGATCATGCGGCGCATGCCCGACTACATCAATCACATCACCCCGCAGTTCTCGCGCACCGACATCAACTTCCAGCGCGTGTCGCTGGTCGACACATCGAACCCCTTCATCGCACGCGACATCCCGACGCCGGACGAGAGCTTCGTCGTCATCCGCTTCGCCGATCCAAAGAAGTTCCACACCAACTTCCCCTACCTGCTGTCAATGATCAACGGCTCGTTCATGTCGCGCCGCAACAGCATCGTGGTGCCGGGCGGTAAGATGGGCTTCGCGATGGAGGTTATCTTTGGTCCGATCATCGACCAGATGATGGACGAACGCGGCCTCTGAGTGCGCGATGGTGGCGGCATGCAGCCGCCACCGTCGACCCAGCCAATGTCCGACTTCATCAGCGTTCATGCAACCGGCCCGAACTGGCGCGATCTGTGCGATCAGGTCTTGGCCGAGGCCGGAGAGTGCACTGCCGGCCAACTCGGGTTTATCTACCTCGCCGACGAACTGGCCGGCGACACCGACCGAATCATCGATTACCTGAGCAGTCGCAGCGGTATCCGCCACTGGGCCGGCTGTGTCGGCATGGGCCTGTGCAGCAATGGGCGAGAGACCTACGGCGAGTCCGCGCTGTCGGTATTGATCACCCCGTTCGGCACCGATGATTTCCGCGTCATCCCGAGCCTGGATGGCAACGTCGGCGAGTGGCTCGCGGCGACCCGCGACTGGCGTGAACATACCCTCGCCTCGGTCGCCGTTGTGCATGGCGACCCTGCCAGCACTCGGCTGCCGGAGATCCTGCTCGAGCTCAGTGACGGCCTGCAAGGTGGATTCCTGGTAGGCGGGATTGCCTCCGCCGAGGCCCTGGCCGCCCAGATCGCCGACCACGCAACCGCCGGCGGCCTTTCGGGCGTGCTGTTCAGCGGCCGCGTCGCGATAAGCACCGGGCTGAGTCAGGGCTGCAGCCTGATCGGCCACAAGCACCAGATCACCCGCTGCCAGCGCAACATCATCGAGACCATCGACGAGCGCCCGGCACTGGACGTGTTCAAGGAAGAGATCGGCGAGGTGCTGGCGCGCGATCTGCGCCGGATCGGCGGCTACATCTTTGCCGCGCTGCCGATTGCCGGCTCGGATACCGGCGACTACCTGGTCCGCAACCTGGTAGGCATAGATCCGGATCACGGCCTGCTCGCGGTCGGCGACATGCTGTCACCCGGGATGGAGATCCAGTTCGCGCGACGCGACGCCGACACCGCGCGTGAAGACCTGCGGCACATGATCGAGAGCCTGAAGAGCCGCCTGCCCGGCGCGCCGCGCGGTGCGCTGTATCATTCCTGCCTGGGGCGCGGGCGCAACCTGTTCGGTGATGATTCCGCCGAGCTCAGGCTGGTCGGGGAGCTGCTTGGCCAGGTGCCACTCGCGGGCTTCTATGCCAACGGCGAGATCTCGCACAACCGGCTATACGGCTACACCGGCGTGCTGACCCTGTTCACCTGAGCCGGACCGGCGCGGCGCATCAGGCGTGCACCGCGCGGGAATCCCGCTCCAGGCCGGCCAGCGCGGCACGCACACGCGCCTCGATCTGCTCGCCCGACAACCCGGCCATCTCGAGCTGCTCGGCCTGCGTGGCCTGTTCGATGAACGCGTCCGGCAGCCCCAGATTCAGGACATGTGCGGCCACCCCGGCCGCGTTCAGCAGCTCGTTCACCGCCGAGCCTGCACCGCCCTGGACGACATTCTCCTCGAGCGTGACCAGCAGGCGGTGGCTGCCGGCCAGCTGCAGCACCATCTGCTCGTCCAGCGGCTTGACGAAGCGCATATTCACGACGGTCGCACCCAGCCGCTCGGCGACCAGGCGCGCCGATTCGAGCAGTGTCCCAAAAACCAGGAAGGCCACTTCGCCACCCTGCCGAACCAACGCGGCACGCCCCCAGGGCAGCGTCTCCAGGCCTTCACCGACCTCGCTGCCAACCCCGGCACCACGCGGGTAGCGCACCAGCGCCGGCCCCTTGTGTGCATAGGCGGTCTGCAGCATCGCGCGGCACTCGGCCTCGTCGGCCGGCGCCAGGATCGCCATATTCGGGATGCAGCGCGCATAGCTGAGGTCAAAACTGCCGGCGTGCGTGGCGCCATCCGCGCCAACCTGGCCGGCGCGGTCGACCGCGAAGGTGACATCCAGGTTCTGCAGCGCGACATCGTGCAGAAGCTGGTCATAGGCGCGCTGCAGGAAGGTCGAGTAGATCGCGACCACCGGTTTCAGCCCTTCGCAGGCCATGCCGGCGGCGAAGGTGACCGCGTGCTGTTCGGCGATCCCGACGTCAAAATAGCGCTGCGGGAAACGCCGCGCGAATTCGACCAGCCCCGAACCCTCGCACATCGCCGGCGTGACCGCCATCAGGTCCGGGTCGTGCTCGGCCGCTGCGCAGATCCAGTCGGCAAACACCTGGGTGAAACTCTTGCCGGACGCCTTCTTGGCCATCTGTCCGGTAGAGGGATTGAACGGCGTGACCCCGTGGTAGACACAGGGGTCGCCCTCGGCCGGCGCATACCCGCGCCCCTTCTGGGTAACCACGTGCAACAGGCGCGGCCCGCGCATCGCCTTCATGTTGCGCAAGGTGCTGACCAACAGCGGGACATCGTGGCCATCGATCGGCCCGATATAGTTGAAACCCAATTCCTCGAACAGGGTGCCGGGCATCACCATGCCCTTCATGTGTTCCTCCCAGCGATGCACCAGGTCCTTCATCCCCGGCAGGCCGCTCAGCACATGCTTGCCGCCCTCGCGCACCCGATTGTAGAAGCCGCTGGACAGCACCCGCGCCAGGTAGTTGCTAATCGCGCCGACCGGCCGAGAGATCGACATATCGTTGTCGTTGAGGACCACCAGCAGGTCGAGATCGAGGCCGCCGGCATGATTCAGTGCCTCGAAGGCCATGCCCGCCGACAAGGCGCCGTCGCCGATCACCGCGATGTGCTCGCGTTGCAGGCCGGCCGCCTGTGCTGCCACGGCCATGCCCAGCGCCGCACTGATCGAGGTGCTCGAGTGGCCTGCGCCGAAGGCGTCGTACTCGGATTCATCACGCTTGAGGAACCCTGACAGGCCGTCCTTCTGCCGCAGCGTGTGCATGCGTCCGCGCCGCCCGGTCAGGATCTTGTGTGGATAGGCCTGGTGCCCGACGTCCCAGACCAGGCGATCTTCGGGCGTGTTGAACACATAGTGCAGCGCCACGCTCAGCTCGACCACGCCGAGCCCGGCCGCAAGGTGCCCGCCGGTCTGCGAGACGGTGTTGACGAGGAAACGCCGCACCTCGGCCGCCAGCGCCGGCAACTCGGCGGCCGCCAACGCGCGCAAATCGCCCGGCGAGTCGATCTCGTCGAGCAGGTGGTAAGGCGCTCCGGGGGGCGTATAGGGCATCAAAGGTGACCGGGCAAGGCGAAAGATACCACTATTATTGCACTAGCCCGGCTGGCAAGCGGGAATTCCGCGCCGCGGCATCCCGATCGCGCGGGAAAAGCCTTGCAATATTCGAGGCCATGTATGCCCCGGTGCAATGCGGCGGCGCAAA
Source organism: Chromatiaceae bacterium (assembly GCA_022340805.1). Taxonomy (GTDB): domain Bacteria; phylum Pseudomonadota; class Gammaproteobacteria; order Chromatiales; family Chromatiaceae; genus Thiosocius. Next base: position 48,122 of record JAJDNF010000007.1, read on the forward strand.
CATTCTGTCATGTCCGCGACAGCCTAACGTCATCGCGCCCTCTTAGGCTGCGTTTCCGTCACATTACCGCACGCAACCGCCGCTATGAGCGCCGTACCACAACGCCTGTCCCGACGACCGAGCAGCCGGCTATACGTCGAACTGGCGACCACGATGGCCGATATTCGCGCCTCTCAGGCCCTGCGCTACAGGATCTTCGCCGAAGAAATCGGCGCCGACCTAAACAGCTTCCACGCAGGCTATGACGAGGACATCTACGATCCGTATTGCCAGCACCTGCTGGTGCGCAAGGAGGAAACGGGCGAGGTGGTGGGTTCGACCCGACTGTTGCTCGACGCCCAGGCGCGTCGGGCGGGCGGTTTCTATTCACAGGGCGAGTTCGACCTGGACCCGGTCCTCAGGCTGCCCGGCCGCCGTCTCGAGGTCGGCCGAACCTGTATCGACCCGCGCTACCGGCAGGGTGCCGCGATCGCGGTGCTGTGGTCCGGTCTGGCGGATTTCGTCAAACGCAACGGGGTCGACATGCTGTTCGGTTGCGCCAGCATCGAAATGGACGACGGCGGCGTGGTCGCACAGGCGATAATGAACCGTGTTCGCCAGCACGCGATCACGCACCCGGACTGCCGGGTGACCCCGCGACGGCCGCTGCCGCCGCTGCCGCCCGGCACGGAGACCACTGTCTCGGCGCCGCTGCCGCCGCTGCTCAAGGCCTATTTCCGGCTCGGCGCGAAGGCCTGCGGCGAACCCTGCTACGATCCCGACTTCAACTGCGCCGACATCCTGGTGCTGGTGAACGTCAACGAGATCGATGGATCCTATACCAGACACTTTCTCGACCGGGTCATTCGGGACTGAGCGATGCCCGCCATCAGGTTGACAACCCGCGTACTGCTGCTCGCTGTGCACGTGCTGCTCGGCCTGATCCTCACACCGCTCGTGCTGACCCGGCACGCCGGCGGCGTGCTGCGTACCGAGCCGCATGTCACATCCTGGTGGCACAACCGCCTGGCCGACATCCTCGGCGTGCGCGTGACCGTCGCGGGATTGCGCCCAACCCGGCCGGCCCTGCTCGCCAGCAACCACGTGTCGTGGCTGGACATCGTGGTGCTGGGCGGCCTGACTCATACCGATTTCCTGTCCAAGTACGAGGTCCGCAGGTGGCCGGTGATCGGCTGGCTCGCGGCCTGCTCCGGCACCCTGTTCATCCGCCGCGGCAACGGCGAGGCCGGGACCGTCACCGAACAGATTGCCCGGCGCCTGCGCGAGGACGGCCTGCTGACCCTGTTCCCCGAGGGCACGACCACGGACGGGCGCGAGGTGCGCGCGTTCTTCTCGCGGCTGTTCTCCGCGGCGATCGATACCGGAACGGACGTCGTACCGGTCGCGCTGCGCTACCACATCGGCGGCGAGTTCGACCCGGTCGCCCCCTATACCGACCGGCAGACACTCGCAGAGAACCTGGGCGGCCTGCTCAGACGCGAACACACCGAGGTCCACGTGGTATTCGGCGAACCGATCTCGCTGCGCGAGCATCGGCGGCGCGAGGTCGCCGAACTGGCGCGCAGTGCCATCGTCGAGGCGCTGAACAGCCCGGGCCAGGTCCCGCTCGCGCGACGCGCGGTCGCGGCGGCTGCCGGCTGACCGGCCGCCCCCGCCTTGCCGGCAGGCAGGCAGCACACCACCGGCAGAACATTGACATGAACATCCTGCTCGTCACCGAGACCTATCCGCCGGAGATCAACGGCGTCACCCGGACACTGGCGCAGATGGTGGGTGGGCTGACCGATCTTGGTCACCGCATCAGCCTGGTGCAGCCGGCGCAGCGCGCGGATCGCGGCCCTGCGGGCAGCGGGTCGGTCGAGGTCCACGAGGTCAGCGGCATTGCGCTGCCCGGCTACGCGGACCTGCAGTTCGGCCTGCCGGCCGGCCGACGGATCCAGCGACTGCTGGTCGACAACGCCATTGATGCGGCCTATATAGCCACCGAGGGTCCGCTTGGTTATTCGGCGCTGCGCGCCTGTAAGCGCCGCGCAGTGCCCGTCGTGTCCGGCCTGCATAACAATTTCCACCAATACAGCCGTCACTATGGCGCTGGCCTGGTGGCTGCCCCGCTGTTGCGCTACCTGCGCCACTTTCACAATCGCACGGCCGCGACCCTGGTACCCACCCAGGCGATGGCCGACCAGTTTGCGGCGGACGGCTTCGAGCGCCTGCAGGTCTGGCCACGCGGGGTGCATGCGGATCTGTTCCACCCGCGCCATCGCAGTACCGAACTGCGCGCCAGTTGGGGAGTCAGGGACGACGGCCTGGTGGTGCTGTACGTCGGACGGCTCGCCCCGGAGAAGAACATCGAGACCGCATTCGCGGCATTCGCCGCGATCCGCGCCAGGCACCCCGGTGCGCGGTTCGTCCTGGTCGGCGACGGCCCCGCCGAACGGCGCCTGCGCGCCCGCCATCCCGACGTGCTGTTCGCCGGCCCCAAGACCGGCGCCGAACTGGCCACCTACTACGCCAGCGGCGACATGTTCCTGTTCCCGAGTCAGACCGAGACCTTTGGCAATGTGACCCTGGAGGCAATGGCCAGCGGCCTGGCAGTGGTCTCGTACGATATGGCCGCCGCCCACGAACTGATCCTGCAGGGTCACAACGGCCTGCTGGCGCGTGCGGATACGCGCAGTGCATTCGTCGCCCAGGCAGGCGCCTGCGCGGACAACCCCGAACTGCGCACGAAACTAAAACGTCACGCCCGCGAAACGGCCCTGCAACAGGACTGGCCGAGACTGATCGTGCAATTGGAAAGACTTTTCCTGTCCATTTGCCGTGAGACCGCGATCCATGGCCGTGAAAGCGCTGTTACATCATCTGAACGCTCTTGAGGCGCCGCTGTGCCGTGCGGCCAGCCTGCGCGCCGAGCGACTCGATACCCAACGATTCTATGCCCTGGTGAGTCGACTCGGCGACGGTACGGCCTGGTACCTGGTCATGCTGCTGCTACCGGTCCTGTACGGCGGCGCCGGACTCTACGCGGCGCTCCAGATGCTGGCCGTCGGGATCACGTCGCTGATCGTGTACAAGGCCCTCAAGCAACTCACCGGGCGCCAGCGCCCATGTGAGGAGTTTGCCGACATCCGCCGGCATGCGCCGATGCTCGACCGCTACAGCTTTCCGTCCGGGCATACCATGCACGCAGTCGGATTCAGCGCCGTGGTGCTCGGTCACTTCCCGGAGTTTGGCGTGCTGGTCGCCCCGTTCGCGATGCTCGTCGCATCGTCCCGGCTGGTCCTCGGGCTGCACTACCCGAGCGACGTGGTGGTCGGCGCGCTGATCGGCGCGGGCGTGGCCTGGTTGAGCTTCCTGCCACCGGCCTGAACCGCTGCGGCCAGGCCCCGGCCCGATCCCGGCATGCGACAATGTGCGGATGCCGGAGCGCAAATTCGACACCCTCATCCTTGGCCAGGGCCTGGCCGGCAGCGCGCTCGCCTGGGCACTGATCAATGCCGGCCAGCGTGTGTGCGTGATCGATGACGGTCATCGCAGCTCGTCGTCTATGGTCGCGGCCGGACTGATCAATCCGCTCGCCGGGTTGCGCTTCAACCGCCGCCCCGAGGTGGCCGACTGGCTGAGCGCCGCGGAACACTGGTATGCGGATCTCGCGCGGCAGTTCGGCCAGCCGTTGCTGCATCCGCTGCCGATGCTGCGTCTGTTCCGCTCGGCCGAGCAGCGACGCTTCTACCACCGTCGCGTGCAGGACCCCGCCAGCCGCGGGCTGATCGGCCCGACATTCGACAGCGGGCACTGCCCCGAGCCGATCGCCGCACCCTTTGGCGGCTTCACCCAACAACGCACCGGATATGTCGATTTGCCGCTGCTGCTCGCGACCCTGCACGACTGGCTGGCGGCGCGCGACGCGCTGTTGCCGGGTGAACTGCCGCCCGGCCAGATCGAGCCCGATGCGCGTGGGGTCAGCGCCCGGGTCGGGGCGCACCGGCTGCGTGCTGAACGCCTGGTGTTTTGCGACGGCGCACGGGCGCGCACCAACCCCTGGTTCCGCGCGCTGCCGCTGGTGCCAGAAAAGGGCGAGATCCTGAATATCGCGAGCGGCGAGTGGCGACCGCGACACATCATCAACGGGGCCTATTGGCTGGTGCCGCTCGCCAGCGGCGAACTGCGCCTCGGTGCGACCCACGAACATGGCCGGATCGACGCCGAGATCAGCGCAGCCGCTCGCGAGGAACTGCTCGCCGCGCTGCACGCGCTGCGGCCCGAGGCCGGCATGCAACGCATCACTCGCCAGCAGGCCGGGATCCGCCCGGGCAGCAGTGACCGCTACCCGCTGATCGGTCGCCACCCCGAACAACACCGTCTGTGGGTATTCAACGGCTTCGGCGCGCGCGGCGCGCTGATCATCCCGTGGTACGCACAGCGCCTGGCAGCGCATCTGCACGGCGGCGCCGCGCTGCCCGCCGAGGCCGACATCCGGCGCTTCGCATGAGACCGCGGCCTCTCACCCAACTGGCGCAGCAGTCGTTGCGCGAGCTGCTGCGTCCGGGCGATCGCGTGATCGATGCGACGCTCGGCAACGGCCACGACACGCTGTTCCTGGCCCGCCAGGTCGCGCCCGGCGGGCGCGTGGTCGGCTTCGACGTGCAACAGCGTGCGCTCGAGCAGACGCGCGCCCGGCTGGCCGACGCCGGGCTCGACGGCGTGGTGAGCCTGCAGCTGGGCGGGCACGAGCGGATGGTTGCCGGGGTGCCAGCGGACTGGCACGGCCAGGTCGCGGCGGTGATGTTCAACCTCGGTTACCTGCCCGGCGCCGACAAGGCACTGACCACCCGCGCCGCGACCACCGTTGCCGCGCTGGACCAGGCGGCGTCCCTGTTGCGCATCGGCGGCCAGATCTCGCTGCTGGTCTACCGCGGCCACGCCGGCGGCGCCGATGAGGCCAGCGCGGTGGCCGGGTGGCTCGGCCGACTCGGCGCCTGTTACCGGGTCACCCGGCACGATTCGCCCGGCCCGCTGCTGTTCCTGATCGAACGGCTAGGCTGACCGAGTGGCCAGGCCGATCGTCCGCCGGGTATGAGGGGCGCTCAGTCGAGTCGGTGCAGGCGATAGCTGGTCAGGCTGGTATCGGCCGCAGTGCCCTGGGTGAAGGTCCAGCCATCCTCGAGCGGCAGGTCGATCGTGGCCTCCGGCGGCAGCGAGGCCACCTCGCGCACGCGTACCTGCTGGTGCACCCCGTCGCGCCGCTGCTCCGCGTCCTGGCGCTTGCCGAGGACCTGCTTGCCACGCTCGGCGAACATGAACCAATCCTCGGCCAAGGGGTTGTCGGTGACACACTCGTAGGTCACCGCCAGGTAGTTGCCCGGAGCCGCGTAGGCCGGCCTGAGCGCGACGCGCGCCTCGCTGACCTCACCGAACACCGGGAAGGCGGCGAGACGCACCCTGGGTGTCTCGTGCAGCCCGAGGTTGCTGTCGAGGTACGTGCCCTCGACCAGGTGGCAGTCGAACCAGCCCGGCGGGAATGACAAGGCGCCGACCCGGTCCAGCCAGCGCGCGCTGCCACTGCCGGCCAGGAATTCGCCAGCCGCGACCTGGAACTCGATGGACACCTCCCACGGGATGCGCAGACCGCCGCCGAGCGCGCCTTCGCCGAACAGGTAGGTGTTGTGGCCGCTGATCGACAACTGCCAGCGGCCATCCAGGCCCGCCGCGCGGGCCTCGGACAGTGGCAAACAGCACAGCAGCCACGCGGCGACCAGTCGGTGCGCCGCTCTCACAGCAACTTGCCCGGCTGCATCAGGTGGGCGGCATCCTCGCCCATCAGAAAATCGAAAAACGCCTGCGCCACCGGCGGCAGGCGCTTGCCGGTACTGGTGACGACGTACCAGTGGCGCTGGATCGGGAAGCCCTCGACATCGAGGATCACCAGGCGGCCCGCCTCGAGCTCCAGCTCCAGGGTGTGGATCGACACGATCCCCAGCCCCAGGCCGGCCTCGACCGCGTGCTTGATCGCCGAGTTGGAGGTCATCTCCATGCCTGTCTTCAAGCTCATGCCGCGCTCCTGGAAAAAGCGCTCCATCGCGATCCGCGTGCCCGACTGCTGCTCGCGCGCGACAAACACCTCGTCCTGCAGGCGCTGCAGCGGAATCGCGTGTTCGCCGGCCAGCGGATGCTGCGGCGGGGCGATGATCACCAGCGGGTTCTGCATGAACGGCGTGGCGTCAAGATCCAGTTCCTCGGGCGGCTTGCCCATGATCACCAGATCGGTCTCGTTGCTGGCCAGCTGGTCGAGCAGCGTCTTGCGGTTGGTCACGTCCAGCGAGAAAGTGGTACCGGGATAACGCCGCGAGAACGCCGCCAGCAGCCGGGTGGCGAAATAGTTGGCGGTGGTTGCCACGCTGATCCGCAGGTGGCCTGCCTGGACACCCTTTAGCGCCTCGACCACCTGGTCGAGTTCCTGCAACTGGCGGCCGATCGCCTGGCTATAGTGAAAAACCTCGCGCCCCGCCTCGGTCAGGTTGATTTTCTTGCCCAGTTTCTCGAACAGCGACAGGCCGGCCGCCTCCTCCAGCTGGCGGATCTGCATGGACACCGCCGGCTGGCTCAGGTGCAACTCCTCGGCGGCGCGCGTGTAGCTGAGATGCCGCGCCACGGCGGCGAAAACTTCCAATTGTCGCAACGTCAGATGCATAAGACTTATCTTATTTCATCTATCAGTAATATTGACTATCAATTATAGATCGGCCCTTTATACTCCACCAACCCCATAACAGGACCGGCTAATAAACCTCGGCCGGCCGGGGCCCCGAGGTCCGGTCCAGCCGGACATGGATCAACATCGAGACAGAGGGTTTTTGGTAATGGCAAAGAAATACGATGCGGGCGTAAAAGAGTACCGCGAAACATATTGGATGCCCGATTACACGCCGAAGGACACCGACATCCTGGCGTGCTTCAAGATCACCCCACAGCCGGGCGTACCGCGTGAGGAAGTTGCCGCAGCCGTTGCCGCAGAATCTTCGACCGGCACCTGGACCACCGTGTGGACCGACCTGCTGACCGACCTGGACTACTACAAGGGTCGCGCCTACGCGATCGAAGACGTGCCCGGCGACGACACCTGCTTCTACGCCTTCGTGGCCTACCCGATCGACCTGTTCGAAGAGGGTTCGGTGGTCAACGTACTGACCTCGCTGGTCGGTAACGTGTTCGGTTTCAAGGCCCTGCGCGCACTGCGCCTGGAAGACATCCGCTTCCCGGTCGCCTACGTCATGACCTGTAACGGCCCGCCCCAGGGCATCCAGGTCGAGCGCGACATCATGAACAAGTATGGTCGTCCGCTGCTCGGCTGCACCATCAAGCCGAAGCTCGGCCTGTCGGCCAAGAACTACGGCCGCGCCTGCTACGAAGGCCTGCGTGGCGGTCTGGACTTCACCAAGGACGACGAGAACGTCAACTCGCAGCCGTTCATGCGCTGGAAGCACCGCTTCGACTTCGTCATGGAGGCCATCCACAAGGCCGAGGCCGAGACCGGCGAGCGCAAGGGTCACTACCTGAACGTTACCGCGCCGACCGCTGACGAGATGATGCGTCGCGCCGAGTACGCCAAAGAGATCGGTGCACCGATCATCATGCACGACTACCTGACCGGTGGTCTGTCGGCCAACACCCAGCTCGCCCAGTGGTGTCAGCGCAACGGTATGCTGCTGCACATCCATCGCGCGATGCACGCCGTGCTCGACCGCAACCCGCACCACGGTATCCACTTCCGTGTACTGACCAAGATCCTGCGTCTGTCGGGTGGCGACCACCTGCACTCGGGCACCGTGGTCGGCAAGCTGGAAGGCGACCGTGACGCGACCCTGGGCTGGATCGACATCATGCGCGACAGCTTCATCAAGGAAGACCGCAGCCGCGGTATCTTCTTCGATCAGGACTGGGGCTCGATGCCTGGCGTGATCCCGGTTGCCTCGGGTGGTATCCACGTATGGCACATGCCGGCGCTGGTCAGCATCTTCGGCGACGACTCCGTGCTGCAGTTCGGCGGCGGCACCCTGGGTCACCCCTGGGGCAACGCAGCCGGCGCAGCCGCCAACCGCGTTGCGGTCGAGGCCTGCGTCGAGGCCCGCAACCAGGGTCGCGAGCTGGAGAAGGAAGGCAAGGACATCCTCACCAATGCCGCCAAGAGCAGCCCGGAACTCAAGGCCGCGATGGAGACCTGGAAAGAGATCAAGTTCGAATTCGACACCGTCGACAAGCTGGACGTCTCTCACAAGTAATGTCCGGACAGGTGCGCGGTTGGCTGCATGAGCCGCCGCGCACCTGGCGACGCGATCCAAATCGAAACGTTTTAGAGGAATAGACCAATGAGCGATATGCAGGACTACAAATCGAGCCTTGCTGATACCGGCAGCCGCAAGTTCGAGACCTTCTCGTACCTGCCAGAGATGGACTCGGCACAGATTCGCAAGCAGATCGAGTACATCGTATCCAAGGGCTGGAACCCCGGTATCGAGCACACCGAGCCGGAAAACGCATTCCAGAACTACTGGTACATGTGGAAGCTGCCGATGTTCGGCGAGACCGACGTCGACGCGATCCTGGCCGAGTGCGAGGCCTGCCACAAGGCACACCCGAAGAACCACGTTCGCCTGCTTGGCTTTGACAACTATGCCCAGTCCGCTGGCGCATCCATGGTTATCTACCGTGGCAAAGCCGTCTGATCACTGACTGAAGTGATCTGACACGGGAAGCCCCCGCCCTCTCGGGGTGGGGGCTTCTTCTTTTTCGGCAATGGATTGTGAGATATGCGTTCTGACCGGGCGGCTGGAGCCTGGATGCATCCCCGGCACGCCGAGCCCATAACTCAGAATTCAATACTCAAAACTCCTCGGGAGAGGCATATGAGCGACAACAACCGCGACCAGTACCTGATCAAGAATGAACCCTACTACCGCCCGGTCCACAACGAGGTGGAGATGTACCAGGCAGCGTATGACGCGCGCATGCCGGTCATGCTCAAGGGACCGACCGGCTGCGGCAAGTCGCGCTTCGTCGAGTACATGGCGTGGAAGCTGCAGAAGCCGCTGATCACCGTGGCCTGCAACGAGGACATGACCGCGTCCGACCTGGTCGGTCGCTTCCTGCTCGACATCAACGGCACCAAGTGGCAGGACGGCCCGCTGACCGTCGCCGCGCGCATCGGCGCGATCTGCTACCTCGACGAGGTGGTCGAGGCACGCCAGGACACCACCGTGGTAATCCACCCGCTGACCGATCACCGGCGCGAACTGCCGCTGGAAAAGAAGGGCGAACTGGTGCACGCACACGAAGACTTCCAGATCGTGATCTCCTACAACCCCGGCTACCAGTCGCTGATGAAGGACCTCAAGCAGTCGACCAAGCAGCGCTTCGGCGGCATGGACTTCGACTATCCCGACGCTGAGATCGAGATCGAGATCGTCACCCATGAGGGCGGTGTCGGGCGTGACATTGCCGAAAAGCTGGTGCAGATCGCGCGCCGCTCGCGCAACCTGAAGGGCCATGGACTGGACGAGGGCATGTCGACCCGCCTGCTGGTGTATGCGGCCCAGCTGGTCGGCAAGGGTATCGATGCCCAGTCGGCCTGCCAGATGGCCCTGGTCACGCCGCTGACCGACGACCCGGATATGCGTGACACGCTCAAGGCAGCGATCAACACCTACTTCTGATCGTCGGGGAACAGCGCGTGGAAAAGACCGTCGAGAACCTGCTGTATGCCAGCCGCTGGCTGCTCGCGCCGATCTATGTCGGCCTGAGCCTGGCGCTGCTGATACTTGGCATCAAGTTCTTTCAGGAAGTCCTGCACGTGCTGCCGCACGTGCTGGAACTGCCGGAGGCGGAAATGGTGCTGGTCGTACTGAGCCTGGTGGATATCGCGCTGGTCGGTGGCCTGCTGGTCATGGTGATGCTGAGCGGCTACGAGAACTTCGTGTCGAGCATCGACATCAGGGAAGGCGTCGAAAAGCTCCACTGGCTGGGCAAGCTCGACGCCGGCTCACTGAAGCAGAAGGTCGCCGCATCGATCGTCGCGATCTCGTCCATCCACCTGCTCAAGGCCTTCATGAACGCGCCGCAGCTGCCCAACGACAAGCTGATGTGGTATGTGATCATCCACCTGACCTTTGTGGTCTCGGCGCTGGGTATGGCCTTCGTGGATCGAATGAACCAACACTAAGACGAGCGTTGCCGCTATGTCAGTAGATTTTTCCGAATACGTCGGCTGCCTCGACGAGGACCAGCAGAAGCACCGCGAGGCGCTCGAGTCTTCGTATCACGAGGCGGCCAGGGTGATGTCGCCGCGCGGCCTGCAGAACTACCTGGAGGGCATGCGCGCCATGTGCACCATGGGGCGCGGCCAGGACCTGGTCCTGACCTATATCCAGGAGATGCCCGGCGTGGCCAAAGAGGTCGGCGAGGACGTCATACCCGACATCGTCGAGGCAATGATGAAACTGGCCTCGCACACCTCCGGCAGCGTGATCGCGCTGATGCTCGCCAATATGCCGCTGGTCGCACAACGACTCGGCGACGGGGAACTGGTAAGGGGCTTTCTCAACCTGCTGCACCAGATGGCCGGCAAGGCGCCGCGCGGCATGCGGCCGATGCTGGAGAACCTCGACGAGCTGCTCGCCAAGCTGACCCTGGGCGGCCTGCGCCGCTGGGTGCTGTGGGGCGCGCAGGCACACCAGCGCGATCTCGATGGCCAGATGGCCTACTTCGCTCTCAAGACCGAATCGGCACGCTCGGTGCTGCAGAAGGAGCGTCGTGGCACGCTGTTCGTCAACAATCAGCGCAAACTGAATTTCTACCTGCGCGCACTGTGGGCACGCGCCTTCCTGATGCGTCCCACCTCGGGCGACTACGAGACGCGCACGGGACTCAAGCCCTATATCGAGGATTTCCAGGTCCACGTACCGGATGCCTACGACCCCTACCGTGGCATCGACGGCATGGAGGTCTACCGGGCGGCGGCCGCGCATGCGGCAGCACACATGGTGTATACGCGCGACCCGATATCCGCCGAGCAGCTGTCGCAGGCGCAGATGCGCTGCATCGAGTTGTTCGAGGACGCGAGGATCGAGTACCTGGCGTATTCAGAGTTCCCGGGGCTGCGCAAGCTCTGGCTCTCGTTCTTCACCGCGCAGCCTGGCGAGGATGACGAGGTCGTCGAGGTTCATGAGGCGATGGATCTGATGATGCGCACCACGCGTGCGATCATGGACCCCGGCTACAGCGATGCCCTCGAGGTCATCAACACGATTGCGGCCAACTTCCGCGCCGGGCTGGAAAAGGATCCATACGACCCGCGCCTGGCATGGATGGCAGGTGTCGACTTCTACAACCGGCTGGCCGAGATCTCGCGCATACCCAGTGTGCGCATCCTGTCCGACTGGCCCATCCCCTATCGCGATGACAACCGCTACTTCTGGGAATTCGACGAGAACATGTTCGTCGAGCATGGCGCCGATTACATCCCGGCGACCCAGCAGCAGGTGCGCAAGTACGTATCGGTCATGGAGATGGCCAACGAGATCGACTGCGAGCTGGCCGGCGACGACGCCCAGGAGATCTGGGTCTGCTCCACCGAGTTTTATCCCTACGAGGACTTCGGTGTCAGCTTCAACGAGATGTGGGGCAAGGAACCGGTCTCAGAGCCGTACCACTACGACGAATGGGACTATCACGTGCAGCTGGCGCGCCCGGAATGGGCGACCGTGATCGAACGCCGCCAGGCCAAGGGCGACCCAGAGGTCATGGACGAGATCCTGGTCAAGCACAAGCCGATCGCCTCGCGCATCCGCCACCTGATCGACGCCATGCAGCCACAGGGCATCGTACGCCGGCGCGGCTACGAGGAAGGCGAAGAACTCGACCTGAACGCGGCCGTGCGCGCAATGATCGATATCCGCCGCGGCATCATGCCGGACCCACGGATCAACATCCGCATCAGCCGTCACATCCGCGACCTGTCGATCGTGGTGCTGATGGACCTGTCAGAATCGACCAATGAAAAGGTCGGCGTCGAGGAAGGCGAGCCCGGCTACGACGAGGCCAGTTCGATCCTCGACCTGACGCGTGAGGCCACCGGCCTGCTGGCCTGGGCGATCGACTCGATCGGCGACAACTTCGCGGTGCACGGCTTCGCCTCAGACGGCCGTCATGACGTTCAGTACTACCGTTTCAAGGATTTCAATCAGCCATACGACGACGAGGCAAAGTCCCGCCTGGCCGGGATGAAGGGCAACCTGTCGACCCGCATGGGTGCGGCACTGCGCCACGCCGGTTGGCACCTGAGCGAGCAGCCCGCGCAGAAACGCCTGGTGTTGCTGATCACCGACGGTGAACCTGCCGACATCGACGAACGCGATCCGCAGTATCTGCGTCACGATACCAAGAAGGCGGTCGAAGACCTGGCGATGAAGGGGATCTACACCTATTGCCTGACGCTGGACCCGGATGCCGACCGCTATGTGGCGCGGATCTTCGGCGAGAACAATTATTCCATCGTCGACAATGTCGAGCGCCTGCCGGAACGCCTGCCCAACGTGTTTGCTGCACTGACGGCTTGAGCATGCCTGGCGCAGTGTTCGCCGACCGGGCCGCAGAGCCGCACAGCGGCTGTTCGCGGTGCAATACGGCACCCGCCTATCGGCACCCTACCCGCTGGTTGGCCAGCAACCGGACCATCCCCGGCGCCGCGTTCACCAAGCCGGCCTGACAGGCATGCAATGGCGGTTGGCGGTACAAAACGGCGTCCGCCTGCCGCCCCCTTCCCGGCGAAACGGTTCGCGCGAGGCATCTGAGGTGCAATCAGCGGAGCGCACTGCACCGTGATCTGACCGCGCAAGCACGGTCTCGCCACGCCCATCCAGGCCGTCACACCCCGGTGCGAAACGGCAGGATCTTCTTCGCGCGCGGCTCGCAGCCGTGATCCCTGTGGCGCTGCTCCAACAGATCCAGCGCCTTGGCGAACTCGCCGATCAGGCGATTGTGCAGGTCACGTGCGGAGCTGTGGTAGTAAACGAGCTCGATCGGCGCCGGCTCGTTCAGGTCGTCGCGGCTCTGGTCGTGGCGGAAGGACCAGGCCAACATGATCAGGCGTCCGCCGTTGCCATTACGCACCGCATAGGCCTGGTTGTCGACGAAGATGATTTCCTCATCGTCGATCACCGACTGCATCTGCATGCTACGCACGGGTACGAACACGTGCCCGTAGCGGCAACGCGACAACATCAGGCGGCAGCGGTTATACAGCGCTGCCGGGATACTGAGCCGCTCGCGGGCGACCTCCTCGGGCCGGAAGAACGTCTCAGTGACCACGCTGGTCATGCATCGACTCCGACCACCATCTCAGTCATCGTCTGCCAACTCCGGATCCCACCCCAATGCCCGTGCGCGTGCAATCGCAGCGTCATAGATTGCGCGGTGTTTCTGCATCAGTTCGGGCGGCAGATTGGACACCCGGTGCCCATACTTCTCCCATTCCCTGGTGACCTGGTCGTACAGGGCGTCGACGCGCTGGCCGGTCCATCCCTCGCAGGTCTCGGTCTCGGGGATGAGGCCGAACAACCAGCCATCGCGGATAATATTTCCGGTCGGGTTCATCGCACCGTACGGATCCTTGTCGATACCCATGTATTTCTTCTGGATCATTTGCCTATTTTTTTCAAACGTGTAGCCTGCCCCGGATTTTAGCAAATCCCGTTGCTCGCCCCGACCACTTAATGTCACAAACGAATTCCACCGTGCTCGATTACCTGCGCCACGGCGAGCCTGTCGGCGGCAGCCGCTTCCGCGGCCACGGCGTCGACGACCCATTGTCAGAGAAAGGCTGGCAGCAGATGCGCGCTACCGCGGCGGCCATCGACGGCTGGCAGCGCATCGTCAGCTCGCCGATGCGCCGATGCGTCGACTTTGCCCGCTGGCTGTCGAGCGAGCGCGGCCTGCCACTGGAAGTCGATCCGGATCTGAAAGAGGTCGGCTTTGGCAGTTGGGAGGGCGCGCTGCGCGACCAGCTGCGCCTGCAACGCCGCGCAGAGTATGACGCATTCTACGCCGATCCGGTGCGCTGCCGGCCCGCCGGGGCCGAGCCACTGGAGGTCTTCGCCATGCGCGTGGCCGGGGTGTTCGACCGGCTGCTCGCCAGCTACCCGGCGCAGCACACCCTTGTCGTATGCCATGCCGGGGTGATCCGCGCGACCCTCGGGCACGTGATCCAGGCGCCGCCGGTCAACTGGTATCGCACCGAGGTCGACAACGCTGCGCTCACCCGCTTCGCCGGCGGCCAGCACGGTCCCCGGCTGGTTGCGCACAACTGGCGCCCGAGCCTGTAAACTGCCCCCTCATCGAGGCCGCCGGCACCCCAGATCGGGCGGCAGGCGCCTTTACGGAGAGAATCATGGCCTTCGCACGCCTAGCCTTCCGCGTTCTGCTCATCCTGTTGATCCTGTTGGTCCTGCTCGGTCTGTTGCTGCCCTCATCGACCGCCGTCGAGCGCAGCATCGTGATCCAGGCACCGGCGGACAGGATTTTCCCCCACCTCAACGGCATGCAGGCGTTTCAGGCCTGGTCTCCCTGGTCGAAGATCGATCCCGCGACGCACTACGAGTTCAGCGGCCCCGAACAGGGGGCCGGGTCGCGGATGACCTGGCAAAGCGGCGACAATGAGGTCGGTCGCGGCACCCAGGAGATCGTCGCCAGCGATCCTGATCGACGGGTCGATATGCAGCTCGAGTTCGGCGACAAGGGCAACGGCAGCGCCACCTTCCTGCTCGAACCCGCTGCGCAGGGCACGCGGGTACGCTGGCAGTTCCGCACGGAATTCGGCTGGGACCTGCTCGGCCGGTATGTCGGATTGATGCTCGATGGCATGATCGGCGTGGCCTATGACAAGGGCCTGAAAGACCTCAAGGCGCTTGTCGAGCAGGCATCTTCGGGCGCCTAGTGTGGCTGCGCCGCGTATTGCGGCTACGTGCCGGTATCGGGTGCACGACGGCTTGCGCCTAATGCGCCTGACGCGAGTTGCAGAGTCGCCCGCCGATACAGGCTCCCCGCCATATGCGGATCCCGGCACCCGTATACTTGGCGGTTCTTCGTCAAGCGACAAGGGAACAGCATAATGGCTGAGGCAATCGGCGACAGCAGCTACCTGATCGACACCGGCCTGTACCGGCCCAGGCTGGCGGCCTGCTACCTGGTCGAGGACCACGGCGAGCTGGCCATCATCGACACCGGCACGCAGCATTCCCTGCCGCAGGTGCTCGATGCGATCGCAATGCTCGGCGCCACACCGGACCAGGTACGCTACGTGATACCCACCCATGTGCATCTCGATCATGCCGGCGGCGCCGGGCGGCTGATGCAGGCCTGCCAACAGGCGACCCTGGTCGTTCATCCCAAGGGCCAGGCCCACATGGTGGACCCCAGCAAGCTGCAGGCCGGGGCCACCGCAGTGTATGGCGAAGAGGCCTTCCAGCGCGATTTCGGCGATCTGCTGCCGGTGCCACAAGGGCGTACGCTGGCCGCGAAGGACCTGCAGAGCTTCGACCTCGGCGCGCGCACCCTGCAATTCCTGGACACCCCGGGACATGCCAATCATCACGGCTGCGTGTTCGACCATCGCAGTGGCTTTCTGTATACCGGCGACACCTTTGGGCTCGGCTACAGCGAGTTCCGCGCCAAGGGCGATACCCTGCTGGTCGCCACCACGACGCCAGTCGCGTTCGACCCGGACGCCTGGTTCAACAGCCTCGACCACATGCTGGCGTTTAACCCGCGCGCCTGCTGCCTTACCCATTTCGGCCGGATCGACCAGCCGGAACGGCATGTCGGGATGCTGCGCGAGAGCATCCAGGCGCACGTCGCGATCGCCCTGGCGGAAGAGAACCGGGAGCCGGAGGGACGCGAAGCGCGCCTGCACGCCGCGGTGGACCGCCTGCTGGTCGCTGAGGGCTGCCGGCACAGCGGCTTGGCCGAGGACCAGGTCCGGCAGATCTTCGCCAACGATATCGAACTCAACGCCCAGGGGCTCAATGTCTGGCTTGCCAGGCGCGCCAAACGGCGCGCATAGTTTGCGGCTATCGGTCCGTTGCAAAGCCACGCATGCCGCCCACGTCGCAGACCGCTATAATTCGCGCCATTTCCCGAATCCAGTAAGACTATGCAACAGACAGACGACCTACGTATCCAGGCGATCCACGAGGTGGAACCACCCGCGATCGTGCACGAACGTCACCCGATCACCCCGCATGTCGCGCAGACGGTGTCCGACGCGCGCGCGGCCATCCACCGCATACTGACGCGCGAGGACGATCGCCTGCTGGTGGTGATCGGCCCCTGCTCGGTGCACGATCCGCAGGCGGCGATCGAGTATGCCGACAAGCTGATCGCGATGCGCGAACGGCTGCAGGACGATCTGTTGATCGTAATGCGCGTGTACTTCGAAAAACCGCGCACCACGGTCGGCTGGAAGGGTCTGATCAACGACCCGGACCTCGACGAAAGCTTCCAGATCAACAAGGGCCTGAATCTGGCCCGCGAACTGTTGCTGAAGATCAACGACAAGGGGCTGCCGGCCGGTACCGAGTTTCTCGACCTGATCAGCCCGCAGTATGTCGCCGACCTGATCAGCTGGGGCGCAATCGGTGCGCGCACCACCGAGAGCCAGGGCCACCGCGAACTGGCGTCCGGGCTGTCGTGCCCGGTCGGCTTCAAGAACGGCACCGACGGCACCATGCGCATCGCGGTCGACGCGATGCGCGCGGCCGAGCGCCCGCACGTGTTTCTGTCGATGACCAAGGCCGGCCGCTCGGCGATCTTCAATACCCGCGGCAATGCGGACACCCACGTGATCCTGCGCGGCGGCAAGCGCCCCAACTATGACACCGAGTCGGTCGCCGAGGCGGTCGAGGAGATGGCCCAGGCCGGACTGACACCGAACCTGATGATTGACTTCAGTCATGCCAACAGCCGCAAGCAGCACGAGAAGCAGATCGAGGTCGGCGAAGACGTCGCGCGCCAGATCCGCCGCGGCAACCGCAACATCATCGGGGTGATGATCGAGAGCAATCTGGTCGGTGGTCGCCAGGACCTCAACGACAATGCCGACCTGCTGTTCGGCCAGAGCATCACCGACGCCTGTCTCGCCTGGACTGACAGCGAACCGCTGCTCGAGACGCTGGCCGAAGCGGTGCGCAAGCGCCGCGCTGTGCCACAGGAAGACTAGCGGCTGGGGCTGGCGTACGCGGCCATCCGCTCAGAAGTCGTCGAATCCGGCCTTGCGGAACCACTCTTTTGCCTTGGCCTGATCGCGTTCGACCCCGTTGCCCTCGCGGTACATCATGCCGATCGTGGTCATCGCGCCCTGCAGGCCCTGCTCGGCTGCCCTGCCGAACCATTCCAGCGCCTTGGCTCCATTGTGTTCGACGCACTCGCCCTGCAGGTACATGAAGCCCAGGCCGTGCTGGGCGAGCCCCAGCCCGGCCTCTGCGGCCGCCTTCATGTACTTGAAGGCCA
Source organism: Chromatiaceae bacterium (assembly GCA_022340805.1). Lineage (GTDB taxonomy): Bacteria > Pseudomonadota > Gammaproteobacteria > Chromatiales > Chromatiaceae > Thiosocius. The sequence goes on from JAJDNF010000007.1 coordinate 65,678, forward strand.
GCAGCTGATTCTCGACCATACCCAGGCCGTTCTGCGCCATGATCGCCATGCGGTATTGCGCCTCCGGGTTGCCCTGCTCCGCAAACGGCGCGAGGAAGCGTGTAGCCGTGGTGAAACTCTTGGACTCGAATGCCGCGATCCCGCTGCTCAAATCCATGTCCAGACCATCATCTTGTTGATTCATCGCTTTTCCTGTCTGTGTGTTGCCCCGTCGCCGGCCGATAATCACCCGGACGGATCGCGACCCGGCAGCGCACGTCGACACAGGCGCGGCCCCGGGCGTCAAAAAACGCATACTCGAGCAGCGGTGTCGCGCGCCCACGGCGGTGCAGCGCGTCGCGGATCTCGGCTTCCTTGGCGGCGTCCAGTTCGAAGCGCATCTGCATGTCCGAGCGCCCTTCGTGGCGAAAATCCAGCAGCAGCTCACGCGTCCACACCTGATGGCCGGGAAACACCCGGTTGCACGACAGTGCCGCGATCGGATCCGCGAGGCAGGCCATCGCACCGCCGAACATGCCGCCGCCGGGATTGCGGTTGCCGCACAGCGGCAGCAACACCCTGACGCGCCGCCAATCGTCGCTCAGCTCGAGGACCCTCACATGCATCGCCCGAAACGGCGGATACCACTCGAGGCGGCGAGCGGGCGACAGCCTGCGTCGCAACATTTCCGGTATGCGCATAGACTTATACCATCGGCGAGAGCGGCGCAAACGCCGCAAATCGGCGGGGAATATTGCCCGCAAACACATGACGAAAGCGGCCGGGAAGCACGTTACACTCGGCCCCAGGAAATCTAACACGCCCCCAGACCATGCAGACAGCGCTAGCCGATTTCATCCGAGACACACCCGAGGGACGCGAGGCGGACAGTATCCTGCGCGCGTGTGTGCACTGCGGTTTCTGTACCGCGACCTGTCCGACCTACCAGCTGCTCGGCGACGAGCTCGACAGTCCGCGCGGGCGGATCTACCAGATCAAACAGGTGCTCGAGGGAGAAACCGCCACGCCGACGCTGCGCGGACACCTGGACCGCTGCCTCAGCTGCCGTTCCTGCGAGACCACCTGCCCGTCCGGGGTCAACTACCACCGCCTGCTCGACATCGGCCGCGAACAGGTTGAGCGACAGGTACCGCGTTCGCTCGGCCAGCGCCTGCTGCGGCGCATGATGATCGAGGTCCTGGCCTACCCGAGGCGGTTCACCCCGCTGCTGCGCATCGGCCAGACCATGCGGCCACTGCTGCCCGCAGCGCTGCGGCACAAGATCCCGGTGGCCAGGAGCCTGCCGGGCCGGGTCTCGGCGGCAGACGCGCCGCGCCGCGTCCTGGTACTCGAAGGCTGCGTGCAGCCAGGCCTGGCACCGGAGATCAACCAGGCCCTGGAGCGGGTCCTTCAGCACCTGGGTATCGGCGTGCAACGCTGCCCGGAGGCCGCCTGTTGCGGTGCCCTGCCAGCCCATCTGAGCGACACGGAGCGGGCGCGGGAGATGGCCCGGCGCAACATCGACGCCTGGTATCCAGCGATCGAGGACGGCGCCGAGGCACTGATCGTGACCGCGAGCGGCTGCGGCGCCCACCTGCACGACTATCCCGCCCTGCTGGCCGACGACCCGGACTATGCCAAAAAGGCCAGAAGGCTGGTCGAGTTGCAACGCGACCCGGTGCAGTTCCTCGCCAATGAGGCGATCGAAGAGCTGCCCGTCCGGCCGCGCAAGATCCGGGTCGCGGTACACACCCCGTGCACGCTGCAACACGCGCTGAAACTCAACGGTGCAACCGAGCGGCTGCTGCAACAGCTCGGTTACGAGCTGTGCACCGTCAGCGAAGGACACCTGTGCTGTGGATCGGCGGGGACCTACTCGATACTGCAGCCAGAGCTGTCAAACCGGCTGCGGGAACGCAAGCTGCACGCGTTGAAGGTCGATCATCCCGACCTTATCGTTACCGCCAACATCGGATGCCTGATGCACCTCGGTGAGGCCAATGGGGTGCCCGTGCAACACTGGCTGAATCTGCTCGCCGAGGACCTCGAACCCTGACAGCCGGTTCAGCCTGCCAGGCCCGCGGCAACCCAGTCGCGCCATTGCGCCAGCAGCTGCTCATCTGTCGCCGCCATGGCGATCCGCGGACTCAGCGACAATCCGCTCAGCCACTCGCCACGGTAGTCGTCGAGCAGACCACCGACCGCACCACTTTCGGCCAGAACCAGTTGCCCTGCGGCGTAGTCCCACAACTTTTGCCCGCCATGCAGATAGACCTGGCAGCGCCCGCAGGCGACCCAGCACCAGTCGAGCGCCACAGACCCAAAACTGCGTTGCGACCGGTAGGGCGGGCGTTCGGCCAGGCTACGGACCAGCATCGCCGGCAGACGCTTGAGGTCCACCATCGCCATACATTCGGCCAAGGTCGCAGGGGATTCGGGTGTGCTCAGTCGTCGGTCGTTCAGCCAGGCCCCCTGTCCATGCAGCGCGCTGAAGCACTCGTCGCGGGCAGGATCGTAGACCACGGCCGCCTGGGTCACACCGTCGACGATCAACGCCAGGGAGACGGCAAAAAACGGGATGCCTGCGGCAAAGTTGCTGGTGCCGTCGAGCGGGTCCAGACACCACAGCGCACGCCCCGGCGAGGCCAGCAGGCGCTGCTGCTCATCGACCGCCATCTCCTCACCGAGCAGCGCATACTCCGGCCATCGCGCAGCGAGTTCGCGTTGCAGGCGATGCTGCATCGCGAGGTCGGCCGCGGTGATCAGCGAGCCGTCCGCCTTGGTATCGGCACTCACCGCCGCGAAGCGCGCCATCAACTCCTCTCTGGCGGCCACCTTCACAAGCTGCCGGATCGCGTCCAGATCACCAGTTCCAATCATCATGCCTCAACAATACCGCATCGCGGCCGCTGACATTGCAAGATGCGTTTGCATATCCGGAAGGGGATTCCCCTATTGATATGCGCCGATGCAAAGCCTAGTCTCACCACGTCATAACTGCGGGGAAGACGCAATGGTGCTCAAGCGCCCTCTCTATGCCATGTCGTTGCTGCTGTGTAGCGCGTTTGCGGCTAGCGTGTCCGCTGCGGATATGGAGGCGCAGAGGAAGACCTTCCTCGATGCCGAGAAGGCGCTCGATCGCGGCTCCATCGGGCAGTTCGAAAGTCTCAGCGCCAGTATCCGCGATTACCCGCTGTACCCATACCTGGAATACCAGGCCCTTTCGAAGCGGCTCGCCAAGGCGAGCAGCAGCGACATCGAACGCTTCCTGCAGACATATACGGATACACCACTGGCCGGACGGCTGCGCAACGCGTGGCTTGATCAATTGGCCGATCGGCAACGCTGGAGCGAGTTTCTCGGATTCTACCAGCCCACCAACAACGTCACCGCGCGCTGCCATCATCTGCATGCGCTGATCGCCACCGGCAAGGCCGACCAGGCCTATCCCGAGGTGGCCGACATCTGGATGTACGGACACTCGCGTCCAGACGCCTGCGACCCTGTATTCGCGGCCTGGAGCAAGGCTGGCTACCGCAACCAGGACATGATCTGGGGCCGCATCCAAAAGGCAATGGAGGCCGGCGAGTTGCGCCTGGCCGAGTACCTCGGCCGCGAACTACCCAAAGCGGATCAGGCCTGGGTGAAGCGCTGGGTGGGCCTTTACCGCACCCCGAACCGCGCCCGCGAGGCGGCCGGGTTCGCCGGTCCGCACCCGTACCGCGAGGTCATGTTGTCACATGCCGTACGCCGTCTGGCACGCTGGGACGGCCTGCAGGCCCTGCAACTCTGGCAGGACATACGGCCGCGCTACGCGTTCAGCGAGGCGCAGATCCGCCGCACCGAGAACTATATCGTGCGCAACCTGGTACGCGTGCCGGGAGATGCAGCCTACGCCTTCGTCCGCAGTGTCGACGTCGGCGATGACGACCTGCGGGCACGCGAGGCGCAGATACGCGCGGCACTGTGGCGCGAGGACTGGCGCCAAGTGGTGCACTGGATCGCGCAGCTGCCAACCGCGGAGCGCGAAGGCGAGCGCTGGAGCTACTGGCTGGCGCGCGCCCTTGAGGGCCTCGGCGACACCGAGGCGGCCGAGGCGCTGTATGCAAAGGTGGCGGGGGAACGGACCTATTACGGCTTCCTGGCGGCCGACCAGATCGGTAGCGAGTATCACCTGCAGAACGTCGAGACACCTGCCCCACAAGACCTCATCCGGCAGGTCGCAGACATGGATGCGGTAAAGCGCGCCGACGAGATGTTCACCCTCGAGCGTTGGGTCGATGCGCGCCGCGAATGGCGCTGGGCAACGCAGGGCATGGATTCCGAACAGCTCAAGGCGGCGGCCAAGCTGGCCATGCAGCGCGGCTGGCATGACCGGGCAATCTTTACCCTGGCGAAGACTGGCTACTGGGATGACCTGGCACTGCGCTTTCCGATCGAACACGCCGACCTGGTCGAGCTGAACGCTAAACGCCACGGCATCGACAATGCCTGGATCTTCGCCGTGATGCGTCAGGAAAGCGCCTTCATGGAGAATGCCTACTCACACGTCGGTGCCGTTGGCCTGATGCAGCTGATGCCGGCAACGGCCCGCCAGGTCGCGCGCAGCGTCCTTAAGCGCAAGCCGCCACGTCGCCGGGATCTGCTCGAGCCCGACACGAATATCGCACTCGGCAGCGCCTACCTGAAACAGATGAAAGGCGAACTGGGGGACAGCGCCATGCTGGCCACCGCGGCGTACAACGCCGGCCCGCACCGCGTGACGGGCTGGTTGCCCGAACGGACAATACCGGCCGACATCTGGATCGAGCTGGTGCCATTCGAGGAGACCCGTGGCTACCTGAGGCGCGTACTCGCCTACACGGTGATCTACGAAAAGCTCATGGGCAAGACGCCGACCCGGCTGCACGAGCGGCTGCATCCGGTGCCGCCCAGCATCAGTCTGATGGGCGGCACCCAGGCCGCGGCGATTCGTGCGGGCTCAGCCAGCTGAACCGTTCTGCCCGGTCATGCGTTCGCGCACCTCGCGCACAACGGCAGGATCCATGCGCTTGATGAGGTGCTTCACGTAGTCCTCAGCGCGCTTGCTGCCGTTGACGTGGGCCAGAGACAGCCACTGCAGCGCAGCCGCATCGTCCTGCATCACCCCTTTGCCTTCCATCAGCATCCTGCCCAGCGCAAACTGGGCCGTCGCCATACCCTGATCCGCGGCCTTGAGATACCACTGTACCGCCGTCGGGATATCCTTGTGCACCCCGTATTGGGCGAATCGGTACATGGTACCCACCACGTACTGCGCCTTGGCCGAGCCCAGCCCGGCGGCCTTCAGGTAGAGCTCGCGCGCGCGATCCTCATCGACATCGACCCCGGTCCCGTTGGCATGCATCCATGCCAAGGTCAGCAGCGCGCCTTCGTGACCCTGCGCGGCAGCCTGTTCGAACCAGTTGCGCGCCTGCTCATAGTCCAGCCCCACCCCGTCACCATTGCCGAACATGACCCCCAGGCGAAACTGGGCCTCGGCATTGCCCTCCCTGGCCGCCTTGCGTATCGCCGCTTCGGCACGCAATTGATCCGGGTTGAATGTTGCTGCAACGTCTTTCTGCGACATGGCTGTGTCTCCTCAACGCGGGATTTTAGCGAACGATCTCAGCTCGATGAGCCGATGCCTGGCGGGGCCTGCATTTGCGTCTCGCCCCTCCTGGCCAGCCGCTCTGCCACGCGCTCAAGCAGGCGGCGTTCGGTCACCACCTCGTAGTAACGCCGCCCCTCGTCGTCGGTTTGCAGCAATTGCCTGCCCACCCATAGATTGACCGGCTGGTCGCGCACGATCAGCAGATGGGATTCGCCTTTGATGTCCATACAGGTGCCGGCATGCAAGACCACGGACCTGTCGGCGCCGCGTTCGCGCATGCTCAGCCTGCGCAGCGGAACTTCCACGTGCAGTTGGCTGAATGCCGCCGCCTCGAGTTCGATCCCATTCACGTTATACCTTACCAGAGTATCGCCACCATCCTCGCCGTGCACTGGCGCGGCCACGCACAACCCCCGGCCTTCGGGCAATGGGCAGGTGCTGCGCAGCAGTCCGTGGCAGGAGGAAAGGCGTCGGGCACGCTTGATCGCCGGTGAAATCGTCACCTTGCGCCCGTGGTCGTATAGGTAGGTCGGGGCATCGTCTGCGTAGGCGATACCCAATCCAAGCTCGATGCTGGGCAGGCCGAGGCGTTCGTTCTCCGCGTTCATCGCATCAACGAGTCCAAGAATCTCGATCGATAGGCAGCAGGCGAGAGCCACGGCCGGACGTTCCACCACCTCACCGGCATACTCCAGGATGGAGAACAACAGGGAGTCGCCTTCCACCGCGACCTTCTGCGCATCGAAGCGCTCCAGCACCCGGCCGATCGGGTCGTAGAAATACCGGCTGAAATGCACCGCCGGGTCTATATTGCGACGGCGCATCTGTACCGCGACCTGATCCGCTCCGCGCACCTCGGCCTTGATGATCACGTGGCCCGCAACACTGCCGCGCGTGTCCAGGGACAGTTCCTCGCGACCGAAGACTTGCAGCGTATTGTTGGCCAGTGCAAGGCGCTGTTCCCGCTCATCGACCAGCAGCCGAATACTGTCCATGCCAAGGAACATGCGCCATGCAAGCTTGAGGTCACGCCGCAGGCGCAGAACATCACCGGCGAACCGCGCCATCAACTGGCGCCTGCCATTAGATGGGTTCTTGTCGTGCTCCCTGCGCAACCGGTCGATCCGCCTCAGCAGCGCCGCCGGGTCGTCGGCACCCTCGACAGCCGACAGACGGCGCAACAACTCGCGCCGGCCGATGCCGCCTCTCAGGAACTCGAATACCAGGACCTCGGCATCCACCAGGCCGAGCGCCGGATAGATGGCCGATAGTGCATAGGATGCGCGCACGGCCCGCAGCAGACCGGCGCTTCGCAGGCTCGATTCGAGCCGCGCATTCAGGTGACGTTGCAGGTGCGTGATCTGCCGATGGTGCCATTGACAGGAGCGTGGCCATGCCTGTTCATCGCCCCCAAGCAGCGCCGTGGCATTGTCCGGCAGGTCCAGCCAGTTCGCGCTGCAATCGTTGAGTTCGCCCTCGACAAACAGCTGGCGCACGATTCTCTCGGTCTCGAGCAGCCCACGCGCCCCGCCGTGACCGCGGCGCCCGGCCACAGTCAATATGGGTCCGCCGGGCGCAGCCTCATCAACCACCCGGACGCTCGCCGGCAGCCATTCGCTCAGGGTCGATAAGACACAACGGTTGGCCTCTTGGGCAGGCTTGAGATCATGCAGCACGATCGGATAGATACGCGAGAAGTCCCGCACCGTACCCAGACCATCCAACTGCAGCAACGGGTTGGCCAACATGACCTCGGGAATGGGCCACGATTGGCCAAGCACCGATTTGCGCAGACTACGCATACTGCCGTGTTCAAGGCGCATCAGCTCGCGGATCAGCCTTCTCAGTACGCGAAACCGCAGGTGCCCCGCATGCCGGGCAAGGGTTACCGCCTGCTCATGCAGGCGCAGGCTCTGGCCGCTCAGCTGGCGTGCAGGCAGGCTGCGCGCGTCCTCCAATTCGACGCGCAAGCTGGACAGTTCCGCATCCACCAGGTCGAGCATTAGGCGCAGCACCGCAAGCTGAAACAGCTGCACGCGCTCCAACCGCTGGGACTCACGCGCACGCTTAACCACCGCGCCGTGATGCTCCACTAGCACGCGGCGAAAACCCTCGCCGAAAGATTCCGTGTAGACCTTGGCCGGCTGCTTCCACAACTGCTGCACGTTTTCACGGATCAGCGCGCCTACGTAGGTCGCCGCGGCCTTGTTCAGCGCCGGACCCAGCGCCACGTCGATGTGGAAATTGTCTACCCCGCGCGGAAACCGTTCCAGACGCAGGCGCACGCATTTCGGCTGGTTGAATCCCTCGCGCACCACCTCGGGCGCAGGCTGGGAGAATTTCAATCGATGCAGCATGGCCGGCACGCTGGATGACACAAAGCAGCCGATACCACCGGGTTCGACAGCTGCACGGCGGCTTGCCTAGCGGTTGGTCAACGCCTGGATAATGCGGTCTTCCATCTCTATGCGCACAGCCAGTTCCTCGCCCAGCGTGCAGAGATCGCGATCGAGTTGGTGCAGGTCCAGCGTATGATCGGAGGCATCGTACTTGTCATTGAATTCGACCGCCGCCTCGGAGGCCTCGGCGATCCTTGGGTACACCTCGCGCGCGATCTCGACGACCTGGCTGCGACGCTCGCGCCCTGCGACAATACGCTCGTAGATCTCGAAATGACCGAAGGCGGAATAATCGATCAGCACCTGGCAGAATTCCTGCAATACACCCACGCTCGGCTTTGCCACTTTGTAGGGGGCCAGGCCGGCAACACGGCAGAACATGGTCAACATCTCCTGGCGTTCATCCAGCAACTTGCGCACCATTTCGTGTGTGCGCTGGCGGCGATCGGTCTCTCTGGCTTCGCTCATCGTCATTTTCTTGTGTTCTCGAAAGCTCCTCTGGCGAACTTAGTTTACTCCGAATCGTTAGCGCGTAAACCGGGTGTGTCGCGCTGCCTGCCCGGCGACACATGGAAAGGTTCCGCAGCCGCCGACACCCGGGCGGGAGGCAGCCCCTCCGGGTGCACACGCCGGCCTGCGCAAAATGGTTGCACAATCTACACATCAGCTGTCGCAACAGGGTTCCCTGCAGCCGTGCGCTGTGGAATATTGAGCCTGTGAAAAAGTTGTCCATCCTGTTTCTTTGCGCCGCGCTGTCGCTCGGCACGCCGGCCGCGGGATATGCGTATTCCGGTGAGAACAACCCGTTCGTCGAGGCCATGCTACGCATGATGGAGATCTTTGGCCTGATCGATCGTTCCAGCCTGCCGCTCGGCGTACCTTATCTGCCCAGCTACGGGCAATCGTCAGTTCCCGGACTCGGCGGATTCCCGGGCCTGGGTATGTATCCTGGGCTGGGCGGAGTGCCCGGCATGGGAGGGCTGCCTGGTATGTCGTCGATGTACGGGCTGGGTGGCGTCCCCGGCATGGGGCCGGGTGGTGTTCCTGGCATGAGCCCGGGCATAGGTGGCTGGCCAGGCAACAGCCTTTGGGGCAACGCGGCAGGCGCCTACGGGCGCGGCGCGAATGCCGCCAGCAGCGGGTATCTCGACGGCATCTGGGATCTCACCAACGGCAGCTGGGTGATCGTCAGGCGCAACGCCGCGCGCCTGTACCTGTCGCGTGAGCGCTATCAGGATTTCACGATCGGTTACGACCAGCGTTACCTTTGGTGGACGCCACTCCGCGGCAACACGACCACGCACTACCTCTACAAGATGCGCGACGGGCGCATGGTCCTGCGCGACAATGAAGGCAAGACCCTGTTGATGCGAAGACGCAGCTAGCCTGCAAATTGCATGAAGGGTTTGGGAATCAGGGTGTGATGGGCAAAGCAGTTGGGCTGATCGGCCGAAAAAGCATAGCCGAAGCTATGCTTTGAGGGGGATCGGCACAAATGCAA
>JAJDNF010000064.1 GCA_022340805.1 Chromatiaceae bacterium
TGCTTCGACTGGAAGTCGGCGATCGCGGCCTTGATGGCATCCTCGGCGAGCACGGAACAGTGCACCTTGACCGGCGGCAGCGCCAGTTCCTCGGCAATCTGCGAATTCTTGATCTCACGCGCCTCGTCGAGCGTCTTGCCCTTGACCCACTCGGTCAGCAGCGAACTCGACGCAATCGCCGAACCGCAGCCGTAGGTCTTGAACTTGGCGTCCTCGATCACCCCCAGATCGTTCACCTGGATCTGCAGACGCATCACGTCACCACAGGCCGGCGCGCCCACCATGCCGGTGCCCACGTTCTTCGCTTCCTTGTCGAGCACCCCAACATTGCGCGGATGCTCGTAGTGATCGATGACCTTCTCGCTATAAGCCACGACAGTAACCTCGCCTTGTGCTTCGCGCGCTGCGCATGCTCACCACCAGGGACTAGTTTCCCAGCCGTGCCCGCACAGCGGCGCCAACAGAACCTGCGGCACAACGCCGCAATTCAAGCCCCGCGCAACCCGCGTCGGCGCGGGTTGCGCGGCCCGGATCAGGCAGCCTGATGCTTCAGGCCGACCACCTGTGCCTGGGCAGCCGCCTTCTTCTCGCGCCGTGCAGCTTCGCGCACTTCACCGCGCTCGACCAGGTCATTCAGCGTGATGTCGCTGAGGAAGATGAAGATCTGCTGGCTGAGGTCATCCCACAGACTGTGGGTCAGGCAACGCTGTCCCTCCTGGCAATTCTGGCGGCCCTTGCAGCGAGTGAATTCCACCCACTCGTCGACAGCGCAAATGATGTCCGCAACTGAAATCTCGTCAGACTCGCGCCCCAGGTAGTAACCACCGCCCGGACCGCGCACGCCACGTACCAGCCCTTTGCTGCGCAGTGCCGCGAACAGCTGTTCGAGGTAGGACAACGAGATACCCTGGTTCTCGGAGATGTCAGCCAGCGTGACTGGACCCTGGGTACCATTGAGGGCCAGATCCAGCATGGCGGTTACGGCGTATCGGCCTTTGGTAGAGAGTCTCATGTTCGTATTCCTCGTCTGATGCAACCTAATGCAAATACCTACTAAATCACTCGGTTAAATTTAGCAGTAACCCACGAAAACAGTCAACATTTAATTTGCCTGCCGGCGTCCTGGACACCAGCACGGGTCAAACTGGCCAGAAAAAGACAGTGCGGGTTCGGTACGCGAGTCGGTTCGTGCCGCCGGGCACACGTGAGGTGTCTGTCGTCGACAGTCCCCTCGTCAGGAGAGATCGCAGGCCGGTTCGCGCAGCGATGTGACGTCGTCGACGAACAGATGCCCCTGACAGAGGCAATAGCTCAGCCACTTGGAAACAAACAGGTTCAGGCGCCACTTGTTCATCAGCCCCGGGGCCTCGTACAGCCGCCGCGTGGGCAGCGCCTGCTGGCGCAGGTCCTCGACCTCCACCTGGCGGGCGTCGTGATACACGCGCAGCAGGACATCGGGGTCAGACAGCCCACCTTCGGGATGCAGGAAGTGATAAGTGAGGCGCAGCAGCGTGGTATACGGGGTCTGCTCGATGATGGTGAGGTGCAGGTCCTGGTGATCCGGGCGACAGGAGCAGTGCCTGCCGGTTAGGCGTTTCAGTTGCGGCACCAGGCTGTGCAGGTACTGATAGTTCTCTTCACACAATGCGAGCAGATCACCCACCGAGGGGCGGGAGTTGAGCCACTCATATGCCTGTGCACCGTTGAAACCTTGCATGGGCCCGCCCAATGAACGTCAGGTCCCAGTATAGCCGCAGGATAAGACCGGGAGGCGAGCGCACCCCGGCGATAAATATCTGATTCGATGCCTCAGGCCTGGCCTGAATCCTGCTCTGCAACCTGGCGACGGACCTCTTCCATGTCCAGCTCCCCGGCCTTGTTGACCAATTCACGGAACGCGGACTCGGGCAGCGCACCGGCCTCGCTGAAGATGATGATCTTGTCGCGGAAGATCATCAGCGTGGGGATCGATCGGATCTGGAAGTGCCCGGCGATTGCGTGCTCCTCTTCGGTGTTCACCTTGGCAAACACGACGTCCGGATGATCCTCAGAGACCTTTTCGTAGGTGGGAGCAAACGAGCGACACGGACCGCACCAGGGAGCCCAGAAGTCGACGATCACAAAACCGTTGCTGGTAACAACCTCTTCGAAATTGTCTTTGGTCAGTTCGACAACAGCCATAACGGCCTCCCAGAATATGCTGAATTAGCGTTATAGCTTATCATAATGGCCCACCGCCGCAGCGACAAAAAGGCCCGGAACGCCGGGCCTGTTCGCGTCTGACGGTGACGCCCGTGTTCAGCCGCCGAGGCCGCTGAAGATCCCCTCACGGATCTGGTCGACACTGCCGACGCCATTGACTTTGACGTACTTGCAGTCGCCGGCACTGGCTGCCTTGTTGTAGAAACTGATCAGCGGTTCTGTCTGGTCATGATAGACCTTCAGGCGCGCCTTCACGGTCTCTTCCTTGTCGTCGTCGCGCTGGATCAGCGGCTCGCCGGTTACGTCGTCCTTGCCCTCCACCTTCGGCGGATTGAACACGACGTGGTAGGTGCGGCCGGAGCCGAGGTGCACGCGACGCCCCGACATGCGCTTGATGATTTCTTCATCAGGGACGTCGATCTCGACGACCGCGTCGATCGGCACGCCGGCCTCTTTCAGCGCCTCGGCCTGCGGGATGGTGCGCGGGAACCCGTCGAACAGGTAACCGGCCTTGCAATCGGCATCTTTGATCCGTTCTTTCACCATGCCCATGATGATGTCGTCGGATACCAGGCCGCCCTCGTCCATGATCTTTTTCGCCGCCACGCCGAGCTCCGTGCCTGCCTTGACGTGCGCGCGCAGCATGTCGCCCGTAGAGATCTGCGGAATGCCGTAACGTTCTTTGATGAAGTTGGCCTGGGTGCCTTTGCCGGCACCGGGGCCGCCGAGAAGAATAACGCGCATGAATCTGCTCCCTACGGTGATATCGAATTTTCCGGGGGCGAAGTCTGACACAGAGCCGGCGCGAAACTCTATTCGAGCCTGTGAATAGGCGGATTCAGGAGCTTTATCAAAGTTTGCTGATAGACGCCCGGCGGCTGTTCGCGGGCATTGCCCAGGCGGCAGCCAGATTACAGATGGCGGTCGATACCGTGGGCCTTGAGCCCCCAGGCAAACAGGAAGCCGAGCCGGCGATCCGCCTGGCGCAGGCGCAGATTGAGAACCGAAAACAGCCACTTGAGGACCTGATAGCCCTGTTCGGGGGCAGCGTCGAAATGCCGGGCCAGCGCCTCGCCGTCGAACACCAGCAGATCGCAGGGTTCTATCGCAACCACCGAGGCGGTGCGCGGTCCGGATTCGAACAAACTGAGTTCCCCAAAGATCTCACCGGTCGCCAGATCGCACAGACCAGGCTGGATATGGCGATTGTCTTGCAACGTGATTCGGCCACTGACCCTCACGCTGCCAGTTTCGATCAGGTATACGCTGCGCTCCTCCGATCCCTCGACGATGATCGACTCACCGGTCTGGTAATGACGCCTCTGCGCCACCCCCGTCTCGACCAGCTGCGGATCGCGCAGAATCTGCTGGATATTGGTCATCGGCACGCCTCTCCAGGCATCTATTCCACCCGCCATGTCATCGACAGTCTGAGGCGAAAACTGAAGCGCTGCGGGTGGCGCGCTCGCCGCCCACCAGCCGACCCAGGGGCGCTGACCAGCCCGATGCACCCCCGGTCTATCCCCGCGGACCGGCGCCAACCGCACCGCCGTGGCCGCACAATGCCGTTGCCCGGCTGCCGCGCTATCTGCAAGTCGCGGCACCGCCCTCTTCCTTGGCGATCACCGACCGCGGTAGGCTGCCCGGCCACCGCCAGCTCTGCCGGGCAGCCGCCTGGCACAACCGAAAGGAGCGAATCATGCGTGTAGCGAGATGCCTCGACCAAAATGGACTCAGCCACTGGGTCGAACCCCTGAGCGCAGACCGCGCGCGGTTATACGAAGGCGACAGCCCCTTCGGCGGCCTGCGGCCGGGTGAACGCGAGATAGACGTGAGACGCTGGCTGGCGCCGGTGTTGCCCACCGATATCTACGGCGTGGGTCTGAACTACCGCGCGCATGCCGCCGAGACCGGGGCCGATCTCCCGGACAACCCGGTGCTGTTCATGAAACCGAGCACCGCCGTCACGGACCCGGACAGCCCGATACTGCTTCCGGCCGCCTGCGAGCATGGTCCCGAGGTCGACTACGAGGCCGAACTGGCCGTGATTATCGGCAAAACGGCACGCAACGTCGCGGTCGAGGATGCCCTCGATTTCGTGTTGGGCTACACCTGCGCGAACGATGTCTCCGCGCGCCGCTGGCAGAAGCGCGGCGGCGGCGGTCAGTGGGTGCGCGGCAAGAGTTTCGACACCTTTTGCCCGCTGGGACCAGTGCTGGTGACGGCCGACGAGATCCCTGATCCGCAGGGCCTGGGGATCCGCTCCGTGCTGAATGGGCGGACGATGCAATCGAGCAGCACCGCGGACATGATCTTTACCGTGGCGGAACTGGTTGCGTTCATAAGTCGCGACACGACATTGCTGCCCGGCACCGCGATCCTGACCGGCACACCCGAGGGCGTCGGGTTCGCCCGAACCCCGCCGGTGTTCCTGTCCGACGGTGACACCATCGAGATCAGCATCGACCGCATCGGCACCCTGAACAACCCGGTGCGCGACGCCCGGCGTGACTAGCGCGGTGCCGCGCATTTGACGGCACCGTGGATGGCATGCCCCCGGCGCTGACGGCAGGCTGCAGTAACGCAGCATATGGCACCGTATCTGGCGGCATCAGGTGCATTACGGCGTGCACCTGATGCGACCCCGGCGAGTGGCAGGACCGCACATTGGCAACAGACGCTGAACACGCCGCTGATCTGGGCGTGCCAGCTCCTGTCGCGGCGGCGCACCGCCAAAGGTCGGCAAGCTGTGGCGCCGGCCCTGCTACCCGCGGGGTCGAATCGTCACGCAGACATGTCGAGCATCAAGCGGTTGAGACGGTGCACGAACCCCGCCGGGTCGTCCAACTGCCCGCCCTCGGCGAGCAATGCCTGGTCGAACACCAGCTTGGCCAGTTCCCCGAACTTGTCCTCGTCCGGCTCGCTCTCCATCCGCTGCAGCAGCGGGTGCTCCAGGTTGACCTCGATGATCGGCGTCGGCATCGGCGCATCCTGACCGAGCTGCTTCAGCACCCGCGCAAGGTTCTGGCTCATGTCGTAGTCGTCCACCACCAGGCAGGCCGGCGATTCGGTCAGGCGACTCGAAACGCGCACCTCCTTGACCGTCTCGCCCAGCGCGCCCTTGACCCGCTCGATCAGGTGCTTGTGTTCCTCGGCCGCCTTTTCGACCCGCTCTTTGGTCTCGCTGTCCTCCAGCTCACCCAGATCCAGCGCCCCCTTGGCGACCGATTGCAGGTGTTTGTCCTTGTAGTCGGTCAGGTGCGAGACCAGCCATTCGTCGACCCTGTCGGTCAGCAGCAGAACCTCTATCCCCTTCTTCTTGAACACCTCGAGGTGCGGGCTGTTGCGCGCAGCCGAAAGGGTATCCGCAGTGATGTAGTAGATCTTGTCCTGCTTCTCGACCATGCGCTCGATGTACTGGTCGAGCGACACGGTCTGCGCATCAGTATCCGCCTTGGTCGAGGCAAAGCGCAGTAGGCCGGCGATCCTCTCGCGGTTGGCGAAGTCCTCGGCCGGACCTTCCTTCAGCACCCTGCCGAATTCTTTCCAGAACGTCTGGTACTTGTCTGCATCGTCCTTGGCCAGCTTTTCCAGCAGGCCGAGGACCCGCTTGACGTTGGCGCCGCGAATGCTGTCGATCTTCTTGTCGTGCTGCAATATCTCGCGCGACACGTTGAGCGGCAGGTCGTCCGAGTCGACGACGCCTTTCACGAAGCGCAGATAGTGCGGCATCAGCTTGTCGGCCTCATCCATGATGAACACCCGGCGCACGTACAGCTTGACGCCGTGTTTCTGCTCGCGGTCCCACATGTCGAACGGGGCGCGCCCCGGGATGAACAACAGCGAGCTGTACTCGTGCTTCCCCTCGACACGGTTGTGTGCCCAGATCAGCGGCTCCTCGAAATCGTGGCAGGTGTTCTTGTAAAACTCGTGATACTCCTCGTCGGAGACATCCGACTTGTTGCGCATCCACAATGCGGTGCCCTTGTTGACCTGCTCCCATTCCGGTTCAGGCGCGGCCTGTTCCTCGCCCTCTGCCGCCGGCGGGGCCTGTTTCAGCATCTCGACCGGAATCGCGACATGGTCGGAGAACTTGCCGATGATGCTGCGCAGCCGCCACTCGTCGAGGAACTCTTTTTCATCCTCGCGCAGATGCAGCACGATCTCGGTGCCGCGCTCGGGGCGCTCGACGTTTTCGATCGTGTAGCTGCCCTCGCCGCTCGACTCCCAGCGCACCCCCTCGTCGGCCCGCATACCGGCCCGCCGGGTGGTCAGCGTGACCCTGTCTGCGACGATGAATGCGGAATAGAAACCGACCCCGAACTGGCCGATCAGCTGGCTGTCCTTGGCCTTGTCGCCGGACAGATTCTCGAGAAACTTGCGCGTCCCAGAACTGGCGATGGTCCCGATGGTGTCGTTCACCTCCTGGCGACTCATGCCGATGCCGTTGTCGACGATTGTCACGGTGCCGGCCTCGCTGTCCACCGCGACGCGGATCTTCAGGCTGGCGTCGCCTTCGTACAGGGCCTCGTTGCTCAGGGCCTCGAAACGCAGTTTTTCGGCCGCATCCGACGCGTTGGAGACCAGTTCGCGCAGGAAGATCTCCTTGTTCGAATACAGTGAACGGATCACCAGGTTGAGCACCTGGCTGACTTCTGCCTGAAAATCCAGGGTTTCCTTTTGTGCAGTCGCGGTCATTGTCTGTCGTTCCTCCGGGGTTTTTTTCGCTGCCGAGGCAGATGAGGGCGATGGGGCGGGATTTCAAGATGTGGCTGTGGTACAAATCCGGCCAGTTTTTGCGGGACCCATCGAACATGCATTTCACAACCTACTCCACCCACCCCTTCAAGGATCAGCGTCCCGGCACCTCCGGTCTGCGCAAGCGAGTCGAGGTGTTTCGCCAGGGTAACTACCTGAAAAACTTCGTACAATCGGTGTTCGACACCCAGCGCGAGCTGGTCGGCGGGACCTTGGTGCTGGGCGGCGACGGACGCTTTTACAACCGCGAGGCGATCCAGATCATCCTGCGCATGGCCGCAGCCAACGGTGTCGCTCGCGTCCTGGTCGGCCAGGGCGGCCTGCTGTCGACGCCGGCCGCCTCGTGCGTGATCCGCAAGTACGGAGCCGCCGGCGGCCTGATCCTGTCCGCGAGCCATAATCCCGGCGGACCCGACGGCGACTTCGGCATCAAGTACAACACCGCCAACGGCGGCCCGGCACCAGAGAAAGTGACCGAGGCCATCTATGCGCGCACCCTCGAGATAACCAACTTCCGCAGCATCGACGAGGAGGACGTCGAGCTGGACGACCTCGGCTCGTATCAGCTCAGCGAGACCCAGATCGAGGTCATCGACCCGGTCGCCGATTATGCCGATCTGATGGCCTCGATCTTCGATTTCGACGCGATTCGTGCGCTGCTGGCCGGTGGATTCCGCATCCGTTTCGACGCCATGCACGCGGTGACCGGTCCCTATGCAACGCGGATCCTGGAGCAGACCCTGGGCGCCCCGGCGGGTACGGTCATCAACGGCGAGCCGCTCGAGGACTTCGGCGGCCACCACCCGGACCCGAACCTGGTGCATGCGGCCGAACTGGTGGCCATGACCCAGGGGCCGGACGGCGTCGACTTTGCCGCCGCCTCCGATGGCGACGGCGACCGCAATATGATCCTCGGCCGGGATTTCTTCGTCACACCGAGCGACAGCCTCGCCGTGCTGGCCGCCAATGCGACGCTGATCCCGGCACATCGCGGCGGCATTCCCGGCGTCGCCCGCTCGATGCCGACCAGCCAGGCGGTCGATCGGGTCGCCGCGGCAATGGGCATCGAGTGTTTCGAGACCCCGACCGGTTGGAAATTCTTCGGCAACCTGCTCGACGCCGGTCGCATCGCCTTCTGTGGCGAGGAGAGCTTCGGCACCGGCTCGAACCATGTGCGCGAGAAAGACGGCCTGTGGGCGGTGCTCGCCTGGCTCAACGTGCTCGCCGCGCGCGGCCAATCGGTTGCCGATATCGTCACTGGCCATTGGCAGCAATACGGTCGCAACTACTACTCGCGCCACGATTACGAGGGCATCAAGGGCAAGGCAGCGGATCAGCTGATGAAAGACCTGCGGGCCCGGCTGCCGCAGCTGCCCGGAACCTTTCTGGACGGCCTTGAGGTCGGCTATGCGGACGATTTCAGCTATACCGACCCGATCGACGGCTCGGTCAGCCAGCGCCAGGGGGTGCGGATTGGCTTCAGCAACGGCTCGCGTATCGTGTTCCGCCTGTCGGGCACCGGCACCGTGGACGCCACGCTGCGCGTCTATCTGGAATCCTTCGAGCCCAACGTGGCGAGTCAGGGGCTCGATCCGCAGGTGGCGCTGGCAGCGCTGATTTCCACCGCAAACGAACTGGCCCAGATCCAGTTGTTGACCGGGCGCGCCGCACCGGACGTCATTACCTGAATGGTGCCTGGCTTTCCGCGGCTGGGGCTGCGCTGGCGCTTTGCCCCGAACGGATCGGAATGTCGAGATGCACGGGCCAGTGACTTGCTGACAGCGGCACGGGTCAAAGCACAAAGCCCCTGCCCGGCCCTCGGCATCTGCCTGCAAGGGCATGCGGGCGATGACCCACCACAGGCGCGCCGATGAACGAAATCATTGACATGACTCAGCTTGAGGCCTCTGCCGGGGGCCTCTGGATAAAGCTCTCCCAGATCGTGCAGGACCCGCTGTTCTGGCTGCAGTTCGCGGTCATCGCGGCGGTGTTCGTGCTCGCCCGCTGGCTGCTGACGCCGCTGCTCAAGCGCACGCTCCAACGGCTCGCAGACTCCTGCACCCGGGTTCCAAGCTTTCGCCGGCCATTGGCCGCATTGTCTGAGGTAGCCAACCCGATCGCCTGGCTGACCCTGCAGTGGATCGCGATTGCCGTGCTCAAACACTTCAAGTGGCCGAGCGGGGCCTCGACCATCGTCGCCAGTCTGTTGACCGCCTGGCTGCTGATCCGGCTGGCCAGCCTGCTGGTCGCCAATGCCGCGTTGGCGCGCGTCATAGCGATCGCCGCCTGGTCAATCGCCGCGTTGAGCATCTTCGGGCTGCTCGAACCGCTGGCCAGCCTGCTCGATGACTGGGCCATCAACATCGGCCAGGTGCGGATCTCGCCGCTGACGGTGGTCAAGGCCGCATTCTCCCTGTGGCTCTCACTTTGGCTCGCCAACGGCCTGGCCACCCTGGTCGAGCGCAAACTGGACCGTGCGCATACGGTCGCGCCGACGATGCGGGTCCTGGCGGCCAAGCTGACGCGCATCACCCTGATCGGTGCGGCCTTTCTGATCGGCTTGTCGGCGGTCGGCATCGACCTCACCGCACTGGCGGTGTTCGGCGGCGCGCTCGGTGTCGGCCTCGGCTTCGGCCTGCAGAAGATCTTCTCCAACCTGGTCAGCGGCGTGATCCTGCTGATGGATCGTTCGATCAAACCGGGCGACGTGATCTCGGTCGGCAACACCTTCGGCTGGATCAACCACCTTGGCGCCCGCTATGCCTCGGTGATCACCCGCGACGGGATCGAGCACCTGATCCCGAACGAGGAATTGATCACCACGCGGGTCGAAAACTGGTCGTACAGCGACAATCTGGTGCGGCTCCGGGTGCCGATCGGCATCTCCTATCACTCCGATCCGCGCCTCGCCATGAAGCTGTGCATCGAGGCCGCCGAGATGGTCCCGCGGGTGCAGTTGAAGCCGGAACCGCGCTGCCAGCTGATACGTTTTGGCGACAGCTCGGTCGACCTCGAGCTGCGGGTCTGGATCGACGATCCGTCAAACGGCCGCGCCAACGTGATCAGCGAGGTGCTGCTTGGCGTCTGGGATCGGTTCCACGAACACGGCATCGAGATACCCTTCCCGCAGCGCGACATGCATGTGCGCTCGTTGCTGGGTGCAAACGACCTGCAGGCGCTGGCCACCGCGCTGCGCTCCGCCCAGGCCCCCGGGGGTGTCGCATGATGCACTTCACCCTGTGTGCCGACGGCAAGGCGACCGCGGGTGGCCGTGAGCTGCTGGATGCCTGGCGGGCGCAGCCCGATGCCTGGCTGTGGGTCGACCTCCAGGACGAAGCCGCGATCAGCGAGCGGCATTTCCTGGTCGACGAGCTGGGCCTCGATGAGCACGCCGTCACCGAGGCCCAGCGACCGCGTCACCCACCGGGCTTCGAGGCCTACCCGGGATACCTCTACCTGCTGTCCAAACCGCTGACGTCCGAATCCGAGGACCTGGAGTTCGCGACCCTGCAGCTGGCCCTGTTTGCCGGCCCGCGGCTGCTGGTCACCCGGCACAGTCAGTATTCGCGTTTCATCGCCTCGATGCGTCAGCGGTTCGCGGAGCAGGGCTGCGCGGACGAATCCCCGCTGACCGTCACCGCCGCGGTGGCCCGGCGGATCAGTGAACGCTATGGCAAGATCCTGCTCGATCTCGAACGCCGACTCGACGAGATAGAGGACCAGCTGTTCGACAGCAAAACAGATCGCCTGATGCAGGAACTGGTCGGGTACAACACCGCGCTGCGCAAGATGCGCCGCATACTCGCCTACCACACGAATGCGTTTCGGTCGCTTCGCGACAGCTTCGATCACACCAGCTCGGCGCATTGGCATGAGGAATTCGACGACATCCATAGCCTGATGGAACGCTTTCACAGCCTGGCCGAGCTCTACCAGAACGTGATCACCGACCTGATCGAGGGGTACATCAGCCTGAACGCCCATCACCTGAACCAGATCATGAAGGTGCTCACCATCGTCACGGTGATCTTCGTACCGCTGACCTTGCTGGTCGGCATCTATGGGATGAACTTCGAGTACATCCCGGAACTCAAATCGCAATACGGCTATTTCATCCTGCTCGGTGTCATGTCGGCGATCGTGCTGGGCCTGTTGTACCTGTTCCGGCGGGTGCGCTGGCTCTGAGCCGACCGCGGCCGGATCACGCAGTTTGTGTGACAATCTGGGCGCGCGCCGCGTCCAAGCCGGAATTCCACGCGTGCCATCGGATTATCCCGTGATGCCGTTCCGCTAAGCGCCGCAAACCCTGATCCTGGTTGCGCCGCTGGCTGGAGCGCCGGCACCACGCCTGCCGGCAGATCAGATGGACTGGCGCACGATTGTGCCGACCGCGATGCGGCCTGCTGCGTCCGGGTCGCGCCAAGCTGGCGGGCTGGGGTAACCGTCCACCCCATGAGGAAACCGTTCAATGGATACCGTTTCGAGCCTTGTTGCCATCATCCTGCTGCTGGTGGCCAACGGCTTTTACGTGGCCGCCGAGTTAGCGCTGGTCAAGGCGCGCAACTTCCGCATCGAGGGCATCGCCGCCGGGGGCAGTGCGACCGCGCGCCTTACGCTGAAGATCCAGGCTAAGCTGGAGCCCTACCTGGCCGCCTGCCAACTGGGCATCACGATGGCCTCGCTGGGCCTTGGCTGGGTCGGGGAGCCCGCGGTCGCGGCGTTGCTCGAACCGATGTTCGCCGCCATCGGCCTGCCTGAGAGCGTGCTGCACTCTGCCGCGTTCGTCACCGGCTTTCTGATCTTTTCGTCGCTGCACATCGTGGTCGGCGAACAGGTGCCTAAGACGTTCGCGATCCGCCAGCCGGAACCGGTATCATTGTAGGTCGCCTACCCGCTGGGTTTTTCGTACCTGCTGGCCTGGCCGCTGAACTTCCTACTGAACAAGGCGGCCAGTTCGATCCTCGCGCTGTTCGGCGTGCAGGAGGCGACCCACGCCGAGGTGTTCCGCGGCGCAGAGATCCAGGGACTGGTCACGACCTCGCAGGAGCACGGCGGGATCCACAAGCAGCAGGCCGACATGCTGCACAACCTGTTCGAGTTCGACCGGCGCCAGGTCGACCGGGTGATGATCCCGCGCGACAGGGTCCACGCCCTGGATGTCAGCGCCGATCCCGACAGCAATCTCGAAACGATTCGTGAGACGCAACATTCGCGCTTTCCGGTGATCGACGGCGCCGACGCGGACGCCATCGTCGGCATCGTGCTGGCCAAGGACATCCACCGCGCGCTGCTCAACGGCCAGGCCGCACCCTGGCGCGACATCAGCGGTCTGTGCCGCCAGGCACTGGTCATCCCCGAGACCCAGCAGGTGTCAATGCTGTTCAATCAGATGCGCAGCACCCGTGCGCATATGGCGCTGGTCATCGACGAATACGGCGTGTTCGTCGGCATCGTCACGCTCGAGGACCTGCTCGAGGAGATCGTCGGCGAGATCCATGACGAAACCGACCAGGAGGAGGCGCACACCGACCTGACCAGCCTGGCCGACGGCGAGTGGGACGCCGGCGGCCTGGTCTCACTCGGGGATCTGGCCAAGACCATCGGCCTCGGCGTAACGTCCGACGTCGATGCAAACACCCTGTCCGGCCTGTTCATGCAAAGTCTCGGGCGTGTGCCCGAGGTCGGCGACGAACTGACCGAGTCCGGCTTCCAGCTGACCGTGCAATCCGTCGAGGAACACCGTGTCGGCCGGACCAGAATCCGGCGCCTGCCTGACGCGCCGGCGAAGCACGCGGTGAGCACGCCGCCTACCGACGACGTCTAACCTGCAAATTGCATGAAGGGTTTGGGAATCAGGGTGTGATGGGCAAAGCAGTTGGGCTGATCGGCCGAAAAAGCATAGCCGAAGCTATGGTTTGAGGGGGATCGGCACAAATGCAAAGTCCAGCGCGGCCTGAGCCC
>JAJDNF010000069.1 GCA_022340805.1 Chromatiaceae bacterium
AATTGCATGAAGGCGGACGGGCACATGGTGTTGCGTGGCAGCCGGAAGGCGTTCGATGCGTTCTTCGGCCCTTGTATTCGACGTGACAGTCTGTCCTGTTCGGGCTCAGGCCGCGCTGGACTTTGCATTTGTGCCGATCCCGCTCAAAATATCACTTTAGTTATGCTTTTTCGGCCGATCAGCCCAACTGCTTTGCCCATCACACCCTGATTCCCAAACCCTTCATGCAATTTGCAGGCTAGATCAGTCGCTGTGGTCGCGAACGACCGCGTTCAGGTGGCCGCATGCAGGCCGTTCATCGCCCGCTGCATCTCGCCCGCCTGGATGAGATCCCAATGCCGCAGCGCCTCGCCGATCCCGCTCTGGATCGCCAACTGTTCGTGCTTGCCCGGGCGCGCCAGCACATAGCCGACCACCGCATCCTTGTGGCCCGGGTGGCCAATACCGATGCGCAGGCGGTGAAAGTCTTTGCTGCCGAGCGCGGTGCAAATGTCGCGCATGCCGTTGTGCCCGCCATGCCCACCACCCGTCTTCAGGCGGATCATGCCCGGCGCCAGGTCCAATTCGTCATAAACGACCAGAAGCTCGCTCGGGGCGATGCGATAGAAATTGCACAGCGCAGCGACCGAGCGGCCGCTGTGGTTCATATAGGTCATCGGCTTGAGCAACCAGCATTCGCCCAGCGCGGTACGCATGCGTGCCAGTTCGCCGGAGAATTTGTTCTCCGCGCGCAGCGTGGCGCCGTGCGCGCGCGCCAGCTCGTCGACAAACCAGAACCCCGCGTTGTGACGTGTCTCCGCATACTTCGGACCCGGATTGCCCAGACCCACGACGCACTGAATGGCTGACATATTGCGTTCTTCCAACGAAAACGGCGGCACGAGGCCGCCGTTCCCGATCTGAACAGCCCCGCAATGGGCCGGTTGATCAGTCCTTGTCGGCCGAGCCCTGCTCGTCCTTGGCCTTGGGCTTGGGCACCTCGGCTACCGCCTCGGCCTCCGTCCCCCCCGCCTCGTCGTCAACCGAGCCACGCATGACCTCAATCGTCACGACCATGGGATCGTTCTCTTCATCGAACTTATCCCAACCGACCAGGCTGACGCCCTTCGGCATGGCCACCTGTGAAAGGTGGATGATGTCGTCGATCTCCATCTTCGACACATCGACCGCGATATATTCTGGAAGATCATTGGGCAGACACTCGATCTCCAATTCAGTCATACCGCGCAGCAGCGTGCCGCGGGCCTTGACGCCCGGACAACCTTCCTCGCCCTCGAAATGCAGCGGTACGGTCATGCGGATCGCCTCGTCCATGCGCACGCGCATCAGATCCACATGAGTCACAAACGGCTTCGCCGGATGCCGTTGCAGATCCTTCAACACGACCTTCTGCGCCTTACCATCCACCTTCACGGTCAGGATGTGGGAGTAGAACGCCTCGTGGTCGAGGTGCTTGATCAATTCATTGTGCTTGGTGGCAAACATTTCCGGGTCCTTGCCACTACCGTAGATGATCCCGGGAACCAGTCCCTCGCGACGCAGGCGGCGGCTCGCACCCTTGCCCTGATCGCTGCGGGACACTGCATCGATTTCAAAATTTTCTTGCATGTCTCGATTCTCTCTTCAAACAAAAAAACAGCGTTCGTGGCCCGCGACCAGACCCTACTCGAACGCACCTCTTGGCGGGGATACCCCCTACCGTCAGTCCACGAACAGCGAACTGACCGATTCCTCGTTATTGATCCGACGGATCGACTCGGCCAGCAGACCGGCAATCGACAACTGGCGGATCTTGCTACATGCCGCAGCATCCTCGCGCAGCGGGATGGTCGAGGTGACCACCAGTTCGTCCAGGCGCGAGGACTCGATGTTCGTCACCGCGGGGCCCGAGAGCACCGCATGGGTACAATAGGCCACCACCTTGACCGAGCCTGCATCCTTGAGCGCGGCAGCCGCTTTGCACAGCGTGCCCGCGGTATCCACCAGGTCGTCTACCAGCACGCAGGTGCGGTCCTCGACGTCGCCGATGATGTTCATCACCTGCGCGACATTCGCCTTCGGCCGCCGCTTGTCGATAATCGCCAGGTCCGCGTCATCCAGGCGTTTGGCCAGCGCCCGGGCCCGCACCACGCCGCCCACGTCGGGCGAGACCACCATCAGGTCCGGGTAGTGCTGGCGCCAGATGTCGCCCAGCAGGATCGGCGACGCATACACATTGTCCACCGGGATGTCGAAAAAGCCCTGGATCTGGTCGGCGTGCAGATCCATGGTCAGCACCCGGTCGGCACCCGCGGTGCCGATCATCTTCGCCGCCAGTCGGGCAGTGATCGGCACGCGCGCCGAACGTGGGCGACGATCCTGGCGCGCATACCCGAAATATGGGATTACCGCCGTGATGCGGCGCACCGACGACCAGCGCAGCGCATCGATCATGACCAGCAACTCCATCAGGTTGTCGTTGGTCGGCTCGCTGGTGGGCTGCACGACGAACACGTCGCGACCGCGCACGTTCTCCTGGATCTCCACCATCGTCTCGCCATCGCTGAACTGCCCGACCGCGGCCTTTCCCAGCGGGATGTCGAGATAGCTCGCAATATCGGCAGACAACTGCGGATTGGCATTGCCCGAAAAAACCATCATGCCACTGGTGGACACTGCGGACTCCCGTCAAATTCGGCGACAAAACAAGCTGCCTCGCGGCAGACTCTCCGATGTCGTGTACACGCCAGGCCATACGGGCGCCATCACCGCACCCCGCATCCGGCGCTGCGCGCCTGCGTCGAACCTTACGGTCCTCATCCTACCGCGCCGACCCACTGCACGCGGCTGCGCTGCAGCCGATCCAACTATGGCTGGGGCGGTAGGATTACTCGGGCTCCGCCCTCGCCCTCCGGGCCAGCGCCTGCGGCGCTGTTCTCCGGCGCTGCGCGCCTGCGTCGAACCTTACGGTCCTCATCCTACCGCGCTGACCCACTGCACGCGGCTGCGCTGCAGCCGATCCAACTATGGCTGGGGCGGTAGGATTCGAACCTACGAGTGCCGGAGTCAAAGTCCGGTGCCTTAACCACTTGGCCACGCCCCAACAGTCCCTCGCGCCGCGCTCAGAGCTCGTCGAGCAGCGGCGAACGATTCATCCCCTGTACCACAAAACCATCAACTCCCGGCGGACGCTCGCGCAAAAGCTGCTCGGCCTCGTCACGGCCGTTACAGGCAGCGAACAGGCACGCGCCGGTCCCGGTAAGCCTGGCCTCCAGCGTTTGGCCAAGCCAATCATAGGCTTGCGCTAGAGCCGGATAGCGTTTCCTGACCACCCCGAGGCAATCGTTGCCATGCTCACCGGCGAGAAAGTCGCGTATTGTGATTCTGGGAGAATTTCTTGTCAATTCCGGGTCTTGGAAGATTTTCCCGGTATCGACATGGAGCGGCGGCGCCAACAGCAGATAGATCGGCGCCGGCGGATCGATATCGGTCAACTCCTCGCCCACCCCCTCGGCCCAGGCGGCATGCCCGTGGACGAACACCGGGACATCGGCACCGAGCTGCAGTCCAAGACGCATCAGGGCACCGCGGTCGAGCCCGCAACCCCAGAGCCGATTCAGTGCCACCAGCGTGGTCGCTGCATCGGAACTGCCGCCGCCCAGCCCCCCACCCATCGGGATGCGCTTTTCGACCCGAATCTCCGCGCCCAGCGGGCTGCCGGTCGCATGCTGCAGCAGGCGTGCAGCCCTCACCACCAGGTCGGCTTGCTCAGCCACCCCCGGGATCTGATTGATACGCCGGATAAGGCCGTCGGAACGGACGCCAAAGGACAGCGAATCGCACAGGTCGACAAACTGGAACACCGTCTGCAGCAGATGGTAGCCATCCGCACGGCGCCCGACCACGCGCAGCATCAGGTTGATTTTTGCCGGCGCCGGCCAGACCTGCGCTGCAGTCATTGTGCCCCGGCCTGGAACCTCTGCATGACCGCACGGATCTTGTCGCTATCGGGCTTGTGCTTGAGGGCGTCGCGCCACACGGTCTGCGCCTCGGCACGCTCGCCACTGGCCCAAAGCACCTCACCGAGGTGGGCCGCGATCTCGTCATCCTGAGACATGTCGAGCGCACGCCGCAGATAACCTGCCGCCTCGCTGAGTTCACCTTTGCGGTACAGGACCCAGCCCATGCTGTCGAGTATCGCGGGGCTGTCTGGACGCAGTTCCAAGGCGCGCGACACATAGCCGTATGCCTCTTCCAGGCGCTCGTTGCGGTCCGCAAGGGTAAAGCCGAGGGCATTCAGGGCGTCCGCATGATCGGGGTCCTCGTCCAGCAGGCGCCGCAGGTCGCGCTCCATCCAATCGAACTCGCCCAGCTCGACGACGTACAGCGCCCGGTTGTAGATGAGGTCCTGATTGTCGGGAAAGGCCTTGAGCGCGGTCTCGTAGAGCGCCAGCGCATCCGTCCGTGCGCCGTACTTCTGCACCGCCTGGGTCTCGGCGATATACAGGTCGGCGGCGCGCCCCGGATTGGCGATGCGTGTCTGCTGCAGGGCCTCGCGGGCCTCCGCCAGGCGCCCCGTGCGCGCCAGGATCTGCGCCATGCGAATCGCCGCGTCGACCTTCAGCTCGGACCCACTGACCGAGCGGAACAGACCGATCGCAAGATCGTCGTTGCCGTTCTCTTCCTCGATCTGCGCGAGGTAGTAACCGGCCTCGTCGCGCCGCTCCGGGTTGCCGCGCAGCTGCTGCCAAAGCGGCCTCGCCTCGTCCCAGTGCTCCTGCTGGGTAGCCAGCATGGCATAGCCGAACGTGATCTCGTCGTCCTCCGCGGCCAGGCGGTGCAGGGCACGAAACTGCTCGAGGGCCTTGGCGTACTCGCTCGCATCGACCAGCATGCGCGCGTAGGTAGTGCGCAGCAACTCGCTGTCCGGGTAACGCCGCACGCTCTCATCGAGCGCGGCGAGTGCCTCATCGCGGCGGTTCTGTGCAACCAGAACCCGCGACAGCAGCACGCGTGGCTGCTCCCAGTCCGGCTTAAGCTCGATCACCGCGCGCAGCCGATTCTCCGCATCGCCGAACTTGCGATGCGCGGCCTGCATGACCGCCAGCGCATACAGTGAACGCACGTCGTCCGGGTGGCGCTCGTGCAGCCGCTGCATCAGCAGCTCCGCACCCGCCTTGTCGCTCTCGACGCTCAGCGTACCGGCGGCATACAGGTAGCCGTCGAGACCGCGCGCTTCCGCGATTTTGATCAGGGCATCCAATTCGTCCAACGCCGCATCGGGCTGCTGGTTGCGCAGCAACAGGACGGCCGCCAGCTGGCGCGCCGTCATGTCGTTCGGCGCCAGCTCCACCCAACGTCGAGCCGCGGCCAAGCCCCCCTGGTAGTCCTTCAGGTGCAGCGCAATCCGGGTCGCACGCTCGGCCGCATAGGCGTCATGGGCCAGGATCGCGGCATGCTGGTAGTGCGTCTGCGCCAGGCGCAACTCGCCACGATGCGCAGCGATCTCGCCGACCAGGTAGCTGTAGACCAGGTCTTCGTCGAGCTCGCGCTTGACCGGCGCAGGCTCCGGAAACGGCAGCACCAACTGCGGTTCGGCTACAGACTCTTCTTGGAGTGCCGCGGTTTCGGGTTTCTGCTTGATGGTTTGACAGCCTTGGACGACAAGCAAAGACACCAGTCCGAGGCCAATGAGTAGTTTTTTCACAATGATTAAGGTTAACGGATCGCCGGGGGCGCGGAAACGGCCACGGTGACATTGTGCGCCCGAAACCGCTCGTTTCACTTGCATTCAACCCCTTGATATCACAAAATTTCCAGTCCCGCTTAGCGCACGATCAGGCCAACATGCCCCTGCTTACGATCGGACTCAACCACACAACGGCCCCGGTAAGTATCCGCGAACGCGTGACGTTTGGCCCGGATATCATCGTCGCGGCGTTGCGTAGTGTGACCGAGCAACCGGGAATACACGAGGCAGTCATCCTCTCGACCTGCAATCGCACCGAGCTCTATTGTCACGCCGAAGACGATGCTATCGAGTCGACCCGTGACTGGCTGGCCGGGTTCCACGGACTCGTCGCGGAGGACATCGCACCCTACCTGTATGTCCACGAAGGGCGGCATGTTATCGATCACCTGTTGTCGGTGGCTAGCGGTCTCGACTCGATGATCCTCGGCGAACCGCAGATCCTCGGTCAGGTCAAGGCCGCCTTTCAGACCGCCACTGGCGCCGGGCGCACCGGCAAGATGCTGACGCGACTGTTTCAGCATGCCTTCAGCACCGCAAAGCAGGTGCGCACCGACACCGCCATCGGCGACAGCCCGGTCTCGGTCGCGTTCGCCGCGGTCAGCCTGGCGCGCCAGATCTTCGCCGACCTGTCGGAGCAGACAGCACTGCTGATCGGTGCCGGGGAGACCATTGAGCTCGCGGCGCGCCACCTGGTGCAGAACGGTATCGGACGCATCATCGTCGCCAACCGGACGATCGCCCGCGCCCAGGAGGTTGCCCAGCAGTTTGACGCGTTCGCCATAGGACTGACCGAACTCCCGGCCCACCTGCCGGAGGCCGACATCGTGATCGCATCGACCGCCAGCCCGGTGCCCATCCTCGGCAAAGGGGCGGTCGAGAGTGCCCTGAAGCGCCGTCGCCACCGGCCGGTATTCATGGTCGACATCGCCGTGCCGCGCGACATCGAGGCCGAGGTCGCCGATCTCGAGGACGTCTACCTGTACACGGTCGACGACCTGGATGAGGTGATCCAGGGCAACCTGCGTTCGCGCCACGAGGCCGCGGAGCAGGCGCGCGAGATCATCAAATTCCAGGTCGACGAGTTCCTCGCCTGGATGCGTTCGCTGGACGCGGTCGGTCTGATCCAGGACTACCGCAAACAGGCCTGCGAGATCCGCGATGAGGTACTCGGCAAGGCCCTGCGCATGGTCGAAGCGGGCAAGTCCGCCGACGAGGCCCTGAACTTTCTTGCTCAGACACTGACCAACAAGCTGCTGCACACACCGAGCACGCAACTGCGCGAGGCCGGCAGCACCGGCCGCCGCGAGCTGCTCGAGGCGGCAAACGCGCTGTTCCAGCTCGGCCACGGCAACCCGGGCAACGATTAGCTGTTCTGCCCGCGCCCCCCGGCCGCCCCGTCCGGCCCATGCCCGTACCCCACGTCATTCAACCAGGCCGATGAGTGCCGACGATGAAACCCAGCATTCGTAACAAGCTCGAGCACATCAGCGAACGCTTTCAAGAGATCACAGCGCTGCTCGCCGACCCCGGAGTACAGGGCAACCTCAATCGCTTCCGTGACTTGAGCCGTGAATATGCGCAGATCGAACCGTTGTGCCGCTGCTACCAGCGCTACATCGACGCCGAGGCCGATCTGCACAATGCACAAGAGATGCTGACCGATCCGGAGATGGCGGAATTGGCCGAGGACGCCTGCCAGGATGCGCGCCAGGCGATCGAGGCACTCGAACCCGAACTGCAACGTCTGCTGCTGCCGCGTGACCCCAACGACGAGCGCAATGTCTATCTCGAGGTACGCGCCGGCACCGGCGGCGCCGAGGCCGCACTGTTTGCCGGCGACCTGCTGCGCATGTACCTGCGCTACGCCGAGCTGAAGCGCTGGAAGACCGAGACGGTCAGCCAGAGCATCGGTGAGCACGGTGGCTACAAGGAGGTGATCGTGCGCATTCTCGGACAGGGCGTGTATTCGCGCCTGAAGTTCGAGTCCGGTGCGCACCGCGTGCAGCGCGTCCCGGAGACCGAGTCACAGGGACGCATCCACACCTCAGCCTGCACGGTAGCGATTTTGCCCGAGGCCGAGGCGGTCGATGAATTCGACATCAACCCGAACGACCTGCGTATCGACACCTTCCGCTCCTCGGGCGCCGGCGGCCAGCACGTCAACACCACGGATTCGGCGGTGCGCATCACGCACCTGCCGACCGGCGTGGTGGTCGAATGCCAGGACGAGCGCTCGCAGCACAAGAACAAGGCGCGCGCGATGTCGCTGCTGCAGGCCCGCCTGCTGGCCGCGGCCCAGGCGAGCGCCGCCGCCAGCCGCGCCGAGGACCGTCGCCTGCAGGTTGGCAGCGGCGATCGCTCCGAGCGGATCCGCACCTACAACTTTCCGCAGAATCGCCTGACCGACCACCGCATCAACCTGACCCTGTACAAGCTCGACGAGGTCATGCAGGGGGCACTCGACCAGGTGGTCGATCCGCTGCAGCACGAGTACCAGGCCGAGCAGCTGGCCGCGCTGGGGGTCGACTGAATGGACCGCCGTGGATGAGCAGCGTCCGTGGGCTGCTTGAGCACGCCGCGCGCCGCCTGACGCCGGCAGCGGACGAGCCGCTGCTCGAAGCCCAGGTATTGCTGGCGCACTGCCTCGGCCGCGACCGCAGCTGGCTGTACGCCTGGCCCGAACATATCCCGAACGCGACCCAGATCGCGTGCTTTGCACACCTCGTGGACGAGCGCCTCAGGGGCCGCCCGGTCGCACACCTGACCGGCGAACGCGAGTTCTGGTCGCTGCGCCTTCTGATCAGCCCGGACACGCTGATTCCGCGCCCGGAGACCGAACACCTGATCGAGACCGCACTGGCGCTGGAGCTACCCGACGACGCCCGGGTACTCGACCTGGGCACCGGAAGCGGCGCGATTGCGCTCGCGCTGGCCAGCGCACGGCGCACCTGGCGGCTCACCGGCCTCGACCGCTCCGCGGCCGCGCTCGCGGTCGCGCGCGAGAATGCACGGAGGCTCGCCCTGCACAACGTGGATTTCCTGGCCAGTGACTGGTTCGAGGCGCTGCCGGAACAATCGCGCTTCGACCTGATCGTCGCCAATCCGCCCTATGTGGCGCTCGACGACCCGCATCTCACGCGCGGCGACCTGCGCTTCGAACCACGCGCGGCGCTGGTCTCGGGACCCGATGGACTGGATGCCATCCGGCATATTGCCGCGAACGCCGCGACCCACCTGGTGCCGGGCGGCTGGCTGTGGCTCGAGCACGGCAGCGATCAAGGCGGCCGGGTCGGGGCCATGCTGCGCCAGCACGGCTTCGACCAGGTCGAGCTGCGTCACGACCTGGCCGGCCGGGAACGCGCATCGGGCGGACGGTCGCCACGCCGGGGCGGGCAAGCGCAAAGTGGCAATCCCACTTGACCGGTAGGGCCTTTCGGCACAGCATTGCCGCTATGCAAGCGTCGGACGAAACCCTCTTCAGGCACCGCGAGATCGCGTTCTGCACCCTGCACCCCGACCCCAACCAGGTCGGGTCCGCGGCCGCGTTGCTGATCGAGATCGACGGCATCGAGCGTGTCGATATCGTCAACACGGCCACGCTGCAGGTCTCCTATCACCTGCTGGCAATCTGCCTGGCCGATATCGAAGGCCTGCTCGAACAGAACGGCTTTCATCTCGACAACCGCCTGATGCACAAGATCCGGCGCGCGCTCTACCACTACACAGAAGAGACGCAGCGCGCCAACCTGTGTTGCGAGCATGGCGAAAACTGTACCCAGAAGGTGTTCGTCAACCGCTACCGCAACCGCGAACACGGCTGCCAGGACGATCGTCCCGAACACTGGCGGCGTTATCTCTAACGTGGTGCGCCACATTTGGCGGCGTATAGCATTGCATGCCTCGACGCTCACCACAGGGTCCGATAGCCGAGCGTATTGCACCGTATCCACCGTGTCCCGGTGCATTGCGGCCTGCGCCTGATGCACCCTACGCATATGGCAATGTCCGGCCGATACACGCCGCCAAGAGATGCGCGCGTAGGGCAATAGCGCAGCGTATTGCACCGTATCGGCCGGAATCGGGTGCATATCGACTTGGCCTGCGCCTGACGCACCCTATGCAGGCTGCAGGACCCGGGACCGCGAGCCGATACAGCCCCCCCCGAATTAGATGCCAGACTGAATCGCGCGCTACACGACACAAGTGCTGCGTGCCAGGCCCCCTGTCGCGCCGCGGGTCGTGAAACAGCCCCGCCAACGTGCTTCAATCTGCGAATGGATGACGCCGCACTGCTGCGCTACAGCCGCCAGATCATGCTGCCCGAACTCGGAATCGAGGGGCAGCAACGCCTGCACGCGTCAAAGGTCCTGATCGTCGGTTTGGGCGGACTGGGTTCGCCGGCGGCCATGTACCTGGCCGCCGCGGGAGTCGGCACCCTGGAACTGGTCGACGATGACCACGTGGACCTGAGCAATCTGCAACGCCAGGTGCTGCACACCACCACCAGCATCGGCCTGCGCAAGACCGACTCGGCCCAGGCCACCCTGAAGGCCCTCAACCCGGACACGCGGCTGATCCTGCGGGACGCGCGACTGCAGGGCGAGGCGCTGCGGGCCGCCGTCGAGGGCGCCGATGTGGTGCTCGACTGCAGCGACAACTTCGCGACGCGTTTCGCGCTGAACCAGGCCTGCCACGATCTGCGTACGGCATTGGTGTCCGGCGCCGCGATTCGCTGGGACGGCCAGATCAGCGTGTTCGCCGGAAACCCGGGCGGGCCCTGCTACCGCTGCCTTTACGACGAGCAGGGCGAGGAGGAGCTGCGCTGCAGCGAGAACGGCGTCGTCGCGCCGCTGGTCGGCGTAATCGGCGCAATGCAGGCCCTCGAGACGATCAAATTGCTGTGCCGGGTCGGCGAACCACTGGGCGGCCGGCTACTGATGCTCGACGCGTTGCGCATGCACTGGCGCGAGCTGCGCCTGCGGCCGGATCCAGGCTGCCCGGTATGCGGCCGATGATCCTGTTCATTCACGGCTTCGGCAGTTGCGGCTGGGGTGAGAAGTCGCTCAAGCTGCGTCGGCATTTCGGTGTCGACCAGGTGATCGCACCGGACCTGCCGTTGCATCCGGCACAGGCGATCGACCATCTGCAGGGCTTGGTCGAGCGCTACCCTGTGCGCGCCCTGGTCGGTTCGTCGCTGGGCGGTTTTTATGCCACCTGCCTGAATGCCCTTCGCCCCCTGCCGACGGTATTGATCAATCCCGTCGTCCGTCCGCATGAACTGTTGGCCGACCACCTGGGCCAGCAGCACCGCTGGTGTGACGACCTGGCGTTTCAGCTTGCCGCCGATGATCTGCACACGCTGGCCGGGCTGCAGCGCCACAGCCTGGCGCCCGGCGAGCACTACCTGGTCCTGTTGCAGCAGGGCGACGAGCTGCTGGACTATCGCCAGGCTGCAGCGTTTTATGCCCGCATGGACGTCTGGGAGATACCCGGCGGCAGCCACCGCTTCGAGCACCTTCAGCGCTACCTGCCGCAGATCGCCGATTGGCTGGGCGAACACACCGGCACGCGACATCGTCGCGACCGTGTGCAACGACGACGGGACGCAGGCAACACTTCAATGTAGGCTTAAAGGCAGCACAGGTGCGGCCGCACCCTCCCCACCGCCATCCCATGTGGCTTCGTCGCCGATGAGTCAGTTATGCCGAAAACGCCCAGACCCCCACTCGACCTCGACCGGCTGCGCCAGGACATCGTGTTCAGCGATACGCTGCTCGGACACCCGTTCACATTCCACACGACCTGGGGCCTGTTTTCACCCAAGGCGGTCGATGACGGCACGCACCTGTTGCTCGACCACCTTGAGGTCAGACCGGACGATCGCGCGATCGACCTGGGTTGTGGCTATGGCCCGCTCGGCCTGGCGATCGCGAAGGCCGCACCGCAGGGCAGCTGCCTGATGGTCGACAAGGACTTTGTCGCAGTCGAGTACGCCAACGCGAATGCGCAGCGCAACGGCGTCACGAATGCGCAGGCGATACTCAGTGACGGCCTGCGCCATGTTCCACCGCAGACCTTCACGCTCGCGGTCACCAACCTGCCGGCCAAGACCAGCAAAGAGCACTATTACCTGTTTTTCCATGACATCCGCGACCGCCTGGCGCCCGGCGGGCGCCTTTATGTGGTGGTTATCAGCGGTCTGCGCCAGTTCATCGCGCGCGCGTTCGAAGAGGTGTTCGGCAACCATCGCAAGCTCAAGCAGGGCCAGCATTACACGGTTGCGCTGGCCGAGCGGCGCGATTGAGGCGGCGCTGCACGGCTATGCCGCTCGGCGGCATAGCGCCAAGGCGCTCCCCACTACCCGCTTTTCGTTCAGCGCCTGCAGTGGTGCACATGCGGCATTAGGGCGTTAAAGTTTTCCTGCCGTTGGTCCGATATCGGTCGTGCAAAGGTGCAGAGCACCTCTGGGCTGCACGAGGAGGATATCAATGGGGGTCGATACGCGCGCTCCCGAGAACGAGAAGGCCGCCGAGTTATTTCGCTTGGCCGTTCCGCGCATGTCCCAGCACGGGGTACCCCCGACGCCGCAGAACTATGCCATCTGGTACAGCTACGTCAGCGCCGACAACCCGGCCCTGAACGCCGAGATCGACCGGCTTGTCACCGGGAAGCAGCAGTTCACCGAGGTCGTCACCACCCAACTTTATCGACAGTTCCTCGCCGAACACGACCTGCAGAACATCGAGCAGGTACGCGACGGCCTCAGCAGGGTGCTCGGCGACCTGTGTTCCTCGCTGGGCAAAGTCGGCAAGGACACCCAGAACTTCGAGGGCGCTCTCGGCGGCTTCGTCAACAATACGGAGAAGAAGACCGATCTGTCGGAAATTCGCCTGCTGCTCGAGGCGCTGGTCGCAGAAACACGCTCGATGCAGAACGCCACCCATAGCATGCACGCGCATTTCGAGTCCAAGTCGAAGGAGATCGAGGAACTGCAGGAACAGTTGAAGCTCGAGCGTCGGCGCGCGATCACCGACCCACTCACGGGCCTGTACAACCGTTTGGCATTGATCGATAAACTCAATGCCGCAATTATCGAGATGCCGGACAGCCAACCGCCGTCCGTGGTAATGCTCGATATCGACCGCTTCAAATCAGTCAATGATAACCACGGCCACCTTATCGGTGACCGTGTCATCCGCTTCGTTGCGCAGAGCCTGCAGCAGAACATCAAAGGAAAGGATGTCGCCGCACGCTATGGCGGCGAAGAGTTCACGCTGCTGCTGCCGTCGACCGGACCCAAGGGTGCGGAAGCAGTGGCCAACTCGGTGCGCAACGCGGTAGCCCAGGCGCAGCTGGTGCGCGCCGACAACAAGAAACCGCTGGGTCAGATCACCATCTCCGCCGGCGTAGCGACCTACAAGCTGGGCGAGGACCTGATGGACCTGATCAATCGTGCAGACCAGGCGCTGTACCGCGCCAAGAGAGAAGGCCGCAACCGCGTCATCGTGGCCTGACGCAAGGCCGCTACCTGTCAGGCCAGACCGCGCGCCAACCACGGGCCGATCGCGCGGCTCACGCCGATCGGCAGGCGTTTCCAGGCATTTATGAACAGGCTGTACTTGGGATTGTTCGGGTTCAGATCCGGCATGCCCGCTGAGCGCACCAGAAAATACTCGTAACTCAGCGGCTCGGGCTCGAAACCCCAGTGCTTCTTGAACCGGAACGAGCCCGTGTCCACCTTGCTGCGGCCGAAGTCAAACACCCTGCACCCTCGCTCGACGGCGCGGCGCATGACCTCCCAGTACATGAAATCGTTGGCCCCGAGGTCGCGTGCCGCCGAGGTGCCGCCGCCGTAGAAGGGCAGCACCTGGTCGCGGAAGTAATAGTTCATCACAGCGGCCACCACGTTATCCTGATGGCGGACCGCGATCACGTCGACATCGTCGCCGAATTCTGCGCGGATCGCGTGGAAGTGCGCCTTTGGCAAGACCGGGGTACCGAGATTGCGTACGCTCTCCGAATAGGCCTGATAGAGGTGTTCGACGCCCTCATCGAGTTCGCCAACCAGGCCGCACTTGATGCCCTTGCGCACCATCGCGCGCTGCTTGCGTGGAATGGCGCCCATGTTCGCGTCATGGTCTTCGCTGAGTTCCCGCTTGAAGGTCACATACAGATCGTCCCTGCGCTGCCAGTCATCGCGCACCGGTCGCTGGTTGCGCAGTTCCAGGTGGCCGACCTTGAGACGCCTGGCCACCTGCATCGCATAGTCCTCCAGGGTCTCGCGGGCCACGGCATTGTCGGCCAGCACCCCACCATAGACGCAGAACGGCACCGAGATCAGCGAATGGCCGAACAGCAGGTGACGGACCTCACCCAGCGGCAGTACGCCACACAGCCTGCCGGCACATTCGGCCAGCAGGTAATGACCGGGATACCGGTAGGTGGACTCGATCAGCCGCTTCCACCCGTAACGATGGAAGAAAGTGCCATGCGGATGCGCCAGGACATAGTCGTCCCAGGCCTTGGCATCCGACTCGGATGCCGCGCGGATCTCGATATCGCTCACGACTGACCACCTGTGAAAAGAATGAAGGGCCGCCAGCAGTGGGCCTGCCACGCATGACCCGCCCGGGACAAGCCCTTCACGATCACTGATGCCCGGCAACCCACCGGGATCAGCGGTGATCCGGGCCCGCCAATTTGCGTTGTTCGCACCGCTCGCGGTTGCGCTTTCGGGGCTAGCCGCCCAGTTTCCGGCGCAGCAGCTCATTGACCTGCTGTGGATTCGCCTTGCCCTGCGACCTTTTCATGATCTGACCGACGAAGAAGCCAAGCATCTTTGGCTGCTTGTCCGGATCAGCGCTGCGGTAGTTTTCGACCTGGGCCGAATTCGCCGCCAGCACCTCGTCGACCAGCGCCTCGATGGCACCCGTATCGGTGATCTGCTTGAGACCTTTAGCCTCGATCACCTGGTCGGCGCTGCCCTCTCCGGCCCACATCGCGGCGAACACGTCCTTGGCGATCTTGCCTGAGATGGTGTTGTCCCTGATTCGCGCGACCAGCAGGCCGAGGTCGGCGGCCGCCACCGGACAATCGGCGATATCAACCCCCTCCTTGTTGAGCGCCGCGGCCAGATCGCCCATTACCCAGTTGGCGGTGAGCTTGGCGTCACCGCCGGTCCTGGCAGCCGCCTCGAAGTAATCGGCCTGGATACGACTGCCGGTGAGCACGTCGGCATCGTATGCCGACAGGCCATACTCCGATTCGAAGCGCTCGCGGCGTGCATCCGGCAGCTCGGGCATGCCCTCCACCACCTCGGCGATGAAGGCCGCGTCAATCTCCAGTGGCAGCAGATCCGGGTCCGGGAAGTAACGATAGTCGTTGGCCTCCTCCTTGCTGCGCATCGATCGCGTCTCGTCCTTGTTCGCGTCGTACAGCCGGGTCTCCTGTACCACCTTGCCGCCGTCCTCGATCACCTCGATCTGGCGCGCGACCTCAAAATTGATCGCCTTCTCGAGAAAGCGGAACGAGTTGATGTTCTTGAGCTCTGCGCGGGTGCCAAACTCGGCCTGGCCCTTAGGCCGGATCGATACGTTGGCATCCATGCGGAACGAACCCTCCTGCATGTTGCCGTCGCAGATACCGATATAGGTCACGATCTGGTGGATCTTCTTGGCATACGCGACGGCCTCTTTGGCCGAGCGCATGTCCGGCTCCGACACGATCTCGAGCAGCGGCGTGCCGGCGCGATTGAGGTCGATGCCGGTCATACCGTGGAAGTCCTCGTGCAGTGATTTGCCCGCATCCTCCTCGAGATGCGCACGGGTGACACCGACCGGCCTGGTGGAACCATCCTCGAGCACGATCTCGACCACCCCGCTGCCGACCACCGGCAGCTCGTACTGACTGATCTGGTAGCCCTTCGGCAGATCCGGGTAGAAGTAATTCTTGCGTGCGAATACCGAACGCTCGGCGACCTGCGCCCCGATCGCCTTGCCGAAGCGCACCGCCATGCGCACCGCCTCCTTGTTCAGCACCGGCAATACGCCCGGCATGCCCAGATCGATCAGCGAGGCCTGGGTGTTCGGCTCGGCACCGAATGCGGTCGAAGAACCTGAAAAGATCTTGGACCGCGTGGCGAGCTGGGTGTGGATCTCCAAACCGATGACTGTTTCCCACTGCATGTCAGTTTCCCGAATTCATTAATCCAATCGCGAAGTACGCCGACAGCGCAAAGAATTGCACGCAATCATGCGATGTGACCTCGCGTCGTTTGCGTTCTTTGCGCATCAATGATGCATGCGTCAGACAAAGTCCGCGGGCGCTTGACGGTGCCAGTCGGTCGCCAGCTGCAGCTGGTGGGCTACGTTGAGCAGGCGCGCCTCGTCGAAATAGTTGCCGATAAGCTGCAGCCCCACCGGCATGCCGTCGCTCGCCGGCGCAGGGATCGACATGCCGGGCAGGCCTGCCAGGTTGACCGCGATCGTGTAGATATCCTGCAGGTACATCGACACCGGATCGTCGGCCTTCTCGCCGAGACGGAACGCGGTGCCCGGCGCGGTCGGGCCGACGATCACGTCACACGCGGCAAATGCGCGCCGGAAATCATCCGCGATCAGCTGGCGCACCTTTTGCGCCTTGAGGTAATAGGCGTCGTAGTACCCGGCCGACAGCGCATAGGTGCCGATCATGATGCGGCGCTTGACCTCCGCGCCGAAGCCCTCCGAGCGCGAACGCTTGTAGAGGTCCTCGAGGTCTTTCGGATCGGTGCAACGATGACCGTAGCGCACGCCGTCGAAACGCGCCAGGTTGGACGAACATTCGGCCGGTGCGACCACGTAGTAGGCCGGCACCGACAGGCCCGCGTTCGGCAGGCTGACCTCGACCAACTCGGCACCGAGCCTCGTCAGCTCGTCGAGCGCAGCGCTCACCGACGCACCGACGCCGGCATCCAGCCCCTCGCCCATGAATTCCTTGACGATCCCGATCCGCACACCCTTTATCGGGCTTCCAAGCGCACCGACATAGTCGTCAACCGGACGCTGCGCACTGGTCGAGTCACGTTCATCGAAACCCGCCATCGCGGCCAGCATCAAGGCCGCATCCTCGGCACTGCGGGTCATCGGCCCCGCCTGGTCGAGCGACGAGGCGAACGCGATCATGCCCCAGCGCGAACAGCGCCCGTAGGTCGGCTTCAGGCCGGTAATACCGGTCAGCGCGGCCGGCTGGCGGATCGAGCCGCCGGTGTCGGTGCCGGTCGCCGCCGCGCACAGGCGCGCGGCCACCGCGGCGGCCGAGCCGCCCGACGAACCGCCAGGCACGGTCTCGGTGTCCCAGGGGTTGCGCACCGGGCCGTAGTAACTCGTCTCGTTCGACGAACCCATCGCGAATTCATCCATATTCGTCTTGCCAAGCATCACCGCGCCGGCGCGCTGCAGATTGGCCACCACGGTAGCGTCGTATGGCGAGACGAAGCCCTCCAGCATGCGCGAACCACAACTGGTGCGCACATCGAGGGTACAGAAGATGTCCTTGTGCGCGATCGGGATGCCGGTCAGCGGGCCGGCAGCGCCCGCGGCGATGCGCTCGTCGGCCGCCCTGGCCTGGGCGAGTGCCAAGTCTTCGGTGACCGTGACGAAGCTGTTGAGCGTCGCGTCGTGGGTCTTCACGCGCTGCAGCATCTGCGTGGTGAGCTCTGTGCTGGACACCTGGCCGTCGCGTAGCGCGATCGACAGTTCCGCAATGGTCTTGTTATGCATGGGAATACGCGAAATCCATGGTCAGTGGCTGAAATACCCTGGCGCGGAGATCGGTTACGCCGCGCGCCCCTGGCCGAAGGTCAAACGGCGACGCCGCCACACCTCACTCGAGGACCTTGGGGACCAGAAACAGGCCGTTCTCGACCGCCGGCGCATGTGCCTGGTAGCGCTCGCGCCGGTCCTCCTCGGTCACCACGTCGGCGCGCAGTCGCTGGGCCATCTCGAGCGGATGCGCCATCGGCGGCACATCCGCGGTGTCCACGGCATCCATCTGCGCAACCAGGTCAAGGATGCTGGACAGCTCCCGGCCGAGGGCCTCGGACTCGCGTGGCTCGACTGCAAGGCGGGCCAGATGGGCGATTTTGGCGACATCGTCAGCAGACAGCGACATGGCTTTGTACCGATTGGGGCATCGACTCGAACAAGGCGGGCAAATTACCACAATCCCGGTCTGCGCCGAAACCAAACGACCACCGGGCGCGTTAATCGCAGCCGTCGACCGCCGAATCCGGCCGGTCCCGGCGCGTGCCGCGACCCACCGGAATGCGACGAACTCGCCGAACAGGGTCCCAGTGCGCTTGCCGAACACCGGGGCCGTTGCTAGATTACGCGTCTCCCCGGGCCACGGGCGCCCGGCATAATGCCCAATATCGTCAACAGCCGAAGCTCGCGTCACCAGATCGTCGGGCCGGCTACCGGAAGTCACAGAATGTTCCTTCGCCGTATCCGTGGACTCTTTTCCAACGACCTTTCGATCGACCTCGGCACAGCCAATACGCTGATCTATGCGCGCGACCAGGGCATTGTCCTGAACGAGCCCTCAGTCGTGGCTATCCGCCAGGACCGCGGTCCGGGTGGACCCAAATCGGTTGCCGCCGTGGGCGAAGAGGCCAAGAAGATGCTCGGCCGCACCCCGGCCAACATCACTGCCATCCGGCCGATGAAGGAAGGCGTGATCGCCGACTTCACGGTCACCGAGAAGATGCTGCAGTACTTCATCCACAAGGTCCACGAATCACGCCTGATCCGCCCCAGCCCACGTGTACTGGTGTGCGTGCCGTGCGGCTCGACCCAGGTCGAACGGCGAGCGATCAAGGAGTCCGCAGCGGGCGCAGGTGCGCGCGAGGTGTACCTGATCGAGGAGCCCATGTCGGCTGCGATCGGCGCCGGACTGCCGGTCGACGAGGCGCGCGGTTCGATGGTCCTGGATATCGGCGGCGGCACCTCCGAGGTCGCGATCATCTCGCTCAACGGCATCGTCTACGCGAACTCGGTACGCATCGGCGGTGACAAATTCGACGAGGCCATCATCAACTACGTGCGCCGCAACTACGGCACGCTGATCGGCGAGGCCACCGCGGAGCGGGTCAAGAAGGAGATCGGCTCGGCCTATCCGGGCAACGAGGTGCGTGAACTCGAGGTCAAGGGCCGCAACCTTGCCGAGGGCGTGCCACGCAGCTTTACGCTGAGTTCGAACGAAATACTCGAGGCCCTCCAGGAGCCGCTCTCGGGTATCGTCGACGCGGTGAAAAAGGCGCTCGAGCAGACCCCGCCGGAACTGGGCGCTGACGTCGCCGAACGCGGCATCGTGCTTACCGGCGGCGGCGCCCTGCTGAAAGACCTGGACCGTCTGATCGAGGAGGAGACGGGGCTACCGGTGATCATTGCCGAGGACCCGCTGACCTGCGTGGCACGCGGTGGCGGCCGCGCCCTCGAACTGATGGACGAGCGCGGAGGCGAGATCTTCACGGTCGAGTAACGACACAACGGCGAGGCCGCGCAGCGTCGCAGCGCGTGGCATGCCGCAGGAACGGAGAGCGTTACCATCAAGCCGATCTTTGCACAGGGCCCCTCCCAAACCACCCGCCTGGTGACCGCCGTGCTACTGTCGCTGGCCCTGCTGGTCCTCGACCACCGGTTTCACCACCTGCAACAGCTGCGCAGCGCGCTGTCTTTCCTGACCTATCCGCTACAGTACCTCGCCGACCTGCCATTCACCACGTCGCACTGGCTGAGCGAGGCCACCAGCAGCCACGAGGTCCTGTACGAGCGCAACCAGCAGTTGCACGCCGAGAACCTGCGCCTGCAGGCCGAATTGCAGAAGTACGAGTCACTGCAGGCCGAAAACATGCGCCTGCGCGATCTGGTCGACTCGTCGTTCAAGGTCGGTGACCGCGTTTTGGTCGCCGAGATGGCGTCGGTCGACCTCGACCCGTACAAACAGCAGGTGATCATCAAGAAAGGGGCGGTCTCCGGCGTATTCGAGGGCCAACCGGTACTCGATGCGCGCGCGGTAATGGGCCAGGTGATCGAAGTCAACCCGCTGGCCTCGACCGTGCTGCTGATCACCGACAGCAGCCACGCGCTTCCGGTACAGGTGCTGCGCAACGGGCTGCGCACCATTGCGGTCGGCACCGGGCGCATCGACGAGCTGAAATTACCCTACCTGCCGACCAACTCGGACATCGTCGTGGGTGACCTGCTGGTGACCTCCGGCCTGGGCGGCAAGTTCCCGCCCGGGTACCCGGTGGCGACCGTGACCCGTGTAGATCGCTCGCCCGACGCACCGTTTTCCAGCGTGTTTGCCGAGCCGCGTGCCCACCTGGACCGCAGCCGCGAGGTGCTGTTGGTCTGGACGGTACCCAACGACGTGCCGAGCGCTTATGCGCCAACCGATGCGCCGGCCGATGCGCCGCCCGATGCGCCTGCCGACGACCAGACCACACCCGATGAAGGCGCGCCCGCGACACCCGCAGAGTCCAATCCCGCAGGTATGGATAGCACGCCCACGGAGCCCGGTACATGAGCGGTTCCGGCGACGGCCGACTGATCATCGTCGCGACGCTGTGTGTCGCGATGCTGCTGACGATCCTGCCGATGCCGGAGTGGGCGCGCCCGTTCCGCCCGCAGTGGGTCGCGCTGGTCCTGCTTTACTGGGCCATCGCACTGCCCCACCGGGTCGGTGTGGGCACCGGATTCATCGCAGGCATCGTGCTCGACGTCCTGACTGGCACGCTGCTCGGCCAACATTCGCTCGGCCTCACCGTGGTGATCTTCATCGCCATCCAGCTGCACCAGCGCATCCGCGTGTTCCCGTTCTGGCAGCAGTCGCTCGGGATCCTGATCCTGTTGATTATCGATCACCTGCTCGGGCTATGGGTCACCGGGGCCACGCGCGGCGTCGCGCCTCCCCTGATCTATTGGGCCATGCCGCTGATCGGCGCCCTGCTATGGCCCTGGATCTTCGTCACGCTGCGCAAGACCCGCCGCCACTTCAAGGTCAGCTAAGCCGATGCAGCTGAAAGACACCATCCGTGAGAGTCAGGCCTTTCTGACCCGCGCCATCGTCGCCGGCCTGCTGGTGCTGGCGGCGGTGATCGTGCTGATTTGGCGCCTGGTGCAGCTGCAGATCATCGACCATGAGCATTTCACCACGCTGTCGCGCGAGAACCGCGTCAAGGTCTTGCCGCTGCCACCGACGCGCGGCCTTATCTATGACCGTGCGGGCGTACTGCTGGCCCAGAACCGGCCGGCCTACAGCCTGGAGATAACCCCCGAGCAGGTCAAAGACCTCGACCAGACGCTGGCCGAACTGGCCACGGTGATCGAGATCGACGACGAGGACCGCGAGCGCTTCTGGC
Source organism: Chromatiaceae bacterium (assembly GCA_022340805.1). Classification (GTDB taxonomy): domain Bacteria; phylum Pseudomonadota; class Gammaproteobacteria; order Chromatiales; family Chromatiaceae; genus Thiosocius. The sequence goes on from JAJDNF010000069.1 coordinate 21,132, forward strand.
AGCTGAAAAAGCGTGCGCGACGCTTCGACAGTGTGCCGATCCGGGTCAACCTGAGCCAGGATGAGACGGCCCAGTTCTCGGTGCATCGGCACCGCTTCTCCGGTGTAGATATCAAGGCGCAACTGTTGCGCCACTACCCGCATGGCCCGAAAACGACCCACGTACTCGGCTATGTGGGCCGCATCAGTCAGCGTGACATCGAACAGATCGACGCCTCCAACTACGCCGGCACCAGCCACATTGGCAAGAACGGCGTGGAAAAGACCTACGAATCTGCGCTGCACGGCGCGGTCGGCCTGGAGCAAGTCGAGGTAAATGCCGCCGGCCGCAAGGTGCGCACGCTGGAGCAGACGCCGCCCGAGCCTGGTGTGGACATCCACCTGCACATCGACATCGGCCTGCAGGAGGTTGCGATGAAGGCGTTCGGCGACAACAACGGTGCGGCGGTCGCGATCAATCCAAAGGATGGCGGTGTACTGGCCTTCGTCAGCCAGCCGGGCTACGAGCCGAACGACTTTGTCGAGGGCATCAGCACCCGGGACTATGACGCCCTGCAGCAGGACGAAAACCGCCCCCTGTACAACCGCGCGCTGCACGGCCAGTACCCGCCGGGTTCCACGGTAAAGCCGTTCATGGGCCTGGCCGGCCTCGAGCGCGGCGCGATCCAGTTCGACAGCAGCGTGTATTGCCCGGGATTCTTCCAGCTCCCGGGCAATACCCACCGCTACCGTGACTGGAAAAAGGGCGGACACGGGCCGATGGACCTGGACTCGGCGATCGTGCAGTCCTGCGACGTGTTCTTCTACCGTCTGGCATACGAGTTGGGCGTCGACAGGTTGCACGACTTTCTGTCGCAGTTTGGTTTCGGTAACCGCACCGGCATCGATCTGACCGGTGAATCTACCGGCCTGCTACCGTCGCGCGAGTGGAAGCGGCGCACCCGGCATCAGCCCTGGTACCCCGGCGAGACCCTGATCATGGGCATAGGCCAGGGCTACTTTCTGACCACGCCGCTGCAACTGGCCGCGGCAACCGCAGCGATTGCCAACAACGGCGTGTTCTTTACACCGCACGTGGTCGACTACCTGCAATCGCCCGCGACCGGCGAGATCACCCCGATCCCGCCGAGCGCGCATAAGATCCCGATCGGCCTGCAGCAAAACTGGCAGGATGTGCGCGCCGGGATGCAGCACGTGGTCGAGAGTCCGCGCGGAACCGCCAAACGGATCCGTTCCGATCGTTACACCATCGCCGGCAAGACCGGCACCGCACAGGTTTTCACCGTCGCCCAGGACGAGGAATACGACGAGGAGACGCTGGAGAAAAAATACCGCGACCACGCACTGTTCATCGCCTATGCGCCGGTCGAGGACCCGCAGATTGCGGTCGCCGTGGTGGTCGAGCACGGTGGCCACGGCGGCTCGGTGGCGGCGCCGATCGCACGTGCGATCATGGACGCCTACCTGTTGCCCAACGAGACCCGGCCGAAGGACGGCACATGAGCTATTCACCCCGCCAGCTCGGCGATCTGACGCCGACCAATCCGAACCGCCGCCAGGGCCTGCTCGCGGTGTTCCATATCGATCTGCCACTGCTGGTCGGACTGCTGCTGTTGTGCGGATTCGGCCTGATCGTCCTGTACTCGGCCTCCGGCGAGGACCTAGGGCAGGTGGAGCGGCAGGCGGTGCGCATCTTCCTCGCCTTCATGGTGATGCTGGCGATTGCGCAGCTCAATCCGGCGACCCTGCGACGCTGGAGCCCCTGGCTGTACGCGCTGGGGTTGGCGATGCTGGTCGCGGTTCTGGTGTTCGGCGAGATCGGCAAAGGCGCGCAGCGCTGGCTCGACCTTGGGGTCGTGCGCTTTCAGCCTTCCGAACTGGTCAAGCTGGCGGTTCCGCTGATGATCGCCTGGTACCTGGCCGAAAAACGCCTGCCACCGCGCTGGCAGCGCCTCGCGACCGCGGCACTGATGATCGCGGTCCCGGTGCTGCTGATCGCCAAGCAGCCGGACCTCGGCACCTCGCTGCTGGTCGCCAGCGCCGGCATCTTCGTGCTGTTCCTGGCCGGGATCAGCTGGCGCCTGATCGGCAGTCTGCTGCTCGGCGCAGCCGGGGCCGCGCCGGTCGTCTGGTACCTGATGCGCGACTACCAGCGGCAGCGCGTGTTGACCTTCCTCGACCCCGAAAAGGATCCGCTCGGCGCCGGCTACCACATCATCCAATCGAAGATCGCAATTGGTTCCGGCGGGCTGTATGGCAAGGGCTGGCTGAACGGTACCCAGTCGCAGCTCGATTTCCTGCCGGAACGCCACACCGACTTCATCTTCGCGGTGATGTCGGAGGAATTCGGTCTGATCGGCGTGCTGGTCCTGCTGGCCATCTACATGTTCGTCATCAGCCGGGGCCTGTACATCGCGACTCGCGCACAGGATACCTTCACCCGCCTGATCGCCGGTTCCCAGACCTTGGTGTTCTTCGTCTATGTATTCGTCAATACCGGCATGGTTACCGGTCTGATGCCGGTCGTCGGTGTGCCGCTGCCGCTGATCAGCTATGGCGGCACCTCACTGGTGACCCTGATGGCAGGCTTCGGTATCCTGATGTCCATTCATACTCATCGCAGACTGCTGCCGACCTGAATGATGCACAAAACCCTTTGCCTGATCCTCCTGCTGGCCGTGAGCGGACTCGCCCAGGCCAAGACACCCGACCAGTTGCGCGCCGAGTTCATCGCCGAGATGGTCAGCAAGTATGGCTTCTCCAAACGCGAGGTCACGCACACGCTGTACAAGGCGCAGCTGCGCCGACCGATCCTAGAGGCGATCGCCCGCCCGGCCGAGAAGGTACTGAACTGGAGCGAATACCGCGCGATCTTCCTCACCCCGTCGCGTATCCAGGGTGGCGTGGCGTTCTGGCGGCAGCACGCCGATGCCCTCGCACGCGCGGAAAGGGAATACGGCGTGCCGCCGCAGATCATCGTCGCGATCCTCGGCGTAGAGACCCGCTATGGTGCCAACACCGGCAACTACCGCGTATTGGACGCCCTGCACACCCTGGGTTTTCATTACCCGAAGCGCGGCGCGTTCTTTCGTGAACAGCTGAGCCACTTCCTGCGCTTCACGCGCGAGGAAAAGCTCGAGCCGGTGGCGCCGACCGGTTCCTATGCGGGTGCGATGGGCATGCCGCAGTTCATGCCGGACAGTTTCCGCAGCTATGCGGTCGACTTCGACGGCGACGGGCATCGTGACATCTGGCATTCCCCGGATGACGTGATCGGCAGCGTCGCCAACTATTTTGCAAAGAAAGGCGCCTGGACGGCAGGTGCGGCGGTAGCCCAGCCGCTGGCCGGCATGGACAGCGTGCCCCAGGCGCTGGTGGACGCCGGGGCCAAGCCGAGCCTCGAGGCCGGGCAACTGACCGCGGCCGGCATAGCGCTGGACCCGCCGCCCGCGCCCGGCACACGGCTCAGCCTGCTCGAGTTCGATACCAATGACGGCAAGGAGTACTGGGTCGGCATGAACAACTTCTATTCCATCATGCGATACAACCCGCGCACCAAGTATGCAATGGCGGTCTATCAGCTCAGCGAGGCGATCCGCGAGCAGTACTACGCGCAGGCCAGCGGCGCGCACGTGGCGGGGTAATCAGGAACGATGCTAACCGGTAAGTCACTCAGCCGCCTTCCCGCACTGGGCCTGATCGGCGCCCTGGCCGTTGGCCTCGGTGGCTGCGGCGGGCTGGGGCCGGACTACGGCGGCGACCGGGACGGTCCGGGTGAACCGCGCGACGTGAGCCGGGTGCCGGATGCGGTTCCGCGGGTCGAACCCCTGAGCCGCGGCGGCAATCCGGAGAGCTATGTGGTTTTCGGGGATCGTTACTACCCGCTCCGCGATAGCAAGGGCTTCGTGGAGCGCGGCATCGCGTCGTGGTACGGCCGCAAGTTCCACGGCCGCAACACGTCGAACGGGGAGCGCTACGACATGTACACGATGTCGGCGGCGCACAAGCGGCTGCCGATCCCAACCTACGTCCAGGTCACCAACCTTGAGAACGGCCGGAAAGTGGTCGTGCGCGTCAACGACCGCGGCCCGTTCCACGAAAACCGCGTCATCGACCTTTCGTATGCCGCCGCCGCGCGCATCGGCATGCTGGGCAAAGGTACCGCCCTGGTGGAGATCCGCGCGATCGATCCTCGGGCACCCACGACCCGGGTCGCAGCTGCGCCCGCGCAGCAGCAGCCCGCGCCGCTGGTCGCGGTGCCCGCGCCGCCCGTGCCCGAACCGGCTGCGCCCACCACGCCTGCCGCGCCGCGAATCTTTCTGCAGGCCGGCGCGTTCAGCAGCAACGACAATGCCGAGCGGCTGCGTGATCGCCTCAAACAGGGACTGGCGCGCGAGGTTCGGGTGATCCCCGCCATGGCCACGACCGGATCGGTGCTCCGCGTGCAGGTCGGGCCGCTCGCCTCGGTCGAGATCGCCGACGAGGTCACCGCGCAGCTGCATGAGCTCGGGGTCGCCCAACCGCTGGTCGTAATCGACTAGCGCCTGTTCACACTAAGCGCACGGTGCAAGCATCGGGCGCATGGGGGGGTCCGCGCAGGACAGGTCGGATCAACGGGTGTTTGTTAGGGATTACACCCTGACTAAGGGCAAACGCAGACGTTAGAATGCCCCGGATCACGATGGTTCATGCGCCCGAAACCTGAACCGTTCGACAGCCATTTCGCAGCCAAGCGAACCGGATCCCCGTATTCTTGCGTCCCGATCCGGCATACCGCCACCAGGAAAGTAGTAAAGTGCACAAGACCGTCTTCATCTGCATCGCCCTGTACCTCCTCGCCCCCGTTGCGGCACTCGCCGCAGCGCCCGCCGCAGCGCCAGCCCCACCGACGGTCGCCGCGACCGGGTACCTGCTGATCGACATGGACAGCGACGTGGTATTGACCGCCAAGGACCCTGAACAGCGTCTCGAGCCGGCCAGCCTGACCAAGATCATGACCGCCTATGTGGTATTCCATGAGATCCAGAGTGGCTCGGTGAAGCTGTCCGACGAGGTCCTGGTCAGCGAAAAGGCCTGGAAGACACCGGGGTCGCGAATGTTCATCGAGGTCAACAAGCGGGTCACGGTCGAGGACCTGCTCAAAGGCATGGTCATCCAGTCCGGCAACGATGCCAGCGTCGCACTGGCCGAGCACGTCGCCGGCAGCGAGGAGGCGTTCGCCAACCTGATGAACGACTACGCGCACCGTCTCGGTATGCAAAACAGCCACTTTGTCAATGCCACCGGGCTGCCCGACCCGGACCACTACACCACTCCGCACGACATCGTGCGGGTCACCGAGGCGACGATCCGCGAGTTTCCCGAGCTGTACAAGCTGTATTCGGTCAAGGAATTCACCTTCAACGACATCCGCCAGCACAATCGCAACAACCTGCTGTGGCATGACGACTCGGTCGACGGGGTGAAGACCGGGCACACCGAGTCGGCCGGTTATTGTCTGGTCGCCGCTGCCAAGCGCGAGGGCATGCGCCTGATCTCGGTAGTAATGGGCACCACGAGCGAAAAGGCCCGCATCAACGAGAGCCAGTCGCTGCTCAACTACGGCTTCCGCTTCTACGAGACCCACCGGCTGTACTCGGCGGGCGATCGCCTGACCCGCACCCGGGTATGGATGGGCGAACAGGAGGAACTCTCGCTGGGCCTCGACAGGGACCTGTACGTGACGATTCCGCGCCGCCAATATGACAAGCTCAACGCACGTACCGAGATCCAGCCGAACATCCAGGCCCCGCTCGCCAAGGGCCAGAAGGTTGGCGAGGTGATCGTCGAACTGGATGGCGAGGTCGTGACGCGCCGACCACTGGTTGCGCTGGACGATGTACCCGAGGGCGGTATCTGGCGTACCGTCGTCGACACGGTGCTGATGATGCTGGAGTAAACAAGCGATGAGTGACGAATTGCTCGCCTATCTCAACGGGGAGTACCTGCCGCGCGATCAGGCATGCGTGCCGATCACCGACCGCGGCCTGCTGTTCGGTGACAGCGTGTACGAGGTCATCCCGGCCTACGGCGGGCTCCCGTTTCGCGTCCGCCATCATCTCAACCGGCTGGACCGCAGCCTGGCCGCTATCCGCATGCACAACCCGCTCGCGCATCGGCAGTGGCAGGCGATATTCGAACGTCTCGCCCAGCAGCTGCCCGGCCAGGATCAATCCATCTACCTGCAGGTCACGCGCGGCGCCTACCCGGTGCGCAACCACGTGATCCCCGACCCGGTGGTCCCCAATGTGCTGGCCTTCACCAGCGCCAACCCGCCGCGCGATTTCGCCAAGGCACAGCGTGGGATCAAGGTGATCACCCTCGAGGACATCCGCTGGCACCGTTGCGACATCAAGGCCACAACGCTGCTGGCCAACGTGCTGGCGCGTGCCCAGGCCAGCGAGGAGGGTGCCGACGAGGCCATCCTGATCCGCGACGGCGCGGCGATGGAGGGCACTGCCAGCAATCTTTTCATTGTCAGCAACGGTCTGCTGATCACCCCGCCGGACAGCGCCGAGCTGTTGCCCGGGATCACCCGCGACCTGGTCCTGGAACTCGCCGGCGAGAGCGGCGTGCCATTTGCGCAGGCAGCCATCGGCGCCGCCGAACTGGAGACCGCCGACGAGGTCTGGCTGACCAGCTCGACGCGCGAGATCGCCGCAGTGGTCGAACTGAACGGCCGCCCGGTCGGCAGCGGAGCGCCCGGCGAGCTGTGGTACCGGATGGACGCCCTGTTCCAGGCCTGCAAGGAGCGCCTGCGGTCGGGTGCAGAGTGCCATGACGACTGAACAACCGACAGGATTCGAATTTCCCTGCGAATACCAGATCAAGGCAATGGGCATCGACGACGGCCGTTTCCACGAGGTGGTCATCGAGATCGTGCGCCGTCACTGCGACACGCTGCGCGAGGACAGTCTGCGCACGCGCCCGAGCAGCGCTGGCAAATACATCTCGGTGAGCCTGATCATCGAGGCGACCAGCCGCGAACAGCTGGACGCGATCTACGATGACCTGACTGCCGACGACAAGGTGCTGATGCGCCTCTAGCCCGCACCTGTCACCGGCATCACGGATGCCGGCGGATTTCGCAGCCGGTTCGGCGCCGGGCTGGAGCGCAAGTGGTCGCTGTAGCTACCACTTGGGTGAAGACCAAGCCGGCGCGAACGAGAAACCGCCAGGACCGGGATAGGCAGGCAGCGGAAACAGGGTGTTAATCTTGGGTCACGAACAGATTCAATCATTTCTATCGCGATTTGAGCCTGTTACGCCACAGCCGCTTTCCGGCCGGTGACGGATGCGGGCTAGTGTTGTGTCACATGGAACCGGGCCTTGCAGCGCATGCCTCGACCGTGACGGCAGGCCGCGATAGCTCGGCGTACCGCGCCGCATATGCGGTAAGCAGGTGCATTACGGCGCGCGCAGTGCGCGCTACCCGAGTTGCAGGAGCACGCGCCGATATAGGCCCCGACGACATGTGCCGGACACAACGACGCACCACACTCGCATGACCCGTCACCGCCTCATCGTGCGCAGACTCGGTCTGCGCGACTACCTGCCCACCTGGCAGGCGATGCGCGAATTCACCGACCGGCGCGGCGACGATACACCGTCTGAACTGTGGATAGTCGAGCACCCACCGGTGTTCACCCAGGGCCAGGCAGGCAAGGCGGAACATCTGCTCGCGCCGGGCGATATTCCCGTCGTCCAGACGGACCGCGGTGGTCAGGTCACCTATCACGGACCTGGCCAGCTGGTGATCTACCTGCTGATCTCGCTGCGCGATTCGGGGATCGGGATACGTCGTCTGGTGCGCGTGATGGAACAGTCGATCATCGACCTGCTGGGCAGCTACGGCATCCAGGCGCAGGCGCGCGCCGACGCACCGGGCGTTTATGTGGGAGGCCGCAAGATCGCCTCACTCGGCCTGCGGGTACGCCGCGGCTTCACCTACCACGGCTTGGCCCTGAACGTCAGCAACGACCTCGAACCCTTCGCGCGTATCAATCCCTGCGGCCACGCCGGCCTCGAGGTCACCAGCACCCGCCTGCTCGGCATCGACGACGACCTCGGGACACTCGCGACGGGACTCGTCGCGCGGCTTTCCGCGGCCCTCGGTCTGGTTGTCCGGCCAGGCTGAATCAGACACGGCGGCCGAGGCACCTTGGTTGTGGCGTGCGGCGCCGGATTGCGAGGCAGCTTTGGGTTGGCAATCTGCGAGCGTATCCACCGCGCACTCGGGTCGCTGCCCCGCCTGGAGGCCACGGACATCCAGGCAGTTCGGCTGTTTCTGCGCCAGCCGACAGACACAGGGCCGCGCATGCGCTGCCCCATGCAGCGGGCAGGCTAATCGGCCACCGCCTCGGCGGCCATGACGCTGCTGCTGGTCAGGAGTGGTGCCGCGTCGAGGTCGCTGGCGTCCATCAACTCGGCAATGCGCTGCATCGCCGCGAGCAGCATGCTCTGCTCCCACTCCTTGAGCGCCTCGAAGCGGCGCAGGAAGGTCTCCTGCAGCAGTGGCGGCGCGCTCGCATACAGGGCCTCGCCCTGCTTGGTCGCGGTGATCACTACCCGCCGCTTGTCCTGGGTGTCGCGCGAGCGCAGCACCAGCTGGCGTGACTCGAGGCGCTTGACGATGTCGCTGACCGTGGCCTGGCTCAAGCTGACGCACCGTGCCAATTCGCCCGCGGTGATCCCGTGCGCGGCAACCGTCTCGCGCAGGATGACCGACTGCGGCCCGGTCAGGCCATGACTCTGCACCAGGCTGCGCGAATGCATGTCGACCGCCCTGATCACGCGCCGCAGCGCGATCAGCATACTCTCCGACCTGTCTATTTTTTGTTTCGGCTTCAAAGTAATTTCGTCCGCAAATGCCTAGGATATAACCGCTTTTGCCCCATATTAGTGCATTCTGCAAATTGAATGTTCCAGTTCAATTGTTTAGTCTCCTAAACTGTTTCAGCAACAAGCCGTCATCCCATGTGTGGCATATGCGGTGAAATCCGCTTTGACGATTCGCGCCCCTCCATCGACCAAGTGGTACGGATGAACGGGGTCCTCTACCCGCGCGGCCCGGATGGCAGCGGGATCTTCCAGACCGGGCGCCTCGCCGTCGGTCACCAACGCCTGAAGATCCTCGACCTCACCGAGCATGCCCAACAGCCGATGATCGACAACGAACTCGGCCTGGGCATCGTGTTCAACGGCTGCATCTACAACTTCCGCGATCTGCGCGTGCAACTGCGCGGTCTGGGCTACCGCTTTTTCTCCGAGGGCGACACCGAGGTCATCCTCAAGGCCTACGCGGCCTGGGGCCTGGAGTGCGTGGACCGGTTCCACGGCATGTTCGCGTTCGCAATCTGGGAACGCGACAGCGGCCGTGTGGTGCTGGCCAGGGACAGACTCGGGATCAAGCCGCTGTATTACGCCGAATTTGCCGGCGGCCTGCGCTTCGCCTCGACACTGCCCGCGCTGCTCGCGACCGATGGGATCGACACCGACATCGATCCGGTCGCACTGCACCACTATATGAGCTTTCACGCCGTGGTACCGGCACCGCATACGATCATCAAGGGCGTGCGCAAGCTCCCGCCGGCGACCGTAAGGGTGATCGAGGCGGACGGGCGCAGCCGCGACCATCGTTACTGGCGCCTGCACTACGGAACGCGCGCGGAGGACCGGGATCTCAGCTACGTGGATTGGCAGGAGATCACCCTAGATGCGCTGCGCAAGGCAGTCGAGCGCCGCCTGGTGGCCGACGTGCCGGTCGGCGTGCTGTTGTCGGGCGGCCTCGACTCGAGCCTGATCGTCGGCCTGCTCGCCGAACAGGGCCAGCGCGGCCTGAACACCTTCTCGGTCGGGTTCGAGGCGGTCGACGACGAGGCCGGTGACGAGTTCGAGTACTCCGACATCATCGCCCGCCACTTCGCTACCGAACACCATCAGATCCGGGTCGACTCGTCCCGGCTGCTGCCCGCGCTCAACCGCTGTATCGCGGCGATGAGCGAGCCCATGGTGAGCCACGACGTGATCGGCTTCTACCTGCTGTCGGAGCAGGTTTCGCAGCACGTCAAGGTCGTGCAGAGCGGCCAGGGGGCAGACGAGGTGTTTGCCGGCTATCACTGGTATCCGCCGATGATCGACAGCCGGGCGCCGGTCGACGATTACGCCGGCGTGTTCTTCGATCGCGATCACGCCGAGTTCACCCGGGCGGTACACCAGCGCTTCGTCGGCGAGGACTTCAGCCGCGGGTTCGTCGAACGCCACTTCGCGTCACCGGGGGCAAAGCGCCCGATCGACAAGGCGCTGCGCCTGGACACCCAGATCATGCTGGTCGACGACCCGGTCAAGCGGGTCGACAACATGACCATGGCCTGGGGGCTGGAGGCCCGGGTGCCGTTCCTCGATCACGAACTGGTAGAACTGGCCGCGCGCATCCCGGCCGAACACAAGGTCGCCGCGGGTGGCAAGGGCGTGCTCAAGGAGGCGGCGCGCTCGGTCATTCCCAACGCGGTAATCGACCGCCCGAAGGGCTACTTCCCGGTACCGGCGCTGAAATACCTCGAGGGCGACTACCTCGCATTCGTGCAGGACGCGCTCGCACAGCCGGCTGCGCGCCAGCGGGAGCTGTTTCGCGACGACTATGTCGCCGCACTGATGGCCGACCCGAAGGAACACATCACACCGCTGCGCGGTTCCAAGGTCTGGCAGGTCGCCCTGCTCGAACTGTGGTTCCAGCAGCACGGTCTGTGAGCAGCCCAATGAGCCGAGAGAAGCACTATCAGGCGCGCCTCGAACGACGGCGCGCTGCCACCGTGGCTGGCAACGAAGCGCAGCGCGCTTATGCCGGACACCGGGCGAAGACCGATGCGGTCGTCGATTGCGGCTGGGGGCGCCTGATCTTTGCCCACACCTTCCGCGACAACCGCAAACTGGCCGACGCGCTGCTCGCCGAGGCGGCGGGCAAGCGCGACATTGCGTTCTACGTGAACGACCCACACGTGCTGCTGGCGATGGAGCCGCAGAACCTGTTCCTGGATCCGTCGCACACCTACCGGCTGTGGTTGGACCGCTACAAGGTCTCGCCGTTGCGGCCACGCGGCTATACGGTACGCCTGCTCAACAGCCGCGCGGACGCGGAGTCGGTGCGCCGCGTCTACCTGGCGCGGCAGATGATCCCGCCGCCGGTGGACTTCATGTGGCAGCACCGCACCTCGCGGACGGTCCAGTTCTTTATCGCCGCGGACAATCACAGCGGCGAGGTCCTGGGTGCGGCGACCGGGATCGACCACGTCGAGGCATTCGACGACCCGGAGAAGGGCGCCAGCCTGTGGGCCCTCGCAGTCGATCCGCAGGCACGCAATCCGGGTATTGGCCAGGCACTGGTCCGGCACATGGCCGAGTACTTTATCGGCCGCGGGCGTAGTTACCTCGACCTGTCGGTGATGCATGACAACCGCGAGGCGATCCGGCTGTACGAGCGACTCAAGTTCGAGCGCATCAACGCCTTCACGGTCAAGAACAAGAATTCGTTCAACGAGCCGCTGTTCATCGGCACCCAGCCGCAGGAGGCGCTCAACCCCTACGCGCGGATCATCACGCGCGAGGCACAGCGCCGCGGTATCGGGGTCGAGGTACTCGATGCCGAGGCCGGCTTCTTCGAGCTTGCGCTGGGCGGGCGCACGGTCACCTGCCGCGAGTCGCTGAGCGAGCTGACCACGTCGATCGCAATGAGCCGCTGCGACGACAAGGCGGTCACGCACCGCATACTGCGCGGCGCGAACCTTAGGGTACCGGCCCAGGCCCAGGTGACGGACGATCAGCAGGCCGAAAATTTCCTTAACGAATTCGGCGCCGTGGTGGTCAAGCCGGCACGCGGCGAGCAGGGTGCCGGGATAAGCGTCGACGTGCGCGACCGCGATGCCCTGCACGCAGCGATCGCGGAGGCACGCGAACACTGCGAGAAAGTGCTGCTGGAAGAGTACGTGCAGGGCGTCGACCTGCGCATCATCGTGATCGACGGCGCGGTCGTCGCCGCGGCGACCCGCAGGCCGCCGCGCATCCAGGGCACCGGGCAGGATTCCATCCGTGACCTGATTCGCAAGCAGAGCCGGCGGCGCGAGGCCGCCACCGGCGGCGAGAGCCGCATCCCCATTGACCGCGAGACCGAGCGCAGCGTGACCGAGGCGGGTCACATGCTCGACGACATACTCGCCTATGGCGAATACCTGACCGTGCGCAAGACCGCCAACCTGCATACCGGCGGCACCATCCACGACGTTACCGCCAAGCTGCACCCCTCGCTGCGCCAGGCGGCGATCGATGCGGCGGCGGCGATCGACATACCGGTCACCGGCCTGGACTTCATCGTTCCCGATCCGGCCGAGCCCGAGTATGTGATCATCGAGGCCAACGAGCGGCCGGGACTGGCGAACCACGAACCGCAGCCGACCGCCGAGCGCTTCGTCGACCTGCTGTTCCCCAGCACCGCCGGCCGCTAGCCGCGCACGACCAGGAATACGGCATGCAACAACTGCCCATCGACCAGACCTATGTGCAGGACGTACTGTTCCGCCTGCTGCACACACCCAGCCCGAGCGGCTATACCGACCGCGTCGTGCACCTCGTCGCCGACGAACTCGACAAACTCGGCGTGCCAGTCGAACTGACCCGGCGCGGCGCGATCCGCGCCACCCTCGAGGGCCGGCGCCGCAGCCCCGACCGCGCCGTGGTGGCGCATATCGATACGCTCGGTGCGATGGTCAAGGCGCTCAAGTCCAACGGCCGCCTCGAATTGGTGCCGATCGGCCACTGGAACGCGCGCTTCGCCGAGGGCGCCCGGGTCACGCTGTTCACCGACATCGGGTCGCATCGCGGCACCATGCTGCCGCTCAAGGCATCCGGTCACACCTTTGCCGACGAGGTCGACAAGCAGCCGTCCAACTGGCAGAACGTCGAGCTGCGCATCGACGAGGTGTGCGCATCGCAGCAGGACCTGATGCGCCTTGGCGTGCATGTCGGTGACTTCGTCGCGGTCGATCCGCAGCCGGAGGTGCTGGAGAACGGCTACATCGTCTCGCGCCATCTGGACGACAAGGCCGGCGCGGCGGTGCTGCTCGGCGCGGTCAAGGCCGTGATCGACAGCGGCATCACGCTGCCGGTCGACTGCCACCCCTTGTTCACGATCTCGGAAGAGGTCGGCTCCGGGGCGTCGGCGGTGCTGCACGGCGATGTCTCCGAGATGCTTACCCTGGACAACGGCACCACGGCCCCAGGGCAGAACTCCAGCGAGTTCGGCGTGACCATCTGCATGGCCGACATGAGTGGGCCGTTCGACTATCACCTGACCCACTACATGATCCGGCTATGCCAGGAGTTCCAGATCCCCTACCAGCGCGACGTGTTCCGCTACTATCGCTCGGACAGCGCTGCTGCAGTCGAGGCCGGGGCCGATCTGCGCACCGCGTTGGCGACCTTCGGTGTCGACGGCTCGCACGGCTGGGAACGCATCCACTGGAATGCACTGGAATCGCTGGCCCGGCTGGTGACCGTGTACATGCAGGCACCGCCGCTGTTCATGCGCGACCAGGAGGACATCGGACCACGCATGGGCTTTCCGATGCAGCCCGCCTGAGCCGAACCTGCGCAGATCAGCAGGGGGCGAATCCCCACTGCGGGTTGCGCGCCTCGTCTTCGGCGCGCACCCATATCTGCAGAAAACGTTCAGCGAAATCGGCCGAATCGAACTGGATCACCTCGCGCTCATCGCGGAGCAGCACACCGGCCTTACCCGGCTCCACGCAATAGGTGTAGCGGTCACCCGGGTCCACGGCGGAATAGGCGAGACCCGCGAGCTGTAATTCGCCCCGGTATCGTGCGGCCACCTGCTCACCGTGCAGATCGCGGAACACCTTGCGTGTCGCCCGATCCAGCGCACTGGCAGAGAACTCGCGTAAATAGGACAGCTGCACGCAGCGCGCGGCATTCGGATCAGCACCGGGCCCGCGAAAATAATCGATGTCGTACAGCTTGATCAAGCCGAGGTGACAGACCCTGGCCTGGCCCCTGAGCTCCAGCGGCTCCTCGCCATACATCAGACGCTGCGCCGCGAGCAGCTGGGCCGGCAATACGAAAGCCAGCAGCAGTTGCAACAACTTCATCCGACAGCCCCCCGTTTGACGAAGAACAACGTCACCTCACCGACCTTGAAGCCGAATTTGCTCAGCGTGGCGCGGTTAACCAATACGCCACCAGGCTGCAGGAACATCCAGTCGTCGAACTGCACATCAATCGTCTTGTCGCGGTACGGCAGGCGCAGCGTGTACCGCCAGTTGAGCGCCTGGCCATAGGCGGCACCCTCCGCGCTACCCACCACGTCGTCTGCACGCCCCTCATAGCGATGCCCATCGATACGCCGGATGTGCCAGATTCGCTGCTGGGTCTCGCCGTCGCTATACGCGAAGTCTTCGCGCAGGGTCAGCTCGTCACCGGTGACCAGCCCTTGTATGTCGACGGTGAACTGCCGCTTCAACTCACCGGATCGGCCCTGAAAGATCCCCCAGGCCTGGGTCTCGCCGGCGAAGTATTCGAACAGGTCGAGCTCTGGCTTGGTCCCCGCGAAGTCTGTGGCTTGCATGGTGCTACAGCCTGTGAGCAGCGTCAGCAGCAGCACCAGGCCGCCCAACCTCGGAATGTTCATCAGCGTCCTCCCTTCCGGCAACGGCGGCCGGTTCAATGCACAACGACCAGAGCACCGAGCGACGCAGCGCGACGACGGCGATCAGCTTGATCAGGACGGGCAGCCCGGCATACAGCCAGGGCGCGACCTCGGCGACACCGAATCCGCTGCCCGGTCGCGCGAGCAGTGCCAGCAGCGGCAGGCTCAAGCCGGCCGACAGGGCCAGTGCCAGCTTGCTGGCCATGCCCCATAGACCGAACAGGGTGCCGCCGCGCGGGCCCGCAGGGTGGTTCGATTCGTCGACCACGATCTGGCCCTGAATGGCCGCCGGCAGCGCGATATCGGCGCCCAGCGTCGCACCGGTCAGGATGCAGACCACCGCAAACGCGAGCTGATCGCCGGCGCCGAGTGCCACCGCCGGCAGGAATCCGACCGCCGCGAGCAGCATCGCGGTGCGCCAGGCACGCACCCGGCCGAAACGCCGCGCGTACCTGACCCAGAATGGCAACGCGATCAGGCCGGCAGCGAAATACAGCAGCAACAGCACGCCGCTGCCCGACCCGTCCAGGCCGAGCACGTCGCGCGTGTAGATCAGGAACAGGTTGGCCGCAGAACCAGCGGCCAACGCATTCAACAGGTGGATGCCGAGCAGCTCGCGCGCCGGCCGGCTGGTGTACCGCCACATCGCCGCGAGGCTGGCGGCAGGCGCCGCGACACGCTGCGCGGCCGGCACGCGCAACCACCAGACCAGCAGCAGCGCCGGTGGCGCGAGCCACAGCAGGGCGTACGCGCTGGCCGCCAGTGCGGTGGGATCGCCCAGCACCGCGGGCAATACCAGCGCGGCCAGGGTACCGATGATCATGCCGCCTTCCCGCCAGGCGGCGATCCTGGTCTGGCCATGCCAGGCACCGAGGTCGGCACCCAGTGCGTAATACGGCACGGCGAGCAAGGTCCAGCCGAGGTAGGTCACACTCAGGGTCACCAATAGGTAAAACGCCCCCGCCTGCGGTCCCGGCTGGAACAGCCACCAGGCACCACCGAGCATCAGACCGGCGCCAAGTGACATCAACCATTGCGGGCGCAGGCGACCGCGTAAGCGGTCGACAAGCACGCCGACCATGGGGTCGGTGAGCAGATCGAGCAGACGGGCCACCAGCAGCACCAGCCCCACCGCTGCCAGGCCGATGCCGGGCAACGCCGCGTAATGCGCAGGCAGATACACGTACAGCGGCAGGCCAAGGAAGGCGAGCGGCACCGCCGGCAGCGCGTAGATCAGCCTCGGCCAGGCAGGCAACATGCTGCCACCTCACGCCTTGCTGAAGGTACAGTGCACGACGTCGATATGGCCGGTCCGGAAACCTGCCTCGCAGAATGCCAGGTAGTAACGCCACATGCGCCGGAAGCGCCGGTCGTAACCGTGCCGCTCGAGCCAGGCGGTGCTGGCGTTGAAGGCCGCGTGCCATGCCGCCAACGTGTCAGCGTAGTCGATCCCGAAGGCCCGCGTCTCCCGGTGGTGCAGGCCCGCGGCCGCACCGAGTTGTGCCAGGTGGCCCTTGGTCGGCAGCATGCCGCCCGGGAATATGTAGCGTTGTATGAAACCACCCGGGTTGGCCGCGTATCGGGCAAAACGCCCCTGGTCGATCGTGATGACCTGCAGTGCGACCCGTCCGCCGGACTTAAGGCAGCGCGTCAGGGTATCGAAATAGCCCTGCCAGTAGTCCTGCCCCACCGCCTCGAACATCTCGATCGACACGATGTGGTCGAAGGTGCCGGCGAGGTCGCGGTAGTCGCACAGCCGCAACTCCACCAGCTGCGCCAGGCCAGCCCGTTCGGTGCGCGCGCGCGCGAACGCGAGCTGCTCCCTGGACAGCGTTATCGCGGTCACCCGCATACCCTGCTGGGCCGCATACTCGGCAAACCCGCCCCAACCACAGCCGATCTCGAGGATGTGATCGCCGGGCCGGGCAGCGAGCGTGGCCAGGATGCGCGCGTACTTGCGTGACTGCGCCCGGGCGAGCGAATCGCCGGGTTCGAACATCGCCGCAGAGTAGGTCATGCCCGGGTCCAGCCACTGCGCATAAAAGGCATTGCCGAGGTCGTAGTGGGCGGCGATGTTGCGGCGGCTGCCGCGCCGGCTGTTGCGGTTCAGCCAGTGCTGCGCACTTACCAGCACCTGGGCGAGCGGATGCCGCCTGCCGGTGGCAGCGTAGCTGTCGATGTTGCGTGCGACCAGTGCGAGCAGCCCGGCCGGGTCCGCCGAGCTCCAGTCACCGGCGATATACGCCTCGGCGAAGCCCAGGTCGCCGCGCCACAGCAGCCTGCGCAGCAAGGCACCCGGACGCTGAATCGTCATGCTCGCCGACGGGCCCTGCTCGGGCCCGCTCAGCAGCACCCGCCTTCCACCCGCGAAATCGACCTCGAGCCTACCGCATCGCAGCCTGCCGAGCTGGCCGAGCAGGCGCCGTTGTGGCCAGTTGAGGCCTGCGTGGTTGAGTAGATCGACAGCGATGGATCCCGTTTCGCATGGCATATCAAGTCACCTCTTCGATGGGCGGCGGCGGTTTGCGGTGAAAACGCGCGCCTTTCAGCCAGATCTTCAGCGCCTGCCAATGGATCGCCATCAGCACCTTGAGGGTCTGCAGCGGCACGCGCAGGACTTGTAACAGCAGTTGCGGCGTCGCGAACGGCCGGCGCTCACCGGTCTGGGTCGCGACCAGCACCAGGCGATCGGCATGGAATTCGCGGATCGCCACGCGCAGCCGTCGGTCCGGCCGCGACAGGCGAAACTCGTAGCAGGCCTGCATCGCGATGAACGGCGACACGTGGAATTCCTTCGCATGCCGGTCGCGCAGTGGCCAGCGTCCTGCTGCCCCGGCCGGTTTGAGCAGGTAGCAGTGACGCTCGCCGAAGGTGTTGCGGACCTCGGCAATGACCGCGGCCGGGCGACCGTCGAAGGTCTCGCAGTACCACAGGCTGATCGGGTTGAACACCCAGCCGAGCACGCGCGGGAAGCACAGCAGGCGGATGCGCAGCCCGCGCCCGTCGATGCCACCGCTGGCCAGCACCCGTTCGACCCATGCACGCAGGTCGGACTCACCCGGCGGCAGGTGATCCGCATCGTGAAAGCTCAGCAGGTTAAGACGGTTGCGTGAGAACAGCGGGCTGGCCGCCGCGATCTCGTCGAGCGCGTCGATGTCGAGCAGCAGGCTGAACACGCGGTAGCGAAACCGGTAGGGCACGTCACCGACACGCCGGTGCATCACCTCCGCGCTGTATACGCAGGCCTGTTCGGCAGACAGGCTCATGCCGGCTGCGGGACCAGCTGCGGGACCAGGGTGAGGTCGCGCGATGCACGCGCCGCGTCATGCCAGGGGACGCGCGCGCCGAGTGCCTGCGCCACCTCGACGGCCGAGCGCGCGCCGTCCTCGTGAAAGCCATAACCGGTCCACGCGCCGGCGAACCAGGTGCGTGCCCTGCCCTGTATGCGGTGCAGCTGCTGCTGGGCGCGCAGCGCGGCCGAATCGAACACCGGGTGGTGATATTCGAACTCGTCGACGATCAGCGCTGCGCAGGGGTCGCGCAGCGGATTCAGACTTACGAAATAGTCGTCGCGGGTCGGCAGCCGCTGCAGCGAGTTCATCCAATACGTGACACTGACCGCACGGGTGGCGTCGTCCGCCGCAGCGCACAGATAGTTCCAGGAGGACCAGACACGGCGCTCACGCGGCATCAGGGCCGGGTCGCGGTGCAATACGACACGATTCGGCTGGTACGGAATGGCGCCCAGCAGCCTGCGTTCGCTCGGGCTCGGATCGGCCAGCAGGCGCAGCGACTGGTCGCTGTGGCAGGCCAGTACCACATCGTCGAACGAGCCCTGCGTCCCGTCAGCGAGGCGCAGGATCACCGCCTGCGCCGAACGTTCGACGCGCGTCACCGCCGTCGCGCTGCGCGCGCGCGGCCCCAGGTCGCCGATCAGGCGGTCCATGTAGGTGCTGGCGCCACCCTCCACGGTCAGCCACTGCGGACGGTCGGCGAACTGAATCAGGCCATGGTTGGCGAAAAAGCGCAGGAAGCTGGCTGCCGGAAACTGCGCCACCTGGTCGTGCGGGCATGACCAGATGGCCGCGGCCATCGGATACAGATAACGCGAGCGGAAGTCACTGGCGAAGCCATGCCGGTCGAGGAACCCGGCCAGTGTCAGGTCGGCCGGCAGCGGGTTGCGCAACTCCCGCCGCGCCAGGCGGTTGAAGCGCACGATACCCGCCAGCATGCCCCAGAAGCGTGGCCGCGCCAGATTGCGCCGTTGCCCGAACAGGCTGTCCAGATCGGAGCCGGCGTACTCCAGAGCGCCGTTATCGAACGACGCAGAGAAGGACATCTTGGTCGGGTAGGTGGCAATGCCGAGATGGTCAAACAGCGCAGACAGCAGCGGGTAGTTGGGTCGATTGAAGACCATGAAACCGGTATCCACGGAAAGCGTGCGCCCATTCTCTGCCGGGCGTGCCGTGTGGGTATGCCCGCCGAATCTTCGCTCGGCCTCGTACAGGGTCACGTCGGCGTGGTCGCGCAGCAGCCATGCGGCCAGCGCGCCACTGACCCCTGATCCCACCACCGCGATGCGTCTGCTCGTGTCCATATTTATTCTGCCGTTGGGTTACTGTTGCTTGCATTGCTGCATATTTTTACTATACAAAGACTAAACAATCCATGCAAAGATGCAAGATATCCCATATGAAACCTGTACAATTTCGCGTCACAGTGCTGACACTACTGACCTTTCTCGGCCTGGGCCGGGCAGGCGCGGCTCCGGCGACCGGCGCAGATCTGCTCGATCATCAGGTTCGCCGGCTGGGCAGCGACGAGCTCGTCAACCTGAGGCAGGCTTACGGCGGCAAGGTCGTGCTGATCGTCAACACAGCCAGCAAGTGCGCGTTCACTGGGCAATACGAAGGGCTTGAGGCCCTGTACGCGAAATACCGCGAGCGCGGGCTGGTGGTGCTCGGCTTTCCGTCCAACGACTTCGGCGGCCAGGAGCCGGGCACGGAGAAGCAGATCCAGGACTTCTGCCGCCTCACCTACAGCGTGAGGTTCCCGATGTTCGCCAAGACCAGTGTCAAGAAGGGCCAGGCCGACCCGTTGTTCGAGGGGCTCGCAGAAGCGGCCGGCCGCTATCCGAAGTGGAACTTCCACAAGTACCTGCTCGGCCGCGACGGGCGCCTGGTCAACGATTTCCTCAGCTGGACTTCACCGGACAGCGATAGCGTGACCGCGGCGATCGAGAAACTGTTATGAGTGCCATGCGTGCAACCTCGACCGGGTCCTGGCAGTGGGAGCGACGCTGGCTCGGCTACGCGGGACTGGTTCCTTTCCTCGCCTGCCTCGCCGTCCTGCTGCTGACCGGTGACCGGCACTGGAACGGCATTGCCGTCGATACGCTGCGTAACTACGCCGCTGTGATCGCGAGTTTCCTCGGCGCGCTGCACTGGGCCCTGGCCGGCGCATCACCCGACCGACTGCAGCGCGCCCGGCTGCGCTGGGGCGTGGTGCCGGCACTCGTCGGATGGGCGCTGCTGGCCCTACCTGCCGCGTCGAGTCTGGCCGGGTTCGCGCTTCTGTTCGCCGCGATCCTGCTGGTCGACCGCCGGCTGCTGCCTATCCTCGACGACGGTTACCGCCGGCTGCGCCTGCAGCTGTCGGTCGTGGTCGTGCCCACCCTGGTCGCGGCCGCGGCCCTCGCAGCGGTGCGGCCCGCATGAGCGCAGCGACCGCGCAGCATGCCTGGCTGATCGGCGCGAGCCGTGGGATGGGACTCGAGGTAGGGCGCCAACTCGCCGCGGCGGGCTGGCGGGTGACCCTCTCCGCGCGCGATCCCGACCGCCTCGCTCAGGCGGCCAGCGAGTTGGGCGCGGCCGCGCTCGC
>JAJDNF010000077.1 GCA_022340805.1 Chromatiaceae bacterium
TTGCGGGGCGTGGTCGACCGGAATGTCGTGCCTATTCCATGAATGACATGGGCCAATGCGCCAGATTGCATGTCTGTCTATGATTCATCGTTCTAGGTTGCCCCTGATGATCCCGGATGATGCATTTGGCCAGAATTCGCTGGCTTGCCTGGTCGGGCCTGCTGAGCCTGGCTGCCGCCCGGGCGGCCGATGCCCCGGCGCCCGAGTCATATTGTGATTGGCTGGCGCATGACTACGCGATCGAGTCCCCTCTGTGCGGTCTGCAAGGCAGCCCGCAGCGTGGCCGCGCGCTGGCCGCAGACAGTCACGCCGGCAACTGCCTCGCCTGCCACCAGATGCCGATCCCGGAGGAGGCGTTTCACGGCACCATCGGTCCGCCACTGGCAGGTGTCGGGGCACGCTACAGCGCGGCCCGGATCCGCCTGCGAGTGGTCGACGAGCGGCAGATCAATCCGCTGACGATCATGCCGGGCCTGTATCGCGATCCGCGCCTGGCTAACCGGGTGGCCGCCGACTACTGGGGCAAGACCTTTCTCACGGCGCAGCAGCTCGAAGACCTGGTGGCCTACCTGGTGACATTGAAGTGAACCTGCATGCGGTCCTCTCGCTGGCGCTCGCGTTGGCCGCGCAGGCCGTGCAGGCCGAGGCCGTCAGTGGTTACAGGTTCCTCGACGAAAGCACCCGCGCGATGCAGGACGACGACTTCGAGAATCCCGGGCTGGTCGCGGTGGACCGGGGTAGCGAACTGTTCCACGAGTTGCGCGACAGCGAGGAGTACAGCTGTTCGAGCTGTCACGGGCAAGACCGGGTCAAGCTGGATGTCCGGCAGATCGCCCGCTACCCGGTGTACGACCCTAACCTGGGTGGCCTGGTCACGCTGCAGAAGCGCATCAACTACTGCTGGGAGACCAGCCTCGACCGCTTTCCGCTGACCCCGGGCCACGCCGACCTGATTGCGCTCGAGACCTATGTGCGCAACCGCGCCAGGGGCGAAAAGGTCGACGTGCGCACCGACGGCGAGATGGCGGCGCTGCTGGCCAAGGGTGAGGCGCTGTACCATGCGCGCTTCGGTCAGCTTGACCTGGCGTGCCAACACTGCCACGTGCAGCATCAGGGGCAGATGCTGCGCGGCCAGAAACTCAGCCAGGGACAGGCCAACGGCTTTCCCGAGTACCGGCTCGGCCAGGGCCGTATCACCAGCTTCCAGCAGCGTCTCACGGAATGCTTTGTGTCGTTTCGCGCCGAGCCGTTTGAGGCCGGCTCCGAGGAGTACGACCTGCTCAAGCTGTATGTGACCGCACGCGGCAATGGTCTGCCGATCGAAACACCGGCCGTGCGTTTCTGATTCCATTTCCGCCAAACGGGAAAATTGGCCCGTTGGGCTGCCTGTGTCTGTCTCTCGCGCCTTGTAAGGCGCTCTGCGGGCTTTTTCGGGTATACCGCCATGATGGGGCTGTGGTATTATCCAGCCCTTGATTCGCCCTGAAATTACAAAGAGATCCAGCCGTCGGCCGGGTCCGAGAACACCCCGCAGGGACGCCGATCGGAAACAGTACCTATGACCGAATTCGCCAAGGAAGTCCTCCTCGTCAATCTCGAAGACGAGATGCAGCAGTCCTACCTGGACTATGCGATGAGCGTGATCGTCGGACGAGCGCTGCCGGATGTGCGCGACGGACTCAAGCCGGTGCACCGCAGGGTGCTGTTCGCGATGGGCGAGTTGGGCAACGACTGGAACAAGCCCTACAAGAAATCGGCCCGCGTGGTCGGCGACGTAATCGGTAAATACCACCCGCACGGCGATACCGCGGTCTACGACACCATCGTGCGGATGGCGCAGCCCTTCTCGTTGCGCTACATGCTGGTCGACGGGCAGGGCAACTTCGGTTCGGTCGACGGCGATGCGCCGGCGGCGATGCGCTACACCGAAGTGCGCATGGCCAAGATCGCCCACGAGCTGATGGCAGACATCGACAAGGAAACAGTCGACTTCACGCCGAACTACGACGAATCGGAACGCGAGCCGCAGGTCCTGCCGGCCAGGATCCCGAATCTGCTGATCAATGGGTCCTCGGGCATCGCGGTCGGCATGGCGACCAACATCCCGCCGCACAACCTGACCGAGGTGATCAACGCCTGCATCCGCGTGGTCGAGCAGCCTGCGGTCAGCATCGATGAGCTGATGGAGATAGTGCCGGCACCGGATTTCCCCACCGCCGGGATCATCAACGGGATCAGCGGTGTGCGCGAGGCATACCGTACCGGTCGTGGCAAGGTGTACATCCGCGCGCGCACCAGCATCGAGGAGATGGATCACGGCAGGCAGCGAATCGTGGTCAGCGAGCTGCCTTACCAGGTCAACAAGGCCCGTCTGCTGGAGAAGATTGCCGAGCTGGTCAAGGAGAAGAGGCTCGAGGGCATCAGTGAACTGCGTGACGAGTCCGACAAGGACGGCATGCGCATGGTCATCGAGCTGCGCCGCGGCGAGGTGGCCGAGGTGGTGCTGAACAACCTGTTCCAGCAGACCCAGATGCAGAACGTGTTCGGGATCAACGTGGTGGCCCTGGTCGACGGCCAGCCGCGCACGCTGAACCTGAAGCAGCTGCTCGAATATTTTCTGCGCCACCGCCGCGAGGTGGTCACCCGCCGCACCCTGTTCGACCTGCGCAAGGCACGCGAGCGGGCCCACCTGCTCGAAGGCCTGGCGGTGGCGCTGGCCAACATCGACGAGGTGATAGCGCTGATCAAGGCCGCGCCCAGTCCGGCCGAGGCCAAGAGGCAACTGGTCGAGCACGCCTGGCAGTCAGGTGCGGTCGAAGCGATGCTGTCGCGTGCGGGCGCGGATGCCTCGCGCCCCGAAGACCTGCCCGCCGGGTTCGGTCTCACGGAGGCGGGCTACCGCCTGACCGAGACCCAGGCGCAGGCGATACTGGACCTGCGCCTGCAGAAGCTCACCGGTCTCGAGCAGGATAAAATAATCAATGAATTCCAAGAGTTGCTGGATAAAATTGCGGATTTACTTGATATTCTGTCCAGCCCGGAGCGGTTGATGCAGGTGATCAAGGACGAGCTGCTGGAGATCCGCGAGCAGTTTGGGGATCAGCGCCGCAGCGAGATCGTGCTGAACCAGATGGACCTGACCCTGGAAGACCTGATTACCGAAGAGGACGTCGTGGTTACGATGTCGCACCTCGGCTATGCCAAGTCGCAGCCGGTCGACGATTACCGGGCGCAGCGGCGCGGCGGTCGCGGCAAGACCGCCACCTCGACCAAGGACGAGGACTTCGTGGACAAGTTGTTCGTGGCCAACACCCACGACACCATCCTGTGCTTCTCCAGCCGCGGCAAGTGCTACTGGCTGAAGGTCTACGAACTGCCTCAGGCCGGGCGCACCGCTCGCGGGCGCCCGATGGTGAACCTGTTGCCACTCGAACAGGGCGAACGGATCAACGCGGTGTTGCCGGTGCGTGAGTATACCGAGGACCGCTTCGTATTCATGGCCACCGCCTCGGGGACGGTCAAGAAGACTCCGCTGGTCGACTTCTCGCGTCCGCGCTCGAGCGGCATCATCGCCGTGGATCTGCGCGAAGACGATCAGTTGATCGGCGTCGATATCACCGACGGCAGACAGAGCATTATGCTGTTCACCTCGGCGGGCAAATCGATACGTTTCAAGGAATCCGACGTGCGCGCGATGGGGCGCACCGCCTGCGGTGTCCGCGGCGTGAAGCTGGGCAAGGGCCAGCGCGTGATTTCGCTGATCATCGGCGACCAAGGCGACGTGATGACCGTGACCGAAAACGGCTTCGGCAAGCGCACGCCGATCGACCAGTTCCCGATCAAGGGCCGGGGCGGCATGGGGATCATCTCGATCAAGACCTCGGAGCGCAACGGCGAGCAGGTCGGGGCGGTCCGGGTCGACGAGGGCGATGAGATCATGCTGATCACCGACGGCGGGACCCTGGTGCGGACCCGCGTGGCGGATGTCTCGCAGATGGGACGCGATACCCAGGGAGTCACGATGATCCGGCTGTCGAAAGAGGAAAGGCTGATCGGCATCGAGCGGGTCGAGGCCCTGGACGCGGACGGCGAGGGCGACGAAGAGGACCTTGTCGAGCCCACCCAAGACTGATCGCCCGCATGGACCGGGTGCGGCCTGTTTGCCGCGCCATCGAGATCGGGCAGCGGCGTGGGCGGCCGGGATGTCGGTGGCCGGCATCGAGGTTGCCCGCTTCACGCGAAGCCTTCATCCCCGTCGCGCACGCCGCCGGGTAATGCGGCCGCATGCCTGCATGGCAAACAACAACTGTCCATTCCCTTTAGATAACCGGAAATAGCTATGTCACGTGTATTCAATTTCAGTGCCGGCCCGGCCGCGCTCCCGGAACAAGTCCTCAGGCAGGCCCAGGAAGAGATGCTCGATTGGCACGGCTCCGGCATGTCGGTGATGGAGATGAGCCATCGCGGCAAGGAGTTCATGTCGATCGCGGCCGAGGCGGAGGCCGATCTGCGCGAACTCATGGGCATCCCGACGAACTACAAGGTGCTGTTTCTGCAGGGTGGCGCCTCCAGTCAGTTCGCGATGATCCCGATGAACCTGATTGGTCGGACCGGCAAGGCGGATTATTTCCGCACCGGTTCCTGGTCGAAGAAGGCGATCGCCGAGGCCAAGCGCTATGGTGCCGTCAACGTCACGGTCAACAGCGAGATCGACGGCCACTTCAGCAGTGTTCCCGCCGCCGATAGCCTTCGCGTGTCCGCCGACGCGGCCTATGTGCACTACACGCCCAACGAGACGATCGAGGGTGTCGAGTTCCCTTATGTCCCGGCTACCGGCGACGTGCCGTTGGTCGCCGACATGTCGTCGACCATCCTGTCGCGACCGGTGGATGTGTCGCGCTTCGGCCTGATCTACGCGGGCGCGCAGAAAAATATCGGCCCGGCCGGCCTGACGCTGGTGATCGTGCGTGAAGACCTGATTGGCACTCCGCTGGACGGGACACCGACGATGTTCAACTACGCGACCCATGCCGACAACGAATCGATGTACAACACCCCGCCGACCTATGGCTGGTACCTGGCAGGGTTGGTGTTCAAGTGGCTGAAGGGGGTCGGCGGACTGGAGGGTATGGCGGCGATCAACCAGCGCAAGGCAGACCTGTTGTACAACGCCATCGACGGCTCTGATTTCTATAGCAACCCGGTCGACCTCGCCTGCCGCTCGTGGATGAACGTACCGTTCACGCTGGCCGACAGCGCGCTCGACGGTGACTTCCTCAAGGGGGCCGGCGATGCCGGCCTGAAGACCCTCAAGGGCCACCGCTCGGTTGGCGGGATGCGTGCCAGCATCTACAACGCGATGCCGGAGGCGGGCATACAGGCGCTGGTCGACTTCATGGGCGAGTTCGAGCGGACGCGCGGGTAAACAAGGTATCAACCGCCGGGACGCCAAGCTCGCAAAGCGGATAGGGTCCGATTGCTGCTGCCAGGCAGATCGACGGATATTGGCGTACCTCGCGGTGCAAATTGAAGAGATAGATTGATGTACAAGATTCAGACGCTGAACAATATCTCGGTGGTCGGCCTCGACCGCTTTCCACGCGGCAAGTACGAGATCGCCTCCGAGATGAGCAATCCGGACGCCATCCTGGTGCGTTCCGCCAAGATGCACGACATGGCGGTGCCGGCGTCGGTGAAGGCGATAGGTCGCGCCGGGGCCGGGGTCAACAACATCCCGGTCGATGCGATGACCAATGCGGGTATCCCGGTATTCAACGCCCCGGGCGCCAACGCCAACGCGGTCAAGGAACTGGTTGTCGCCGGTATGCTGATGGCTGCGCGCAACATCGGGCAGGCATGGCGCTTTGCCACCGGTCTTTCGGGTGACGACGCGACGATCAACAAGGAAGTCGAGGCCGGCAAGAAGAACTTCGTCGGCTTCGAGCTGCCTGGTCGCACGCTTGGCGTGATCGGCCTCGGCGCGATTGGCGTCAAGGTGGCGAATGCCGCGCGCGCGATGGGCATGAAGGTGATCGGCTATGACCCGACCATCACCGTGCGCGCCGCCTGGGCGCTGGATTCGGACGTGCAGCAGGCACTGTCGGTCGATGACCTGGCCGCGCGTTGCGACTTCATAACCTTCCATGTGCCGCTGACCGATGCCACGCGCAACATGATCAATGCCGATCGCCTGAGGCTGATGAAGAGGCAGTCGGTGCTGCTGAACTTTGCCCGCAACGGGATCATCGACGATGAGGCTGCGCTCAAGGCCCTGGACAGCGGGCAGTTGTATGCCTACGTCTGTGATTTTCCTAGCAACCTGCTCAAGGACCACCCGCGCGTCATCACGCTGCCGCACCTTGGCGCCTCGACCTCCGAGGCAGAGGAGAACTGCGCACTGATGGTGGCAGACCAGGTCCGCGACTGGCTGGAAAACGGCAACGTGACGAACTCGGTCAACTTCCCCGAGATCAGTCTGCCGCGCACCGCAGAGGGTCATCGGATCGCCGTGGTCAACAGCAACGTTCCGAACATGCTGGGCCAGATCTCGACCGACCTGGCCGAGGCCGGGCTGAATATCATCGACATGTTGAACAAGTCCCGCGGCGGGGTGGCCGTGACCCTGATCGATGTCGACGGGGCCCCTTCGGATGCCGCCATCCAGCGCATCGCCGATATCGAAGGCGTGCTGTCGGTGCGTTGCCTGGGTTGTGAATGAGGGATTGATCCACCGGGCGCGCAGAGGTCTGCGGGGGAGCTGACGCCGATGATTTTGACTGAGCATCCACGCGGGACCGCGCGGTCGCGTACTGCGAATCTCGCCCTTACCGGAGTCTGTCCAGCGGTTAGAATCCGGTCATGAACGAGGAACAGCAACTCGCCCAGATCCGTGATCGCATCGACGAGCTCGACGGGCAGCTCCAGGATCTGCTGAACGCGCGCGCGCGGGCCGCCCAGGACGTGGCGCGGATCAAACTGGCATCTGATCCGGACGCGGTGTTCTACCGCCCGGAGCGCGAGGCCCAGGTGCTGCGCATGGTCAAACAGCGCAATACCGGGCCACTGGGCGACGAGGCTGTGACCCGGCTGTTTCGCGAGATCATGTCCGAGTGCCTGGCACTGGAGTTGCCGCTCAGGGTCGGTTTTCTCGGCCCGGAGGGAACCTTCACCCAGGCGGCGGCGCTGAAGCACTTCGGGCATGCAGTCAAGCCGGTACCGATGGCCGCCATCTCGGATGTGTTTCAGGAGGTCGAGAGCGGCGGTTGTCACTACGGCGTGGTCCCGGTCGAGAACTCCAGCGAGGGTGTGGTCAGTCACACGCTCGACATGTTCCTCAACTCGCCGCTGAAAATCTGTGGCGAGGTGACACTGCGCATTCACCACAACCTGTTGGGTTCGAATGCGAATCTCGGTGACCTGAAGGTGGTCTATTCTCATCAGCAGTCGTTGGCCCAGTGTCGCGGGTGGCTGGACAGGCACCTGCCTCTGGTCGAGCGGATTGCGGTCGGCAGCAACGCCGAGGCGGCCAGACTGGCAACCCAGACACCACATGCCGGGGCTATTGCCGGCAGCACCGCGGCGGAGTTGTATGGCCTGCAGGTGCTGGCACCGAATATCGAGGATGAGCCCGGCAACACCACGCGTTTCCTGGTGATCGGGCAACAGTCGGTGCCGGCCTCCGGCGACGACAAGACCAGTCTGCTGTTGTCCACGCGCAACGAGGCCGGGGGTTTGTACCGGCTGCTCGCGCCGCTGTCCGAGCATGGCATCAGCATGACCCGTATCGAGTCCCGACCCTCGCGGCGCGGCAACTGGGACTACGTGTTCTTCGTCGACATCAATGGCCATCGCGAAGACGAAAAGGTTGCGCTGGCGCTGGCCGCGCTGCGGCAGCAGGCCGGAATGTACAAGGAACTCGGCTCTTATCCCAAGGCGGTGTTGTGAGGTCGGCGCTGCAGCCCGGCTGATCATCGACGATTGGGCACGCAGGGCACGGGCGACGGCCAAGCACACGCAATTCGAGACGCAGGCGTCGAAACACAGGACTTCGGGTGTCATGGTTAATCGCTTCATTAAGCAGGCCGCGCCAGGCCTGGCATCGCTGAAACCCTATGTGCCGGGCAAGCCGCTCTCCGAGCTGGAGAGGGAGCTCGGCATCACCGGTTCGGTCAAGTTGGCGTCGAACGAGAATCCGCTCGGTCCGAGCGAGCGTGTGCGCGCGGCGATCGAGGCGCAACTGGCCGACCTGGCCCGTTACCCGGACGGCGGGGCATTCGAGTTGCGCAGCGCCTTGGCCAGGCGTCACGGGGTGGACATGTCGTGCGTGACTCTGGGCAATGGGTCGAACGATGTGCTGGACATGGTCGCGCGGGCGTTCCTTTGGGCCGGTCGCGAGAGCCTGTTCTCACAGTATGCCTTTGCGGTCTATCCGATCAGCAGTATGGCGGTCGGTGCGACCCTGCGCACTGCCCCGGCGGTCGACTATGGGCACGACCTGAATGCGATGCGCGGCATGCTCGGCGAGCAAACCGGGGTCGTGTGGATCGCGAACCCGAACAACCCGACCGGCAGCTGTCTGGGCAGGGATGCACTGCGTGCGTTTATCGAGGACGTGCCGCCAAGCGTGATCATCGTGGTCGATGAGGCATATTTCGAATACGTTCGGGATGACGACTATCCCGACACCAGTCTGTGGCTGAGCGATTTCCCGAATCTTGTGGTCACCAGGACCTTTTCCAAGGCCTATGGTCTGGCTGCGCTGCGTGTGGGCTACGGACTGTCGCATCCGGACGTCGCCGATCTGCTCAACCGCGTGCGCCAGCCGTTCAACGTCGACAGCCTCGCCCAGGCCGCGGCCATCGCCGCGCTTGGCGATCGCGACTACCTGCGCCGTTCGGTTGAGCTCAACGATCGGGGCATGCGCCAGCTGGTCGAAGGTGTGACCCGCCTGGGGCTGGCGTACATTCCGTCATCGGGCAACTTTCTCACCGTCGACCTCGGCCGCGAGGCCGGGCCGGTCGATCAGGCCCTGTTGCGCCTTGGTGTGGTGACGCGACCGATCGCCAACTACGGGCTGCCGAACCACCTGCGCGTCAGCATTGGCCTGGCTGCGGAAAATGCGCGCTTCCTTGCGGCGCTGGAGCAGGTTCTGTGAGCGCAGCCGTTGGGCGACTCACGGTCATCGGGGTCGGGTTGATCGGCGGGTCGCTGGCGCGCGCGCTGCGCGCCGCGGGCCTGGTCGACGAAATCGTCGGCTGCGGTCGCGGCAAGGCCAACCTGGAGGAGGCCATTGCGCTGGGCGTGATCGATCGCTACACGCACGACGTGGCGCAGGCGGTCGCAGGTGCCGACCTGGTCTTCCTGGCCGTGCCGCTCGGCGCGATGCGTGAGACCTTTGCGACCCTGCGTGGTGCGCTGCCGGCAGGGGCCCTGGTCACCGATGGGGGCAGCGCCAAGGGCAGCGTGGTCCACGACTGTCGCGTCGCGGCGCCGGAGTTGCTTGGGCGCTTTGTCCCGGGGCACCCTATCGCCGGCACCGAGAAGAACGGCGTGGGCGCATCCTTTGCCGAACTCTACCAGGGCCGGCGGGTGATCCTGACGCCGCTCGCAGAGAACGACCCCGCGGCCGTGGCGCGCGTGCGGGCCATCTGGGAGGCCTGTGGTGCCGAGGTCGCCGAGATGTCGGTGCAGCATCACGACGAGGTGCTCGCGGCGACCAGCCACCTGCCGCACATGCTGGCGTTTGGCCTGGTGGACATGCTCGCGCGGCTGAAGGAAAACGATGAGATCTTCCGCTACGCCGCCGGTGGCTTCCGTGATTTCACGCGCATCGCCTCGAGCAATCCGGTGATGTGGCGAGACATCTGTATCGCCAACCGCGCGGCACTCGGCCCGATGCTGGCGGCCTTTGCCGACGAGATGAACGAGCTGGCCGCGCGCATCTCTGCGGCGGACGGCGAGGCGCTGCTGGCGATCTTCGAGCGTGCGAAGGCGGCCCGGGATCGCTACGTCGATGGTCTGAAATGACCGTGGTCGGGGTCGCGCTGCGGACATCGCCATGATCCGGCGAAAACCGCAATGGGTCGACGGGCGCTCGGGCCAAGGCCAGGAAAAAGCCGATTGCGACGTTTCCGCTGCGCAACGGGCCGTGCTTCCGGCTTTTGTTTGCCACATCGAACGCGCACGCGTGGCGCAACAGGTGGATGCCGGAATGGGCTGCGGCCGGGTGGCGGTGCGCGGGTGGATCTCCGTCGCCGTGCCGCTGCAGCGCCCGTTTGCATCGTCAATCGGCGGCGGATGAGGAGTGGTGCGCCCGGCGGTGGTGCCCGACAATCCGCGGTGCGTGCGCGGACATCGATCGTTCATCCTGGCGGGGCACAACTGACGCATTGGTCGGCAAATGAATTCACGCTTTGGTCGACAGCTCAAATGGCTGATCGCATTGTTGATGCTGGCGGGACTGGCCTGGTGGGTCGACGACGCGATCGGCTGGGCCGAGTTGCTGCGTCCATGGCGACGGTTCCCGCCGACCGAACTGGCCTGGCTCGTGCTGCTGACCGCACTGAGCTATCTGACAAGGGCGTTGCGGCTTTATGATCTCTACAGTCCGCGTCTGGGCGGACCCTTTCGGCTGTATCTGCGCATCAATGTGCTGCACACGACGTTGCTCAATCTGCTGCCGATGCGCAGCGGGGAGGCCGCTTTTCCGTTGATGATGAAGCGTCATTTCCGCGAGCGATTCGCCAGTAGCGTGGCCAATCTGCTCTGGCTGCGTGTCGTGGATCTGTGGATCCTGCTGTGGCTCGGTGCGCTGGTGTTCGCCTTGAACGGCGTGCGCTGGCTATGGTTGCCTGTGATGGTGGGTATAGTCCCACCGCTGTTGTTGCAGCCGTTGCGCAGCTATATCCTGGCCGCGACCGGTACCAGCCAGCACAGGTCTGCGCGGCTGTTGCGTGTCCTGGTCGAAGGACTGCCCCAGGGCTTCACCCGCTATCTGCGACTGCTGGTCTGGAGCCTGGCGACCTGGGCCCTGAAACTCGCCGCGTTCGTGAGTGTCGGCGCGTATTTTGTCGATGCCCCCAACTCCTCGCTGGTCCCGGGGGTGATCGCTGCCGAGATCAGCAATGCCCTGCCGATCCAGGGTATAGCCGGTTTTGGCAACTACGAGGTCGCGATGGTCCTGGGTGGCGCATGGGCAAATGTGTCGGCACAGGCCCTGCTGGCGGCTGCGGTAAACCTGCACCTCTTCATCCTGGCCTGCACGCTGTTGTTCGGCGCATTGGCATTGGCGATTCCAATCAACAGGAAGTCCGACTGAGTTAGCATGCGCAGATCAGCCGAAAATCCGCAGGGTGCCGTGAACAAGCCCGAGACACTGTCTGTCGTGATACCTCTGTACAACGAGCAGGAAAACGTCGAGACCCTGGTCCATCGTGTGCACGAGGGTCTCGCCAACTGTGAGCTGCGTTGGGAGCTGATCTGTGTCGACGACGGCAGCAGCGACGCGACCTGGAACAACCTGCTGGGCAGCGTCGAACGGCACGGTGCGCATGTCAAAGCGGTCCGCCTCAGTCGTAACTTCGGGCAGACTGCCGCGATGCAGGCCGGTATCGATGCCGCCCGTGGCGAGCTGATCGCGACCCTGGACGGTGACCTGCAAAACGATCCGGCCGACATCCCGCGCATGCTGCGCGAGCTGATCGAACGCGACCTCGATCTGTTGCAAGGCTGGCGCAAGTCACGCAAGGATGCGCTGCTGATGCGCAAGATCCCGTCGCGTATTGCCAACAAGCTTATCGCCAAGGTCACCGGGGTCGCGTTGAACGACTATGGTTGCAGCCTCAAGGTCTATCGCGCCTCCATGATCAAGAAGATCCGTCTGTTCGGCGAGATGCATCGCTTCATTCCGGTGTGGGCGGCAACGGTAACCAGTCCGTCGCGGATCGGCGAGACCGAGGTCAGTCATCAGGCACGGGTCGCCGGCAAATCCAAATACGGCATCTCGCGTACCTTCCGCGTGCTGCTCGATCTGCTCGCGATGTTCTTCTTTCTTCGCTATCGCGCGCGCCCGGGACATTTCTTCGGCAGCATAGGCCTGGCTCTGGGTGCGTTGGGCGGGGCGATCATGTCCTACCTGATGGTCGTGAAGTTTGGCTTCGGGGAATCGATCGGTGAACGGCCGCTGCTGCTGGTCGGTATCCTGTGCCTGATCGCCTCCGCGCAGTTCCTGACCACCGGCGTGCTTGCCGAGCTGTTGGCGCGTACCTTCTTCGAGTCGAGTCGTAAACAGGCCTACTCGCTGTGCGACGACGCTGA
>JAJDNF010000080.1 GCA_022340805.1 Chromatiaceae bacterium
AGGCTAGAAGACGTGGGATCGGCGTTGAAGAAGGCGGTGGACATGCAGATGAACGAAGGCAAGACCTGCATCCTCGAGATCATGTGTACGCGCGAACTGGGCGACCCGTTCCGTCGCGATGCACTGAGCAAGCCGGTCCGCTACCTGGAAAAGTACAAAGACTACGTTTAAGCGAACTTTCCTCTGCTGGGTGATCTTTCCGGGGTCCCGTGCGAGGCCCCGGGGTTTTTTTGAGCCGTTGCGGCGAGTCGTCGGTGCCCGGTTGACATGCCCCGGACATCTGTATGCAGCTGGGCAGGGGCACATTGCCACGCCGCTTTGCGAGGCCAAGGGGCTTGTCCCTGGTGCACAAGGCGTGGTCCGAATGTGGCGGGGGCGACGATGACGAATGCCGGGATACTGGTCCTCAATGCCGGTTCATCCAGTCTGAAGTTTGCAGTCTTTGCGTTGTCCGGGGACAGTGACGAAGGCACTGTCGTGCTGCGCGGCCAGATCTCCGCGATCGGTTCCGCTGCTTTGTTCAGAGCCTGGAACCGGTTCAGACGCAGCGCTGCCGAGTCAGAGTCGCGTGCGGTCGCGGACCTTGCCACCCACCAGAAGGCGATCGAATATGCGCTCGCCTGGATCGGCGAGAAATCTGACGGCATGCAGCTGATCGCGGTCGGCCATCGCGTGGTACATGGTGGGCCGGAGCGCAGTGCCTCGGCGCTGGTCAGCGACGCGCTGCTGCATGAGCTGGACGTACTTTCCCTGTTGGCGCCGCATCATCAGCCACACAACCTGGCGGCGATCCGTGCGGTCCGTGCGGTTGCGCCCGATCTGCCACAGGTCGCCTGCTTCGATACCGCATTCCATGCCGGCCAGCCCGAGGTCGCGCGCCGCCTGCCGCTGCCTGCGATGTATCGGGAGATGGGGCTGCAGCGCTATGGCTTCCACGGCCTGTCTTATGAATACATCACCAGCGTCGTTGCCGAGCACAATGCCGGACAATTACCGGAAAGGCTGATCGTTGCGCATTTGGGCAACGGCGCCAGTCTCTGCGCCATCAGCGGCGGGCGGAGTATTGCCACATCGATGGGCTTTTCGACGCTGGACGGTCTGTTGATGGGCACCCGCAGCGGTTCAATCGATCCGGGCGTCCTGCTGCATCTGATGCGCGAGGAGCAGATGGCCGAACCCGATCTGTCAAACCTGCTCTATAACCAAAGCGGTCTGTTGGGTGTCTCGGGCATCAGTTCAGACATGCAGGTGCTGTTGAGCAGCAGCGAACGCGGTGCGGTCGAGGCGGTGGAGTTGTTCTGCTATACATTGATGCGCTCGATCGGCTCGATGGCGGCCGCACTTCAGGGTGTGGATGGTATTGTGTTCACCGGTGGCATCGGTGAGCATGCCGCGCAGATCCGCCAGACTGTATGCGAGAATCTGGCCTGGTTGGGAGTGGATTTCGATGTTGCGGCGAACACCGCCGGTGCGTCGTTGCTGACTCGCGCGGCCAGCCGCGTCCGGGTCTGGGTCATCCCGACCGACGAGGAGCGGATCATTGCGCGGCACGCGGTGCGCGTGGTGCGCACCGCGGGTCTGGCGGCTGGTCCAGCGGCAGAAGTCGAACCGCCGCGGGACTGATCCCCGGACATCCGTACCCGGCCGCTTTTTGCGCCTGACCCGGCCATTGCACATGGCCGCCGGGATTGTGCACGCTGTCGTCGAACAACAACACCAGCCAAGAGGCCGCTATGTCGACACCAGAGATGGAAGATTTTCACCGTATAAAGCGCCTGCCGCCCTATGTATTCGGAATCGTCAATGCGCTGAAGGCAGAGGCCCGCGCGCGCGGTGAAGATATTATCGACTTCGGCATGGGTAATCCCGACCAGCCGACGCCTCGGCATATCGTCGACAAGCTGTGCGAGGCGGCACAGCGCGGCGATACCCATAGGTACTCGGTATCGAAAGGCATTCCGCGCCTGCGCAAGGCGATCTGTGACTGGTATCAGCGCCGCTATGCGGTGAGTTTGGACCCGGAGAGCCAGGCCATCGTCACCATTGGTTCGAAAGAGGGGCTGGCACATCTGGCACTGGCCTGTGTCGGACCCGGCGACACGGTGCTGGTGCCGAACCCTTCGTACCCGATCCACCCGTATGGCTTCATCATTGCCGGCGCCGATGTGCGTCACGTGCCGATGCAAAGCGAGCGCGGCTTCTTTACTGAGTTGGAGCATGCCATCCTGCAGTCGTGGCCGAAGCCCAAGATGCTGGTGCTGAGCTTTCCGTCCAACCCCACCGCGCAATGTGTCGACCTGGCCTTTTTCGAGAAGGTTATCGCCATCGCCCGCGAGCACAACATCTGGGTTGTGCACGATCTGGCCTATGCCGACATCGTGTTCGATGGTCAGCGGGTGCCGTCTATCCTGCAGGTGCCGGGTGCAGACCGGATCGCGGTGGAATTCTTTTCGCTGTCGAAGAGCTACAACATGCCAGGCTGGCGGGTCGGGTTCATGTGCGGCAACGAAATCCTGGTCGGCGCGCTGGCGCGTATGAAGTCGTATCTCGATTACGGCATGTTTGCACCGATCCAGATTGCCGCAATCACGGCATTGGAGGGGCCACAGGACTGCGTCGGCGAGATCCGCGATATGTACCAGCGCCGTCGCGACGTATTGTGCGACGGCCTGAACAATGCGGGCTGGCCGGTCGAGCGACCGAAGGCGACGATGTTCGTCTGGGCCAAGATTCCACAGGCCTATCGATCCATGGGCTCGTTGGAATTTTCCAAGAAACTGATCCGCGATGCAAAAGTCGCTGCTGCCCCGGGCATCGGCTTTGGCGAATTCGGTGACGACTATGTTCGCTTTGGGCTGATTGAGAACGAGCACCGGATCCGGCAGGCGGTACGGGGCATTCGCGACATGTTGCGCAAGGATGGGGTCGGGGGCGGGTAGGGCGCTGATTCCGCCGGGTGACGAAATATCAAACCTCGCCGTTGCAGCCTGCCTGCTGTCCGCTTCCGGCACACAGAGGGGCAGAGCTGCGGCGCCGCGAATCCATCCGGCCCGCTCGCCGATGGGAACATTGCACAGCCCGAGTAGGGTGCATTAGGCGTAGGCCGCAATGCACCGGGTAGCGTCGCAAACGGTGCAATACGCTGCGCTATTGCACCCTTACCGCCACCGCCGGGGCCTGCGATGCAATGCTCTTTCGACTATGCAGTCTGGACGGCTCATGCGGTTCGGTGGTCACGGTCTGCGCCGCGTCCGGGCAGGCCGGCTGCGATCAGTAGTCGATCATGCTGTCCAACTCGAGAAGCCAGCCGGCCTCGCCAGGGACAAGCCTGTATTGCAGCTGCCGCATTCCGCCGGTGGGTCTGGCGTTGGTGTCGTTGTCGCGGTACACGGGAAAGCGGCGGCCCAGCACACCCTCGAGCACGGTGAACTGATCGTGGCCCATGTAACCCGCTGACGCCACCGGGTCGTCGGTCAGTGGAGGCAGGTAGATCGCGCTGAGCGATTTTCCCCGGTTGGACGCATAGGCCACCAGCGAGCCATAGGAGCCACTCCCTGCGGAGTGCACGTAGACATAGATCTCCGGCGAACCGTCGCGATCGAGGTCGGCCACCTCGGCGCCGCTGACGGTCCCGTCGATCGTTTGCTCGATCGGGCTGTTGTCGACCGAGAGTCCTGCCGGGACGATGTGCAGCGTGTTGATCGAGCCCTGGTTCGCGCAGGTGACGCGAAACCGGATGCCGTGCAGCGCCAGGGTGCGATCGAAAGATGTGCCCGAGACGGCGCTGTCCGGTGCGGCCGCCGCAATGCTGCCGGTACCCGCCGCGAGGCCCGAGTTGGGCAGGTGGCCGAGGATCAGGGCGGCAAACAGGCAGGCGTGCAATCTCCTCATAGGGCTCCCTTCGCTGATCGAATACGCGGCGCCGCGCGGTCCCGGTCAACCGTCGTTTGTGGTCAGCCGTTGTCCTCGACGTCGTCGACGTCGATCTGCCCGGTAAGCTTGCGGCGGATGTGCGACCACGACATGCCGGTCGCCAGGATCGCGGACAGCAGTACCAGCACGAGGTAGGTGATCACCTTGAGATTGTCTGCATCCAGCCAGCCACGATCGATGACCAGCCACAGCAGGGTCCCGAAGAAACCTGCAGCGAGCAGAATCCCGAGCATGCCCAGCGAGCGGGCGGTGGCGCGCAGGAACATCACCCAGCCGATCAGCAGCACCACGCCGGCGAACGCAACCAGCGGGCCAAAGTCGTGCATGCTGTCTTTCACCCAGTGAAAGTACGAATAGCCGCTCGGATTGTAGGTCGCGAACACCAGAACCATTGCGCCGATCAAGCGGGCCAGAAAACTCATGAACGTAAAGCTCTTGGCAGCCATGTGAAGGGTTTCCCGTCGTTGTCGCAGAAGAAGATGGTGCGAAGGATAACGCAGCCGTTTCGGATCGGGCCAGTAGTCCGGGGACGACCGGTCGGATCAACCGACCGGTCGCTTGCGGGTCATGCCGTTCCGGTCAAGACCCCGGCTTTGCCGTTTCGGCGGGCGCCGCAGCAGGCGCAGCCGGGGCTGCGGCCTGTTCCACCTGCGCCGCGGTCTGTTCGGCCTTGTGGCGAAGCTGCGACCACCATTGGGTAAGCAGGCCCTTCTCCCACAGCGCGCCAAGCACGGCGAACAGGATCAGCACGAACAGGTAGAATTTCCACGGCCGCTTCTTGTCCGCGAACGGGTCGCGCATCGAGCGCTGCGCGCCCGGTGGCAGCACCGCGGTGCCGGTCAGCGTGGTGCCGAACGGGATGTTGATCCGTGCGCGGGTGTTCACCGCCCAGCCATTGGCGTCCAGGATCGGGCCGAGGTTGCGTTGGCGCAGCTTCATGAAGGCCATGATCATCGATGGGCCAGAAACAACCAGCATGAGACCGGCGATTGCCAGTGGCATCTGCCACCAGCTCAGGCTGAAAAAGCCGGTCAGTGCCGAGGCGATGGCCGTGCCTATGGCCCCGACGGCCAGGCCGACCGCGGCGAAGATACCGGCGAACTTGCCGATGTCGAACGGCGTCGGCGGCGCCTTGCCCGCCTGTGCCTTGTCGGCGGTTGCGCCAATACCCTTGGCGGCACTCTCCTCGACCGTCTTGTCCTGCGCGCCGGCGAACTTCTCGATTTGCTGCGAGATCATGCGCGCGATGCGCTTGTACGGTGACCAGAACGCCTGGCGAATGCTGATCGGGTGCTCGATCAGCTTGACGATGGTGGCATCCCAGTCGGCACCGGCGCGGTCGTAGAACACGCCGTTGCGTCCAACCATCAGGTTGTCGGCATCGCCGTCGGTGAACGCCGCGGCGATCGTGATCTTTTCGTCACCGCCGCGGCGCCGGCACTCGCAGTAGGCCAGATAGGTCTGGCTCAGTGCCGCCAGCGCACTGTGTGCGGCCACGTCTTTGACCACCACGCACAGATCGCAGCTGCGACCATCCAGGTACAGCGTGCCGGCCTGGAAGATTGCATGCTGTGACGGCGTGTAGAAGTCGCGCATCGACACGAAGTTGTTCAGCAGCGTGTCGAGGTGTTGGTAGTAGTGGACCAGCCGATCCACCGAGGCGATCGCGTCGGCATCACCGGCAACCGCCTTGTCCTTTTCGAGCAGTGCGCCGATGGTCGCCTGCAGGCCACCGCCGACGAGTTCCTTCACCCGCGGTGCACCCAGCTGTGCGACGCTGTCGCCGCGGTGCCGCGTCAGCCAGGCTGAATGCGCGGCGAAGCGGGTGCTGATGTCGTCCCATTGTGCCGCGTTGAGTTCGCTGACATCGCCGAGCATTGGTACGACCACCTGCTCGCGAAACGCGCCCAGCGCCGCGGACCACCCCGGGTTGAGATGCTTGCTCAACGACAGCGGCTGGTCGGCTGCAACGCGCACCAGCGGGAACGCAGCCAGTTCCTCGGTCGTCGCCGACAGGGTCTTCAGCGCCAGCGCTGTGTAGTCGGTCTCGCCCGGGTTCAGGAATGCCTCTGCGCTGCGGTCGAAGGACACCAGGCGGGAGCGGGTGAAATAGTCGTCGATCTTGGCCTGCACCGCGGCGAATACGCTCGCGGCCTGTTCGGTCGCGTCGCCCAGCGGGCGCACGTTGGCTGCATCGGCCTCTGCCTCTGCCCACCATTCGAGGTACGCGGCGGCCTCGCCGAAGAATTTCTCTAGCAGCTCGTCGTTGATGCCGTCTGCGCCGCTGCGATCGGGCACCGAGCCGACGCAGCTCATCACATCCTCGATGGCCTTCGCGACACGCTCGTCGTCGCCCGCGGCGGCGACCGGGATCACGCCGTCGCCGTTGAACAGGGTCGCGGCGAAGATCCTGCTGGTATCGGCGGTCTCTGCAGCGGTGACGAGCATCGAATCCGATTTGTCGAAGTATTTGAGGATGCGCCGCGCAGAGCCCAGCAGCTGCCGGCCCTCCTCGTTGCTGTCGTCGATCGCGGAAAGCAGAAGGCCTTCGGTATGCTCGAACAGCTCGGCCGGGTTCTTCAGCACGGTGCACACCCACTTGACTGCCGCGATCACCTCGGGAACGCGGATCCGGCCGTCGCCGTCGGTATCGAGCAGGGCCAGGGTGTGTGCGTCGAACTCGACGCCGGTGGTCGGGCAGCTCAGCGCCGCCCACAGCTTCTGGTCGAGTCCCGCCAGGTGGCAGATGTCCTCCGCCGAGTCGATGATGACCTGATCAAATCCACCGAGACGGTGAAAACGCCAACGGTGGCTTTGCGTGTCCGGATTCGGCGCCATGGAAATTTCCTCTCGGCTGAGTTTGTGGATCGGCTGCCCGGCGCCGGGCAGCCGTCGGATAGCCCGAGACTATGTCGGAAAGCCGATGCGGATGAAAGTGCAGAAATGTGCAATATCTGGACAGTGGCCCCGGCGTGGTCACGGTGTTTCACGGCCCCGCCACTCGCGCAGGGGTACCGGGCGCCAGCCGCAATACCCCTGAAACGGCACATGCGGTGCAATACGCTGCGCTATTGCACCCGATGACTACTGTGGCAACCTGGTGTTCGAGCCTGTATCGGCTCGCGGCCCCGCCACGCGCGCAGGGGGCATTGTGCACATGCCGTCATGCACCTGAAACGGCACATGCACTGCGCCATTGCATCCCCATCGTGACTGTCGACCTGCGCCGGATGGCGCTCATTTGGGGTTGCCGCCCTTGTCCAGCTGGTGAAGGGTTGCCGTCGCCTCCGCGGCCAGGGCCGCATCGCCACTGCGCGCGCCCAGGTCGCGTGCGCGTTCCAGCCAGGTGCGGGCCTGTGGATCTTCGCGTTGCGCGGCACTGCGCCCGGCGCGCAGCAGGTAGTCGCCGGCCGACGCGTAGCGCCCGACACGTTCGGCCAGGTCGCCGGCTGCGGCCAGGACGCGGCTCATGCCGCGATAATCGCGTTCCAGGCTGCGCGCCGCGACCGCCTGGTCGAGCAGGCGCAACGCGTCGTCGGGCGCACCGTTGATCGCCGCGAGTCTGCCCTGCAGTTCGAAATGGTCGGCCGCGGCGCCGGGGCTGCCATCAGGGACCAGCGCGTCCAGGTGCGCCCTTATCCCCTGCGCGTCGTTACGGTCGGCGGCGATCAGGCCGGCGACGAAATGTGCCTTGGCGGCGGTCGCCGGGGTGAGTGCGGCGCTGCGCAACAGCCGGTCGAGGATGGCCTGGGCCTCATCGGGTCGCTGCGCCCGGTAGTGGATGGTTGCCTCGAGCAGGGCCAGCTCCGGGTCTGGACCGAGGCCGCGCCGGCTGCGTTCCGCGTCGGCGCTGGCCAGCTGCGCGAGCGCGTCCGTGTATTGACCGAGGTAGGTCTGCGAGAGCGCCAGATTGAAGCGCGCATCGATGATCGCCTGGGGCATGTCTTCGGCCAGCGCCTCGTTCAGCGCGGCCTCGTAAAGGGTCGCGGCCTGGGCATACTGGCCCTGCAGGAAGGCCAGCCGGGCCGAACGGTCGAGTGACTGGCTTTCGGTCGGCGGTGGTGGCTCCGGCTGCGGCGTGCTGCTGCAACCGGCCATGGCGAGCGTCAGCAGCAGCGGCAATCCCGCCGGCTTCATGGCCGCACCTCGCGCGGTGGCAGGCGCCCACCGCCGATCTGCCCGTCGCCGCCACCGCCCAGCAACCAGCTGTTGCGCAGCTGGCGCAGCAGCGATTCGAGTTCGGCCAGGGTCTGTTGGGTCATGCCCATCAGCACCGGTACGCTTGCAGTGCTGGCGCTGATATCACGCGTGATCTTGGGCAGCTCCGGGGATGTCGCGCGCAGGTCGCGCATGATGCCTTCGAGAGAGCTGAGGATCGCATTGACCTTTGCATTGATCTGCGGCAGGTCCTTGCTCTGAGCGTTGATCGAGGTGGAAAGCAACGCGATCTGCTCGGTCGTGGTCTGCACCTCTTCGAGAATCGGGCCGAGCGAGGCCACGGTCTTGTTGGCATTGCCCATCAGAGTCTCGAATTCGCGTGCGGTCGCATCGTTGGCCAGCAGGCGGCCGAGGGATCCTTCGCCCTGGGCGATGCGGGTGGTCAGCGAGCTGATATCGGTCAACATGACCTGCAGATGGCCTTCGGGATTGGCCAGACTCTCGGTCAGGTCGGCAAGGGCCTTGATCGCCCGTTCGGTCTGGACCAGGATCGGCATGACACGGCTGCGCACGTCCTCCATCATCTCGCCGATGCTCTCGGTCGGCGCACGATCGGCTGTCGCGGTCAGCACGGCGTAATCCCAGTCCATCTCCTCCCCAAAGCCGCGGGTTATCTCCAGATAGGAGTCGCCCGCGACGCCGAACGTCTTGCGGATGATGGCCTTGGAGTCGCGCCGGATGAACGGCGCCATCGAAGGCGTGATCTGCGCTGTGGCGTGGATCTTTTCGCTCGGGTCTATGACGATCGCGGTGACCTTGCCGGCCGGTGTGCCGAGGACCTCGATCTTGGCGCCCTCGCTGAGGCCGAACAGTCCCTCGTCGGGCAGTACCAGGCGCAGCTCCTTGCTCGGATTCAGCCATTCGCGCACCGCATCGGCCTGCAGCAGACCGAATACGAACAGCGCCACGACGGTCGACACGAACACCCCCAGCAGGGTGCGCCGTCTGCGGTCGCGCCGCGACTGGCTCATTGGGCCGGCCTCAGCGGGAGCAATCGCCCACCGACGATACGGTAGCGGTGGTCCGCCGGGATGCTCGGCTCGGTGACCAACGACATGTGCTCGCTGAACCAGATCACTGAACCCCCGCGTCGGCGGACTTGCTGCAGCGCATCGATCATGGGCAGAAGCAGGGCCGAGTCCTGGAATTCCATGGGGTGTTCCAGAATAACCAGAGTGGGCCGGCCAAGAAAGGCCCTGACACAGGCCGCACTCTCCAGGTCCGCTGGCGCGCACTCGCTCGGCAGCTGCAGCGGTAGGCCGGGGAGCCCGAATCGCTGCGCCAGGTTGCTGGCCCTTTCGCGCAGCAGCTGGTCGGGTATCACGCTGTTGTGTCTGGACGGTAGTAGCAGGTTTTCCATCACCGTGCGCGTCTCCATCCAGTTACCCTGACTCTGCACGCGACCGACGCTGCGGCGCAGTGCGAACGATTCCTCGGCATCGAGCTCCCGCCAGTCGCGGTCGAGGTAACTCACCGCGCCGCGGCCCGGATCGGACAGGCCGAGCAGCGCGTCCGCAATCGCGCTGCTTCTGTCTTTGCGGCGCGAATGAACCAGGCGCAACTCGCCCGGGAAAAGCCTGAAGTCGATGTTGACGGAGGGCAGCGTGCCGCTCGCCGCGATATGCAGATCCCTGGCCATCAGGACCGGCAATTCATCGTGAGCGGCTTGGGACGGCGCGGACGACATATGCTCAGAGGACCGCAGAGATCAGGGCCCCGATCGCGAATGTCGCGAGCAGGGAGAATACGAACGCCTTGGGCAGGGCGCGCCGTACGCCGTGTACGCCCGGGTCGACGCGCATGCCGAGCCAGATCGAGATGTAGCTCACCACGTAGCCGACCAGCAACGGCTTGGTGACCAGCAGCAGGTGGTCTTTGAGCGTCATGACGGCATTCACGGCACCGATGAACTGCAGTGGCGAGCGGCTGCTCAAACCGGCGGCCGAGGCGGTCAGGTAGCCGAC
Source organism: Chromatiaceae bacterium (assembly GCA_022340805.1). GTDB lineage: Bacteria > Pseudomonadota > Gammaproteobacteria > Chromatiales > Chromatiaceae > Thiosocius. The sequence continues at coordinate 10,116 of JAJDNF010000080.1, forward strand.
CCACAGCGCCGTGTGCAGGAACACCATGGTCAGCAGAAAGGTGGCGACTGCCATCGCGAACGAGCGCGGGATGACGATGAAATCGATCGGATCGATGCCATGTGAGGCCAGCAGGCGCAGATGGCCGCTGCGGGTCATCTGGCCGACCTCGTCGACCAGCACCGAGCCGCTGCGCCCGATCATGATCAGCGCGGTGAGTATCGGCGCAATCTCGCGTACCAGCGCCATCACGATGAACTCGCCGACGCGTCCCTGTTCCCCGGCGAAGTTCAGCCAATAGATGATCTGCACAACCAGTCCCAGGCCGACCAGCGCTGCCGCAACGACCACCGCCGGGATCGCGCGGAATCCCACCTGGTAGAGAAACTGACCGAACTCGTGGCGCATCGTGCGGCGCCAGTTGCCGGGCAAGAAGCCGCGTGCGAACACCTGGGAAAACTCGCCGATGAAATGGAATATCGCCAGGACCCGCGCGGCTGCGCTGGAAAGCACACGGCGTGCCGGAACCGACCCGCTGCGGGCGACTTTCGTCCCCGGCTGCGCGGACAATGCGGCGGGGTCGCGTGAACTCACAGTCGGCTGCCCAGCAGGTAGGTGGACAATTCGCCGAGCCCAGCCAGGTAGTGGTGACCGCGCAGCTGAAACAGGTAGTGCGCGTTCAGTCGCTGATACACCGATTCGGTGACCTGAATCGTGCCGGGCAGGGCGGTATCCGCCATGCTGCCCGCCATCCTCACCGCCTCGCCCCAGAATGCGAAGCTGCGGTGTTCATGGCCGACCAGGCTGCCGATTGCCGGACCGAGATCGATGCCGATGCGGAACGCGTATGGTGCGTGATGCCTGGACAGCACCGTCTCGCAGATCGTCTTGGCGTCCATCGCGAACTCGACGATTTGCTGCAGGCCCCGGTCCGGGTCTTCGTTCGGGTCGATCGACGCGATCATCTGGTCGCTGAGGAACTTGAGGTACCCGATCTCGTGGCGGCCGGCCGCCAACTGCAATTCGCGCAGCAGGAACGCGACCGTGGTCTCCTTGGCGTCGCTATCGGCCGGCTCGGCCAGTGCGGCGGCATCGGTCAGGCGCAACGACATGACCGCCAGGCTGTCGAGCATCTCCGCGCGCGGGCCGCCTTCGCCGTCTGCGCGCGTGGCAAGGCGGGCGTTGAACGCCGCGGCACGGCGTCTGCCCAGGCTGGTATCGAAGTCGTCGCCGTACGGCGTGCTCAGCTTGGCCACGCGAGGCCTGGTCGGTGGCGCCGGCCGCGGCGAATCGGCATCCAGATCGATGTCGGGCGAGGGCTTTGCAGATGCGCCGAATGACGCCTGGCGAATGGCCAGCAGATTGGCCACCGCGCGGGCGAAACTCACCACATGTCCGGGCCATTCGCGGCGCGTGCCGTCGTCCTCCAGCCACAGCGCTCCGCTCGCCCGGCCGGCTACGCAGATCGGCATGGCCAGCAGCGCACGGCAGCCCAGCGGGGCGAGGTACTGATGATGCAGGGGCGTCAGGCGTGGATCGCCGGATGCATCCACGGGGTCGAGCGACTCGCAGGCGTTCAACGCTGCAAACAGATCGGCGTGGTTTGCCTTCGACAGACGCGTACCCTGGGTGTGTCCGCCGGTATCGCGGTCGAAGCAATCGATGCATACCAGGGCGTCGGCAGTGGCATTCAGCACCCACAGGCTGATACGGCGTACCTGCGTGGCATGCCTGACCGCCTCTGTGAGTGCTGCCAGGGCCTGCGGGTTGTGGGTATCGAACAGGCTCGATTGCACGGCCGCGAGTTGGCCGAAGGCTTTGCCCTGCGCATCCAGCTGGGCCTGCCGCTCGAGTATCCGCAGCGCGTCGCGGTCGGCGCGCAGGCCCTGGCGGATCAGCAGGCTGGCGAGCAGCGCGGCCAGGGCAATGACCGACAAGCCCATGCCGAGCGTCTTGCTGACGTTGTCGACCACGAAGCCGACGAAATCGTCTTCGGGCACCACCAGCAGCACCGACCAGTCGCGCTGCAGCAGGTGATTGAGCGACGTCACCGAGCTGATGTAGCGGCGCCCGTCGAGATCGAAATCGCGCCGCCCGTGTCCCTGCACGCGGTAGCGATCGAACGCGCGGTGGACCACCGGGTCGCTCAGATCGCCGATCTGGGTCAGGCGCAGCTTGCCGTCGGCGCCTTCGCGGATCAGTTCAGCCTTGGGGTGGGCGATCAGCTGACCCTGATCGTCGATGATCAGCGCTAGCCCGGTTTTGCCGACGGTCAGGGTGTCCAGGAAGCGGCTGATGCTGTCGAGCGTCACGTCGGCGCCGACCACCGCCCGTACCTTGCCGTCGTCGTCGAGCAGCGGCAGCGCCGCGGTTATGCCCGCGGCGCGGTCGGTGAAGAACGGATAGATGTCGGTCCAATACAGCCCGCGTTGTTCGGTGGCGCCCTTGTACCAGGGGCGCTGGCGCGGATCGTATCGATCCCATGCCAGGGCCTCGGTGGAGATCACGGCGCCGTCTGGGTTGCGCCGCGTCAGCTCGATCTCCAGCTGATCGGCGCGGCCCGGCGCATGCCGGATCAACTTGGTCTCCAGTGCATTCCGACCGTCTTCGGCATAGCGGCGCACCATCAGGAATTCGCCGCTGTCGTCGCCGACGAACAGCGCGGTCAGCTGAGGGGCGTTGTTCAGCATGCCGATGCCCAGGGTCTCGGCCTTCGCACCTGGGATACCGCTTGCCAGGTCGCCAGCCAGCAGATCCCTGGACAGGCGGATGATGCCGGGGATCGGTTTGAGGTAGGCCTCTATCTGGGTCTCGATGCGGCTTTCCAGGTTGACGATCACCCCCTGGGACAAGGCCAGCGCATCGGCGCGCATGGTCTTGTAGTCATACACGGCGATGCCGATCAGCGCGAGCAGCATCACCACCACGACCGCGATCGGCAGGCCGACGCGGATCCGCCGCCGGCGCGCGATCGCGCGGGCCTCGTCGAAACCCTCGTACTCGAATCCCGGTGTCAGCATCGGCGCTGAGAACCCTGTCGCATTGGAACCCTTCCTGTATTGCCGACCTCAAGCCGCCGGGTCTGTCCACTGCATGCGTCGGCCATGTCTGTAGACCTGCCGGACCCGCGAATCAGCGCATCCGACCGTGCGGCATCGGGCGCGGTGCCGGTCGTGGCAGTGGACGTGCCGGAAGCGGCGTCGGGCGCACCGGCGCCGGCGCGATCGGGTGCTCGGGTTTGGGCCGGTTGGGGCGGTCCCAGTAACCCGGTGGTCGTCCGTAAAAGATATCGTCGTAGTCGTTCCAGTAGTAACCCGCGCCGTAACTGACCCCGACGTGGGTCGAGGTACTGCCGCCACAGCCGGCCAACAGCAGCGCGGCGCAGACCAACGCCGTGGACCTGGCGCGAGTGGCCCTGTTCACGCATTTCATTGCCTGTCTCCCGTAGCCGGCTCCGACCACTCGGCCAGGCCCAGCGCGGCGCCGAGCGGGTCGACGATCACGGCGACCTGGCCGTGGCGGATGTTCGGTGAGGGGGCCAGCAGTATCTCGGCTCCGGCCGCGCGTGCCCGGGCGAGGGTGGCCTGCAGGTCGGCGACGCGTACATAGGGCAGCCAGGCGGAGGCGCGATCGGCGCGCTCGACCTGGACGATGCCGGCGCGCGGGTAGCTGAACGCGGCCAGGTGCCACTCCTCTATGCCGCTCTTGCTGGTGCGCGGTTGCACCTGGTAGCCGCCGAGCTGTTGGTAGAAGCCTGCCATGCGCTCGCCGTCGGCCGCCCACAGTTCCATCCACAGCAGGGTGTCGAGCGGCGGAAAGGTGTCCGGCGGATCACCGCCATCGGCATCGATGATCCCGAATACCGCGCCCTCGGGATCGGCCAGTACCGCAACCTGGCCACGCCCGGGCAGCTGTCTCGGCGCCAGCTTGGTCGCGCCGCCAGCGGCGCTGGCCTGTCGCTGCGCAGTGTCCACGTCGGCGACTGACAAGAACCCCAGCCAATGCGCCTTGCGCGGGCGCTGTGCGGGGCGTGGGTCCTGCACCATGCCGGCGAAGGCCCGGTCGCCCGCCTTGACCAGTATGTACCTGTCTTCCTTTCCGACGACGGGCTCGAAATGCCAGCCAAACACCTGGGCGTAAAACTGCTGGGCGGTGACCAAGTCTGTGGTCAGCAGGTCCATCCATACCCATCGTCCCGGCATATGCTGGCCGCTCGGTGGGTCGGCCACGGCCGGCCAACGCGGCGCAGAGGCGCAGCCGCTCAATACCATCAGGGTCAAGAGGCCGAGGCCGAGGTTTCTTATCAGGTTCTTGTTCACTGTCGCGGCCCCGCAATTGCGTGCGTTCCATCGATAGGTGATCCGCATAGTACCTGCAAAGGCGACACCCCTTGCAAGCAGGTATGCCTCATCAGCATAGCGGAAAGGCGACGGCCGATCCTGCAACCCACGTAGGGTGCATCAGGCGCAGGCCGTAATGCACCGTGTAGCGGCGGCGGTGCAATTCGCGCAGCTCATCACCCTACCATCGGCCAATTGATGCAGGCCTTGTCGGTGGGTGTTCCGCAACCCATTTAGCGCGCACGAGACGCAGGTCGTCGTGCGCCCGGTCGCGGCGGCAAGTGGTGCCATTCGCGCAGCGCATCGCACCCAAGGATCGGCCAAGTGATGCAGGCCGTGTCGGTGGCTGATCCTGCGATCCACGTGGCGTGCCTTGGGCGCAGGTCGTCGTGTACCTGACAACGGCGGCTATGCGGCGCTGTTGCATCCTGGGGTCGTTGTCGCGGCCTGCGATGCATTGCGCCGTCTAGTCCGGTGCACCACGCTAGCCGGCCGGGTGGCGCGCCAGCGTGAGAAAATCCTGCAGCGCACGGTCGTAGTCCGGCCGACTGACGAGAAAGCCGCTGTTGTGGTCGCCGCGCAGCGTCACGAAGCGCTTGGGCGGCGCGGCCGCGGCGTAGAGTCGGCGCCCCAGTTCGATCGGTACCACCTCGTCGTCTGCACTGTGCAGTACCAGGAGTGGCGCGGTGATGCCGGCTGCCGCGCGCGCGGCGTCGAACTCGAAACGTTGCACGACCAGCCGCGACAGGACCGGAAACACCATGTGCGCAAAGTCACGCGCCGAACTGAAGGTGGACTCCAGGATCACGCCGCCCGCAGGGACTTCAGAGGCCAGCCTGGCAGCGACGGCACCGCCCAATGAACGGCCGAAGATCACGATGTCCGCAGGCGCAATGCCGCGCACAACGGTCAGGTATTGCCAGGCTGCAGCGGCATCCCGGTACAGGCCGGCCTCGCTGGGCGCACCGCTGCTCTTTCCGTAACCACGATAATCGGGGATGAAGACGTTGACGCCCAGGCGGTGAAAGATCGTGATCGACTCGCCGCGGTGCGAGATGTTGCCGGCATTACCGTGCAGGAACAGCACCGTCTTGTCCGCCCCGTCGTGCGGGATCCACCAGCCGTGCAGCTCGACCCCGTCGCTCGCCTGTAGCGCGACATCCTGGTAGTCGAGGCCCCAGTCGGTCGGCGTGGCAGCGAGCGCGCGCGACGGGAAGAAGATCATGCGCGGCTGCTGCAGATACATCAGGCCGTTCAGTACCAGGATGCCGACCAGGGGCAGAAGCAGCCACTGGACCACCGGCCTTAGGATCCGGGGCGCCACCTGCGCGGCACCTCGCATGCCGCGTGGCAGCGCAGCCGCCGCGGGTGGTGTACGGTCTGCGGTATCACGAACGAATGACCGGCTCGATGTCGACCGGGCAGTTGAGTGAGCGCGCCACCAGGCAGGCGCGATGCGCCTTGTCCAGGACGCGGGCGGCGAGCGCCTCGCCACCCGGCTCGACGGTGATCTCGGGGTGGATCAGGATGCGCTTGAAGCGGTACCCGGCCTTTTCCTCGTGCTCGAGTTCACCCTCCGCGGCGGAGCGGTAATCCTTGACCACCAGCTTTGAGAGCCTGGCGATCAGCAGTACGTAGTTGGCGAGGCAGATCTCGGCAGTGGCGACCAGCAGGTGCTCGGGGCTGTAGCGGTCGGTATCGTGTGGCGAACCGGACGCGAGATCGGCATGCCCGTCGATCGAGACCAGTCCGTCCGAGGCCTCGCCCTGCCAGGCATAACGGGTCTGGTAATGCATCGGAAGTTCAGCCATCTCGGTGTCCTCGGTTGATCGCAGTGGCCGATTCGGGCCAGCGCTGAATTTGGGTCAGTGGTGACGCGTGTGCGGTGACGCACGATGTGCGCCTTTATCCTAGCGCATCGCCGAGGGGCGCATGCAGCCCGGTCAGGATGGCCTGCACCGGGGGCCTTCGCCGCCGGGCTGTCCTTGTCCATCGCTGGACCTAGAATGTAACCGGGCACCTGTCGCCCGGACGACGTGTTGATGCAGATGGAGACCCTGTTCGCGGCGATCGATTACCGTGATCCTATATGGATCGCCGTGGCGTTCACGTTCGGGTTCCTCGCGGTCCAGTTGCGGCTGCCACCGCTGGTCGGCTTCCTGGTGGCCGGCTTCGTGCTGAATGCCCTCGGTGCCGAGGGGGGCGCGTTCCTGGGTGAGATGGCCGACCTGGGTGTGACCCTGCTGCTGTTCTCGATCGGCCTGAAACTGCGGATCCGGCAGCTGATTGCCTCGGAGGTCTGGGGCGTGGCGGGCGCACACATGGCGCTGACCACGCTGCTGTGGACCTTGTTGTTGATGGGGCTGGCGGCACTCGGTGTACCGATCGTCGCCCAGCTGAACTGGCCGAGCGCGTTGCTGCTGGGTTTCGCGCTGTCGTTTTCGAGCACGGTGTTTGCGGTCAAGTTGCTCGAAGACAAGGACGATGCGGCGGCATGGTACGGGCGGCTCTCGATCGGCATCCTGATCATCCAGGACATCGCCGCGGTGATCTTCCTCGGGGTCTCGACGGCCAAAGTGCCTTCGCCCATGGCGGCGCTGATGATTGTCGCGATCATTGCCGCGCGGCCCCTGTTGGGGGCAATGCTGAACCGTGCCGGCCACGGCGAACTGCAGGTCCTGATGGGCCTGGTCCTGGCACTCGGTGGCGCGAGCCTGTTTGAGCTGGTCGACATGAAAGGCGATCTGGGCGCGCTGGTGATCGGCGTGCTGCTGGCCGGGCATCCCAAGGCCAACGAGCTGTTCAAGGCGCTGTTGAGCCTCAAGGACCTGTTCCTGGTCGGTTTTTTCCTCAGTATCGGCATGGCCGGCATTCCGGATCTCACGATGCTGGCGGTCGCGTCGCTGCTGCTGCTTGCGCTGCCGTTCAAGGCGGGTCTTTTCGTCTGGCTGCTGACCCGGTTTCGCGTGCGTATACGCGCGGCCGTACTGGCATCGCAGGCGCTGACCAGCTTCAGCGAGTTCGGTCTGATTGTCGGCTCGATCGCGGTGGCCAACGGTTGGCTGGACGAGGATTGGGTCGTGGTGCTGGCGATCGCAGTGGCGCTGTCGTTCGTTGCGGCCTCGGCGCTGAACGCACGCGCTGACGATGTCTATGTTGGCCTGCGTGCCCGGCTGCATCGATTCGAGAGTCGCGAGCGTCTGGTCGGCGACGAGCCATTGCAATTCGGCGATGCGCGCATTGTTTTGTGCGGCATGGGGCGGGTAGGCAGCGGCGCCTACGATGCCCTGGCCGGATCGCAGCGGCGCAGGGTCATCGGTGTCGATATCAACCCGGTTGTGGTGGGAAGCCAACGCGCCGAGGGCCGCGACGTTCGCCATGGCAACATGACCAACCCGGATTTCTGGGTCCAGATCGATCGCACGGCATTCCAGGTCGAGTGGATCCTGCTGGCAATGCCGACCCTGCGTGCCAATCTCACCGCAGCGCGACTCGCGCGCGAGTGGGGGTTTAGGGGCCGGATCGGCGCCACGGCCAAGTTTCCCGATGAGGCGCAGCAACTGCGCCGGCATGGGGTCGATGCCGTGTTCGACATCTATGCCGAGGCCGGGCGGGGTTTTGCAGACCACGCCGAGGCGCTGTTCTCGACCGACCGCGGTGCCGATGCGAGCACTGCAGACTGAGCGGTGAACGCGTTCCGCTACGCCGGCCGGTGGTGCCAACGCGCCGCAAGCCGCAGATAAATGACCAATCCTTGTCACAATCGTTACAAACGACGCTGCTATAAGCCTTTAGCGAGGCGCGGGTCCGGGGGCATCGATTTGCCGCTGGCCAACCCTCAGCCTGCGCGCTCCAACCGCAAGCTCCCACGCCCACCCCGTGAACACGGCATGTCCCATGGAAAACCAGATCGATCCAAGATTCGTAAAACGCCTGATACCCGAGGTTGACCGGCTGTTGCAGGAGGCGCTCGATTTCGAGCTGCTGTACGCCGCGGAGCTCGAGCAGGTCCACCCCGACTTTCTCGACAGTGCGCGCAACCTGCTGCACTACCTCGGGGTCCGTCGTCACGACATCCGCAAGCTGCAGGAGAACCTGTCGAGCCTGGGGCTTTCCTCTCTGGGGCGCATGGAGGCGCATACCCTGGCGACCCTCGATGGGGTCCTCGGCGCGCTGTACCGCCTGGCCGGCGATCTGCCGCCCGAGGCGATCGAACGCCGACCACCGGTTGGCTTTCACAGTGGGCCGGCGCTGTTGACGGACCATGCCGCGGCGTTGCTCGGCAATCCGCCGCCGCGCCGTTCAGGCCGGGTCATGGTGACCATGCCCAGCGCGGCGGCGACCGACGCCGGCCTGGTGCGTGAACTGCTCGAGACCGGCATGACCATCATGCGCATCAATTGCGCCCATGACGACCCGCAGGCCTGGCTGGCAATGATCGACAACCTGCGGCGCAGCGAGGCCGAGCTCGGCGTGCACTGCCGGATCCTGGCCGATCTGGCCGGTCCCAAGCTCAGGACCGGTGCGATCGGCGGTGGACAGCAGGTCGTGAAGATCCGCCCGCAGCGCGATACCCGGGGCAAGGTACTGGTCAAAGCGGCCATCTGGCTCACACCGGCGGACGCGCCACAGCCCGCCGCTCTGGGAATCACCGCGACCCTGCCGGTCGATGCCGCGCTGCTCGAGCCTGCCAGGCCCGGTGACACCATCGCTTTCAGGGATACCCGAGGCAGGCGTCGTGTCCTGGTCATCACCGCGCGACACGAGGCATCCTGCGTCGCCGAATGTGATCGCACCAGCTACGTCGAGGCCGATCACCCGCTGCGCCTGAAACGGCGCGGGCGCAAGATCGCCGAGGGCTATGTCGGTGCGCTCCCGCAGGTCGTGCCGGTCCTCACGCTGTACCCGGGCGAGCGACTGCGCGTGACCCGGGAGGATCTGCTCGGGCGAGCGGCTGTGCGCGATGCCGCCGGTAGGATCGTCGAACCCGCGCGGATTCCCTGCACGCTGGGTGCAATCCTGCACAAGGTGAAACCCGGTGAGCGCGTGTGGTTCGACGACGGCAAGATCGGCGCCAGCGTGGTCGAGGTGGGGGCGGACGAGTTCACGGTCGAGATCGTGCATGCCCGACCGGATGGCTCGAAGCTGCGCGCGGACAAGGGCATCAACCTGCCAGATACGACCTTCGACCTGCCGGCGCTCACCGCCAAGGACTATCGCGACCTCGATGTCGTTGCGCCACATGTCGACATGGTCGGCCTGTCGTTCCTGCGCAAGCCTGACGACATCGAACTGCTGGTCGACCGCCTGGACGAACTCGGTGCCGGGCATCTCGGTATCGTGCTCAAGATAGAAAACCGTCGTGCCTTCGATCGGCTGCCTCGCATCCTGTTGACCGCACTGCGCTCGCCGCCGGTCGGCATCATGGTTGCTCGCGGCGACCTGGCGGTGGAGATGGGCTTTGAGCGTCTCGCCGAGGTACAGGAGGAGATCCTGTGGATGTGCGAGGCGGCGCACGTCCCGGTGATCTGGGCGACCCAGGTGCTCGAGGGGTTGGCCAAGACAGGCGCGCCGTCCAGGGCCGAGGTCACCGATGCGGCGATGAGCAGCAGGGCCGAATGCGTGATGTTGAACAAGGGTCCGTACATTGTCGAGGCGGCGCGGTTCCTGGGCGGGGTGCTCGAGCGCATGGCCTATCACCAGTCGAAGAAATCGTCGACCCTGCGCAGGCTGTCGGTCGCGCAGATGACCTGAGCGCGAACCAGATCCGTTCGCGCCTCGCGGCGGCCTGGGCCGATATGGCTGGTTCAGGGCGTCTGCGGCGGGCGTGGGTCCTTGCCGGTGGTGGCGCCGGTGTTGTGCAGATAGGCATGCGCCAGCGCCTTGTACAGCGGCTCCGCACAGACATGCCGTGAGACCCATTCGGCGACCAGGGCTGTTCCCATCAATGGCAACAGCATGGCGTGGTCGTTGGTCATCTCGACCACCACCACCACCGCGGTGATTGGCGAGCGCACCACGCCGGTGAAGTAGGCGGTCATCGACAATAGCGCGAGCGCCGGAATCGGCGTCGAGGTGAGCAATTCGCCCAGCGCGGCACCCAGGCCGGCGCCGGTAGACAGGGTCGGCGCGAAGATGCCGCCGGGGATGCCGCTCCAGTAGGACACCAGGGTCGCGGCGAGCTTGGCCAGCGGGTACCAGCTGTTGCCTTCGCCGCCACTCAGCACACGCCTGGCCTCGTCATAGCCGGTGCCGAAGGTCAGGCCTGCGGTACCCAGCCCCACGGCCGCCAGCAGCAGGCCACAGCTGGCCGCGAACAGGTAGGGATGCGCCCGGCGCAGCGGCGCCAGGTGCCTGGTACCCAGTACCAGGAAGTGGCTGAACAGTCCGCCGAGCAGACCGCCGAGCAGACCGCAGACCAGCACCGGCAGCAACAGCTGACCGATCGGCAGGCTGACCTCGACAGAGCCGAAATAGTGGTAGTTGCCGTGCAGCGCGATGGCCGTCATGCCCGCCAGGATCACCGCGGTGAGGACGATCCCGCTGGTGCGTTCCTCGAAGCTGCGGCTCATCTCCTCGATCGCGAACACGATCCCGGCCAGCGGCGTATTGAATGCCGCGGCCAGCCCAGCCGCGGCGCCGGCGATGATCAGGCCGCGTTCCTGGACATGCAGCGGAAAATGCGCCAGGCGCACCAGGCTGTACGACAGCGCGGCGGCGATGTGCACGGTTGGTCCCTCGCGTCCGATCGACGCGCCGCACAACAGTCCCACGACGATCATCGCACCCTTGCCCAGCGCCACCGGCAGACCCAGCACGCGCCGGCGCAGGGCCTCGTCGTTGACCTGCAGCATTGCGATTACCTGCGGGATGCCGCTGCCCTCGGCGGCGGGGAACAGGCGTCGCGTGACCCAGGCGATGAACATCAGGCCGAGCGGCGTGATCAGGAAAGGCAGCCACGGGCGGCCGGCGACCACGGCGTTGAAGGTCGTGCCCGCCCAGTCGCTGGCCCAGGCGAGGCTGGTGGCGGCCGCGCCAAGCAGCATCGCGCCGCCCCAGAACACCAGGCGTCTGCGCCAGGTGCGGACTGAGGCCAGTTGCCGGCGGGTGCGCCGCCATTGCTTGCGCGACATGTCCTCAGCCCTCCCGCTCTTCCGACCGGCGGCGCAGGTAGTCGAACACCGAATCGCGGCCCAGCATCTGGCGTGCCACCAGGTCCGCGGTCACGACCACGGTCATGCCCGGCAGGATGATTCCCGGATCGGCAGTTAGTTCCAACAGCGCGAACAGCGCGGCCAGCGGTGCCTGGAGTACCGCGCCCATCATGGCCACCATGCCCATGGTTCCGTAGAAACTCTCCGAGCCGGTCGCAAAGCCCACCCAACCCGGCGCGCTGACCCCAACCAGGGCGCCGGCCGCACCACCGATGACCAGCGAGGGGCCGATCAGTCCGCCTGGTACGCGCAGTCCGACTGCGACCGCGGTGGTGGCCAGCTTGGCCACCGTCAACCCGGCCAGCAGCGCGGCACCCAGCCGGTTGTCGAGAATCGCGCTCAAGGTGTCGTAGCTCACGCCGAGCACCTGCGGATAGGCCAGCCCGACCAGCCCGGTGACTGCCCCGGCACAGGCGAAAGCCGGCAACGGGCGCCAACCCCGGGTCGCATGCGCCAGCCGGTCTGCGCCCCACACGAACGCGAGTGCCAGGACGCCCAGCAGCACACCCAGGCCGAGCAGCAGCGAGAATTCGTACAGCGAGCCCATGTCCAGATTCATGACCTGAAAGGCGGGGTTGTCGCCATAGCGTGCGCGGCTGATGATCGCGCCGATTACCGAGGCGGCGATGATCGGTATGAACCGCTCTATGCGGTAGCGGACGTGCAATACCTCGATCACGAATGCCACCCCGGCCAGCGGGGTGTTGAATGCGGCGGCGATCGAGGCAGCGCCGCCACACGCGGTGAGCGTGTACACGTTCACGCCGGAGGCCCCGATGCGTCTCCCCAGCAGGTTGCCGGCAGTCGCCCCCAGGTGCACGCCCGGACCCTCGCGGTCCACCGATTGCCCGCACAGGATGGCGAAGGCGCCAGCGAAAAACTGCACGACCGCATTGCGGAACGGCAGCACCGACCGCCCCGGCCGCTTGATGCGGCGCAGTACATGGACGATGCCCACCTCGCGGAGTTGCGGATCGAGCCGCTCGAACACCAGCCCCAGGACCACGCCCCCGGCCAACGGCAGGACCAGCACCGCCCAGCCCGGCAGCGACTCGTAGCCGCCCAGCTCGCCGCTCGGCAGGAACAGGCGCTGGCCATCCTCGATCACCCAGCGGAATGCCAGCACCAGCAGCGCGGCCGCGGCCCCGGTGGCTGCGCCCCAGAGGGTCGTCGCGATCAGCGCAGATTGCGGTTTCATCGGGCCACGCGCGCCCGGCGGCGACACTGGAGTGCTGTGGGGATGGCGTCGGCAGGCCGGAGGCAAGGGGCTGACGCATCAAAGGCCAGGGTGCCCGTGTTCAGGCAGGGTCGCTCGGCGCCCGGTCGTATCTGGTCCATTCCTCCCATCGCCGGCAGCCCCTGCAACAACGTCTGGCGTCCAGTCTATTAAGAAACCGCCAGCGAAGCCACGCAGCGGCCGGGTGCTGCGCGTGTTGAGCGGGCTGAATTCCTGCTGAAAAAGTTCTCTTTCCGATCGCGGTGTTCCTTATACTCGGCTCGACCACCGTCACGCCGGGTTGCCATTGAGGACCATGCGATGACCAGTCGATGGACGAGCCGCAACCGGCCGGCAGAGGCCCGGATCGGGCAGGGACTGACGGCCGGCCACCGACACGGATTCGATTGCAGGGGGAATGGACACGATGAAGACGTCGCAATGGTTGTCACTGTCGCGCGCCGCGCGTCTCGCCGGCGTGTCGCGTGGCGAACTGCAGGCCAGGGTAAGGCAGCAGGACGTCGCCACGTTCGAGGGTCAGATCGCGGTCGGCGACCTGATCGGGCTTTATCCGGAGGTCGATATCGACCATGACCCGGTGCTCGAGCGCATGGCACTGATCAAGTCGAAGGCGCGGCCCAAGTCCCGCTACACGGATAATTGGTTGCCTGAGCCCGAGGTGCTGATGGCGCGCCTGCAGGATTTCCAGCACGTGCTGACCCGGACCAAGGCCTCGCTGAACACGATCGAAGAGGTCTTGGGCGAGGTGACCGGACAGCTCGAGGCGGCCGCCGAGGCCGATGAGCGGTCCCTGCGCACCGCGGTGCGCGCGCTGGCGGTGCGCCTGCGCCAGTCCCTGGACAAGGCCCAGGCGCGCGTGGACCGCAGGGCAGAACTGTTTGCCAAGGACGCGATGCTGCGTTTCTTTTCGGTGAGTGCGCGGATCGAGTCCAGCGGCCACGAGTTCTTCGTCGAGGGCAGGGATTCGCTGCTCGAGGCCGCACTCAAGGCTGGACTGCACCTCGACTACGGCTGCTCGAGCGGCAACTGCGGCTCGTGCAAGGTGCGCGTGCTCGACGGCAAGGTGCGCAAGATCCGCGAGCACGATTACCTGCTGACCGCGCGCGAGCGCGAGCAGGGCTGGTGTCTGGCCTGCTCGAACACCGCGGTCAGCGATGTGCTGCTCGAGGCGAACGAGGCACACAGCCCGGATGATCTGCCGTCGCAGGCTGTGCGCTGCGTGGTGCGCAAGATAGAGCCGGTCAGCGATGATCTGCGCCTGGTGCACGTGCAGACACCGCGCACGCAGACGCTGCGATTCATGGCCGGGCAGCGCGTGTCGGCGACCCTGGAAGATGGACAGCGGCGCGACCTGGCGGTGGCGAGCTGTCCCTGCGACGGACGCCATCTGCAGTTCCTGGTGCGCCTGCGGGCCGACGATGGCTTTGTCGCCGGCCTGTTGGCCGGGCGGACCAGCCAGACGCTGCTGCTCGAGGGACCGTTCGGCGATTTTCTGCTCGACGACGACAGCGCAGACCCGGCCGTTTTTGTCGCGGTCGGCGACGGCTTCGCGCCGGTCAAGAGTCTGATCGAGCATACAATCACGATCGACAACGTCGTGGCTATGTATCTGTTCCGCATCGATGCGGTGCCGCACGGCAGCCTGCTGGGTAATCTGTGTCGGTCCTGGAACGACGCGCTGGACAACTTCGTCTATCGTCGCCTCGACGCGCACCTGGCGCCTGATGCAGCCTTGCAAATGATCGCGGAAACCTGCGGTGAACTGGCGAAATGCCGCCTGTATGTGGCGGGTCCGCGCGACTGGATCGCCGGGTTCCTCGCCGGTGCAGCTGCCGCCGGGGTGGCCGCGGACCGCATTCGCACGGACGTCATCGATATCGGCTGAGAGTGCCGCATCACCACAGGGCGGGCAGGCGGGACATGCAACACTGGTTTGAATACACACGCTTCTTCACCGCGCTGCTGGTCATACTGGATCCGTTCATGGCGATACCGATCCTGCTGGCCCTGACCGAGGGCTACACCAGCGGCGAGCGCAATCGCATCGTGCGCACCACGGCGCTGACCGTGGCCACCGTGCTGGTGCTGATGGCACTGCTCGGTGAGACCATGCTGCACTGGTTGGGCACCAGCCTCGGATCGTTTCGCGTCGGTGGCGGCATCGTGCTGTTCCTGATGGCGCTGGCCATGCTGCAGGCCCAGGCAGACCGAATGCGTACCACGCCGCTGGAAGAGCGCAGTGCGGCAAACCGCGCGAGTATCGCAGTGGTCCCTCTGGCGGTCCCGCTGCTGGCCGGGCCTGGCGCGATGAGCACCGTGATCATTGCGATGCACCGCTCCTCCGCGCCTTCCCACGCGTTCATGATCATCACGGTCATCCTGCTGATCTCGCTGACCCTGTGGTTGGTGCTGCGCCTGGCCCGGCCGATCGGCGACATGCTGGGCGACATCGGGTTGAATGTACTGAACCGGCTGTTCGGCCTGATCCTCGCCGCGATCGCGGTCGAGGTCATCGCCAATGGCATGAAGCAGCTGTTCCCGGTGCTGAGCGGCTGAGCACGTGACTGGGCAGCCCGATAACGGCGGATATGCCGTGTCGCATCGCTCATCGTGCCCTGCGGTCGGCCATGGTGGGGCCGTGTCGGCGGTTGGACCCGCAGCCCGTGTAGGGTGCATTGGGCCGCAGGCGGTAAAGCCCCGCGTTACCGCGGAAACGGTGCAATTCGCGCGGCTCATTGCACCCTACGGCCAGTCATGGTGAGGCCGTGTCGGCGGTTGGATCCGTAACCCGTGTAGGGTGCATTGGGCCGCAGGCGGTAATGCACCTTCTTACGGCGGGAAAGGTGAAATTCGCGCGGCTCATTGCACCCTACGGCCAGTCGCGGTGGGGCCGTGTCGGCGGTTGGACCCGCAACCCGCGTAGGGTGCATTGGGCCGCAGGCGGTAAAGCCCCGCGTTACCGCGGACACATTGCAACGCCGCGGTAATCGCTGGGCACCACGCTAGTGCTGTGCGGCAGCCATCTCCACCAAGACCTCGCGCGCCTGTTCGGCGTTGCCGATCGCACGCGGCAACGCGATGCGGTAGATCCTGTCGGCGCTGCGCAGGTCGATCCCCTCGGCGTCGATCCCCAGCATGCTGACTGCCGCGTCGGTGTCCTGGCCGCTGACCGGGGCGAGGTAGGCGCGCAGCGCGTCCAGATGGTCGCTGTTCATGTGCGCGATGATCCGTGCCTGAACCTCGCGGCTCAGCGGGTTGGGTCGGATCAGGCGATCTACGCCGAACCAGCGCGCGGTCGCGAAGCCGCCGTTCCAATGAAACCGCAACGGCTGGAAGCGGTAGAAGTGGAACCCGAGGTCGTCGAAATACATCCGGGTGTGCGGGAAGTAGCCGAAATAGCGTTCTGCGTCCGCCGGCGACTCAATCGCACGCATGTCACCGACCGCGCTCAGCCGGCCACGTTCCTGGACATCGCCGTCGCCCGCCTGCACCAAGGTCAGGCCGCAGCGTGGGTCCGCATGGATGTTCTTCGTGTGCTGCGAAAGATGGCTCAGCAGCAGCAGCGGCAGGCCTTCCTGGTCGAGCACATAGGGCACGACCGACCCGAACGGGTAGCCCTCGTGTTCGATCGAATGGGTCGACAGCACGCCGTGCGAGGCGCCTGCCAGGACCTGGCGTGCCATGTAGGCCTGATCATCACCGTTTTGCATGCCTGCAGTGTAGTCCCTTACCGATGTTTTGCGACCGGCGCGGCTGGCCGGGGCCACGGGACCATCTGCCGGTCAGGGAGCGCGGCACACGCTCCGGCCAAACGGCAGAGGCGAGGGGTATCTGTCGCTGCCGCCGAACCATTCCGGCGGGCGGCGCCGAGGTGGCCGTGACGGGAGACGCCCGGGTCGCCGGTGCCGCTGCATCGTGAAACCGGTCGGTCTTCAGCTTTGTCGCGGCTCCGGTACACTGTCCGGATCTGCCGGTCGCGCGCACCCTGTCACTACGGAGACCCCGATGAGCGAGAACGAGAAAGGCACCGCACTGGACAACCCGCGCAGCCGTCTGCGCGTGCGCAAGGCGACCCTGCGCGACATCCAGGCGATCGTGGACCTGAGCAACAAGGTCTACGGGAAGACCGGTATTGCGCCTTACACCGAGGGCCCGGTGACGGGCCAGATCAACAATTTTCCGGACGGACAGTTCGTAGCGGTCGTGGACGACCAGGTGGTGGGCCACTGTGCAACGTTTCGTACCCGCGGCGAGGTTTGCCTGAAGCCGCACATCTGGGCCGAGATCACCGGCAACGGCTATGCCTCGCGGCATGACCCGAACGGCGAATGGCTGTATGGCATGGAGGTCTGTGTCGATCCGGCGTTTCGCGGCTACCGCATCGGCCAACGCCTGTACAACGAACGCAAGGCGCTGTGCCAGTCGTTAGGACTCAAGGGGATCGTGTTCGCCGGCCGTCTGCCCAGCTGGTCACGGCGCGCGAAAAAGTTCGGCAGCATCGAGGACTATGTCGAACAGGTGAAGCAGAAGAAGCAGCGCGATCCGGTGCTGACGTTCCAGATGCGCAATGGCTTCGAGGTGATCGGGGTGATCCCGAAGTATCTCGTTTCTGATCGCGAGTCGCTCGGTTACGGCATCCACATGATGTGGCGTAACCCGAAGGTCGCAGACGAGGTACAGCAGGGTCCGGTGAAACGCTATGGTGGCCGCGTGCCTGACACGGTTCGCGTCGGAACCGTGCAGTACATGCAACGCCGGGTGAAGTCGTTCGAGGAGTTCCTGTCGTTTGTCGAGTATTTCGTCAATGTGGTTGCCGACTACAAGGGCGACTTCGTGGTCTTCCCGGAGATGTTCGTGCTGCAGCTGTTGTCGATCGAGGACCAGGAACTGAACCCGGCCGAGTCGATCGAGGCGCTGAGCCGGCATACGCCGCGCTTCAAGGAGGCGCTGCGTGATATGGCGATCCGCTACAACATCAACATCATCGGTGGTTCGCATCCGACACGCATGCCGAACGGCCGGGTCGAGAATATCGCTTATGTATTCCTGCGTGACGGCGCGGTGCACGAGCAGCCGAAGATCCATCCGACGCCCAATGAGGTCTACTGGTGGAACATCGAGGGTGGCAGTTCACTCAATGCGATCGATACCGACTGCGGCCCGATCGGCGTGCTGATCTGCTATGACTCCGAGTTTCCGGAGCTCACCCGCCACCTGGCCGATCAGGGTGCACATATTCTGTTCGTGCCATTCTGTACCGACGAGCGCCAGTCATACCTGCGGGTCCGTTACTGCTGCCAGGCGCGGGCGGTGGAGAACCAGTTCTACGTGGTGATGTCCGGCAACGTCGGCAACCTGCCCGGCGTCGCGAACATGGACATCCAGTATGCGCAGAGCTGCATCCTGACGCCGTGCGACTTCCCGTTCTCGCGCGACGGCATCGCCGCGGATACCACGCCGAACGTCGAGATGGTCGCGTTCGCCGACCTGCACCCGGAAACGCTGCGCATGGCACGCAATAGCGGCACCGTGCAGAACCTGCGTGACCGCCGGCACGACCTGTACAGCGTGCAATGGCGCGGCAAATAGCGACTAAATCGGTCGGCCCCAGACCCAGGGCAGCACGACCGCGATGAACAGCGCGATCACGCCGATGCCGATCAGGTTCATCCAGATCCCGGCGCGCGCCATCTCTGCGATCGTGATCTGACGACTGGCGAACACGATCGCGTTGGGCGGTGTCGCGACCGGCAGCATGAACGCGAACGAGGCGGCCAGCGCGGTCGCGACCATTGGCGCGAATGGATCCTGTGCGGCGGCCGCAGCCAGGCCGGCGACGATCGGCAGCAGCATGCTGGCCGTTGCCGTGTTCGACGTGACCTCGGTGAGGAAGATGGTCACAACGGCGACCGCGACGACCAGCACGAACCAGTGCACCCGCTCGAGGAAGTCGAGCTGCAGGCCGATCCACTCGGTCAGTCCCGATTGCTGAAACCCCTGCGCCAGCGCGAACCCGCCGCCGAACAGAATCAACACGTCCCATGGGATCTTTGCGGCCGACTCCCAATCCAGCAGCGCGCCGCGTTCGCCGCCGCCTGCCGGGACGATGAATAGTGTGAGTGCGCCGGCGATCGCGATCGTCGAGTCGCTGACGGTGTTCAACCAGGCCCAGGGCAAGAGGCCCTTGAATACCCATAGGAGCGCCACCGCACTGAATATCGTCAGTACGCGCCTCTCGGCGCTGCTCATGCGCTGCAGCGCAGCGAGTTCCTCGTCGATCATGCCCGCGCCGCGGCTGGGCGCGCGCCCCCCGAGGCGGGTGGTGATGTGGGTCAGATACCACCAGCAGATCAGCAGCATCACGATCGCCAGAGGCACACCGAATGCCATCCATTGGCCAAAGCCGATGCGTATCCCCTGGGTCTTCTCGACCACGCCGGCGAGTACCGCATTGGGTGGTGTGCCGATCAAGGTCGCCACGCCGCCGATCGAGGCCGCATAGGCGATGCCCAGCATCAGCGAGCGGCCGAACGGCGAGTGCGAGTCGGTGTTGAGCCGGGCCGAGACCGCCATCGCGATTGGCAGCATCATCATTGTGGTCGCGGTGTTGCTGAGCCACATTGACAGGAACGCGGTGGCCGCCATGAAGCCGAACACGATCCCGTCCATGCGCGAACCCACCAGCCTGAGTACCTGCAGCGCGATCCGACGGTGCAGCTGGCTGCGCTCGACCGCCGCGGCGATCCAGAACCCGCCGAGGAACAGGAACACCAGGTGATTCGCATAGTTCGCAGTTGCCGACTCGACCGGCATCACGCCGAGCAGCGGAAACAACACGATCGGGATCAGTGCCGTGGCCGGGATCGGGATCGCCTCACCTATCCACAATACCGCCATCAGCAGGGTCACCGCGGCAACCCGGTTCGGCGCGGCCGGCATCAGGTCCTGCGGTACCAGGGACACGGTAAGCCCAAACAGCACGACGCCGATCAGCAGCCAGATGCGCTTTGCCTTCATCAGCGGGCCCGTACTCAATCAGCGGTGATAGCCGAGTTGCGCAGAGATCGTCTTGGCCGCCTCGAGCACGTCCTCGACCCAGGCCATGCGCCGGCGTTCGATAGGCGCGGAAACCGACAGGCCGGCAACCACGTTGCCGTTGATGTCGTGCAGCAGTACACCGATGCAGCCGACGTCGATCTCGGCCTCTTCGTTATCCAGTGCGTAACCGCGCTGTACCGCGTCGTTGCACTCGTCCATCAGCCGCGACAGCGTGGTGATCGTGTTGCGCGTGTAGGCCGGCAGATTGGTGCGTTGGGCGTAGCCGCGTATGGCGTCCTCGCCGGCCGCACCGAGCATCAACTTGCCGACCGCGGTGACGTGTAGCGGGGCCCGGCTGCCGACCACCTGCTGCACGTGCATCATCCGGTTCGGGGTGGCCTTCTCGATATACACCACGACGTCGCCCTCGCGGATCGTCAGGTTGACCGACTCGCCGAGCTTGTCGCGCAGCGCCTCCATCGCCGGCAGCGCGATCGAGCGCAGGTCGATGCTGCGGTGCAGCCGGACGCCCAGTTGTAGCAGGCGCATGCCGAGGCGGTAGCGGCCCACAGGGTCACGCTCGACGAACCGGTTACCGATCAGCGAGGCCAGGATCCGGTGGGCCGTGGATGCATGCAGACCGGTCTCGGCACTCAGCACCTTGAGGCTGACTGGCTCCTGGTAGCGCGCGATCGCATCCAGCAACGCAGTCGCGCGATCGATCACCTGGATCCGCGGGCTGCGGTCGATTTGCGGAATGGGTGTCTGGCTTTCCATCATGTGAGAGTTTGCGCCTCTACGCGGCCATAGTTGCCAAATAATTCTGTATGTCGCAAATGTTAGCCGATAATTTCATATTGTGGAATTCAATCTGCAGGGACCCGGGATTCGGGACTTACCACTGTGAAAACAGGCAGATAGGGCATCTCGCGCTGACTGATAATCGGAATATTCCACAATGCGGGATATTTTGAGCATTGCGGGATACCGGCCCTCGGCATAGTTTTCGTCTCAACGCGGGCCTGGCCCGATCAGTCACTGTATGGAGAGACGGAATGAGCACACCGGCACACGATATCTTCCCGACCACCCCGGCCTTTTGCGACGGCATGCTGCACTTTGGCAGGCGCCCGGTGCGTTTCGATGCCTTGGGCCGCGAGGCCGCGGTAGACGCGCAGGCAGGCTCGATCGTCGCGCTGGATGAAAAGGCGGTCTTCCAGATGCGCCTGATGGCCGATGCGTTGCGTTACACCACGCTGCAGCTGTGCGCATCGAAGGAATCGGGCCACCCCGGTGGTTTTGCGAGCAGCGCCGATGCCTATGCCGCGCTGGTGATGCTCGGCCACACCAACATCGTGACCGAGGTGGGCCACCATGCGCCGGGCTTCTACAGCGCGATGTTCCTGGACGGTTCGCTGGAGGATATGGGCATCCACACGATGAACCACCTGCAGCAGCGCTTCCGCGAACGCGACGGTCTGCTCGGCCATCTGTCCGGGGCGATCCCCGGCCTGTTGGCGCCGGCCGGCCCGCTCGGCCAGGGGCAGCACTTCGCGATGGCGGGCGCCTACCTGAACCGCGAAAAGCTTTTCCCGTGCACGATCGGCGACGGCGGCCTGGGCGAGCCATACATCATGTCGGCGATGAAGCACTTCCACACCAGCTACCCGGACGTGACTAATTTCCTCCCGGTACTGGTATGGAACGGCTTCAGTCAGGAGCACCATTCGATGGTCTCGCTGATGGACAATGAACAGATGAGCGCCTACTGGAAGGCGCACGACTTCAAGAATGTGATCCTGATCGATGCGAAAGACTTCGACGATGCGGGACAGCAGGGTGCCTATGTCGACAGCACGCTGTTCAGCGACGAGGCGCGTACTGCCTTCACCCGCGCGGTGCTGGTCGGCGCCAAGCACGCCGCCGACGCGGCGATGAGCGGCACCCTGAGCGTACTGATCGTGAAGCAGCTCAAGGGGGCGGGCGTGCATGCGCATGGCGCCAAGTCGCACAACCTCTACCCGGGCGACAACGCGAACAAGGACAACATCGCGGCGGCACTGACGCGCGGTGCGCTGGCCCCGGAGGCCTGGGATCTGGTGCGCACCAACATGCGTCGCGCCGGCGGCGGGCCGGCCGGCCGCACCGTGGTGACCGAGTTCGAGCGCGCGATGCCCGAGATCGGCAGCCTGCCGACCCAGGCCTATGCGCTTGGCGAAAAGGCCGTTCCGGCGACCGCGATGGCGCACATGGTGGCCGAGCTCGGCCGGCGTGACCCGAGTTTCGTGGTGACCAACGCCGACGGTAACGAGGCCTCGAACATGAAGGTCATCAACGATGTGCTGAAGATCCGTCACCCGACCGAGGATGCGCTGTACAACCAGAGCCCGTCCGGCCAGGTCTACGAACCGCTCAACGAGGACGCCTGCGCGGGTTTCGCGGCTGGTCTCGCGCTGTTCGGCGGACGCTCGCTGTGGCTGTCGTACGAGAGCTTCGCGATCAACGGCTGGCCGATCGTGCAGACTGTCGGTCAGGCGATGGCCGAACTGCGTCGCAAGACCCCGGCGCTGGTCACCATGTTCACCGCCGGTGCGCTGGAGCAGGGCCGCAACGGCTGGACCCACCAGCGTCCCGAGATCGAGAACTACATTGGCGGACAGATGCGCAACGGCAATGTCTACCTGCTGTATCCGGCCGACGCAAATATGATCCAGGCGGCCTATGGTTGGGCGGTCGACCAGTCGAACAAGTGCATAAGTATCGTCGCGTCGAAATCTGCGCTGCCGGTCTACACGACCCCGGAGCAGGCCGCCGAGGCGATCGAGAAGGGCGCCGCGACGCTCTATGAATCGGCCGATGCCGGACGCGGGACCGTCGTGTTCGCAGTGACCGGCGACATGATTCTGCTGCCGGTGTTCGAGGCCAGGGATGCACTCGAGGCAGCCGGTTTCCGCGTGCGCATCGTCAGCGTCGCGAACCCGCGCCGCCTGTATCGGCCGAGCGATGTGGCCTGGGCGCATGCATCGCAGGCGGATGACAGCTTCATGGCCGATGCCGATTTCGACGCGCTGTTCGGCGGTGACGCACTGATCGGTGTGAGCGGCGGCGGGACCATGGCACTCGAGCCGGTGATGCTGCGCAGCAAGTCGGCGCGTGACCTGTTTGGCTGGCAGCGCGGTGAGACCACGGCGAGTCCTGCAGAGATCATGGCCTACAACGGCATCACTGCCGCGAATCTGGCCCGCCGCGCCGGCGAGCTGACCGGATCCGATTGACGGCCAATACTAGAGCCTGGGGGCAGACCATGGGTATTCAGCAAGCTACCAAGATCATCGTGATCGATGACGACCCGACCGGTTCACAGACGGTGCACAGTTGCCTGCTGCTGACGCGGTGGGATCCGGACACGCTGCTCGAGGGTTTGCGCGATGCGGCGCCACTGTTTTTCGTGTTGAGCAACACGCGCGGCATGGATGCCGGGCAGGCCGCCGAGGTCACGCGCGAGATCTGTGTGAACCTGCGCGTGGCGATACAGCGCATGCAGGAGGACGGGGTGGAGATCCGGCCGGTGATCGTCAGCCGATCTGACTCCACGCTGCGTGGTCACTACCCGGTCGAGACCGACGTGATCGCCGAGGAGCTCGGGCCGTTCGACGCGCACTTTCTGGTCCCGGCCTTTTTCGAGGGTGGCCGAATCACGCGCGACGGGATGCATTATCTGATCGTCGACGGCGCGCCGGTGCCGGTGCACGAGACCGAGTTCGCGCGTGATTCCGTATTCGGTTTCAGCACGGCCTTTCTGCCCGACTATGTCGAGGAGAAGACCGCTGGGCGGATCCGCTCCGATCAGGTGCAGCGCTTTGGCCTGTCGGACGTGCGCGGCGATATCGCCGCCCGCCTGCGCGGACTGCAGCGGAATGCCTGCTGCGTGGTCGACGCGGAGCAGCAGCCCGACCTGGACAGCTTTGCGCGCCAGGTCCTGGCCGCGGCCGGCGAGGGCAAGCGGTTCCTGTTCCGCAGTGCGGCCAGCCTTTTGACCGCGTTCGCCGCGCTGCCGCGGCAGCCGGTCGCCGCAGCGGACATGTCGCGCCTCGTGCGCGACGGCAGGCCGGGGGTCGTACTGGTCGGTTCGCATGTCGACAAGACCAGCCGTCAGTTGCAGTACCTGCGCGACAACAGCTCGATCGTCCCGCTGCACGTCGATCTGGATTGGATGCTGCGTGACGAGGAGGGGCTGTTCGCAGAGATCGTGCAGCAGATGGCCGAGGCGCAGCACAGCGGCCAGGGTGTCGCGCTGTACACCAGCCGCGGCGAGCGCGGCTTTGCCAGCACCGCCGAGCGCCTGGCGTTCGGCGAGCGGGTCTCGGCGTTCCTGATGCGCCTGGTACGCAACATGCCACGCCAGACCGGCTTTCTGATCAGCAAGGGCGGGATCACCTCGAACGACACGCTGAGCACAGGGCTGGCCCTGCGCACCGCGCGCGTGGTCGGGCAGATCCGCGCCGGCTGTTCGGTGGTGTTGTGCCCGGAGGATCATCCGCGCTATCCGAATCTCCCGGTCGTGATCTTCCCCGGTAACGTGGGCGGCGATGATGCGCTGGCCGAGGCGTACCGGATCCTGTCAAGGCGCACCGCGACCAAGGCTGCGGCAAAGACCGCGGTGGGGTGACGGCGGGTCGCGCCGGGGGGCGCAGCGCGCGCCGAACTGGACTGTCTTCGGGCTGCCGGCCGTGAACCGGTCGCCCGTAGGCCGTGATTCCTGCTAGTCGTTGTCCAGGCTGAAGCGCTTGATCATCCGGTAGATGCTGCGCTCGCTGACCCCCAGCGCATCGGCCACTTCGGCGCGCCGACCTGAGAACTTCTTCAGCTGCAGGGCAAGGTATTCAGCCTCGAGTTGCTCCAGCGTGGGGTCCTGGCTGAAGGACAGGGTCACCCTTGCAGCGGTCTGGCGCTGGGACGCGCCGAAGGCGAGATGTTCCGGTCCGATCAGCGGCTTGTCACGCGACAGGATGATGGCCCGCTCCATGACATTCTTCAGCGCGCGGATATTGCCAGGCCAGTCGTATGCGACCAGCTTGCGTACCGCCGCCGTCCGCAGTTGCTTTTCGATCCGGCGCGAGAAATTGTGATTGCGGATGAAGTGCTCGGCGAGGGCCGGGATGTCGTCGCGGCGCTCGCGCAGCGGGGGAACCTCGATATTGAAGCCGTTCAGGCGGTAATACAGGTCTGCACGGAAGGACCCGCTCTCCACCATCTCGCGCAGATCTCGATTGGTTGCGGCGACCACCCGCACGTTGGCACTCAGGTCCTTGGTGCCGCCGAGTCGGCGGAACTGACCGGTCTCGAGCACGCGCAGCAGCTTCGCCTGGATGCTGCCATCGATCTCGCCGATCTCGTCGAGAAACAGCGTAGCGCCTTCGGCACCCTCGATCAGGCCTTACTTCTGCGGGTCCGCGCCGGTGAAGGCGCCTTTCTCGTGTCCGAACAGTTCGGACTCGAACAGTTTTTCCTGCAGAGTGCAGCAATCGACAGTGATGAAACTGCGCTTGCGGCGCGGGCTCTTGTCGTGGACTTCGCGCGCGATCAATTCCTTCCCGGTGCCGCTTTCGCCCTGGACCAGCAAGTGAGTCTTTGATCTCGTGATGCATTTTGGGACATCCGAGTCCCCAAAACGCACTCGATCTTCGACAGCCCATTTGTGCCCCGGCCGCCCTGCGTCCGTGCCACTTCGCCACACCATTGCTTCGCTCGGTGCTGGCTTCGCAGCACTCCCGCAAACGGCTGGACGCCGCGTTCGGATGCGCGCTTTGCTTCCCCTCTGGCGCTATGCGCACGACGGGTAATCAGTCTCGCCTCGCGGCTACCGGGGACTACGCGCCTTCGCTTCGCTCTCCATGGCGCGTGGCGTACGGTGATGTCCTCTTTGGCGACGGCCTCGACTGTTCGCAACACCTCTTCGATCACCGGGCTTTCGCCGATGACCAGGCTGTTGCGCGCGTCGCGCTGACGAGTTACGCGATGTGCTGGCGCATGGCTCGCCCGATCGGTTCCAGGCCGTATCCTGCGGGCCTAACTGGCAGCAGGCAGCAGCGCCGCGGGGTCGCTGGCGCGGATCGCTACCGGGCATGAACCGGCGGGATCTCGAATCCGAGATGCGCGTCGCCTGGCACGACCCCGCGGTGGATCCGGGCCGTTGTGTGCATACCCACGCGGAGGTGGCCTCGTGCGAGCGCTGTGTCGCCACCTGTCCGACCTCGGCCTGGGTGTTGGACGACGAGCAGCTCGCGATAGATCCCGCGGCCTGTGACGGCTGCGGCCTGTGTGCCGCGGCATGTCCGGAGGGTGCCCTGGCGCACGATGCGGAGCCGGAGCTACGCCGCTGGGGAGGGTGGACGACTGCGTTCGCCGCGTGCGAGCGGGCCGGCCACGACGTTCGGGGTGCCTCGGTCCCCTGCGTACATGCGATCGGCCCGGCGCGGCTGGCCGCGTTGTATCGCGGCGGGGTTCGGCGCTTGCTGGTGTGCGTCGGCGAGTGCGCGGACTGTCCTCGCGGGGCGGCCCAGCGTCTGTCCGACCGCCTGGCCGTGCTCAACCGCGTGCTCGCAGAGCGCGGCCTGCCGGGAATTGTGGCCAGCAGGCTGACCGCTGCGCAGTGGCGCAGTGTGTTCAGCGAGGCATCGCCACATGCGCAGGGCCCGGCCTTGTCGCGCAGGGGGTTCCTGCGCAGCGCGCTGGCTGTCGCTGCTGAATCGGGCCTGCTCGGCCAGCCGTGGGAATGGCGCGCGCCCGGAGAGTCTTTACCGCGTGCCGATGCCAAGGGCATGGTGTTCTACGCCCCGCAGTTGGACCCGTTGCGCTGCAATGGCTGCGATGCCTGTGTGCGCGTCTGCCCGCACGCGGTGCTGCGGCTCGCGGACGACAGTGAGGCGTACGACATCAGCGCGGATGCCTGCACCGGCTGCGGCCTGTGCGCGGATGTCTGCGACCAGGGGGCGATAAGCGTCGAGGCCTGCTGCAGGGTGAAAGACGCTCGGGTGTCGCTGTGGGCCGGTCGCTGTCGTGCCTGTGGGGCGGATTTCCA
>JAJDNF010000090.1 GCA_022340805.1 Chromatiaceae bacterium
TAGCGCCGTGCCGACCAGGCCGCGCCCCCGGGTTCGGCCGCATCGCCAGCGTGAAGTTCCGCATCCAGGCCGGCGCGGCGCAGATTCTCCGCCACGCGCACCAGCCGGTCCGGATCCAGGTCGACGGCAGTGACCTGCAGATCGGGCACACGTTGCAGGATATCCAGCGTCTTGCCACCCGGTGCGGCGCAGGCATCCAGCACTCGCTGCCGTGGGTGCAGATCCAGGTAGGCGCCGGCCAGCTGCGCGCCCGCATCCTGCACCGAGACCAGGCCGCGCTCGAAACCGGGCAGCAGATCCACGCTCACCGGGCTATCGAGGACCAGCGCCGTCGCTATGCTGGGGTGTGGCCGAGCCGTCAGCCCGGCCGCCGCCAGCTGGCGTGCATAGTCGGTCCGGCTGACCTGGCCGAGATCGACGCGCAGGGTCAGCGGCGGGCGCTCCTGCAGCGCCGCCAAGATCTGTGTGGCCTGCTCGGGCCAGGCCATACTGATCGCGCGGTACAGCCACTCCGGCTGGGCATAATGCACCGCCGGATCGGCGTCCAGGCGCGCCGCAAGGGTCTGGTATTCGCGCTGCAGGCGACGCAACACGCCGTTTACCAGCTTGCTCGCCCAGGCCTTGTCGAGGCTGCGCGCCGCCTCGACCGTGGTAGAGAGAGCGGCATGCGCCGGAACCCGGCTGTACAGCAGCTGGTAGGCCCCCATCAGCAGCAGGACGTGCAGATCGCGATCCCTTTTCCTGAACGGCTTGTGCAGCAGGCTGGAGACCAGCGCATCCAGTCGCCGATACCAGCGACACACCCCATAGCTGAGTTCGGCGCTCAACGCCCGGTCGCGATCATCGAGCGACCCGGGCGGCGCGGCCAGCACGCTGTCCAGCGAACGCCCGTCGAGCACCGCCAGCAGGTTGCGGACCGCCGTCAGGCGCGGGTCAGCCAAGCAGGGTGCCCTGGATGTGGTTGGCATTGATGAAGTCACCCGCGCCCATCGCCCGTTTGCCGGGCAGCTGCAGCTCGGTGATACGCAGCAGGCCGTCGCCGGTCGCCACATCGATGCCGCTGCGCGCGGCATTCATCACCATCCCCGGCGAGCCGCCGACCCCGCTGATTGCAAGCGCGCGCCAGATCCGCAGACTGGCGTCCTCGAAACGCGTCTGCGCTACCGGCCATGGGTTGAACGCACGCACCTGGCGCTCGATAGTAAGCGCCGACCGGGTCCAGTCGATCCAGGCCTCCGACTTGTCGATCTTGCGCGCGTAGCATGTCTGCGCCTCGTCCTGCGGGACCGCGACCAGGCTGCCATCGAGGATCCCCGGCAGCGCCTGCATCAACGCCGCGGCGCCGAGCGTCGAGAGGCGGTCGTGCAGACTCCCGCCGGTCTCATCGGCGGCCAGCGGCACCTGTTCCACCAGATACATCGGCCCGGTGTCCAGACCCTCTTCCATCTGCATGATCGTGACCCCCGATGTCGCGTCGCCGGCCAGCACCGCGCGCTGGATCGGCGCCGCGCCGCGCCAGCGCGGCAGCACCGAGGCGTGGATGTTGACGCAGCCGTGACGCGGCGCATCGAGCACCCCTTTGGGTAACAGCAGACCGTAGGCAACCACCACCATCAGGTCGGCGTGCAGGGATGCCAGCTCGGCAATACTCGCCGGATCCTTGAAGTTGACCGGCTGGTAGACCGGTATGCCGGCATCCATCGCCACCTCCTTTACCGGGCTCGGACTGAGTTTGCGGCCACGTCCTGCGGGCCGGTCCGGCTGCGTGTAGGCGGCCACCACCCGGTGCGCCGAGCCGAGCAGCGCGCGCAGCGGGGGGACGGAAAACTCGGGGGTGCCGGCGAAGATTATGCGTTTCGAATCGGTCATGGTCGGCTCGGGAATGGGAACCGGGTCTCAGTGCCTGCCCCCACCCCGGCCTAGGCTTGAGCGGAAGCAGGGCGCAACCAGGCGCTGGTGGTGGATCAGATGGCGCGGCGGTTCTGCGTCTTATCACCGCCCTGACGCGCCTCTTTCTCGAGCTTTTTGCGAATCCGCTGGCGTTTCAGGCTCGACAGGTAATCGACGAACAGTTTCCCGTCGAGGTGATCGATCTCGTGCTGAATACATACCGAGAGCAGCCCATCGATGTCCAGTTCGAACGGATTGCCGTCGCGGTCGAGGGCGCGCACGCGGACCCGTTCGGCGCGCTGCACGGTCTCGTAGACGCCCGGAACCGACAGGCAGCCCTCGTCCATCTCCTCCTCGCCCTGTCTGTCGAGGATCTCCGGGTTTACCAGCGCGATCGGTTGGCTGCGGTCCTCCGAGGTATCCACCACGATCACCCGGCGCGGCTCGTTGACCTGGATCGCAGCCAGGCCGATACCCGGGGCCGCGTACATGGTCTCGAACATGTCATCGATCAATTTGCGCACCGTATCGTCGACCTCCGCCACCGGCTTGGCGATGTTGCGCAGGCGTGCGTCGGGAAAGTGCAGAATATCGAGGATCGCCATGTCTTCTCTCGCGTTCTATAGTCTTCGGCTGAACAACCTCCGCCAGGCGGCGGTTTGCGCTAAGATTTCACCACAAAATCAGGGTCGTCGACCGGCGAGCTAAAGGGAATGCCGGTTCAAGCCGTAAATAATAACGCAATCCAACCTTTTTGACTGATCGGAAGTCGCCATCGCGCCAAGGGAATTCCATGTTTAAAGCCTGCAAAAGTCTGATTCTGCTGCTGTTATGTGCCTTGTCGGTCCCACTGGCGCTGGCAGGCGATCTGCTCCGCGCCAACCACCCGGATCACTACACCGTGGTCAAGGGCGATACGCTGTGGGACATCGCCGGGCGCTTCCTGCAAGAACCCTGGCGCTGGCCGGAGATCTGGTACGTCAACCCGCAGATCGCCAACCCGCACCTGATCTACCCGGGCGACCAGCTCGAACTGGTGTACATCGACGGCAAGCCGCAACTGCGCATGAGCCGTGGCCCGCTCAAGCTCTCCCCCTCGGTGCGTGCGACGCCATGGGACGGCGCGATTCCGACCATCCCGGTCGATGCGATCGGCCCGTTCCTGACCCGCCCTTACGTGCTCGACCAGAGCCAGATCGACGCCGCGCCGCACATAGTCGCGTTTGCCGATGAGCACATCATTGGCGGTGCCGGCCAGAAGGCCTATGTGCGCCAAATCGATGAGGTCGAGCCGCTCAAGTACGAGATCGTGCGCCCCGGCGGCCCGTACAAGGATGCCGACACCGGCGAGGTCCTGGGCTACGAGGCCCTCTATATTGGCACCTCCGAGCTGCAGCGCACCGGCGACCCGGCTACCGTGTTCATCAACTCGACCGAGTTGGAGGCGGTAATCGGCGACCGCCTGATTCCGGCTGGCGAGGAGCGGGCCACGGCCAACTTCACCCCACACGCACCGGCCGGCGAAGTGAGGGGCAGCATCATCTCCGTGTTCAACGGGGTCAACCAGATCGGCCAGTACAACGTGGTCGTGCTCGACCGCGGCGCCGCGGACGGGCTGGACAGCGGCACCGTGCTGCGCGTCGACCAGCGCGGCGAGACCGTCCGCGACGTGGTCACACCGGATCCGCGTGATACCGTCACCCTGCCCGACGAGGAGGCCGGCCTGCTGATGGTGTTCCGCACCTTCGACCGGGTCAGCTTCGGTCTGGTGATGCACGCGTCCCGGGTCATCCACGTGAACGATCGGGTGCGCAATCCCTGACCTGACCATGCCGCGAGGTTGAATGGACTCAACCCCCTCCGACGAAGCCGCCGCCTGGTGCGCCCTGTTGCGCGCACCAGGGGTCGGATGCCAGACCCTCAACCCACTGCTCGCAGCGGGAGCGTCGGCGAGCCAGCTGATCGAGAGGCCGCCGGCAGACCTCCCTGGGGTGTTGCGCGACTACCTGCGCAGCCCCGACTGGCGTGGAGCAGAGGCCGATATGCGCTGGCTCGAGCAGCCGCGCAACTTTCTGCTCTGCATCAGCGACCCGGCCTACCCGGCATTGCTGCACAGGCTTCCCAACCCGCCCAGCGCGCTGTTCCTGCATGGCGACCCTGAGCTGCTGGCACTGCCACAGCTGGCGATCGTCGGCAGCCGCAGTCCGACCACGACCGGACGGCGCAACGCGCAGGAATTTGCCGCCTTTCTGGCCGCGGCCGGCCTGGTCATCGACAGCGGCCTTGCGAGCGGCATCGACGCGGCGGCCCATAAGGGTGCACTGACCGCCGAGGGGCTGACCCTGGCGGTGACCGGAACCGGGCTCGACCGGGTCTACCCGGCCGCCAACCGCAGCCTGGCCCACGACATCGCGATGAACGGCCTGCTGGTATCGGAATTCCCTACCGGCACGCCGCCAATGCCGGGCAATTTTCCACGCCGCAATCGCGTGCTGGCCGGCCTGAGTCTCGGCACCCTGGTCGTCGAGGCGGCGCCGCAGAGCGGCTCGCTGATCACCGCCCGACTGGCCGCGGAAGCAGGCCGCGAGGTGTTCGCGATTCCCGGATCGATCCACAACCCGCTGGCACGCGGCTGCCATGCCCTGATCCGCGATGGCGCCAAGTTGGTCGAGACCGGCGAACACATACTCGAAGAACTCGCCCCACTGCTGCATGCGGTGGGGTTCAGGCCACGCGCGCCCCTGCCTGCCGCCAGTGTGGAGGCCGCGCCGCAGGACCCGCAGCATCAAAGCCTGCTCGACGCGATGGGATTCGAACCCATGACCACCGACGAACTGGTCGAGCGAACCGGGTTCCCGGCCGGCGAGGTGTCGTCCATGCTTCTATTGCTCGAAATGCAGGGTCATGTATTATCCGGGGCAGGTGGACTGTTCACACGAGTTGGAATTAGCCGAGAGTGAACCCATATCCCGCCTTAACCGGCCAGGAACCGGGACGCTCCCATCGTCCTCTGTGGCCTCCTTTTCCCCGCCAGGAAGACTGCCGTGAACGAAAACGTCATCGACGTCTTGATCTATATCTACGAGAACTATATGGATACGGAGGAATCTGTTCCCACCGACCAGATCACGCTCGAAGAGGAACTGGTGCAGGCCGGCTTCCCGCAGGGAGAAATCAAGAAGGCATTCAACTGGTTAGATGAACTGGCATGGCGCCAGGGGACGCTTAGCTATGCGGATGCGCAGCCGAACCGCTCGATGCGGATCTACAGCGAACGCGAGCAGCAGCGCATCGACCTCGAGATCCAGGGCATGTTGCTGTACCTCGAACAGACCGGCATCCTCGACCCGATGAGCCGCGAACTGGTGATCGAACGGGCGATGGCCATCGAGACCGAGGAGCTGACCGCGGACGACGTGAAATGGATCGTCCTGCTGGTGCTGCTCAACCAGCCGGGCCAGGAAAATGCGTTCGCGCTGATGGAAGAGCTGGTCTACAACGGCGAGCCTCTGTACTTGCACTGAACACATTGCCCCGCGGCCGTGCTTTAGGGCGCCCAGAACAGCAGTCGCGACAACGGCGCGCTTGACACCCCTCCTGCCGGCCGGCTATCCGTATAAAAAGGGCGGGCCGTCGATCCCGCCAGCTTTCCGATCACAACCGACCCGTACCGACGAGGTACGGGTTTTTGCACACAGAAGCTGCATTGCGTATGAATCTGGTTATTGTCGAATCGCCGGCCAAGGCCAAAACGATCAAGAAATACCTTGGCAAGGATTTCGAGGTCCTGGCCTCATACGGCCACGTGCGTGACCTGGTGCCCAAGGAGGGCGCGGTCGACCCGGACAACGGCTTCGCCATGAAGTACCAGGTGATCGAGCGCAATGACAAGCACGTCAAGGCGATCACCAACAAGCTCAAGGACGCCGAGTCCCTGTATCTGGCCACCGACCCGGACCGCGAGGGCGAGGCCATTTCCTGGCACCTGTACGAGCTGCTCAAGGGCAAGCGCGCGCTCAAGGACAAGCCGGTGCATCGCGTGGTGTTCAACGAGATCACCAAGAAGGCGGTACAGGACGCGGTCGCCCATCCACGCGAGCTGTCGATGGACCTGGTCAATGCCCAGCAGGCACGTCGCGCGCTCGACTATCTGGTCGGCTTCAACCTGTCGCCGCTGCTGTGGAAGAAGGTCCGTCGCGGCCTGTCCGCCGGTCGCGTGCAAAGCCCTGCGCTGCGCCTGATCTGTGAACGCGAGGAAGAGATAGAGGCATTCGTCGCCCGCGAATACTGGACGATCGAGGCCGACACCGCGAAGGGAGGCCAGGCCTTCACCGCCAAGCTGAGCCATTTCGAGGGCGAGAAACTCGGCCAATTCTCGATCACCGAGGCCGCGCGTGCGGCCGAGGTCGAGCAGGCACTCAGCACCGCGGCCAATGGCCAGCTGGATGTACTGAAGGTCGAGAAGAAGCAACGCAAACGCAACCCGGCCGCGCCCTTCACCACCTCGACCCTGCAGCAGGAAGCGGCACGCAAGCTCGGCTTCACCGCCCAGCGCACCATGCGTATCGCCCAGCAGCTCTACGAGGGCGTCGACATCGGCAGCGGCGCGGTCGGCCTGATCACTTACATGCGCACCGACTCGGTCAACCTGGCGGACGAGGCGATCGCCGAGCTGCGCAGCTACATCGGCGGCAAGTTCGGCAAGGACCAGGTACCCAAGGCCCCGCGCCTGTACAAGACCAAGGCCAAGAACGCCCAGGAGGCGCACGAGGCGATCCGACCCACCTCGGTGCTGAATGCCCCCGACGATATCGCCAGGCACCTCGACAAGGACCAGCTCAAGCTGTACAGCCTGATCTGGAAGCGCACCGTCGCCTGCCAGATGATCCACGCGACCATCGACACCGTGTCGGCCGACCTCGGCGCCGGCGAGGGCAATGTGTTTCGCGCCACCGGCTCGACCATCGCCAACCCGGGCTTCATCCAGGTCTACCTGGAGGGAACCGATGACGCCAAACCGGGTGACGATGACGAAAAAATGCTTCCGCCGCTGGTCGAGGGCGAGCGTGTCGCACTGCAACAGATCCGTACCGAGCAGCACTTCACCGAACCGCCACCGCGCTACAGCGAGGCCAGCCTGGTCAAGGCGCTGGAGGAATTTGGCATCGGCCGGCCATCGACCTACGCCTCGATCATCTCGACGCTGCAAGACCGCGAATACGTCGAGATGGACAAGAAGCGCTTCATCCCGACCGACGTCGGCCGCGTGGTGAACAAGTTCCTGACCAACTATTTCACTCGCTACGTCGACTACGATTTTACCGCCCGCCTCGAGGACGAACTGGATGCGGTGTCGCGTGGCGAGGAAGACTGGGTACCACTGCTGGAGAAGTTCTGGCAACCGTTCAAGGACCAGATCGACCACACCCAGGAAAACGTCCAGCGCTCCGATGTAACCCAGGAGAAAATCGACGAGCAGTGCCCCAAGTGTGCCGGCCAGCTGGCGATACGGCTCGGCCGGAACGGCCGTTTTATCGGCTGCACCAATTACCCGGAGTGCGACTACACCCGCAACCTCGACGAACAGGGCGGGGTCTCTGCCGAGCCCGAGAAGGTTGGACGGGATTGCCCGGAATGCGGCTCCGAGCTGGTATTCAAGCAGGGCAAGTACGGGCGCTTCATCGGCTGTTCCGGTTATCCCAAGTGCCGTTACATCGAACCGATCGAGAAACCCAAGGACACCGGCGTGACCTGCCCGAAGTGCCACAAAGGCACGCTGATGCAGCGCAAGTCCAGGCGCGGCAAGGTATTTTACTCGTGTTCGACCTACCCCAGGTGCGACTACGCGGTGTGGAACGAGCCGATCGCCGAGCCCTGCCCGAATTGCGGCTGGCCGGTCCTGACCATCAAGACCACCAAGCGCAGTGGAACCCAGAAGGTGTGCCCCCAGCAGGAGTGTTCCTTCGTCGAATCCTACGAGGCCCCGGCTGGGACGGCCGCGGAGGGTTGATCACGCGATGAGGTCCACGGTTGCGGGCGCGGGTGCGCCCTGGCCCCTCGACTGATGGCAGCACCGGGCGGGCGCTTCAGGCTGCGGCGCGCCGTGCGCGTGATGCGCGCCGGCGGGGTGGTCGCGTACCCCACCGAGGCCGTGTATGGGCTGGGCTGCGATCCGTTGAACCACGACGCGGTGATGCGCCTGCTGACGATCAAGCGGCGTCCGCCGGAAAAGGGCCTGATCCTGATAGCCAGCCGCTTCGACCAGCTCACGCCCTTCCTCCGGGTCACTGGGGAAGAGGTCAGGCAGCGTCTCGACGCCACTTGGCCCGGACCGGTGACCTGGCTGCTGCCGGCCAGTCCCGCCACCCCGAACTGGCTGCGAGGCGTGCACGACTCGCTGGCAGTGCGGGTCACCGCACACCCGCTGGCCGCAGCACTGTGCGAGGCCTTCGGCGGGCCGATCGTGTCGACCAGCGCCAACGCCAGCGGCCGTCCGCCGGCGCGCACCGCGCTGCAGGCTGTTCTGCGCTGCCCCGGCGTCGACTTGGTGCTGGTGGGAGCCACCGGCGGTCTGCGCCGCCCGACCCCGATCCGCGACGCGCTCAGCGGAAAGCTGCTGCGGGTCGGCTAGGCGGCAGCCGCAGCCACTGGCCTGGACGCTGCCGCGTGCGGGCTGGTGCAGGAATCGGCCCCGCCGGCCGATATGAAGAGCGGCGTGATCCTGCACCCCCGATAGGCGAGACGGGGGCGTGATGCGATAAGGTTCCCATCCATGGGCACGGAAAACACCATCGGCAGCGTGACGGGGCAAACGTGAATCGGCTGGTTCGTCTGTTTCGCACATCGATCGGCAGCAAACTGGTGGTGGCCGCCAGCGGCACACTGCTGCTTGGGTTTCTGTTTGTTCACGCGGGCGGCAACCTGCTGATCCTGAAAGGGCCCGACGCGCTCAACGGCTACGCGGACTGGATGCAGGGACACCCGCTGTTGTGGGGTTTCCGCCTCGGGCTGCTCGCGCTGTTCGCGGTCCATGTGCTGACAGCGATACGCCTGGCACGCGCGAACCGTGCCGCACGACCGACACCCTACCGCCGGATCGCACGCCTGGGTGCGCGGCTGCCCGGGCGCCTGATGGTGTTCAGCGGCCTGTTGCTGCTGGCATTCCTGATCTTCCATCTGCTGCACCTGACCGTGCGCGCGGTCGGCCCCGAGGTGCAACCGCTGCTCGACGGTGCCGGTAGGGTCGATGTCTACGGGATGATCGTCGCCAGCTTCAGCGAACCACTGACCGCGGCCGTCTACCTGCTTGCGATGGGGTTGCTCGGCCTGCACCTGGTGCACGCGATCGAGGGCCTGTTCCAGACCTTGGGCTTCAATCATGAGAGTTACCAAGGCCTGATCCGGCTCCTCGCCCCGGCGCTGACCCTGCTACTGGTCAGCGGCTTCGCGGCCATCCCGCTGCTGGTAATCAGCGGCGCGCTGGGCGGCGGCTGACATGCGCACGCCGCCTTTCGATCCGCACACCCCGGAAGGCCCGCTGGCCGAAAAATGGCAGCGGCATCGTGCCGAGGTCAGGCTGGTCAGCCCCACCAACAGGCGACGCTACCGGGTGATTGTCGTCGGGAGTGGGCTGGCCGGGGCCTCGGCGGCGGCCAGCCTGGCGGAACTCGGCTACCAGGTTGACTGCTTCACCTTTCACGACAGCCCGCGTCGTGCGCACTCGGTCGCGGCCCAGGGTGGCATCAATGCCGCGAAGAACTACCGCAACGATGGCGACAGTGTCGAGCGCCTGTTCCGCGACACCATCAAGGGTGGCGACTACCGTTCGCGCGAGGCCAACGTCTACCGACTGGCCGAGATCAGCAACCAGATCATCGATCACTGTGTCGCGCAGGGCATCCCGTTCGCCCGCGACTATGCCGGGTACCTCGACAACCGCTCGTTTGGCGGCGCCCAGGTCGCCCGCACCTTTTATGCACGTGGCCAGACCGGCCAGCAACTGCTGCTTGGCGCCTACGGGGCATTGAGCCGCCAGGTGCACAGTGGTCAGGTCAGGCTGCATACGCGCACCGAGATGCTCGACCTGGTGGTCGAGGATGGTCGTGCCGCTGGCATCATCAGCCGACGACTCACCGATGGCCGCATCGGGCGCCATGCTGCTGACGCCGTGGTGCTGGCAACCGGCGGCTACAGCAACATCTATTACCTGTCGACCAACGCCCTGGCCAGCAACGTGACCGCCGGCTACCGCGCCTACCGGCGCGGTGCCTGGTTCGCCAATCCAAGCTTCACGCAGATCCACCCGACCTGCATCCCGGCGGTCGAGGATCGCCAGTCCAAGTTGACCCTGATGTCGGAGTCACTGCGCAACGACGGGCGGATCTGGGTGCCGCAGTCTGCGCACGACGAACGCTCGCCGGCGGACATCCCGGACACCGAGCGCGACTACTACCTCGAGCGCATGTACCCCGCCTACGGCAACCTGAGCCCACGCGATATTTCGTCACGTGCGGCCAAGGCGGTGTGCGACGAGGCGCGCGGCGTCGGCCCGGGCGGGCGCGGCGTGTACCTCGACTTCGCCGAGGCGATCGGCCGGCTCGGGCGGCGTGTCATCAGCGACCGCTACGGCAATCTTTTCCAGATGTACCAGCGCATCACCGGCGAAGACCCCTGGCAGACACCGATGCGCATCTATCCCGCGGCGCACTACAGCATGGGTGGCTTGTGGGTCGACTACGACCTGATGACAACGGTACCCGGCTTGTTTGCGATCGGCGAAGCCAATTTTTCCGATCACGGTGCCAACCGCCTCGGGGCCAGTGCGCTGATGCAGGGACTCGCCGACGGCTACTTCATCCTGCCGCAGACGCTGGGGCATTACCTGGCCGGGAGGCCGCCGCTTGCAGCGCAAAACGGCACCGCGGCCTTCGAGGAGGCGCAGGCGGCGGTCGAGGCGCGTCTCAAACGCCTGGTCGCGGTCGGTGGCCGCACACCGGTAGATGTTTTTCATCGCCGCCTCGGTGAACTGATGTGGGAGTACTGCGGCATGTCGCGCGACCGCGCCGGACTGGAACAGGCACTGGCCGAGATTCCGACCCTGCGCGAGGAGTTCTGGTCAGGCATCTGCGTATGCGGCGGCAGCGAGGAATTCAACGTCGTGCTGGAAAAGGCCGGGCGGGTCGCCGACTACCTGGAGTTTGCCGAGGTGATGGTGCGCGACGCGCTCGCGCGCGAGGAGTCCTGCGGCGCGCACTTCCGTACCGAGTACCAGACCGCCGACGGTGAGGCGCAACGCAACGACGCCGCGTTCGCGCATGTCGCGGCCTGGGGATTCCGCGACGACGGCAGCGCGCCGCAGCGCGCAATCGAGCCCTTGAGTTTCGAACACCTGCACCTGGCCGAGAGGAACTACCGATAGTGGATTTCACGCTGCACATCTGGCGCCAGCATGGCGCGGCCGAGGCAGGCAGGTTCGTCACCTACCCGGTGCGTGGAATCAGCCCCGACCTGTCGTTCCTCGAGATGCTCGATGTGCTCAACGAGGAACTGGTCGGCAGGGGCGAAGCACCGATCGCGTTCGATCACGATTGTCGCGAGGGGATCTGTGGCTCCTGCGCGATGGTGATCAACGGCGATCCGCACGGCCCCTTGCCCGGCACCACGACCTGTCAACTGTACATGCGGCACTTCGCCAACGGTGCCGAAATCACCGTGGAACCCTGGCGCGCCAGGGCGTTTCCGGTGCTGCGCGACCTGATCGTCGACCGCGCGGCACTGGACCGCGTGATCCAGGCCGGCGGCTACGTGTCGGTGAATACCGGGGCCGCGCCGGATGCGCATGCACTGACCGTCTCCAAGCAGGCCGCCGATGCTGCGTTTGAGGCGGCGGCCTGCATAGGCTGCGGCGCCTGCGTTGCGGCCTGCCCGAACGGATCGGCGATGCTGTTCACGGCCGCCAAGGTCGTACAGTTGGCCATGCTGCCCCAGGGTCGGCCCGAGCGGGCGCGGCGGGTCATCGGGATGGTCGAGGCGATGGACGACGCCGGGTTCGGCAACTGCACCAACCACTATGCCTGCGCCGAGGCCTGCCCCAAGCAGATCCCGGCGCGCTTCATCGCGCGACTGAATCGCGAATTCCTTAACGCCGCGCTGACCAGCCGCGAGTTCGTCGAACTGGCCCGCCCGCATGAACACGAAGAGTGAGACCGGCCTGTAGCCCGTGCCCGCGCAGCGGCAGGGTGGCCGACGAGCGCGTGGCGGCTGCGGTTGAGCCGCGATACCAGACTCTGTTCAAATTGCCACTTCGCGCAGCCATTTGAGCACCAGCATGTCCGACAAGCCAGATATCGATTCCGTGAAGGCCTACCTCCTCGACCTGCAGGAGCGCATCTGTGATGCACTCGCCACCGAGGACGGCGACACGTTCAACGAGGATAGCTGGGACCGGCCAGGTGGCGGCGGCGGTCGGTCACGCGTGCTCGAGCACGGCAATGTGTTCGAAAAGGCCGGCGTGAACTTCTCGCATGTGTACGGTGACGGCTTGCCGCCGTCGGCCACCGCGCAGCGCCCCGAACTGGCCGGGCGCAGCTTTCAGGCGCTCGGCGTATCGCTGGTGATCCACCCCTGCAATCCCTATGTCCCGACCTCGCATGCCAACGTGCGCTTCTTCATCGCCGAGAGGCCCGGTGCTGACCCGGTTTGGTGGTTCGGTGGCGGCTTCGACCTGACCCCGTACTACGGCCGTGGCGAGGATGCGCGTCATTGGCACGCGACCGCGAAGGCGGCCTGCGACCCATTCGGCGACGACGTCTACCCACGTTTCAAGCAATGGTGCGACGACTACTTCTTTATCAAACACCGCAGCGAGCCGCGCGGCATCGGCGGGCTGTTTTTCGACGACCTGAACGAGTGGGGGTTCGAACGTTCGTTCGCCTTCATGCAGAGCGTCGGCGACCACTACATACCGGCCTATCTGCCGATCGTGCGGCGCCGCCGCACACTGCCTTACGGCGAACAGGAGCGTGATTTTCAGCTCTACCGGCGCGGGCGCTACGTGGAGTTCAACCTGGTCTACGACCGCGGCACCCTGTTCGGCCTGCAGACCGGTGGTCGTACCGAGTCCATCCTGATGTCGCTGCCGCCGCTGGTCAGCTGGCGCTATGACTGGCACCCGCAGCCGGGCACCCCGGAGGCGGAACTGTACGAGGTCTTTCTGAAACCCCAGGATTGGCTGGCCCAACCCGATTGACCCGGCGCCGAGCGGCGCTCTGCACCGGGCCGCATATCGGGTTCGCAACCTGCCGGCAGGATGGATCGCTGGACACGGCGCGACCTGTCGGGGAACCCCCAAGTCGTTGCGGGGCGCACAAAAAAAGGGCCTGCCCGGGGTAAGGCAGGCCCTGAAAGCGCTTCGAGCGCCGGAGGAGGATGGACTTGGCGATGCACAGCATCGGTCAAGGCTATCGCTGTATGGGTTAGCGCCCACGACACCGCAAACCTGACAATTCTGCGAACGAAGCGCCCAGCGCCGACAAAGGATAGTGCCGCACGGACACGCCCGAACGCGCCCCGACGGGAATCTAGATCTCTTTACCGGCCAGATGCTCGTCGATCCAGTGCTCGATCCAGTGCGACGGCCGCGCACCGCTGAAACGGCCGAGCTCCTCGCCGGCATGAAACAGCATGATGGTCGGGAAACCACGCAAGCGGTAGTGCCCTGCGAGTTTCATGTTCTCCCCCTCGTCCACCTCGACCTTGGCCAGGCGCACGCGGCCGCCGAGCCCGTTGACCGCGCGCGTCAGGTGCGGTGCGATCGCGTGGCAGGGGGCGCACCAGTCGGCCCAGAAATCGACCAGGATCGGCGCCGCGGCCGAATCGGCCAGTACCTTCGCGTCGAAATCGTGCAGATGGACGTCAAAAATCAGATTGTCCCCCATCGCTCAACGCGCCTCCGTCGCAGAGACGCCGGCGCGCAGTGCGGCGATCACCACGTCCTCGAGCTCCTGCACCACACCGATCCCCGGGCTTCCCTCGGCGATCACGGTGGGCCGGGCGAACAGCACCCGGGTAAACCCATCCTTCTCGACCAGGGTCACCCTGAGCGGGCAGAGCGCGAGCAGGTCGGGATCGGCATTGCTGACCTGGTTGGCGTACCAGGCGTTGCACACCACCATGCTGCGGATGCCGCCCAGGGCATTGCGATTGAGCTCCTCGCCCCAGCGCTGGCCGAAGTTCGCCAGGTTGGCGCCGAGATCGACCTCGAGCGCGACGAAGAAGTTGGCCTTTTCCAACGCCGCGTACACCGCCTTATAGGTCACATCCAAAGGGGCCTGGGCATCCAGACGCAGGACGCCGGGCGGCGTCGCCATGACCAGCGCCG
The DNA here is from genome assembly GCA_022340805.1 of Chromatiaceae bacterium. Lineage (GTDB taxonomy): Bacteria > Pseudomonadota > Gammaproteobacteria > Chromatiales > Chromatiaceae > Thiosocius. The sequence goes on from JAJDNF010000090.1 coordinate 14,270, forward strand.
GCAACAACAGCAGTAGCGCGATCAGGTACTTCCTCATTGCTGCATCTCCATATATCTGACCCGCAATTGTACCCGAGCAACCGGTCTCGGCGCGCGACGCAGCGGCTACCTTTGTCAGATTCGGCCCCAGCCAGTAGCATTGGCGCCTCCGTGCACCACCGACCCCAACGACGCCATGGCTGAGCAGACCATCCGAATCGCCACCCGAAAATCGCCACTCGCCATGTGGCAGGCCGAGCATGTCGCCGACGCGCTGCGGCGCGCCCACCCGGGTCTCGGGGTCGAGATTCTCGGCATGAGCACCCAAGGCGACAAGATCCTCGACACCCCGCTGGCCAAGATCGGCGGCAAGGGTCTGTTCGTCAAGGAACTCGAACAGCAGATGCTCGATGGCGCCGCGGACATCGCGGTGCACTCGATGAAAGACGTGCCTGTGGATCTACCCGAAGGTCTGCACCTGGCGGTGATCCTCGCACGCGAGGACCCGCGCGACGCGTTCGTGTCCAACCACCATGCCAGCCTGGTAGCGCTGCCCGAGGGCGCCCGGGTCGGGACGTCCAGCCTGCGCCGTCAGTGCCAGCTGGCAGATCGCCGGCCGGACCTCGAGATCATACCGCTGCGTGGCAACGTCAATACCCGCCTGCGCAAGCTTGACGACGGCGAGTACGACGCCATTATTCTGGCCTCGGCCGGGCTGCTGCGGCTCGGTTTCGCCGAACGCATCCGCAGTTTCATATCGACTGACGACAGCCTGCCAGCGATCGGCCAGGGAGCAATCGGCATCGAGTGCCGCGCCGACGATCGGCGGGTCAACACGCTGCTGCAACCGCTGCACCATGCCCCGACTGCGGCCTGCGTGCACGCCGAGCGGGCCATGAACCGGCGCCTGGAAGGCGGTTGTCAGGTGCCGATCGGCGGCCATGCGACGCTGGACATGGGCGAGCTCCACCTGCGCGGCCTGGTCGGAACGGTCGACGGCAGTGAAATCGTGCGCGGCGAGATCCGCGGCCCGGAAGGCGACGGCGAAAAGCTCGGCAACACCCTGGCCGAGGAGCTGCTCGAGCATGGTGCCGCGCATATCCTGCGCGAACTCTACGCCGACGTCCGACCTGCTTGAACGCACCCACCCCCCCCTGCGAGCTGGCCGGTCTGAGCGTGCTGGTCACCCGACCGGCGCACCAATCCGAGGGGCTTTGCGACCTGATCCAGGCCGCGCGTGGCCGCCCGGTTCGCTTCCCCGCACTGGAGATCCGCGGTCCCGCCGACAAGCACGCCGCGCGCGCCGAACTCGCCGGCGCCAGCCGCGCCGCGATGCTGATCTTCGTCAGCGCCAACGCGGTGCGGTACGCGTTCCCGCTGCTGCCGGACCAGCTGCCGGTCGACATTGCCATCGCCGCGGTCGGCGGCGCCACCGCCAGGGCACTGGCCGAGGCCGGCCTGGAGCCGACCCTGCTGCCGGAGCGGATGGACAGCGACGGCCTGCTTGCACTGCCGCAGCTAAACGCGGTGCAGGGCCAGTCGATCTACATCCTGCGTGGCGAGGGTGGCCGCGAGCTGCTGTTCGACACGCTGCGCGAACGCGCTGCCGACGTGCACCAGGTCGACGTCTATCGCCGCCAGATCCCGCAGCGGCCAGCCGGCGTGGCCAACCTGGTGCGCAACTGGCCGCAGCTGGTCCAGGCCGTCACCGCGACCAGTAACGCGATTCTCGACAACCTGTTCACGCTGCTCGGCGAGGAGGGTGCCGAACAGCTGCGCGCGACCCCGCTGGTGGTGGTCAGCCAGCGCATGGCCGAGCACGCGGTGGCGCGCGGCTGCGAGAGCGTGCACGTGGCAAACTCGGCGCAAGACATCGACGTGTTGCTCGCCTTGTGCGAGGCCAGCGAGGATGTCGTGTGAGCATCGGCTTTGCTAGTCTTGCTACTATCTGCGTCACAACGAAGATAACGCCGTACAACTGCGATCCGGTAAACCACCCAGCATGAATGACGAAGACCCCAAACCGGGCGTCGTGATCGACGTGACACCGGACCAAGAGAGTGCCATGCCGGACCAGGAGCCGGCGACCGCACCGCCCGCTGCTGCGGGGGACCGGGGCGGTCGGCACGGCGGGATGCTGCCACTGCTCGTGGCACTGGTCGCGTTGCTGGCTGTCGCCGCTGCCGCGGTGCTCGGTTACCGCTACTTGGCCGACCTCACGCAGCAGTTCGCGACCATGGACACCGAGCTGCGCAACGCGGTCAACCAGCAGCAGCGATTGCAGCAGTCGCTGAACGATGCGACCAGCGCACTGCAGGCCCAGGAGTCCGCGCTAGGCGAACAGCGCGACGTGCTGGCTCAGCAGCGTCTCGCGGTGGACGAGGCACGCGGCGCCTTCAAGCAGCAGGAACAGAAACTGGCCGACGAAAACCTGCAACTGCAGGAGCGCGAGGCGGAGCTGCGCGCGGCGGTGGCCGACGTGCACCGGCGGGTCGGACGCTCGGGCACTCAATGGATGATCGCCGAGGCCGACTACCTGCTGCGCATCGCCAGTCACCGCCTGCTGCTCGCACGTGATACCGAGACCGCGCGGGTCGCCCTCGAGCTGGCCGACCAGCGGCTGCGCGACACCAGAGACCCGGGTTGGGCCGGGGTGCGCGAGCAGATCGCGCGCGACATCGCCAAACTGAGCGCTTTCCAGGGGCCCGACAGCGCCGGCCTGTCTGCCAGGCTGGCGGCACTGGCCGAGCAGATCCCGCAGCTTCGGATCGCGCGTGCCACGATCGGGCCGGAGCGCACCCTGCCTGAAACCCCGGCGCGCGCGCCGGGCGAGCGCAGCTGGGACACGCTGCTCGACGACCTGTGGGCGGGCTTCAAGGACTCGGTGCGGATCCGCGAGCGCGACAAACCGGTCCAGGCCATGCTGGCCCCGGAGCACCAGTTCTTCCTGTACGAGAACCTCAAGCTGCACCTCGAGGCCGCACGCCTGGGCCTCGCGCGCAGCGACCCGGCCCTGTACCGCGACAACCTGGATACCGCGGCCGAGTGGCTGCACAAGTACTTCGACCCGAGCGACCCGATAGCGGCGGCGCTGGGTAAGGCCATCGGCGAGATGCGCGGTATCGATATCCGTCCCGAGCTGCCGGATATCAGCCAGTCGCTGCGCGCGCTGGAGGTACGCCAGAAATTGATTGACGACGTCGCCCCCGGCGGGGCCGAGGCGCAATGAGGTCGCTGCTGAAGATCTGGCTGTTCGTCCTCGCCGGCGCCGGCCTCGGCGTGGTGTTGAGCCGAGACAGTGGCTATGTGCTGTTGTCGTTCGGCAACTACACGGTCGAGATGAGCCTGGCCCTGCTGCTGCTGTTCATCGCCGCGCTGTTTGGCGCGCTGTACCTCGGCATCCGGATGATGGTGCGGACCCTGCATCTGCCGCAGGACGTGCGCGACTGGAAACACAAGCGCGGTTCGCGCCTGGCCCAGCAGGCGATGACCCGCGGCCTGCTGGAGATGTCCGAGGGCAATTGGCGCAGCGCCGAAAGACGCCTGGTACGCTTTGCCGACCGCTCCGAGACACCGCTGTTGAATTACCTGGCCGCGGCGCGTGCTGCCCAGCTGCAGGGCGCACACGACCGGCGCGACGGTTACATCCGCCTGGCCCACGAGTGCATGCCCTCGGCGGATGTCGCGGTCAGCCTGACCCAGGCCGAGCTGCAACTCGCCGACCACCAGCTGGAACAGGCGCTGGCCACGCTGAAGCATCTGCGCAGCGTCGCGCCCAAGCACAACTACGTGCTGCGTCTGCTGCGGCGGCTGTACGAACAGCTCGGCGACTGGGAGCACCTGCGCGAGCTGCTGCCGGAGCTGCGCCGGCGCAAGGTCGAGGACGACGCCGACCTGCAGCGCCTGGAGATCCGCACGCACCGCGCATTGCTGGAGCAGGCCTTCCTGTCGGGTGATGAGCGGCGCCTGAACCTGGCCTGGGCCGACGTGCCACGCGGCCTGCGCGACGAACCCCAGGTCCTCGGTGACTACGCCGGCTACCTGCAGGAGAGTGACCAGGACGGCAGGGCCGAGCAGTTGCTGCGCGATGCGCTGCGCAAGCAGTGGGATCCGGGACTGATCGAGACCTACGGCCTGCTCGAGTCCGCCGAGCCGGGCAAACAGCTGTCACAGATGGAGCGCTTCCTGGCCGACCACCCGGACGACCCGACCCTGCTCCTGACACTCGGTCGGCTCAGCCTGCGCGCCCAGCTGTGGGGCAAGGCACGCGGTTATCTCGAGGCCTGCATCGGCCGCAATGGTCCGGCGCAGGCGTATCGCGAACTGGGTCAACTGCTCGAGCGCATGCACGAGCCGGACAAGGCGATCGAGATCTACAGACGCGGGCTGTCCGGGACCGGCGGCCCGGAACCGGTGCCTTTGCCCCACGACATCGGCAGGGCCAAGGCCAACCGGCCGATGATCGACGAACAGCCCGCGCAGCCGATCCCGCACGGGGCACTGCGCAACGATGCGGAGCCCTCGTCTACCTGACCGCGGCGTGTGGCGCCGGCCCGGTCATTGGGGGACCTTGGCGCGGGTATCCTCGGCGTATTCAAACGAATCGAAATGCATCTGTGCCTCCGGCATGCCCGCTGCGCGGAAGGCCTCGCGCCCGGCGCTCACCATCGGCGGCGGGCCGGCCATGTAAAGGTCGTAACCGGACAGGTCGGCAAAATCGGCCAGCACGGCCTCGTGCACCCAGCCAGTGCGGCCCTGCCAGTCGTCGTCGGGCTCGGACAGCACCGGCACGAAGCGGAAGTTGTCGTGCTGCCGCACCCACTGCTCAGGCAACTCGCGCAGGTACAGATCGCGCTCGCTGCGCACCCCCCAGTAGAGATAGATCGGCTGCGTTGCGCCGGCGCGGAATGCCTGCTCGATCTGACCCTTGAGCGGTGCGAAACCGGTACCGCCGCCCATGAAGATCATCGGTCGGTCCGAATCCTCGTCCAGCACGAAGGTGCCGAGCGGGGCCTGGATACGCAGGATGCTGCGCTCCTTCATCTGGGTGAAAACCCAGTCGGTGAACTCGCCGCCGTCGACATGGCGGATGTGCAGTTCGATGAACTCGTCGTCGTGCGGTGCGTTGGCGATCGAGAACGCACGCCGCCGCCCATCCGACAACAGGAAGTCGAGGTACTGCCCGGCACGGAACTGCAGACGCTGGTTGTCCGGCAGCTTGAGCAACAGGCGCACCACATCGTCGGTCAGGTGATCGACCGCGTGCACCCGAACCGGCAGCAGCCGGACCTCGAGGTCCGAAGTCGCCTGGGCCTCGCGCACCGCGATGCTCAGGTCGCTGGCGGCGAAGCCCTGGCAGGGAAGACATTTGCCCTCGCCCGCTTCCTCCAGGGCCGGCGGCACGCCATAGTAGGTGACGTCACCGGAGATCAGGTCCGCGGCGCAGGAACCACAGCGGCCGTTACGGCAACCATACGGTAGGCCGATGTTCTGACGGATCGCGGCATCCAGGATGGTCTCGTTGTCTTCGCACTCGAATTGATGGCCGCTGCTGCTGATGGTGACGGTAAAAGGCATGATCTGCGGGTACTTGCGTTGAGAAGGGCTGCGATTGTCGATGATTTCCGGAGGTGAATAAACCGTGAGGTACACATGCTAATCGTCGGATGTGGTGATGTGGGTCGCCGGGTGGCGAGTGCGGCAAGGCTGCGCGGCGAGACAATCTATTGCCTGGTCGGGACTCAGGCCAGTGCTGCCGCTCTGCTCGAAAACGGCGTCAGTGCGATCGCCGTCGATCTCGATAAGACCGCCCCGTCGCTGCGCGGCGACTGGGACCAGCGGCAGATATTCTACTTCGCACCGCCACCTGCGAGCGGCCGCGAAGACCCGCGCATGCGGCGCTTCCTCGAGGCATTGTCGCAGGATGTCCGACACCGCATCGTCTACATCAGTACGACCGGCGTGTATGGCGACTGCCACGGCGAGTGGGTGGATGAACAGCGGCCCGCGAACCCGCAGGTCGACCGCGCTTACCGCCGCTACGATGCCGAACAGCAGCTGCGCGCATGGCGCGCCGCCGGGCACGGTGAGATCGTGATCCTGCGCGTTGCCGGCATCTACGGCCCGGGCAAACTGCCGCTCGAGCGGCTGAAGCGGCGGCTCCCGATGGTCGGCGAAGGCGACGCACCCTGGACCAACCGCATTCACATCGACGACCTGGTCCGCGTCTGCGAGGCGGCGCTGGCGCGCGGCACGGACGGCGCGGTCTACAACGTCAGCGACGGCAGACCGGGCAACATGCGCGACTACTTCGACCGCGTCGCCGAGCTGTACGGCCTGCCGCGTGCGCCGCTTATAAGCCTGGCCGAGGCGCAGGACACGCTTTCCGCCGGCCTGCTCTCCTACCTTGCTGAGTCGCGCCGGCTGGACAGCCGCCGGATGCGCGAAGAGCTGCAGGTCAGCCTGCGCTATCCAGACCTGGCGAGTGGCCTGGCGGCGAGCCGCGGCGCCGGCGACTAGGCGCCCGCGCTACGCGCTGGGGCGGCGCATTCAAGCTAGGTGATGAAGCAGCAACCACGCGGAATCTCGTCGCCATGGACCTCGATCATCTGCGGAGCAGCCTGCTGCAATGCGGAGACCCGCATCGGTCATCCGAAACCGGGGCAGGCCCCGGTTGTTTGCTTACCCCCTGGCTAGGCGCCTGGTCTTCGGCGGCGGATGATTACTGGCGCTTCAATTGGGTCTTGCCGAACCAGCGCGCACTGAGTTCCTTGATCCCGTTGGTGCCTGTCAGGCGGTCGAGAAAATTTTCCGTCCAATTGATGAACTGTGCGTCGTTCGGCGGCAGCGCGATGCCGATCGGCTCGTAGGTGAGCAGGGAGAAGACCGAGACGAATCCGGCATCGGGATTGCTCTTCAGCGTGGCCACACAGATCGGGTAGTCGGTCAGCATCCCGCTCGCCTTGTCGCTCTTCACCAGATCAGCCGCCTGCACGTAGTCCGCGACCTGGAGCAGTGTGGCATTTGGGAAAAGCTCATGGGCGAAATCCTCGCTGGTCGAGCCACCGAGCACGGCCAGGCGGGTCTCCGGCGTGTTCAGATCCTGCGACTGCCCCGCGTTGGCCAGGGCCTCGCTCTTGGTCACGATGCACTTGCCCGAGGTCATATAGGGTCCGACGAACGCGACCTTGAGATTGCGTTTCGGGGTGATGGTGACGTTCGAAATCACGACGTCGACCTGGCCTGCCTCGAGCGCGGGCAGCAGCTCGCTGAACGGCATCACGCGGATCTCCAGTTTCACCCCCATCAAATCGGCCATTATCCGGGCCAGATCGATGTCGAAGCCGGACGCCTTGCCCGACGCGTCGACCTCGCTCATCGAGGGCATGTTGCCCGAGGTGCCGAGTATCAGCGTCCCCCTCTGCTGGATACGTTCCAGTGCGGTGTCAGCGGCGGCCTGCACCGAGCCGGCAGTGGCGAGCAACAGCAAGAAGACCAGGAATGGGGGAAGACGCAAAATCCGGGGCATGTCAGTCACCTTATCTATAGCCGAGAGCAGGGAAGGCGCACAAGGTATCAGATCGGCTCGGCGCAAGACAGGCGCAGCGCCGGCGCCGTTGCGGCCGGCTCATCACTGCTACTCGGGCGGCCGCGCCAGACGCGCCTCGCCGCGTAACAGACGCCACACTATCAGACGACCATCGCGCTGCGCGGCGAAATGCCGGTAAGCCGCGACGCCGAAGGCCTGGGGGTCGATGAAATACAGCATCGCGCTCATCTGCTGCTCGCCGGCGAAGGCGCTGATCCTGCTGGCGGCGAGGATGCGCTCGCGCAGTTCCGGCGACATGGCCACAAACTGCGTGGTGTATGCGATGTATTCCTGCGCGACGATCGATGGGGTCTCGCCGCTATAGTTTGCCGTCACCAGGGCATGCGCGACCTCGTGTGCCACGATGCTACGGTACAGGTCTGGACTGACCGGTTGACCGAACAGCACATCCTCCCGCGTGCCCATGGCCGCACAGCATGCATACGCCAGCACCTGGATACGATCTGCGCGGGCGTCATAGCTGCCGATCTGGCTGGCCCCATACAGCGGGGGCAGACTGTGCACGACCTCGATGCTCAGCGCGGCCGGCACGCTCAAGCCCAGGCCGGACAGGAAGGTCAACGCGCTGGCGCCACCGTCGCAGACCAGCGCGAGATCGTCCGCGTCGCCAGTTGCCACCGAGAGGCTGGCGGCATCGGGGCAGGCGTACAGACCGGCCTTGTCGTCCGCACCCGCCGTCGCGGCCAGGATCAGCAGGGTGGCCAGCGCGGGTATACCTGGGTGCACGTCGGGTCCTCGCAATCTTCGGGCTCGCTGCGACCGACCTTAGCACGCCCCCGCCGGGGTCCTCGATATCGGTCCGGGTGCGGGTCCGTGTTGCACGCCGCCGGAGGCCTCCCGGCTGGCGACCGTCGGCTGCCCCGGCGAGCGATCGAGGGGACACTGCCGGGTCCGCGGGCAGCCCAGCCCAGTTAGCGCTCACTATTCTGCCAGAGCCTGTCTGGTTAACCTCTGCTGCTGCGCTCGAGCTCAATCTGATGCAGACTCCGGCGGCTCGGCTCGGGTAAAGCGGGCGCGATAGATATATCGCATTTATCGATATCAAATCCCAATAAATATCGTTTGTCTTTTTTAAAATCCTCCGGATACTGGTGTCATCGTCTTGGGTCTTGCGGAGAGGCGTCGATGATTGCGGTAAGGGTATTCATGCGGGTTACCAAAGAACCATTGAAGCGCACCCCGGTGGTGCTGCGGATGGATGCCGGGGACATGCAATTCGGACCTGTGCTGACCGACCGTGGCGGAGTCGCCACCTTCGATCTGCCGGTCGGCAGCGGCAAGGTTCTGGTGTCGGGCGTCGAGCGCTTTCACGGCCGGCTCGACGGTGAGATCGAGATCGGCCTGTGGTCCATCACCCAGTCGGGCAACGAATCTGCCGGCGCACCGGACCGTCTGTCCGGGGGCAGCAACGCCTATCCGGGCATGAGCACGCGTCAGGTGCAGCTGGACGACCGCACCGTGCTGACCGACAGCGAGGGCTACCTGGTCAACCCGGGCGATTGGTCGGAGGGCTTCGCCAATGCCCAGGCCCGCATCGAGGGACTCACGCTGAACGCCGAGCATTGGGAGGTGATCCGGCATCTGCGCGAGCATTTCGCCAGACACGGCAGCCAGGCCACGGTGCGCGACATGATCAAGCATTTCCGCAAGGTATGGGGCAGCGAGACGGGCAGCAGTCGCTATCTGCACCGCTTGTTTCCGCGCGGCGGGCCACAGAAGCAGGGCAACCGACTGGCCGGTCTGCTGCGCACCAAGGGCGAACACTGAACAGGTGCCGCACAGAATCCTGGCCCGGCGTGCCACTTTCGCCGCCACGCCAGATGGGCAAAAATAGGCGCAGCTGATTCCGACCCCAAGCTTTACGCCGATCGATGAACCTGAGGCCCCCGGATAGCGCGCCCCTGATGCCGGTCCAGGTCCTGCTGTTCGACCTCGGCGGGGTGCTGATCGACATCGATTTCGAACGCGTGTTTCAGGCCTGGGCCGCACACTCGACACTGCCTATCGATGAGCTTCGCCGGCGCTTCGTGATTGATGCCACCTATGAACGCCACGAGCGCGGTGAACTGGCGCCGTCGCACTATCTCGATCACGTGCGCCGGCTGCTCGCACTCGATGCCGACGATCAGGCAGTCGCCGACGGCTGGAACGCAGTATTCGTCGGCGAGATCGCCGAGACTGTCGCGCTGGTGCGCGCCGTGCGGCGCCATCTGCCCTGTTTCGTGCTAACCAACACCAACCCGATCCATCAGCAGGCTTGGTCGAACGCCTACCCGGGCCTGATCTCGCTGTTCGAACAGATATTCGTCTCCTCCGAACTTGGCATGCGAAAGCCCGAGCAGCGCGCCTACCGCAGCGTGGCAACGGCGATAGGCGTCGACCCCGCGGCCATCTTGTTCTTCGATGATCTGCAGCAAAATGTCGATGGCGCTCGCTCGGCGGGGATGCAAGCCGTACAGGTCAGCGGACCACAGGATATCCGCCGGGAACTGGCGCGGACCGGCCTGGTGTGAATGGCGCGGCGCCCGAGCAGGGTTGCGGCCCGTCGCAGCTTGTCCCGGGAGGCTCATGATGCGAGCCGCGGCGGCGGTCGATTCACGAACTCTCGCCCTGGCAAACCAAGCTAGTGCACCATGCCACCAGGCGATTGTTCCAGGGCACCTATTGGCGCGGCCAGTCCTGGCGTTCGCGTAGAGAGCGTCGGGCTCAGGCCGTGATTCACCTGACAACGCCACATAAGGTGCAATACGCGCCGCTCATTGCACCCTACGGTCACCCATGCTGGGGCTCGGATGGACAGACGGCCCTGCAACCCGCGCAGGGTGCATGAGGCTCAGGCCGTAACGCATCTGACAATGCCAAATTCGCTGCGATGCGCTGAACTATTGCGGCCTGCCGTCACTGTCGACGCAGGCCGTGCAATAACCCGTTGAGTGTGGCATGCGACGCTGGCGACGGTGCATTGTGGACCCAGCCGGCACCCACCCCGGGGTGCCCCCGCTCACAGACGAAAGCGCACTACCGCCTGCTGCAGCGCGGCGGCCGAGTTGCCCAATTCGTCCGCCGTACCCAGCGTGGCTTGCACACCCGTTGCAATGCCATCGGCCACCTGATCGATCTGGGCGATGTTCTGGTTGACCTCGGACATAGCGCTGCTCTGTTCGCCGGTCGCGACCGCGATCTGCAGGTTCAGCGCGTGCATCCGCCCAACCGCCTCCATCACCGCGTCCAGCGCATCGGCCGCCTGGCCGCTCTGCTCCATGGTGCCACTGGCCAGTCCATTGCTCTGGCGCATCTCCTCGACCGCCTTGCGTGCGGCCGCCTGAAGGCGCTCGATGATGGTACGAATCTCTTCGGTCGATTCGCGTGTGCGCCCGGCCAGCGTGCGCACTTCGTCGGCGACGACCGCAAAACCCCTGCCCTGTTCACCGGCGCGCGCCGCCTCGATCGCGGCGTTCAACGCCAGCAGGTTGGTCTGCTCCGCGATCGACTGGATGACCTCCAGAACCGTTCCTACGCTCTCGCTGTCACTGGCCGGCGAGCGATCATCAGCAGCACGATCGTTTCGATGACCACGAACGCCGCATGAACCATCACGATATCCAGGCCGGTGTGCAGCTCGAACACGAACACCGGGGCACCGCTGACCTGCAGGTAGTTGAAGCCGAGGTGGTGCATGGCAACCAGCCCGGCGCCGGCCACGATCGGCCAGATGTCGCGGTCGTACAACAGGAAGGCCAACAGCACGAAGATCGCGAAGTGCATCTCGATCATCCCGTGCCCCTGGTGAATCAACAGGGCGGCAAAGATCATGAAGCCCATGCCGTACGCAAGGCGCGTCGCCAGGGCATGCGGCATGGCTCGCGACATCAGCAGCGGGACCGCCAGCGCGGAGCCTCCAATCAACAGCGCCTCGAGCCAGGTGTCGTGCCAACCGGCGAGGGCGAGGCTGGTCAGCATCAGGCCGGCGCTGACGGCAAGCATCAGGCGGTTGCCGCGTGCCTGGTGGGCTGCGATGGAGAATTCATTGTTGTTCATGAGTCTTGGTTACCTTGAGTAGAAGGCGGCAATCGTGCAGCAGTCGGCCAAGCGCAATAGCAGCCAGTGCCCAGCAGGTTGAGCCGCGCTGTCGTGGGCCCTGCCAGCGCGCGCTCGATGGCTCGCTCGACGAACCCGCCTGAGCCGGCCAGACAGCCCGCACCGACGCTGTAGGGCCCGAAGTACGCCAGTTCGCCGTCGGCCCCGATCACCAGCGCCGAGGGCGATGCAGCGATCGGCAACCATGGGCTCAGTCTGCGTGCGAGGCCGGCGCCCGAACCCGCGCCATCGGCCGCTGCATCGAGGATCAGGAAGCGCACCCCGCGGTCGCGGAACTGCGCGACGATCGACGCCAGGTGTGATGCATTGAAGCGGTTACAGGCGCAGGTCTCGTCGCGGAACGTCACCACCGTGACCTTGGCCGACGGCCGCGTCACGGACGCAAGCGCCTGTCTCAGGCCCGTCGGCATCGCGTTTGCCTGCATCAGGCCTGCGTACGGCGACAGGTCCGGCACAAACGGCCGCTGGTCGCGCGCCTCGAACCACCAGAAGGCCCCGGCAGTGGCGGTCAACCACACCGGCAGCACAATCCAGGGTGCTGCCTTGATCAAGGATCGCCGATTCACCATCCCGGCCTGCGTCGTAACATCCACGTGCTACGCCGTGCAGCGACCCGTGGTGTGTATTCTTTAACATCCCGACCGGTCGCCCTCCACGGTCTCTACCGGCTGGTTCAAGGTTCGGCCTGCGCCGCCGATCATGCAGCCAGACATCGGGCTTCGCGAACGACGGGGGAATTATGCGCAACATTGCCAAGATGCAGCGCCGTGGCGAACGCCGTAAGCGCGCAGCGGGCCTGGTCCTGGCCGGGCTGGCATGTTCTCCAATACTGGATGCGATAGTCGGGCGCGCATTCGCCGAGCCAGCCGGACTGCTGGCCTCGGCCGACCCGCAGCGCGCCGAGGCGATGGTCAAGAAGTGCGCGAAGTGTCATGGCGATGGCGGCGTCAGCGACGATAGCGAGATCCCCCACCTGGCCGCACAAAGCGCCTCGTACCTGCTGAAGCAGCTACAGGATTTCAAGGCCGACACGCGCGAAGGGGGGCGCATGAACAAGACCGCCAAGAAACTCGACGACCAGCAGATGGCCGATCTGGCGGCACTGTTCAACGCCCGGGAGCTGCCTGCCATGCCTGGCGTCAGTGCGGCGTCCGCACCGGCGCTGGTCAGCGGCGGCGACAAGGCTCGCGGCGTTGACGCCTGCGCGGACTGCCACGGGGCGGACGGGCGCGGTAAACGCGACAAGTACGACGCGCCGGCGCTGGCCGGCATGCCGCTCAGCTATTTCGTCACCACGATGCAGGCATTCCGTGACGGCACGCGCGGCAACGATCGGGACGGCGTAATGCGCGAGGGCGCAAAGGCCCTCAGCGACGCCGAGATCGATACGCTGGCCAGCTATTATCTGGCCCTCGGCGGGCGCGAGCCCGCCCCGCCCCCGTAACGCGGCGCGGCGGCATGCGGCCAGCCCGCGCCCGTGGTCGCCGCCCTCCCAGGCGCAAACGACGCGGGTGAGTTGCCGTCGCCCCGCCCCTTGTTGCCTGGGCGCCCCAATACCCTCTGTCGACCATGGCTATCAAGTTTCGCAGCGCCGGGCCGATCTCGGGGCAAGGACCGCGCAGCGGCCTTTGCCCCGCCTCCTGGAACGTTAGATTGAGGGACCCAAGGATATGCAGCACGGCGAACCACAAGCCATTCAGCGCAAGCGGCGCTCGGTGCGGTTCAAGATCAATCTGGCGATCGCGGGCATCGTCCTGTTCGTGGTCGCCCTGCTGATGGCCTATTCCTATGTTGCAGACCGCGAGGCCAACCTGCAGCTCGCAATCGCCCAGGCCAAGGGCATGAACGGGTTGTACTTCGACTCGTTAAACACCCTGATGATCGCGGATGGGATCGAGGAGCGCGAGGTGCTGCGCAGCAAGATGCTGCAGATCCCCGGCATCGTCGAGGTGCGCATCAGCCGTGGCGAGGCGATCAACAAAAAGTTCGGCCAGGGGCTACCAGGCGAACAGGCCGTCGACGACCTCGACCGGCGCGGCCTGGGCGGCGAGTCGGTAGTCCATGTTGGCGAGATCGACGGGCAACGGGTCGTCACCGTCGTCCAGCCGTATCGGCTGACCGAGGACACGCGCGGCACCGATTGTCTCGAGTGCCACCGTCGGGTCGAGCCCGGCACGGTCGGCGGCGCGGTCCGCATCAGCTATTCGCTGAAGGACACCGACAGCATCGCGCTTGCCGGCCTGTGGCAGAAAATGGGCGTAATCGCGACGCTGCTCGTGTTCGGCATGGGCGCGCTCACGCTGGTCATGAACCGCCTGGTAGTGCGGCCGATAGGCAAGATGGTGGAGCGGGTCAAGGATATCGCCGCGGGCGACGGTGACCTGACCCAGATGCTGGACGAAAAGTCGAACGATGAACTTGGCGAACTTGCCCACTGGTTCAATGCCTTCGTCGGCAAGCTGCGCCACATGATCGACGAGATCCGTACCCACGTCGATGAACTGACCGAGGCCTCGGGACACATGATGCACGTGACCGAGCAGACCGGGGACAGCGTGTTTCAGCAACGTGCCGAGACCGACCAGGTAGCCTCGGCGATGACCGAGATGACGTCCACGGTCGCCGAGGTCGCACGGCACGCCGGCGAGGCAGCTGCAGCGGCCGCGCGCTCGAACGACGAGGCGCGTCAGGGCAAGGCCGTGATGAACGTGACCATCGGGGCGATCAACGCGCTGGCCAGCGAAGTCGACAATGCCGGCGCTGTGATCCAGCGACTCGAGAAGGAGAGCAACGACATCAGCATGGTGCTGGACGTCATCCGCGGCATCGCCGAGCAGACCAATCTGCTCGCGCTGAACGCGGCAATCGAGGCAGCGCGCGCCGGTGAGCAGGGGCGCGGGTTCGCAGTGGTGGCCGACGAGGTGCGCACGCTCGCAGAACGCACGCAGAAGTCCACCGCAGAGATCCAGCAGATGATCGAAAGTCTGCAGACCGGGGCCAAGGGCGCGGTGGAGGTGATGAATCGGGGCAGGCAGCAGGCCGGCAACAGCGTAGACCAGGCTGCCAGGGCCGGCGCCTCACTCGACGCCATCAGCGATGCGGTCGACACCATCTCGGAGATGAGCACGCAGATCGCACACGCCGCCGACCAGCACAGCAAGGTCTCCGGTGAGATCAACCGCAACGTGATCAACATCAACGAGGCGGCCAACAGAACCGCCTCGGATACTACGCAGGTGGCGACCGCGTGCCAGCAGCTGTCGAAGGTGGCCGAAGACCTGCGCCGCCTGGTAAAGCAATTCAAGATCTCCTGACAGCTTGCGGGGTTGGCAGCCCGTCGGCGCTAACGCCGCGGCACGCTCAGGGTCACCTCGCGGCCACCGTAGCCGTGCACCAGGTCGTGTGCGCGCACCTTCACCCAGGTGTATTCGCCGGGAATCCGCACCCGGCCTAGGCCGCGCGTAAATGGCTGCTCGTGCACATGCGGATGGGCCAGGACCCGGGTTGCTATGACCTGGCCATCCGGCGCGAGGACCTCCCAGCGGTTGGCATAGTGATCCCAGCCGGTGTCGGCGTGGCGCAGGGTCACGTCGAGATCGAAGTAGCCGGGATCTGCGGTGGGGCGGATCTCGACCTTGAGCACGTCGGCCAGCCCGGCCCATGCGGTGTGCGCGCTCAACAGCGCGCCGGCCAGCAAGGCAAGGATCAGCCGCGGCGCAGCCATTCGACGACAGGATCCCACTGCACGACGTCGAGCGCGACCTGCGAGGGCGCCAGTTCGAAGATTCCGAGCCCGGTCTCCGCGGCACGAATGTAGTTCTGACTCTCGCGCAGATGGGTCAGCAGGGGGATCTTGTAGGCACCCAGGAATTCCTCGAGCGCGTGAAAGATGCGCGTGTTCTCGCGCACGCGGTTGGCGATCAGACCGATCCGCGTCTGCCCGCGCGCGACACGACCCGACTTGAGCAGTTCCTCGATGAACCTGGTCGCCGCACGCATGTCGATAGGCGACGGCAACACCGGCACCAGCAAGACGTCGGCGCGGCGCAGCAGCTGGGTGACCGCGGTGCCGTAGCTACCGGCTGGCGCATCGAGGATTGCCACGTCCGTGCCGTGCGCCGCGCGGGCATCTCCGGCGGCCGCGTCCACGCCCTCGATCAGGGGCACACCTGCGTAGTCCTGGCGCGCCTCCAGCCAGTCGATACTGGAATGCTGCGGGTCGAAATCCATGATCGCGACCTTCTTGCCCTCGTCGGCATACCAGGTCGCTAGATTGGTTGCGATCGTGGTCTTGCCACAACCGCCCTTGGCGTTCATGCACAGGATGGTCTGCATCCCAATCCCCCGGTTGGTTTGGATGCGCCATTACAGACGACTTGACCACGCGCGGCAAGTGAACACCGCCGCGAAGATTGCGCCGGGCACCCGCGACCAGGCCCGTTTCAGGACATAAAGTTCCCGGAAAATGGCCGTTAAAACTGCCAAGAGTTCCGGCAGGGTCAGTCAGACGGTCACCAATGAGTACCAGAACAACCTCCGTTCAGAGCAAGATACTGGCTGCCCTGATTGCAGTCTTCTTGGCGCTGATGATCGCAACCACCTGGCATATGGCGGTCTCCGAACGCGCCATGGTGCAGTCGATGGCCCAGGAGAAGGCGCTCGACACCGCGAGCGGTTTCTTTGACGGGGTCAACACCATGATGCTCACTGGCACCACCGCGCAGCGCGAGCTGCTGCGCGAGAAGCTGCTTGCGCACGAAGACATTACCGAGGCCCGCATCGTGCGTGGCCAGGAGGTCGTCAAGGCCTTCGGGCCGGGCAACCCCGAGCAGACGATACAGGACGACCTCGACCGCAAGGCGCTGGGCGGGGAAAAGATCGTGCGCGTTGGCGAGGGTGAAACCGGCCGCAGCGTGACCGTTCTAACCCCGGTGATCGCCACCAGCGACTTCCGCGGCAGCAACTGCCTGAGCTGTCACGTCGTCGCCGAGGGCACCGTGCTGGGCGCGGTTCGCGTGAGCTACTCGCTGGCCAAGCTCGATCGACAGGTTGGCCGCAACATATTGTTCAGCGGCGGAATCAACGTGCTGATGCTGGTCGTCGGCGTCATCGCAATCGCCTGGCTACTGCGTCACATCGTCTCGCGTCCGCTGAACGCCATGCGCAGCACCATGCACCTGATCGAAGCGGACGCCGACCTGAGCCATCGCCTCAGGGTGGGCAGCAGGGACGAGATCGGCTCGCTCGCGCAGGCCTTCAACAGCATGCTCGAGCACTTCAGCGGCAGCCTGCGCGAGGTATTCGACACCACCCTCCGGCTAAAGCGGGTGGCCGGACAGATCGCGACCGTGTCGGCACAGACTGCCGAGGCGGCCGATCAACAGCGCACCGAGACCGATGCGGTCGCCACCGCGATCACCGAGCTCGAGTCGACTGCCGTTCAGGTACGCGAGGGAGCTACCGGTGCCTCCGAGGCATCCGTCGAGGCAGACGCGACCGCCCACCAGGGTGCACGCACCACGCGCGATGCGATCGACGGCATCCACGCACTGGTCAGCGAGATCGAAAAGGCGGCCGAGGTGATCGAACGCCTCGACCAGCGCAGCCAGAGTGTCGGCGCCGTGCTGGACGTGATCAAGTCGATCGCCGAGCAGACCAACCTGCTGGCGCTGAATGCAGCGATCGAGGCGGCCCGGGCAGGCGAGACGGGACGTGGTTTCGCCGTGGTCGCCGACGAGGTCAGGACGCTGGCCAACCGCTCGCACCAGTCGACTCAGGAGATCGAAAAGATCGTCCAGCAGCTGCAGCTCGGTGCGCGCGACGCAGTGTCGGCAATGACCCGCGCCAAGCTCAGTGCCGAGGAACGCCGTGTCCAGGTGGAGACCGCCGACAGCGGCCTCAAGCTGATCGCCGAGCGGGTCGCGCACATTCGCGGACTGAACGCTCAAATGGCCTGCGCGGCCGAGGAGCAG
This sequence comes from Chromatiaceae bacterium, assembly GCA_022340805.1. GTDB lineage: Bacteria > Pseudomonadota > Gammaproteobacteria > Chromatiales > Chromatiaceae > Thiosocius. Next base: position 31,928 of record JAJDNF010000090.1, read on the forward strand.
AGCACCGTGACCCGGGACGTCAGCCACAACGTGGTGAACATCAGCCAACTGGCGGAACGCACCGCCGCGGATGCCGAGCAGACCACATCGGTCAGCAACGCACTGCTCGAGCTGTCCGACCAGCTCGAGTCGCTGGTGAACCGGTTCCGGTTCTCTTAGCGAAGCCCTGACTGGACCGGGCCTTGATCAGCAACCGGGTCCCGCTAGCGGCAGCGAAGCGGCACAGCATTCAACCTGGCGGCGCCGGCGCCCTCTGCGACCCGAGCTTTTGTCCGGCCGCCCCTCCCGCCGCACACAGGGCTGGATGACTCAGACGATCCCGAATTCGTCCCAGATCGCGTCGATACGCGCCTTCACTGCCGCGTCCATCGCGATCGGCCGCCCCCATTCTCGACTGGTCTCGCCCGGCCATTTGTTGGTCGCGTCGAAGCCAAGCTTGCCGCCCAGGCCGGACACCGGCGAGGCGAAGTCGAGATAATCAATCGGCGTGTTGTCGACCAGCGTGGTATCGCGCACCGGATCCATACGCGTGGTGATGGCCCAGATCACGTCCTTCCAGTCGCGCACGTCGATGTCGTCATCGGTGACGATCACGAACTTTGTGTACATGAACTGGCGCAGGAACGACCAGACGCCAAACATGACCCGCTTGGCATGGCCGGGATACTGCTTTTTCATGCTGACCACGGCCATGCGGTATGAGCAACCCTCCGGCGGCAGGTAAAAGTCGACGATCTCGGGGAATTGCTTCTTCAAGATCGGCACGAACACCTCATTCAGGGCCACCCCGAGGATCGCCGGCTCATCGGGTGGACGCCCGGTATAGGTGCTGTGGTAGATCGGCTCATCACGGTGGCTGATACGGTCGATCGTGAGCACCGGGAAGTCATCGACCTCGTTGTAGTAGCCGGTGTGATCGCCAAACGGCCCCTCCGGCGCCATGTCGTCGGGTTTGATGTGTCCCTCGAGCACGAACTCGGCGCTGGCCGGCACCTGCAGCTCGGAACCGATACAGCGCGTCACCTCGGTACGCCCACCGCGCAGCAGACCGGCAAAGGCGTATTCGGACAGGGTATCGGGCACCGGGGTGACGGCAGCGAGGATGGTCGCCGGATCCGCGCCCAGCGCAACCGCGACCGGAAACGGCTCGCCCGGGTGTGCAGCTTGCCAATCGCGAAAATCGAGCGCCCCCCCGCGGTGCGCCAGCCAACGCATGATCACCCGGTTGCTGCCGATCACCTGCATCCGATAGATACCGAGATTCTGCCGCACCTTGTCCGGACCGCGCGTCACCACCAGGCCCCAGGTGATCAGCGGGCCGGCGTCGCCTGGCCAGCAGGTCTGCACCGGGAGAGCGCCAAGATCGGCCGCCTCGCCCTCGAGCACATGGCGCTGGCAGGCCGCGCCCTTGACCACCTTGGGCGCCATGTCGAGTACCCTGCGGAACAGCGGCAGCTTTTCCCAAGCATCCTTCATGCCCTTGGGTGCTTCGGGCTCCTTCAGCTGCGACAGCAGTTCGCCGACCTCGCGCAGCGCGCCGACCGACTCCTCGCCCATGCCAAGCGCGACGCGCTCGGGCGTGCCGAACAGATTACCGAGCACCGGGACGCGATGACCCTTCGGGTTCTCGAACAGCAGGGCCGGGCCGCCGAGGCGCAGCGTGCGGTCACAGATCTCGGTGATCTCCAGGTAGGGATCGACCTCGGCACGGATCCGTATCAGCTGGCCGCGCGCCTCGAGCTGGTCGAGAAAATCACGCAGATCGCGGTATTTCATGATGTTATCCTGCCTAAGGGTCGCGCCTACTTTACCGGCCGCGCGGCCCCCTCACTAGTCCGGGCGTGGTTGCCAGCGGCATCACCAACGGCGCGGCGCGGCCACACCACCGTGCCGGACCGGACGGTACAAGAACAACCACAACGGAGCCGCGAGATGCGGTCGGCTGAAGCGTGAAGAAGAAGCTGCTGTTCCTCGTCCATCGACTGCCGTACCCACCGAACAAGGGCGACAAGATCGCCTCGTTCAACCTGTTGCGTTTTCTCGCCGCGCGTTACGAGGTCTTTCTCGGCACCTTCATCGACGATCCGGAAGACCGTCAGCACCTGGCCAAACTGCGCGAATACTGCAGCGATCTGTGTGTCGTCGAGATAACACCGCTGCTGGCGCGCATCGCCAGCCTGCGCGGCCTGCTTAGCGGCGAGGCGCTGTCGCTCCCCTACCTGCGCAGCCGTGCCCTGTACGATTGGACGACACGCGTGCTCGGCGAACAGCGTCCGGAGCGCATCGTGGTGTTCAGTGGACCGATGGCGCAATACGTCAGCGGCCGCGTGCCGCGCGGGGCGATAACGCTGTTCGACATGGTCGATGTGGATTCCGAGAAGTGGCGCAGCTATGGGGAACGCAAGGCCTGGCCGATGAGCTGGCTGTATCGGCGCGAGGCCGACAAGCTGCTCGCGTTCGAGCGCCAGATGGCAAGCGAATTCGACAGCACGGTGTTTGTCTCGCGGGAGGAGGCCGAGCTGTTCCGCAGCCTGGCGCCCGAATCAGCGGCCAGGACCACCTATCGCATCCAGGGCGTCGACAGCGCCTACTTCGATCCGGCCGGCGACTTTGCCGATCCGTACCCCGTGCAGGCCTCGGCATTGGTGTTTACCGGGGCGATGGACTACTGGCCGAACATCGACGCGGTGACCTGGTTCGCCGAGCAGGCCTTCCCGGCGGTGCGCGCCAAGGTGCCGAATGCGCTGTTCTGCATCGTCGGCATGCGCCCACCCCCAGAGGTGCAGCGACTCGCCGAGCGCGCCGGGATCCTGGTCACCGGCGCGGTGCCCGACGTGCGCCCCTACCTGGCGCACGCGCACGCCGCGGTACTGCCGCTGCGCATCGCACGCGGCATCCAGAACAAGGTCCTCGAGGCCATGGCGATGCAGCTGCCGGTGATCGCCACGCCGGGTGCGATGACCGGCATCCAGGCCTTTGCCGAGTTCGAACCGACCGTCAGCGAAGACCCGCAGGTCCTCGCCGATGCCGCGATACGTTGCCTGACACGGCCACGCCAGGCGGATCTGGCGGCGCGCCGCTGCGTGCTGGAACGCTACGACTGGGATGCCAATCTGCAGCGGATCGCGCGCCTGCTGGAGAGCGGCAGGGTCGAATCGGATATCTAGGCGGCCGCAGACCGCGCCGCAGATATCGGGACTCGCCGCGCTTGGCGGGCTAGAATCCGGCCTGACGCACGCATACCCATCGCCAGACAGGTAGAGCTTAATGGCCGAGCTGCCCCACGATTTCGTCGCCCAGCAGATCAGTGAATCGATCACCGTCAAGGAGGCCATGCTGGGCGATGCCGAACTGATCGCGCAGATAGGGCAGGTCGCCGATCTGATCATCGCGACCTACCGCAATGGCGGCAAGGTGCTGCTCGCCGGCAACGGCGGCAGCGCGGCCGACGCCCAGCATATCGCCGCGGAGCTGGTCAGCCGTTTCACGATGGAGCGCGCCGCACTGCCGGCAATGGCGCTGACCACGGACACCTCGATCCTCACGGCGATCAGCAATGACTACGGCTACGAGAGCCTGTTCAGCCGTCAGCTCGAGGCCAGCGGCCGACCGGGCGACGTGTTCGTCGCGATCTCGACCTCGGGCAACTCGCCGAACATCGTCCGCGCACTTGAAGTGGCGGGCCAGCTCGGCCTGGTCGCAGTCGGCCTGACCGGTGCGACCGGTGGCAGGATGGCCGACCTGTGCCGCTACTGCATCAACATCCCGTCTACCGATACCCCGCGCATCCAGGAGGGCCATATCACCATCGGCCACATCCTGTGTGCGGCCACCGAACAAGCCTTGTTCGGTGCGTAATGAACAGTCACCAGCGCTGCACAGCCGCCCGGGGCCGCTCGGGCAGTCCGCAGGGATAGGCCATGCGTCGCTCGAGCGGCCGGCTGCGGCCGCGCCGAGGCAGCTTGCCATGCACCGAGGCCACCCTGCGGTATGGCCTGACCTGGCGACCCTGCTGTTGTGCTGTGCGCTGCTGGCGACGATGTCCGGCACGCAGGCCGGTACCATCGACGATTGGATCCGCAGTTTCACTGACAGTCAGATCGAGTTTCAGCGCTCCACGAGCAACGTGCCCTTCGTGCCGCTGGCGTTCGCCGAAGTCAGCTACTACAACGACGCGGAGATCCGGGTGGACAAAGGTCGCGCGCTGTCGTTCGACCAGACCACCGTGTCGCAGGCCGTTGGGCTGCCTTTCCTGATCAGCCCACGCGACGTCGTGGTGATCGGCGAGTGGACCAGCTGGTCGGAATTCCGCACGCGCTCATCGGCGTTCGAGTCGTTCGACGTGATCTCGATCGGCATCCCGGTTGGCTGGCTGCGCCAGGTCAACCCGGACTGGCAGGCCGCCGCTTTCGTCATGCCGCTGGCCAGTAAGGCGTCGTTGAACGACGCGTCCTGGAGCTGGCAGTACATGGGTGGCGCCTTCGCGCGCTATGTGCAAAGCGACACCTTGTGGTGGGCGTTTGGCTTGTTCGTCAACGTCGCGCCCGGCGAAGACAGCTACCTGCCGTATCTCGGCGCCTCGTGGGAGCTGAACGACCAATGGATGATCAGCGCAGTGATGCCATGGCCCGCAGTGCTCTATGCACCGACGAAGGACACGCTGTTTCGTTTCGGCGCGGCCCCGTCCGGGGCATCCTGGGCGATTCGGCCGGATGACGAGAAGGTCGCGTTCGAGCTCGACAGCTGGGACCTTGGGATATCCGCCGAGCACCGGGTCCACGGCAATCTCTGGTTGACGCTGGAGGCCGGCGTGGGCGGCCTGCGCGGCCTGCGCGTGACCGAGGGCAGGTGGCAGGGGCCGGAAATCGATCTTGGATCGAGCCCCTATGTCGCCCTCGGGATCAACTTCCGTCCGGCGATATTGCAGTAGTCCTGCGGCTGCCTGCACGTCTATTCAGATACGAAACCTGCCGTAGCGCCGGCGGATGCGGTAGTCGATAAAGGCGATGCCGGCACCGAAGCCGAGCAGCAGTGCTGTCAGCCCGACGATCCACGACCGGTAGCGGCTGATCAGCCCCTCGCCCACCGCCGGCACCGGGCGCAGCTCCAGGCCCTGGGCGTCGGCCAGCAGCTGCAGCGCCTGCCGCGCTCGGTCCTGCAGGTCAGTCAGGCGCTGCAGCTGCTCGGCGGAGGGCTGCCCAACGAGCTGTTTCTCCAGCTCGGCGATACGCGCCTCGGCCATGTCCAGTGACTGGCGCAGCTGCGCCTCACCCGCATTCGGCGGCAGCTTCACCGCCGCATCCGCGGCAGCGCCACCCGCCGACTGCTTCTCGCGCAGGCCGGCGAGCTCGATGCCCATCTGGCGCAGACGCGCCTGGGTCTCGAGCAGCATGGCCATCGCCGGTTTTTCCTCGGTGACGTAGGTCGCCTCGACCCAGCCGGTACTGTCGTCGGCAAGGCGCACCTCGGCAAAACCGTCCGCGCGCTTCAACACCTCGACCGGCGTGCCGCTGGACAGCAGGTTCAGCGGCGCACCCTCGGCCTTCGGCCCGGCGTACATGCCGACCACCAGCTTATCCGTGATATGGGCCGCAAGGGCCGGAGCTGAGAGCATGCAGAGCACGAGCAGCACCGCGCAGGGCTTGGATGACATCGCAATCGGCCTGGGTTGAGTTTGCCCTACATTCTAGCGGCTTGCGCGGACCCAGCATGAGCCGATGAGCACCCGGCCCACGACCGTCAGCCGCCCGGCCGCTGCTGCCACCAGCGGTACAGACCCAGCGCCGCCTCACCCAGCTCACCGACCGCCTCGCGGTGTGCCGCCACGTCGGGCGGATCGAACCACTGCTCCTGCTCGTACATCAGAAACGCCAGCACCGGGGTCAGCAGGGCACCGCCCTGCTGGTCGCCGATCAGGCGGTCGCGCTGGTCCTCGCCGAGAAACTCCACGCCGGCGACATAGCCCTGGCACCAGCCATACGGCAGCGGCAGCATGCTGCCGTCATCGCGCGGCATTTGCAGGATCAACGGGCTGTACTCGTCGATGCGCAGATCTTCGAGCAGCTGGGCGTGGAAACGCGTCAGCAGATCGCGCAGCGTGACGTCACCGGAGAGCCCGCCAAGGACACGATCGAGCAGTACCGGCTGCTGGCCGTGGTCTGCGACGTTGGCGGTGGCGGTCAGAAAGCCGTGCGCGACGTCGAGCGGCATGCAGCCCGAGGCCTCCATCTGCCCGACCAGCTCGCCCTGCAGCCGATCGAGCTCTTCGGGCAACAGTGGCTGCGGCATCGCGGACATCAGGCGGCGATGCCCGAGTGACGCAGCAGCGCGTCGATCTGCGGCTCACGGCCGCGGAACGCGACGAACAGCTCCATCGCGTCCCTGGAACCGCCCTGCTCGAGGATGTTGTGCAGGAACGATTGCCCGGTCGCCTGATCGAACACGCCCCTCTCCTCGAACAGCGAGAAGGCATCGGCGGACAGTACCTCGGCCCACTTGTAGCTGTAGTAACCGGCCGCATAACCGCCGGAAAAGATATGCGTAAAGGCGTGTGCGAAACGGCTCCAGGCCGGCGGCCGGACAACCGCGACCTCGGCGCGTACCTCGTCGAGGATCTCGTAGACACGTGCGCCGCGCGCCGGGTCGTATTCGCGATGAATGCGGAAGTCGAACAGCGCGAACTCGAGCTGGCGGACCATCACCATCCCGGACTGGAAGTTCTTGGCCGCCAGCATGCGTTGGTACAGATCGTCGGGGATGCGTTCACCGGTCTCGTAGTGGGCCGCGAACAGGTCGAGGGCCTCGCGTTCCCAGCAGAAATTCTCCATGAACTGCGAGGGCAGCTCGACCGCGTCCCAGGCGACACCATTGATGCCGGCGATCGCCACGTAGTCGACCTTGGTCAGCATATGGTGCAGCCCGTGGCCGAACTCGTGGAACAGGGTCTCGACCTCGTCATGGGTCAGCAGCGCCGGTCGGCCACCCACCGGAGGGGTGAAGTTGCAGGTCATGTAGGCGACCGGGATCTGCTCGACACTGGCGGTCGTCATGCGCGACTGGCAGTCATCCATCCAGGCCCCGCCACGCTTGTTCTTGCGCGCGTACAGGTCGAAATAGAACTGCCCTCGCAGGCTGCCGTCATGGTCGCGGATCTCGTAGAACTTTACGTCCGGATGCCAGGTATCGACCCCATCGACCTCGTGGAAGCTCACCCCGTATAGGCGTCCCACGACGTCGAACATGCCCGGCACCACCCGCGTCTCGGGAAAGTAGGGCTTCACCTCTTCCTGGGTGATGTTGTAGCGGTGCTGACGCAGCTTCTCACTGTAATAGGCGATGTCCCAGGGGTTGAGTTCGTGCACCCGGTACTGCTCGGCGGCAAACGCCTTTAGCTCGTTGAGTTCGCGCTCGGCCTGCGGCCGTGACTTGGCGGCCAGATCGTGCAGGAACTGCATCACCTCATCGGTCGAACGCGCCATCTTGCGCGCCAGCGAGCGTTCCGCATAGTTGGCAAACCCGAGCAGCTGCGCCTGTTCGTGGCGCAGCGCGAGGATGCGCTGCATGTTTTCGCTGTTGTCGAACTTTCCCGCATGCGGCCCCTGCTCGCTGGCGCGCGTCTGGTAGGCCTCATACACCTCGCGCCTCAGCTGGGCATCGTCGGCATAGGTCATGACCGGGTAGAACGAGGGATAATCCAGTGTAAGCAGCCAACCCTGTCGATCGTGCTGCGCGGCATTCTGCTGGGCCAGCTCCAGCGCCGAGGGCGGCAGTCCGGCCAGTGCCTCGACGTTGTCGATGTGCTTGGTCCAGGCGTCGGTGGCATCCAGCACGTTCTCGGAATACTTGCTGGTCAGGCTGGACAGTTCCTGGCTGATCGCCTTGAAGCGCGCCTTCTTGTCCGGCGGCAGATCGACGCCCGACAGATGGAAATCACGCAGTGCATTGTCCAGGACCTTGCGCTGTCCGGCATCCAGAGCGTCTGCGTGCTCGGCAACAGACTTGTACGCGGCGAACAGCCTCTCGTTATGTCCCATCTCGGTGGCGTAGTCGGACAGCTTGGGCAGGCAGGCGTTGTAGACCGCACGCAGTGCGTCACTGTTGACCACCGAGTTCATGTGCGAGACCGGCGACCACACCCGGCCGAGGCGGTCTTCCCATTCTTCAATCGGCTCGACCAGGTTATGCCAGCTCGGCTCGCTCACACTGTCGAGCAGTTCGCCGATGCGCCGCCGGTTCTCGGCCAGCAGGTGGTCGATCGCGGGTTCGACGTGTTCGGGCCGGATCTGCGAAAAGACCGGCAGGCCGGCCTGGTCGAGCAAGGGGTTCGACATGCTGTGGTTCTCGTGTGGGAAGGTGTCGAGCACGATTCTGACACGAAGCGGCGCACTGGAGCAGCGCCGAAAACCGCGTCAGGTCTGGTTGTTTGAGCCGCTGCGGGCGTATCCAGTGCGAGCGCGACACGGATCGCCAACCGCGACGGCTCGGCGCCCTGACAAGGGGTCTCTTGGGTTCGGGCCAAGCCGCTGGCGTGCATGCCCCACGCTGTTCACAGTCGAGTGTCTCGGCCACGTCAAGTCAGCCGCCAGTGTGATCGCGACGATTTGCTAACGCAGCAGATCCGCTGGAACCGGCTCGTGAACCTCGGGCCCGTTGCGGTGAACGATGTTCCGCCCGGCCCCGGCCTGAACGGGTTCAGGACGGCGACAGCGTCGGGTTGTACAGCAGCAGCACATTCAGTTCATCGCTCGGTACCGGGCGGCCGAACAGGTAACCCTGTACCTCGTCACAGCCGATCCCGCGCAGGAACGCACTCTGCTCGGCGGTCTCTACACCCTCGGCGACCACGCGCAGGCCGAGGCTGTGGCCCATCGCGATGATCGCCGACACGATCGCCGCATCGTCCGCATCGGCCGGGATGTCGCGGATGAAGGAGCGGTCGATCTTGAGCTTCTGCACCGGGAAGCGCTTCAGGTACGCCATCGAGGAATAGGCCACCCCGAAATCGTCGATAACCAGGTTCACGCCCATCTCGTTCAGCAGGCGCATCTGCTTCTCGGCGCGGAACGGACCCTCCATCACCCAGCTCTCGGTGATCTCGAGCTCGAGTCGGTTGGCCGGCAGGCCGCTCTCGTCGAGTGCCGCCGCGACCACTGCCTGCAACCCCTCGTCCTGGAACTGGCGTCCGGAAATGTTGACCGACAGGCGCCCGAACTCGAGTCCCTGCTTGCGCCACTGCTGCGCCTGCCGGCAGGCCTCGCGCAGCACCCAGGCGCCCAGGCCGATGATCAGGCCGCTGTCCTCGGCCACCGGGATGAAGCGGATCGGCGGCACCGGGCGGCCGTGTTCGTCCTTCCAGCGGGTGAGCGCCTCGACGCCGACCAGGCGCCCCGAGGCCAGGTCGTAGAGCGGCTGGTAGCACAGGCTGAACTCGTCGTGCTCGAGGGCGTGGCGCAGCTGCCGGGTCAGCTGCAGGCGTTCCTCGGCCTTGCGGTTCATCTCCGGCTCGTAGAAGGCATACCGGTTCTTGCCGCTCTCCTTGGCCTGGTACATGGCCGCGTCGGCATGCTTGAGCAGGGTCTGCACGTCGGTGCCGTCGTCGGGAAACATCGCGATTCCGATGCTGGTGGTGACCCGCTCCTCCTGGCCGGACAGGTCATAGGGCTCGGTGATCACGGCGAGCAACTGGTCGCTGATCACCTGCGCGTCGCTGGGCTGGCTGATGTCGCTGAGCACCACGGCGAACTCGTCGCCGCCGATCCGCGCGACCACATCCGCCTTGCGCAGGCGCGACATTAGGCGCACCCCGACCAGTCGCAGCACCTCGTCGCCGGCACTGTGCCCGTAGGTATCGTTGATCAGCTTGAAACCGTCGAGATCGAGGAACAGCAGCGCCAGCCTGCCGTTGGCCCGCGCCGCGCCATTGATCGCGTGCAGCAGCCTGTCCTGCAGCAGGACACGATTCGGCAGCTCGGTAGTCGCGTCGTAATGCGCGAGACGGTGAATGCGCTCAGCGGCGAACTTTTCTGCCGAGATGTCACTGAACATGCTCACATAGTGCTGCAGGCGGTTCGTGTCATCCATCACCGCAACGACCGTACGCTGCTCCGGGTAGACCTCGCCGTCGCGCCGCCGGCTCCACAGCTCGCCGACCCAGATGCCGTCCGCATCCAGGGCCGCCTGCACCTCGCCCTGCAGTTTCGGATCGTCCCGGCCGGCGCTGAGCATGCTATCGCGGCGGCCCAGCACCTCGGCTTCCTGCCAGCCGGTGATCGCGCTGAACGCGGGATTGACCTTACGGATGCGGTGTCCCGCGTCGGTGATCATGATGCACTGCGGGCTGTGCCTGAATACGCTCGCCACCAGCTGCAGCTCGCTCTCGACGCGCTGCCGGTCGAGTTCGACCGAGATCCGGTCCGCCGCCATCCCGAGCACCGGGTGCAGCCATTCGTCCCTGACGAACGGCTTGCCGCCCGCCACGACAACCACACCCAGAGGCTCACCGGAGGACGAGGTCAGCGCGGCACCGTAATACGCGTCGATCGCGAGATCGCTCAGCAGGCGACCGCCTGGATAGGCCTCTGCCGCACCCGTGGGAATGAATACCCGGTCATGGATCAACACGTCGGCACACGGCATACCGGCGAGGTCATAGGCAAAGTCATCGCCCGGTGCGCCGTGCGCGCTGAATGCCAGTGTACCCAGCCTGGCACGCGACTCATCGCTGACCAGCGCGATGTAGGCGTAATCGGCTGCGTAGCTCTCGGCCAGCTGAGCCACGCAGTCGGCAAAGAAACGCTCACCGCCCAACGACGACGCGCGGGCAAGTGCCGCGATGGCAGCGAGTGCACGATCATCCGGGCGCGTTTCCGTGGGCCCGTCGGAACTTCCGAATTCGACCTGAGGGTGGCCAGATTTACCGGGTAGCACGCTATTGCCTCGTGGGTCCTTTCAATTGATCCATGTTAACCGACTCGCGGACCCAGAAACTTGAACAGGTTCCTGACTCACAGGCGTGTCGACAACATCAAGAACGCGACACCGCCCAGCAGCAGGCAGGCCCCAAAGCCGAACCGCATACGCCAGCGATACCGGCGGAGCAGACCGAACTGCTCCAGGTTGGACAGTAGAAAATATCGCCCGTCGCTCGGCCTGCTGAGGGTATGCAACTGATCCTGCTTCATATTTTCCGCATACTCGCGGGCCGCCTCGCGCCGGGCGGTGGCCCGCGCCCGCTGCCACTCGTCGGCGTCGATGTGGCCGTCACGATTGCCGTCGAAGCGCTCGCGCAGCGTGTCCGGGCGGCGCTTCCATTCGCGCAGGATCGCTCCGGTGAGTTCGTCCAACGTCGCGTCCCGGTCGCCCGGACCCAGGGTGCGAAAACGGCCGACCGCGTACAGGGTATCACCATCGAGGATCACCGCCTCTTGGTAGCGGTACTCGCCGATGCCACTCAGGCTTTCGAGCACCTTGCCACCGATATCGACCACCAGGTCGGCCGTCTTGCCCAGGCTCGGCAGGCGCATGTGGACCGCATGGGCACGCCAGCCGCCGCCGTCGTCGGACCAGGTCCGTTCGTGTCGACTGGTCACCTCGGCACCCTCCGGGTCGATCACGCAGTCACCGGTATCATCGCGCAACACGAAGATCCCGTCGCTGCTGCCCGACTGCACCATCTTCCAGTCTTTGCCACTGCGCCGTTCGATCTTGTAGCGGAACCAGCAGCAACGGGTGTTGGACAACGGCGCGACGATCGGCTCGCCGTCCAGCATGTGCGCCGTGCCGATCAACTCGACATAGCCCTGCGGCGCCGAACGGACCCGCGCGGTCGGTACGTCCTCGATATGCCGCACGCGCCGCAGGTTGGAAAATCCGGCCATCAGGGCCACCGCGGCCAGCACCGCAACGAATATCAGCAGCGGGTCGGGCGCGTGCGCCAGCCTGTCCAGCCAGCCGCCCATGGGCTATTGGAACAGCCCCTTCAGGTTCACGTCGGCGGTCTGCTCGACCGCGAATTCGAGCAGGCTGGCCGGCTTGAAGCTCAGCAGACGCGCGATCACGATGTCCGGAAACTGCTCGATGCGGACATTATTGGCATTCACCGAGGCGTTGTAGAACTCGCGCCGATCCGCAATGGTGTTCTCCAGGCTGGTGATACGCGCCTGCAGATGCTGAAAGCTCTCGTTGGCCTTGAGGTCGGGGTAGGCCTCGGCAACTGCAAACAGATTGCCAAGACCCAGGCGCAGCATGCCCTCGGCCTGGCCGACGCTATCCACATCGTGCGCCTCGCGCGCAGTGGCGACTGCGGCGCGCGCGCGCATCACCTGGTCGAGCGTCTCCCGCTCGTGCTTCATATACTGCTTGCAGGTCTCGACCAGCTTCGGCAGCTCGTCGTGACGCTGCTTCAGCAGGACATCGATATTCGACCAGGCCTGGCTGACCGCGTGCTTCAGACCGACCAGGTTGTTGTAGATGACGATCGCATAGACGATGACGAATGCCACAACGCCGATAATAATCATTGTGCCTACTTCCATTTCGTCGACTCCCTGGGCCTGTTAACGTGTTATTTCGACTATAGCGGCAGTACGGATGGCAAACATGAGGCATGTCCGCACCTTCGAGAATCACGCTCCACAGATCGACCCGGACGCCTGGCTGGACCCCCTCTGCCTGGTTGTAGGTGACGTGCAGATTGGCCCGTTCAGCAGTCTATGGCCGGGCGTCGTGGTACGCGGCGACATCAACCGCATCCGTATCGGCCGCGAGACCAACATTCAGGATGCCTGCGTGCTGCACAACAGCCACGACGGCCCCTTCATGCCCGGCGGCTCGCCATTGCTGATCGGCGACCGGGTGACCGTCGGCCATCGTGCCGTGCTGCATGGCTGCACGATCGGTGACGACTGCCTGATCGGCATGGGCGCGATCGTGATGGACAAGGCGGTGGTCGAATCCCGCGTGATGCTTGGCGCCGGAAGTCTGGTGCCACCCGGCAAGCTGCTCAGGTCGGGCCACCTGTACACCGGGTCACCGGCGCGCCAGGCGCGGCCACTCAGCGCACAGGAGCAGGAATATTTCGCCTATTCGGCGGCCTATTACGTGGCATTGGCGAAGCGCCACCGCAACGCGCTCGGTTGAGTTCACTCCGGGCTCGCCCACAAGCTGCTGTGGCGCCCATCAGAATGCCATCCTCGCCGGCGCAGACCCGACTCGACGCTCAGCGCAGCTCCATCACCTCGTCCATCACCAGTCCCTCCGCGCTGGCATGCAGCGATATCCGCAGGCGCTCGAAGATCTGCGCCTGCAGGCGGAAGCTGTCGAGCTGATCGCCAAGGCCGTCTGCCGCCTCGACCTCGCCCTGGGCCCGCATCTGCGCGGCGGCGCGTTCCATCAGGCCGCCTAGGCGCTCGACCAGTTGCGCAACCCCGTAGTCCAGGGCCAGCAGCGGCGCCGGGGTCAGCGCCACCGCGTTGACCAGGGTTCCGGCCAGCTCGACAGGCGCACTGCCCGCCAGCAGGATCAGGGCCTTGTCCTTGATCGCGACCTTCAGCGGCGGGGTTTGGCGCTGCAGTCCCAGTTCATTCGGCAGGTCGACGAAGGTGCCGTCGTTGGGAACCTGCAGCGCGGCGAGCGCGGGATTGAACATCGCGCCTAGCGCGAACACGCCGCGCGGGTCGTCGACGGCGGCCAGCAGGCCACCGCTCACCGCGCTCGGCTGCAGGCTGTCCTGATCGATGGTGAGGTCATCGATCAACAGGTTGAAGCCCTTGATACCGGCGGTCATCGGGCCCAGCGCCAGGTTGAGCTGCGGCATGAGCGCCTGCAGGCTATCCGGATCAACCCACTCGCAGTCCGCTCCCGACGCGACCACCTGCTGCAGCAATGCCTCGATTGCATTGCGCAACTGCGGCAGGTCCAGGCCCATGCCGAATGCGAGCAAGCCACCGAACGGCGCACCGACACCTGGCACCGGGGCAGCGAGCCTCTGCAGATGGGCCGCTACCGCCGGGGTGCTCTCCCAGACCCCGCGCGCGGCGAGCTGACGCGCGTCGGCCCGGGTGACACCGATCGCCATGCGCGGCATGCCGGCCACCAGCTGCTCGGTCATCTGCATACAGCCAGTGGATACCGGCACCGGGGCGTCGCCAAGCACCTGCATGGCCCCGGCGTTGCGTCCCTCGCCCTTGCCCAACAGCATCCCCAGCAGCTCGTCGAGACGCACGTAACCCTCGCCATACCCGGTGAAGCCGTGACGTTCTATCAGGGCCTCGATCGCATCGCTGTCGGCGAGGCTCTTGCCGGGCCTCTGCTGGCCGAGCAGGACCGGCAGATCGCGATCGAACAGCGCATCCGGCAGCAGGCCGAAGATCAGGTGCCTCTCGGTGACCGCCAGAACCACGTCGATCTGGCCGAGATCGATGCGCCGATAGGCTTGTCCGGAGAGCTCGGCGCGCGTCGCGCTCACGCCTGCGCGGCGCTCTATGCGATCGAGCATCGCGTTGAGGCGGCTCGCGTCGACGATCTCCATGCGCACTGCGGGTAACAGCCCCAGCCCATAAACCACGGTGCGGGTGACCGGCTCGATGCCCAGCTCGCGGACCTGCGCGGCCGTGGTACGGCCCTCGAACTCGGCCAGCGCCGCGTCCAAGACGGTAAAAAACTGCCGCGCCTCATGCGCCATCTCGGGGGCCTCGTCCGCGGTCTCGATCTGTTCGCGCAGGCGGGCGAACACCGCGCGCTGCGCTGCCAGCTGCATCGCGTAGTGGTCCGCGAGCCGCGTGCGCAGATCGTCCGGCAGCGGCCTGCTGGTGACGAACACGTACGCGGTCTCGGCCGGGACATACTCGAGCAGGTCCACGGCCAACTTTTCCGGCTCCTTGCTACAGCCAAACAACACAGCGAGCAGGCCAAGCAGGGCCAGCGTTCTTGCCACGGTTGCAGACATTCGAGTTACTCCAGCATCAGGACAGGGGGTTGTGCGGATTTCTCAGACTCTCGATGACCGCAGCGGTATCGGGTTGCACGCCGCGCCACAGGCGGAACGCCTCGGCCGCCTGTTCGACCAGCATGCCCAGACCGTCGAGCGAGCGCGCAGCGCCGTGGCTGCGGCCCCATTTGACGAAGGCAGTCGGCTCATTGCCGTACAGCATGTCATAGGTCCAGCCGCCGGCCGCCAGACAATCCGCGGGGATGTCGGGAACCTTGGCGGCCAGACCGGCCGCAGTGCCGTTGATGATCAGGTCGAACCGCTCACCGGCCAGTTCGTCCAGACCGCAGCCAATCACGGCGCCGTGCTTGACCGCGGCGCTGGCCAGGGCCAACGCCTTCGCGGCGGTCCGGTTGGCCACCACAAGGCGCCCGGGCTTCGCATCGAGCAGCGGCCGCAGCACGCCGCGCACAGCGCCGCCGGCGCCGAGCAACAGGATCCGCGCACCGCTGAAGTCGAACAGGTGGTTGCAGCCGAGGTCGCGCACCAGGCCGACACCATCGGTATTGTCGCCATACAGGCCGTCGTCGCGCATCATCAGGGTATTGACCGCGCCCGCGTCCTGCGCCCGCTCGCTCAACGCGTCCGCGAGGCGAAAGGCCCGCTCCTTGAACGGCACCGTGACGTTCAGACCGCGGCCGCCGTCAGCGATGAACTCCTCCACGTCGGCCTCAAATTCCTCGAGGTCGCCGAGGATGCGCTCGTAGCGGATGTCCTGTCCGGTCTGCCGCGCGAAGGCTGCATGGATCTGCGGCGACTTGGAGTGTTCTATCGGGTTGCCGATCACGGCATACAGGTCGGTCATCACAAACGGGTCCAGATGTACGGCGAAGCGCAGCGTGCATTGTACGCCTGCTTGTTTAGCGAGGGCGGCGCGTCGCTGCGCTGCGCTGCGGCGCGGACCCGACGGTCGCCGATCAATCCCAGCGATCCGGGTAACTGCCGCGCTCGAGCAGGTTGTTGCTGATCACCGCGACCAGCAACAGCAGCAGGGCACCGATCAGGACCGGGAACACATAGCCCCAGCCCATGCGATGGACGGCCTCGGGTCCGATCACCGCGATCAGTGCGGTCGCACCCCCTGGCGGGTGGATGGTGCGGGTTGCCATCATCAGCGCGATCGCGGTGGCGACCCCGGCGGCCTCCTGCAGGCCGACGACGTCCGGCAGGTATCGATAACAGGCGACCCCCGCCAGCGCCGACAGCAGATGCCCTCCGACCAGGTTGCGCGGCTGTGAAAAGGGCGCCCTGGGTGCGCCATACAGCAACACCGCCGAGGCACCGAATGAGCCGATCACCAGCAGATGCAGGCCCGGCAGCAGGTCGACCACCACGACCAGGGCACCGATGCCGGCGAACGCACCGAGCCAGGCGACCAGGATCTGCAGCGCGCCGATGCGCCCTGCCTGGCCGCGGCGCACGAACGGCCGGGTCCGCGCATGCGCGGGGTGATCGGCGTCCGCAACCTGGTCTTTGTCCTGGGCCGGCCGATCACTCATTCAGCCACCGCGCAGCGCGTTTCGCGAAGTAGGTCAGGATGCCGTCCGCCCCGGCCCGCTTGATGCACAGCAGCGATTCCATTATCACTGCACGCTCGTCGAGCCAACCGTTCTGCGTCGCCGCCATGTGCATCGCGTATTCACCGCTGACCTGGTAGACCAGGGTGGGCACACCGAACTGGTCCTTCACCCGGCGCACGATGTCGAGATACGGCATGCCCGGCTTGACCATCACCATGTCGGCGCCCTCCTGCAGGTCGAGGGCGACCTCGCGCAGCGCCTCGTCACTGTTCGCCGGGTCCTGCTGGTAGGTGTATTTGTTGCCCTTGCCGAGGTTCGCCGCCGAACCGACCGCATCGCGGAACGGGCCGTAGTAGCTGCTGGCGTACTTGGCCGAGTAGGCGAGGATACGGGTGTGGATGTGGCCCTCGGACTCCAGCGCGTCGCGGATGTCGCCGATGCGTCCGTCCATCATGTCGGACGGCGCCACCACGTCGGCCCCGGCGTCGGCGTGCGAGATTGCCTGTCGGACCAGGACCTCGACGGTCTCGTCGTTCATCACATAGCCGCTGGCGTCGATCAGGCCGTCCTGGCCGTGCGTGGTGAAAGGGTCGAGTGCGACATCGGTGATCACGCCCAGCTCGGGCACCGCCTCCTTCAGGGCACGGACGGCGCGCTGCGCAAGGCCATCCGGGTTGAATGCCTCGGCCGCGTCCTCGCTCTTGGCGCTGGCCGGGGTTACCGGAAACAGCGCCAGGGCCGGGATGCCCAGCGCATGCGCCTCGCGCGCATCCTGAACCAGCAGATCGATGCTCATCCGCTCGATACCGGGCATCGACGCAACCGGCTCGCGCGTGGCCTGTCCCTCGAGCACGAACACCGGATAGATCAAGTCGTCCGGGCTGACCCGGGTCTCCCGCATCAGGCGGCGCGAGAACTCGTCCCGGCGCATGCGCCGCATGCGGGTGTAGGGATAGCCGGCGAAGGCCTGGGTGTCTTTGCTCATCATGCTGTTCCGGTGACCACTCGGGGCCGCTAGTCTAGCAAAGCCGCTCACTCGGGGCTGCGCAGCAGCCGCCGGACCTCCGCCGCGTGCCGACGACTGACCTCGACCAGCACATCCGTGCCCTGCAGCTGCAGCAGCGGCTGCCCTTCACTGCCCTTGACCAGTGCCCGCACCCTGTCCTGGGCGACCAGGGCATTGCGGTGCACGCGCAGGAACATACCCGGCAGACGCTCTTCGATCGCGCGCAGCGACTCCTCGGTCAGGGCCATGCCATGTGCATGCCAGACCTCGACATACTTGCTATCGGCACGCAGCAGAATCACCTCGCCCACCGCGACGCGCAAGATGCCGCCCCGATAGCTGGCGTTGACGAACGAGTCGGCGCCCAGCAGCGCCATCCGCTGCTCGCGGCTGAGCGCACGCGCCTTGTCGAGCGCGCGGCGCAGGCGCTCCGGGCGGACCGGTTTCAGCAGGTAGTCGATCGCATTGGCCTCGAACGCGGCCAGCGCGTGCTCATCGTATGCAGTGACGAAGATCACCGCGGGCGGATTGGGTGCGGCGGCGAGGTACAGCGCCGCCTGGATGCCGTCCATCCCGGGCATGCGGATATCCAGCAGGACCAGGTCGACGGGGTACTGCGCGCATCGTGCCAGGACCTCGGCGCCGTTGGCCGCCTCGGCGATCAACTGGCAATCGGCGCCGCAGCCGGCCAACAGCGCGGCCAGACGTGCGCGCGCCGGGGCCTCGTCGTCGGCAATCAAGACCCTCACCGGTCGATCACCGGAAAGTGCAGGCGCACCTGGTAGCAGCCTTCGACCTGGCCGACGACCATGCCGGCGCGCTCGGCGAATGCGGCGTCGAGACGTTCGCGCACATTCTGCTGCGCCATCTGGTTGCCACTGCGGTGGCTGCGCTGCGCATCCTCGGGCAGGGTATTGCGCACCGCCAGGCTGATCACACCGTCGCGGCAGCGCCCGCTGATGGTGACCTCACCGCCGGCGGTCGCCGGCTCGATACCGTGGTAGACCGCGTTCTCCAACAGCGGCTGCAGCAGCAGCGCGGGCAGCCGGGCATCGTCCGGCACACCCTCGATATCCCAGTGCACGCCCAGGCGCTCGCCCAGGCGCTGACTCTCGATGCGCAGATAGCCACGCGCCAGCTCGAACTCTCGCTCCAGGGTCGACAGCTCGGCCGCATCCGAAAGGGTGGCGCGAAACAGGTCCGACAGGTCCTCGACCACCTGTTCGGCCAGGTCAGGATCGACCCGGGTGAGGCTGGCGATCGTATTCATGCTGTTGAACAGAAAGTGCGGACGGATGCGCGCCTGCAGCGCCTGCAGGCGCGCCTGGGACTCGGCCAGTTCGCGCTGGCGCTCGCGGTGCTGTTCATACAGGTAGCGCAGCAGCATGGCACCAACGATGCCGGCGATAGCGAGGTGGTGCAGCAGCGCCGGCAGCACCGCTGCGGCGCTGCGCAGACCGAGCGCCTCGGCGGCGAAGAACACCGCCGCGGTGACCAGCAGGATCAAGGTCCAGGCGAAGCTGCCGGCCAGCCCGTGCGACAGGCGGCCGAGCGGCCCGCGCAGGCCGCAATACAGCGCGCTTACGCTCAGCGCGACCCACTGGATGTACAGCGAGCGCAGGCTCAGCTCGGCCCAGAACTGCCCGACCGGGGGGAAGGCACCGAGGGTCAGCACGATGGCGAGCAGTTCCGCGCTCACCACCACCGCAAACACCATGCGAATGGCACAAAAGTTGGGCAGGAACGCGCGACGTTCGCTCTGGTTCATGCACAGCAGTATATGAGATCGGATGCGCGCTGCCTCGCACCTTGGCTGATACCCGACGCGCTTAGCGAATATAATCACGCCCTCGCAGAAACCGGATGCCTAACCCCATGTCCGACAAGAAACTCTGGGCTGGCCGCTTTGCCGAGCCCACCGACGCCTTTGTCGAGGCCTTCACGGCCTCGGTGGAGTTCGACCAGCGCCTCGCACCCTACGATATCCAGGGCTCGATCGCGCACGCGACCATGCTGGCCCGCCAGGGGATCCTCAGCGAACAGGAGCGCGACGACATCGTCGACGGCCTGCTGAGGATTCTGGCCCGCATCGAGGCCGGCCAGTTCCGCTGGTCGGTGGCCCTGGAAGACGTGCACATGAACATCGAGGCCGCACTGACCGAAGACATC
Organism: Chromatiaceae bacterium; assembly: GCA_022340805.1. GTDB lineage: Bacteria > Pseudomonadota > Gammaproteobacteria > Chromatiales > Chromatiaceae > Thiosocius. The sequence goes on from JAJDNF010000090.1 coordinate 51,609, forward strand.
GGCATCGCCGGCAAGAAGCTGCACACCGGCCGCTCGCGCAACGACCAGGTGGCGACCGATGTACGCCTGTGGCTGCGCGCCGAGCTGGCCGAGATCCGTATCGCGATCCGGCGCCTGCAGCATGCACTGCTCGACCTTGCCGAACGCGAGGCGGAAACCGTCATGCCCGGCTTCACCCATCTGCAGACCGCGCAGCCAGTCACGTTCGGCCATCACATGATGGCCTGGTTCGAGATGCTCGACCGCGACCACGATCGCATGGCCGACTGCGCCGTGCGGGTCAACGTCATGCCGCTCGGCGCCGCGGCACTGGCCGGCACCACCTACCCGATCGACCGCCGCTACACGGCCGAACTCATGGCGTTCGACCATCCGGCTGAAAACTCGCTGGACGCGGTGTCCGACCGCGACTTCGCGATCGAATTCGCCGCCGCGGCCAGCATCCTGATGATGCACCTGTCGCGCATGAGCGAGGAGCTGATCCTGTGGTCATCGGCACAGTTCCATTTCGTCACCCTATCGGACAGCTTCTGCACCGGCTCGTCGATCATGCCGCAGAAGAAGAACCCGGACGTGCCGGAGCTGATCCGCGGCAAGTCTGGCCGGGTGTTCGGCCATCTGATGGCCCTGCTGACCCTGATGAAGTCGCAGCCACTGGCGTACAACAAGGACAACCAGGAGGACAAGGAGCCGCTGTTCGACGCTGTGGACAATATCAAGGGTTCGCTGAAGGTCTTTGCCGCGATGATCCCGGCGATCAGTTGTGACCGCGACGCGATGCGCCTGGCCACGATGCGGGGCTTCGCCACTGCGACAGACCTGGCCGACTACCTGGTGCGTAAAGGCATCCCGTTTCGTGACGCGCACGAGGTGGTCGGCAAGTCGGTCGCCTACTGCGTGCAAAAGGGCTGCGATCTGGCCGATCTCGAGCTGGCGGAATTGCAGCGCTTTTCACCCGCGATCGGCGCGGATGTGTTCGAATTCCTGACCCTGGAGGGCTCGGTAGCGGCACGCGACCACATCGGCGGCACCGCACCGGCCCAGGTCAGGGCGGCGATCGGACGCGCGCGTCTTCGGATCGCCTGAGCGGCGGCGCACCGACCAGAATCGTATTTATCTCAATGCCGCCGTATTTTGGCCGCTATGCCTCAGGTAACAACGTCCGGCCGTATGGTCGGCATTTCTTCACCGGAAGCCTGGAGGCATGAGATGCACCCGCTGGTTTTGCGCGCATGCGCACTCATTCTGCTCGTTCTGACCCCACTGTGCAGCCAATTGGCTGCCGCCCGCGACCTCGATGAGATTCGCCAGGATGGGGTCCTCAGACACCTGGGCATACCCTATGCCAACTTCGTCACCGGCGCCGGCGACGGCCTGGACGTCGAATTGATGCAGGGTTTCGCCCGCCACCTCGGGCTGCGCTACGAATTCGTCGCCACCAGCTGGCGCGACGTCTTTGGTGACCTCACCGGCGTGCACGCCAAGCGCAACGGTGCAGACGCCGAACGCTTCGGGACGACCCCGATTCGCGGCGACCTGGTGGCCAATGGCATGACCATCCTGGGCTGGCGCAAGCAGGTCGTGGCCTTCTCCCAACCGACCTTCCCGTCCGGTGTCTGGCTGATTGCACGCGCCGAGTCGCCGTTGCGGCCGATCGCGCCGACCGGCTTGCTGGACAGCGATATCCGCGAGACCAAGGGGCGTCTCGAAGGTATCAGCGTCCTGGCACTGGCCAGCACCTGCCTGGACCCGGGCCTGTACCACCTCGAGGCCACCAGCGCCGAGGTACGCCTGGCGCCGAAAGAGCGCCAGTTGAACGAAATGATCCCGGCACTGCTCAACAAGGATGCCGACACCACGCTGCTCGACGTGCCTGACGCACTGATCGCACTGGAGCGCTGGCCCGGCGAGATCAAGGTGCTCGGCCCGATCTCGGAGAAACAGGAGATGGCGGTGGCATTCCGCCCTGAGTCGTCGCAACTGCGCCAGGCATTCAACGACTACCTGGTCGCGATCAAGCAGGATGGCAGTTACCGCCGTCTGGTGCAGAAGTACTACCCGGCCGTATTCGACTACTTCCCGGATTTCTTCCGACCGGACACGATCTAGCCACCAGGGCAGATGAAGAACGCCAGATTCCGCAGCGGCAGCATAGCCATAGGTGTCGCCGGGGCCGCACTCGGCATTTACCTGGCGACACTGATCGCCTTTGGCTATGTCGGCCAGCAACGCCTGCGCTCGTCGCTGTTCGAACAGGAGCAGCTCAGTATCGAGAAGCAGGCCACCGCGGTGGCGTATTTTCTGGCCAATCAGCGGGAGACCCTGGCCGAACTCAGCGAGAGTCGCCAGATCAGTACCTATCTGGCCAATCGCGACCTCGGCATGTCGATGCGCTACGGCCTGCGTGCCAGTCTCATGGCGGTCGCACGCGACATCAAGCGCCTGATGGAACGCAAGCGCGTGCACGGGCGGCAGGTCTTCAGCAGCGTCGCATTCATCGAACCCGACGGTCAGGTACTGCTCGAGATCGACAACGGCGAAGCGTTTGAGCCTCGGCAACCAGACGCCAGCCAAGCACCCGTCGAACCGGCCGCGCTGCAGGTCAGGCGTGGCGCCAACGGCAGCATACTGACAACGACCGCAACGATTAGCTATAAAGGCAAGACGGCCGGCTTCCTCGCCGCGGATTTCGATGCGAGCAGCATCCTCGGGCCCTTTCTCGCTGACCGCGCCGGCGCCTCGCAGCATCGGCGCACGGCACTGGTTGGCCCAAGCGACATGGTGATCGTGGCCAGCGACGAGGACGACTGGGCGCACTGGCGCCAGCGCGCGGCGAACAGCGACGAGATGCCGATCGTTGTCCCGGTCGCCGGCACCAACCTCAGCATCGTGTCGTTTCCGGACATGAACGGGATATGGGGATTTCTCAATTCGCCGCTGTTCCTGGCGGCGCTGGCATTTTTCTCGGTGCCACTGCTCGGCGGCGTGATCTACCTGCTGCGCCTGAACAGTCACAACCTGGTGCTGCAGACCCGTACCCAGGTGGCCACGCAGCAGCGCATGTTGTTGAAGCAACAGAATGCACGTCTGCAACGTGAAATCGACAAGCGCGTCAAATCCGAGGAGCAGCTTGCCCACCAGGCCAACTTCGATCAGTTGACCGGGCTGCCCAATCGCAACCTCGCGTTGGATAGACTGGCCCAGGCGATCAAGTGGGCAAAGCGTGAAAACGGCAGCGTGCTGGTGCTGTTCCTCGATCTGGACCGCTTCAAGCTGGTCAACGATTCGCTCGGCCATGCGGCTGGCGACGAACTGCTCCGCGAGGCTGCCCAGCGCCTGCAATCGCGGGTCCGCGAGAGCGACACGGTATCGCGTCTGGGTGGCGATGAGTTCCTGATCATCTGCCCCGAAGAACAGCAGCAGGCCAACTGGGAACAGATCGCCCAGCAGCTCATCCGGGTGCTGGCGCAGCCGTTCTATATCGGTGACCACGAATTCTTCGTCGGCGCCAGCATCGGTGTCGCGGCCTATCCGGTCGGCGGCGTTGAACCACACAAGCTGTTGAAAAACGCCGACATTGCGATGTACGCGGCCAAGGAGCAGGGCAGGAACCGGTTCTGCTATTACGACCCCTCGATGGATGCCAGCGCGGTCGAGGCAATGCGCCTGGAGAACAACCTACGGCATGCCATGGAGCGCAACGAGCTCAGCCTGGTCTACCAGCCGATTGTCGACCTGAGCTCGAGCCAGACGGTTGCGGTCGAGGCCCTGCTGCGCTGGCACAGCGCCGAGCTGGGCAACGTCCCACCGGACAAGTTCATCCCGGTCGCCGAAGAGACCGGACTGATCCACGAGATCGGCGAATGGGTCCTGGTCGAGGCGTGCCGCACGATCAGCGCCATGCAACCCGGGCCCGCGTTTCGTGTCGCGATCAATCTCTCGTCCAAGCAGTTCAGCCGCCCGGCGCGGCTGCTCGACTGCACGCTATACGCCTTGCAGTCATCCGGGCTGATGCCGAGCCAGCTCGAACTCGAGATCACGGAATCGATCCTGATCGACGATCGACCGGAGATCTTCAGCCTGATCAATCAGCTCGACCGCATCGGTGTACGCCTTTCGATCGACGACTTCGGCACCGGCTATTCGGCCCTGAACTACCTGCAGCGCTTCCCGTTCGATGTACTCAAGATCGACCGCACCTTCACCAGCCAGGTGCCCGACAACGAGGCCAGTGCCTCGCTGATCCGCGCGATCATTGCAATGGCCCACGCCCTCGGCCTGGAGGTGATAGCCGAGGGGATCGAGAGCCGGGAACAGGCAGGCTTCCTGCTGGTCCAGCACTGCGAGCTGGGCCAGGGCTACCTGTACAGCAGGCCGATCACTGCCGAGCAGTTGCGCGCTCACCTGGCAGGCGAAGAGGTCATGTCCGCCTGAGGTTCGTGGCCACTTGGCCATGGCGCAAGAAACATGCTGAGATAGCCCGGCATTACCTCGAAGGAAGCCACTGCCCAATGCCTCGTGACAGCCTTGACGATCTGAACGGCAAACTGCTCGCCTTTGCACGCGACCGCGACTGGGAGCAGTTCCACTCGCCAAAGAACTTAAGCATGGCCCTGGCCGGCGAGGCCGGCGAACTGCTGGAGCATTTTCAATGGCTCAGCGAACAACAGAGCGCTGCACTGTCGGCCGAAAAAAAGGATCAGGTCGCGCTCGAAATGGCCGATATCCTGATCTACCTGATACGCCTCGCCGAGCGCCTGGATGTCGACCTGATCGATGTGGCCTACCGCAAGATCGCGGTAAACCAGGCCCGTTATCCAGCCGACCGGGTGCGTGGCGACGCACGCCGTGCCGAGGAATACGATTAGCGCGCGCAGCGCACCGGGCGGGGTTGGACCGATGCGGCAGCGGATCTCCGTGGAGGTGAAAGCGATGCGAATCATACGCCCCGCCGTGCCCCGGCCTGCGGCCCGGCTTTGTCAGTCCCGCGTCCAGGCAGACATGCGGCGATCAAGAAAAGGGCCTGGCGGGCGCTGATGTCTTACCAGGCCACGCTGGCATACAGGGCCGACCTTCAGGGACTGCGTGCTGTTGCAGTCACGCTGGTGGTGCTGTCGCATGCCGGTCTGCCAGGCCTGCCGGGCGGCTTCGTTGGTGTCGACATATTCTTCGTCCTGTCCGGCTACCTGATCACCGGGCTGCTGGTGCGCGAATACCAGGTCAGCGGGCACATCGATCTGCTGGCCTTCGTCGCGCGGCGACTGAGGCGTCTGCTGCCCGCGCTGCTCAGTATGCTGACCCTGGTGATGCTGCTCGGTAGCGTGCTGTTGTCGGGCCACGAGTTCAGCGAACAGACCGCATCCGTGGCCTACGCGGCGAGCTGGACCAGCAACCTGTTCTTCACCTTTACGACCTTCGACTATTTCGCCGACCTGCACCTGCGCGACCTGTTCCTGCACACTTGGTCCCTGGGCGTCGAGGAACAGTACTACCTGCTGTGGCCGGCCCTGTCCCTGCTGGTGCTTGCGCTGGCCAGGCGCCACCTCGTGCGCTGGGACAGTCGGCACGTGCTCCTGGCCGGCATCGCCATGCTGTTTGCCGGCAGCCTGGCCCTGTCGCTTTACTGGTCCTTCAGCAGGCCGCTGTGGGCGTTCTATCTGATGCCGTCGCGTGTGTGGCAGTTTGCACTGGGGGCCGCGGTGTTCGTCTGGTTCGAGGCCCGGACCAAACACCGCGTACCGGCCATGCGGCGCAGCGGCACGCTACGCTGGCATGCCCTTGCGCTGACCGGCCTGGGTCTGATCGTCGGCAGTGCGATCGGGCTGAACCCGCACCTGGTGTACCCGGGGGCCTGGGCCCTGCTGCCCTCGGCCGGAACAGCGATGCTGATCGCTGCCGGCGAACGACGCACGACGCATGGCATACCGGCCATGCTGTCCCGCCCGACCCTGGTGTGGATCGGTGACCACTCGTACTCCTGGTATCTGTGGCATTGGCCGCTGCTCATGCTCGGATTCGCCTGGGGACTGGAAGGCAATCCGAGCGCGACCGCAGCCCTGGTATTGCTGTCATTACTGGTCGCGATGGTGAGTTATCGACGCATTGAGCTGCCCATCTGGAAAGGCCGACTGAGCGACGCCACGGCGCTGCGCAGCATAGGGATCTCGGGGCTCGGCATTGCACTCGCCGCCGTCGCGCTCGGACATATGAACGTCGCGTTACGCGACAGCGAGGCCCTTGGAGCGCAGCTGGCCCGATCGGCGCGCCAGGACATGCCGGACATTTACCGCATGCATTGTGACACCTGGTACAAGAGTGCCAGCGTGCAGCCCTGCGTCATTGGCGCCGCTGATGCCAAACATACCGCCGTGCTGCTCGGCGACAGTATCGGCGCACAGTGGTATTCACTGCTGCCGGCGTTGTTCGACATGGAGCAATGGCGCCTGGTGGTACTGACCAAATCGGCCTGTGCGATGGTCGACCAGGACTACCAATACGCAGCCGCCGGCGGAACCTACACGGTGTGTACGCAGTGGCGCAACCAGGCCCTCGATGAAGTGGCGAGGATGGCGCCGGATGTCGTATTCGTCGGTAGCACCTCGAGCTATGCGTTCTCCGAGGCACAGTGGCACGCCGGGATGCAGCGGGTTCTGAGGCGCCTTACCGCGGCGGCGGGTCAGACGTTCGTGATACCGGGCACGCCGATATTGTCGTTCGATGGACCGGCATGCCTGGAGCGATGGCTGACGCGGCATGCGGACCGTGGCGACCCGCCACACTCAGCATGCCGCGAACCCCTGGCGGGGAAGCAGGCATTGCGCGTGGCCGGCTATCTGCGGCAGGTCGTGGCGCTGTTCGAGAATGCCACGTTCCTCGACCTGAACGACCTGGTGTGCCCGGATGGCTATTGTGCGGCGCGCAACGCACAAGGCCAGGTGGTCTATCGTGACCGGAAACACCTGACTGACTCGTTCGTACGCGCCCAAGTGCCGTTGGTAAGGAACCGATTGCGCCAGACCGGTCGCAGCGTACTCCTGGCCGATCGGCGCTGAGGGGCGCCAGGGTCGACTTTGCAGCACGGCGCTGCGATCAGTCGCGGCGCCCCCCGTCGAGACACAGTGTGGCGCGCCGCGACAGACGCCACAGGCGGCGCCAGAACCCTGCGCGGCGCGGTTGGTCGGCCGCCGCAAGACTGCCGACGGCGCCCAGTTGTCCGCCGACCAGCAGCGCCTCGGGGACGCGGCCACGGATGGAATGCGCGACGCACCCGGCCAGGCCGGGTTCCGCGGCGACGCTGACCCACAGCACATTCAGCCTGTAGTTGATGTCCGCAAACGCCACCTGCTCCCCGTACGATTCGCACACCTCGCGGATCAGCGCCGTGACCCGTGCACGGGACAGTTCCGAACGACTGCCCAGACCCGGGATCAGCATCATGAAATCGGCCAGGCAGCGCCCATCCGGGGCGCGCGTCGGGGCCAGCCGCCAGAGCGGCTGGGCAGGACGCAGCAGCGCCGCCGCGGGCAGGTCTGGTTGCGATGATTTTGCGTGCGCCATGAACAACTATCCTAGTCACAAAATGACCGTCCGGCAGCGTCTGCAGCTGTCCCGCCCAGCACCCGCGCCGCCAGCGGCAATACCGGATTGACCCGCAAATTGCATGAAGGGTTTGGGAGTCAGGGTGTGATCGGCAGGGCAGTTGGGCTGATCGGCCGAAAAAGCATAGCCGACGCTATGGTTTGAGGGGGATTGGCGCAATTGCAAAGTCCGGCGCGGCCTGAGCCCGAACAGGCTAAACGGTCACGTCGAATACAGGGGCCGAAAAACGCATCGAACGCCCTCCGGACGTCACGCAATACAATCTGCCCGTCCGCCTTCATGCAATTTGCAGATTAAAGACCCGGCGCCGTCGGCCGAATCAGATGGATGGGGAGAGTCCGGCCTGAAAGGCAACGCTGTCGGGGGAGCATATGGAACAGACCACAATGACTGAGATCGATCGAGATTTACTCGAAAACCTGCCGTTCGGGCTGCTGCTGCTTGATCCGCACGAGCGGATCCGCTGGGCCAACAAGGCCGCCGCGGAAATGCTCGGGGGTGTGGCCGGCGAACTTGCCGGGCGCAGCCTGGCCGAGCTCTCGCCGGCCGCGCAGCGCCTTGTAGGCAGCGAACCCAGGCTGCTGCATGACCCGGTCGGGCAGCGCTGGGTCCGCCGTGACCTGCAGCGCGGCAATGACGGCGACAGCCTGCTGGTCCTGGCCGATGTCACCGAGCAGGAGCGCCTGGCCGAGGAGAGCGCGCGGCTGCGCCAGCAGGTCGAGGACCTGACCCTGAACGACGAACTCACCGGCCTGCCCAACAAGCGCGCCATCAGTCAAGCGCTGGACCTGCACATCTCTCGCAGCCGCCGTTACCGTAATCCCTTGAGCACGGTATTGGTACATGTCGACCTGCAGGGGTTCGCGGATCACGGCTCGCCATCCACCGACCCGGTGATCCTCGGCGTCTCGCGCTTTCTGCGCGACCGGCTGCGCTGGGTTGACCAGATCGCGCGCTGGGACGAGCAGTTCTTCCTGCTGGTCCTGCCGGAAACCACCGAGGCCGATGCCCGTGGTCTGCTCGACAAGATCAGGGACGAACAGGCAACCATGCTGTTGCCCGAGGTGTTTGGCGAGCAACTGCCGCACCTCTCGTTCGGCCTGGCCTGCTGGACCAAGGGCGACGATATCCGGACCCTGCTGCGCAAGACCCTGAACGACCTGCGGGGCAGTAGTGGCAGCTGAAAGCCGGCAGCCTGGCCATGAGCGAAGCGGCGATCGATGATGGAGCTGGGCTCGGCCGCAAGCAGCTCAATCGCATCGTTGGCCGCTTTCTGGGGCTGCGCGACAAGCGGCTGACCCGGATACGTGCCACGCTGACCCACGAGCAGCGCAGTTTTTTCGATCTGCTGCCGCTGCTGTTGCACGTCAATCACCCGATGCTCCCGGGCTTCGTGTCGTCCGATACACCGGCAGGCGTTGTCGGGTACCGGCCGAGTCGCGAGCAGCTGCTGCTGGCCAGACGCTATGTGCGCGGCTTCAAGGACGAACGCCAGCTGAACCTGCAACGCCCGATCCGTGGCCTGTACCTGATGGGCAGCATGGGCAGCCTGGGCCAGACGGTCGGCAGCGATCTCGACTTCTGGCTGTGCTACGGCGCAGATGTTGACGCTTTCGGGCGCGCCGCGCTGCAGCGCAAGGCGACGCTGCTCGAGGCGCATGCCACGGAGATCGGGCTGCATGCGCATTTCTTCCTGATGCACGATGCATCGTTCCGCAGCGGCGTGGTCGAGCAGCTGTCGAAGGAGAGCAGCGGCCACACCCAGCACACGCTGCTGCTCGAGGAATTTTACCGCACCGGTCTGCTGCTGGCCGGCAACCCGCTGCTGTGGTGGGTCGTGCCGCCCGAACACGAGCATGACTACGGCCGATACACCCGGCGCCTGATCGAAAAACGCTTTATCCGCCCCGATCATTGGCTGGATTTCGGTGGCCTGCACGCACTGCCGGCCGAGGAGTTCTTCGGTGTAGCGCACTGGCAGCTATTCAAAGGCATTGATGCGCCGTACAAATCACTGCTCAAGCTGATGCTGCTCGAGGCCTACGCCGCCGAGTATCCGCAGGTCGACTGGTTGTGCATGGAGACCAAGCGCGCGGTCTACCGCGGCGATCAGGTGGACGCCGACGAGGTCGACCCTTACCTGCTGATCCTGCAACGCATTACCCACTACCTGAGTTCGCGCAACGAAACCGAGCGTCTGCAGCTGGCGCGACGCGCGTTCTATTTCAAGGCCGGGCAGGCCCTGATGCGCGCGAACCCGCAGGCCGACTGGCGCTTTCGGGGGATGATGAAACAATGCGAGAAGTGGGGCTGGACCGGCGCCGACATCGCGCTACTGGATACCCGCCCGCAGTGGAAGCTGGACCGCGTCGTCGCCGAGCGCAACGCCCTGGTCTCGGAACTGTCGCGCAGCTATCGCCTGCTGACCGAGTTCGCCCGCGAGCAGGATGCCGTGGCCAACCTGGACACCCGCGAACTGGCCCTGTTGGGGCGCAAGCTGTACGCGGCACTCGACAAGCGTCCGGGCAAGATCGAGCGCGTCAACCCCGGCATATCGCGCGACCTGTCGGAACGGACCCTGTGGCTGCGCCGGGTCGACGACGAGCCAGTGCGCTGGCAGCTGTTTCTGCACCCACCCGAAGAGATGCCGCACACCCCGGTCAAGACCAGTATCAGCCTGGTCGAGATCCTCACCTGGCTGCACCTCAACGGCATCTGCGAACGTACGACGCAGGTCCACTACCTGCCGCAGGCGCACGGCTATGGCGAACCCGAGCAGGACAAAATACTCAAGACCCTGCGCAAGCGCCTGAACCGGCATCTGTCCACGGACGCCAGCCTCGATGCCTATGCCGCGGTCGCCAGGGGCCGGACCTCGACCTGGTTCGTCAACGTCGCACACAACCCGCTGGCCAGCCACGCGGATGCCGGCTACCAGTTGATCAGCGAGCGCGTGGATGCGTTGAGTTTCGGCTCGGCGCACGATTGCCTGGTGGCCAACATCGAACACCTGTACACAACCAGCTGGGGAGAGGTTCGCATCGAACGCCACCCGGACGGCGCCGAGGGACTTCTGAACTGCCTGTGCCGGTACCTGGACCTGTTCGTGCCGCACGCTCACAAGCCGGCAGCAATCGCTGCATACAGCTTTTCGTCCACGCGTGGCGGCGCGATCGCCGCACGGGTCGCGCGGCTCGTGCAATCGGTCGCCGACACCTTCCACGGGCAGGGATCTGAGGTGCGCTACCTGCTGCGCATCGCCGATCACTTCTACCAGCTGTACCATCGCAACGACCGCTACACCTGGGCGCAAATCGGCGAGGACCGGGACCTGGCCCAGTATCTCGCGGAATCCGAGGGCGCGTTCCGGGCCACCCGCATCGATCGCCTGAGCATGCCCGAATCGCCGCTACCGTCGCTGATGACGCGCAACCTGCCCGGTGCGATCCAGGTCTTCTACGAGGTTCGCGAACACGCTATCCAGCTGTATGTCTTCGACGAGTGCGGTGCACTGTTCCAGCAACGCATTGCCAATGCCGACGAGTACTACCTGATGATCCAGCAACGCCGCTTCCTGGACACCTTTACCAGCCGCCGGCAAATCACCGACATTGACGGCAGCGGCGATCCGGGGCCGTTTTTTGCACGCATCGAGCAGCTGTCCTCGGGCGAGTGGCAGGTCACCGCGGTCAGAGTCCCGCGCACGCGAATCCTCGATCATACCGAGCTGACCCTGGCGGTGAGCCCTGGCGGACAGCTGCACGAAGGCTTCCGCCTGCAGCTCGGCAGTCAGGAATTCGACTCGCTAGTACTCGGTGACGCGCTGTACCGCGAGGTTGCCAAGCAACTGAAGCGCCTGCGCCACGGCGGCGCAGCCTACCCCGTGTACCTGACCGGCGTGATCAGCGCCGAGGGCGATGCCGGCCGGCCGTGCGGTCTGATCGAGTTGCTGCGCCTCAAGCAGCAGGTCGAACAGCGCCTGCTTGAAGCCATGCGCTGACCCGGCGCGGTGCGCCGCTACCCCGGTGCATTACGGCCTTCCGGGCTAGGACGGTTGCCGGCGTAGCTGCCCGGCAAAATGTGCTGGTAGGGTGCAATGAGCTGCGCGCATCGCGGCACATCCGGCGGCGTCAGGGGCCTTGTGGCCTGCGCC
>JAJDNF010000094.1 GCA_022340805.1 Chromatiaceae bacterium
TGTCGGCCACCACGACCTTCGATGACCCGTTACCATCTTGGAATAAGCCCCGGCTGGCTGCTCTGGCCCGGCATGGTCCAAGGCCTCGGCATGGGCATGATCTTCGTGCCGCTGACGACGCTGGCCTACCAGAGCCTGCCGCCGCAGTCCGTCGACCGGGCGGCGGGCATCTTCAACCTGGCGCGCACGATCGGCAGTTCCATGGGGATCTCGATAGCCGCCACCGTACTGGCACGTCGTACCCCGACGCACTGGAACCAGCTAGGCGGTTACCTGCAGCCGTTCAACCCGGCCGTGGAAGCCTGGCTGGACGCGCGCGGTATGACCGTGGATGATCCACAGGCGCCGGCGATGCTGGCGGGCGAGCTTTCGCGCCAGGCCAGCATGCTGGCGTTCGTGGATACCTTCTGGCTGATCGCCTGGAGCTTCGTGTTGCTGGCACCGCTGCTATTGCTCATCCGGCGCCGGCATTCGGCCGGCAAAACCCAACCCCCCTGCACTGAGGTGATTTCATGGTTATGGACGTCGTCGTGATCGGGCCACTGATGGCCCTGTTGTCCGGTATCGCAATACTCATCTGGCCGAGGCTGCTGAACTTCATCGTGGCCTTCTACCTGATCTTGATCGGCATCGTCGGGCTGGTGGCGCAATACGGCGGCACCGGTCGATTCTGAACAGCACCTCGAAAAATGCCCTCCTCGGCATTTTTCGCTTCCCTCCATGCTCAATCACATTTCGTGATCGAAAATGGCCGCACATCCTTGTGCCGTGCGGGCACCTCGATTTTTCCGGGCGCCCTGAAGCCTGCCAGCGGGCCTTTCCGGGATCCTGCGTCTGGCAACCACGCTGCGCGTATCGCATTGATGCCGCACGCAGCGTTTTCGGCCTGACAACCATTACGAAAAGTTAATGCCCTCGCCACCTGCTGTTTAGTCGCGTCCGCCTAGAGTTCAGCCTCAGGTGCGGCAATCCTGCCGCCCTGCAGCGAGGCCGGGGACGATGCAGTGAACAGCGGCGCGAATCGGGTCAGGATTGTCGGTGGCATCGGCGCACTGCTGGCGCTGCTGCTGGCCGCGCTGGGCAGCGGCCTGGGGTGGTGGTCGAGCCTGTCCTCCCGCGGGCCGCACGACACGGTCCGCGTGGCGTCCACCGCCGCTCCCGATGCCGCCGCAACCGCCAGGGATGCGATGTCCGCGGTGAGCGCAGCCCGCCAGCTGCTGCTGGCGCACGAGGCCACACAGGCGGCACATTACCTGGATCGCGCGGACCACCTGCTGGCGCTGCTGGACAGCGATACCGCGTCGACCACCACCACGCCGGATTACGTCACCCTTTACTCCGTATTCACGCTGCCCGACGGCCACGCCGGACGCGGCACCGCCCTGTGGCAGCTGCGTCCCCTTGGCTCCGCGGTCGGTCGCAGCGCGCACGACCAGGTCCTGAACGCCCTGCGGCAGACCGGGCGGCCGTTTGTCTACCGCTACCTGGACCTGTCACTCGCGGCCACCTCGCGCGGGGTCCGGCAGGCCCGCGCGGCGCTGGACCGGCGCGACGAGCGCCACGCCGCATCGATTCTGGATGACCTGGAGCAGCGCATGCGCGAAACAGTCGTGGCCGAGAACGGCGGCGCCGCGCCCGCCCTGCTAAATCATTCGACCCCGGGCCGCCTGCCTGCGCCGCCACGGGGCGCAACGCCCGATCAGCCCAGCGACAAAGGAGCACACTCATGAACGAACCCGCCATCCAACTGCAGCCGGCCGGGCCGGCCAGCGCCAATGCCCAGGCCCTGCGGCGCCTGCGAGATCACCTGCAGACGCGTGTGCTCGGTCAACCCGCCTTGGTCGACCGCCTGCTGATCGCGCTGTTGGCGGACGGCCACCTGCTGGTCGAGGGCGCCCCCGGGCTGGCCAAGACCACCGCCATCAAGGAGCTGGCCGCCGGGCTGGAGGCGGACTTCCAGCGGCTGCAGTTCACGCCCGACCTGTTGCCGGGCGATCTGACCGGCACCGAGGTGTACCGCCCGCAGAGCGGCGAATTCGTGTTCCAGCGGGGGCCGCTGTTCCACCACCTGGTCCTGGCCGACGAGATCAACCGCGCGCCGGCCAAGGTGCAGTCCGCGCTGCTGGAGGCGATGGCCGAGCGCCAGATCACGGTGGGCACTCAGACCTACCCGCTGGCCGAGCCCTTCCTGGTCATGGCGACCCAGAACCCGATCGAGCAGGAAGGCACCTACCCGCTGCCGGAGGCCCAGCTCGACCGTTTCCTGATGTACGTGCGTATCGGTTACCCGGCCCCGGAGACCGAGCGGGCCATCCTCGAGGTCGCCCGCAGCGCCGCCGACCGGCAGCCAGTTGCGGCACCTGCCAAGGTGACGCGCGCCCAGCTGTTCGGCGCGCGCGAAGAGGTCCGCCGCCTGCACATGTCCAGCGCGGTGGAGCAATACCTGATCCAGCTGGTGCTGGCGACGCGCGAGCCGGCGCCCTACGTCGCCGAACTGGAGCGCTGGGTGACCTTCGGTGCCAGCCCACGCGCGACCATCGCGCTGGACCGCTGCGCGCGCGCGCACGCCTGGCTGCTGGGCAACGACTATGTGTCGCCGGCCGACGTGCAGGCCGTGGCGCCGGATGTGCTGCGTCACCGGATCCTGGTGTCCTACGAGGCCGAGGCCGAGGGGGTCACGCCGGACCAGGTGGTCACGGCCCTGCTGGCCCAGGTGCCGGTGGCCTGAGCATGGCGGCACTCAACCATTCCCCGCTGTTCGGCGCGCGCGGCAGCGACATGGCGCATGACCGGGCGCTCGCGGTCAGTGCCCGCGACCTGATCGAACTCGCCGGTGCCGCCGCGGTCCTGCAGCCGCTGCACACCCTTTCGGCGCGGGCCCGGCGCGCCGGCGGCCATCTGTCTGCGGTGCGCGGCCGCGGCATGGACTACGAGGAGTCGCGCGCGTACCAGGCGGGCGACGACATCCGCGCGATGGACTGGCGCGTGACCGCCCGGGCCGGCGAGCCGCACACCAAGGTGTTCCGCGAAGAGCGCGAGCGCCCGGTGGTGGTCTGCGTGGACCTGGGTCCCGGCATGTTCTTCGCCAGCCGCGGGGCGCTCAAGGCGGTGCAGGCCGTGCGCGCCGCGGCCCTGTTCGGTTGGGCGGCCGTGGCCGGGGGTGACCGGATCGGCGCACTGCTGTTCAACCGCGGCCATCACGAGCTGCCGCCGCGCGCCGGGCGACCCGGCATCCTGCGCCTGATCCGCGAGCTGGTGATGCACAGCGAACCGCGCGCCGGCCTGGCCGGGACGCTCGATCCAGCGGCGCTCAACGGCGCCCTGCTGCGGCTGCGCCGCCTGGTCCGTCCGGGCAGCCTGGTGATCCTGGTCGGCGACTTCTACGGGCTGGACCGCGACAGTGTCCAGCACCTGCTCTACCTGCGCCGGCACAGCGATGTGCTGGCCGTGCAGGTACTCGACCGGCTGGAGTCCGCGGCACCGCCCGCGGCGCGCTACGGGCTCACGAACGGACGCGAGCGCTACGACCTGGATACCGGTCCACGCAGCAACCGCGCTCGCTACGAACATGCCCTGGCAGAACACCATGCCGCGGTCGAGCGGATGCTGCAGCGCTGCGGGATCGCGCTGCTGCGGCTATCGACCGAAGACGCGGTCGCGCAGTCGCTGACCGCACAACTCAACCACGCCCCGCGACCCGGTCGACGGGCAAGGGCGGCGTGATGGATACCGCAACCCAACAGGCGTTGCAGCTGCGCGACATCCATCTGCCGCCACCGCCGCCCTGGTGGCCGCCGGCACCCGGCTGGTGGCTGCTGGCGGCCGTGGTGCTGGGGCTGCTGGTACTCGGCACCTGGTGGCTGGCACGCGCCGCACGGCGCCGCCGTCAGGCGCGCGCGCTGTCCGCGCTGGTCGACGCTGTCGGGCGCGCGTTGGCGAGCGATCCGGCGCCCGACCACCTGGCCGAGCTCTCGGCGCTGCTCAGGCGGGTGGCCCTCAGGCACCATCCGCGACACGACGTGGCCGCACTGAGCGGCGCGGCCTGGCTGGCGTTTCTCGACCGTACCGGCGGCGCAGGCGCCTTCGCTGCCGGGCCGGGCAGGGTGCTGGGCGACGCTGTCTACCACGGCCGCCTGGACGACGGCCTGGACGTGGCAGGCCTGATGCAGGCCGTACAGCTTTGGGTGCGACGCAATAGCGGAGGACGCAAATGAGTTTTCAGTTCGCCTGGCCCTGGCTGTTCATCGCCCTGCCGATGCCGCTGCTGAGCCTGTGGCTGCTACCGCGCGCCGCGGCGAGCCCCGCGGCCGCACTGCGCGTGCCGTTTCTGGCGGTGCTGGCACCGTCCGGCCTGCTGCGCCCGCCGTCGCACCCCGCCGGCTGGCGCCGCGCGCTGGCCACCACGGCCTGGCTGCTGCTGGTGGTCGCCGCCGCAAGACCGCAGCTGCTGGGCGAGACAATGCAGGTGCCGGTCACCGGCCGCAGCCTGATGCTGGCGGTGGACCTGTCCGGGTCGATGTTCAACGACGACATGCTGCTCGGCGACCGGCGCGTGAGCCGGGCGACCGCAGTCAAGGCGCTGGCGGCCGAGTTCGTGCGCCGGCGCGAGGGCGACCGGGTTGGACTGATCCTGTTCGGCCGCGAGGCCTACCTGCAGGCCCCGCTGACGCTGGACCGGCAGACCGTCGCGACCCTGCTGGGCGAGGCCCAGGTCGGGCTGGCCGGCAAGGAGACCGCGATCGGCGACGCGATCGGCCTGGCGCTCAAGCGCCTGCGCGACCAGCCGGAACAGAACCGCGTCCTGATCCTGTTGACCGACGGCGCCAATACCGCGGGTGCGGTCGACCCACTCAAGGCCGCGGACCTCGCGGCCCAGCAGGGCGTGCGCATCTACACCATCGGTGTCGGCGGCGACGGGGGGCTGGTGCGGACCCCGTTCGGGGTGCAGCGCCAGGCCGGGTCGGACCTGGACGAGGGGACACTGCGCGGCATTGCGGAAAAGACCCATGGTCGGTACTTCCGGGCGCGCGACAGCGCGGCCCTGGCGCAGATCTACGATGAACTGGACGCCATCGAGCCGGCCTCGAAGGACGCGCTCAGCTACCGTCCGGCCGACGACCTGTATGCCTGGCCGTTGAGCGCAGCACTGGCACTCAGCCTGCTGCTGGCGCTGCCGCTCGGTTGGCTGCGGCGCACGGCCCTGACCGATAGCGAGGTGCAACGTGGCTGAACAGTTTCATTTCCTTCACCCGGCCTGGTTCTGGGCACTGGCGCCGCTGGCCGGGTTGCTGTGGGCCCTGTGGCGCAGGCCCGATACCGACAACCCATGGCGCCGGGTCATGGCACCGCACCTGCAGGGGCTGCTGCTCGGCGATGCCGGAGGTGCGCATTCCGGGGCCCGGCGGGCGTGGCTGAGCCTGCTCAGCGCCGGCTGGATGCTGGCCGTCATCGCGCTGGCCGATCCGGTGTGGGACCAGGCGCCGGCCCCGGTGTACCAATCGCAGACCGCGCGGGTGGTCGTGCTCGACCTGTCGCGGTCGATGACGGCGACCGACCTCAGGCCCGACCGCCTGACCCGCGCACGCTTCAAGGTCGAGGACGTGCTGCGGCTCGCCGGCGAGGGCCAGGTCGGCCTGGTGGTGTTTGCCGGCGACGCGTTCACGGTGACCCCGCTGACTCGTGACGCGGCCACGCTACGTTCACAGCTGCACGCGCTGGAGCCGGACATCATGCCGGCCCAGGGCAGCCGCGCCGACCTCGGCCTGCGCCAGGCCGGCGAGCTGCTGCGCCAGGCCGGCCTGGCGCACGGGCAGATACTGTTGATCGCCGACGGCGTGGAAGGCGACCAGGCCGCGCTGGAGGCCAAGGCGCTGAATGGCAAGGGCTACCGGGTGGCGGTTCTCGGCGTCGGCACCCGCGCCGGCGCCCCGCTGACCGACGCCGCCGGGCGTACCCTGCACGACGCCGGCGACAGACCCGTCGTGCCGGTACTCGAGGAAGATGCGCTGCGGGCCGTGGCGGCGGCCGGCGGCGGGCCCTATGCCACGATCAGCGACGACGAACGCGACCTGTCGCGCCTGCTCGCGGGCGGCAGCGCCAGTGACCGGGTCGAGGCGGTACCGGGCGCCCAGACGACGACCGCACCACGCTGGCGGGAACGTGGCCCCTGGCTGGTATTGGCGCTGCTGCCGCTGGCGGCACTGGCGTTCCGCCGCGGCTGGCTGCTCAGTGTCGCGGTGCTCGCGGTGGGCATATTCCCGGCCCCACCGGCACAGGCCGCAGGCGCTGGCGCCGCCTGGAATGATCTGTGGCAGCGGCCGGAGCAGCAGGCCTCGCAGGCCCTGGTGCAGGGCGACTACGGGCGCGCGGCCGACCTGGCCGGCGACCCACTGCGGCGCGGCGCGGCACACTACAAGCAGGGGGATTTCGCGGGTGCGCTGACCGACTTCGAACAGGCGCAGGGTGCCGAGGCCAGCTACAACCGCGGCAATGCGCTGGCCCGACTGGGCCGCTACCAGGACGCCGTCGCGGCCTATGACGGCGCGCTGACGGCACAGCCGGGGATGACCGACGCCGCCGCGAACAAGGCCGCGGTCGAGGCCCTGCTCGAACAGCAGCGCGAGCAGAAGGGGCAGGGACAGCAGGGACAGCAGGGACAGCAGGGACAGCAGGGACAGCAGGGACAGCAGGGACAGCAGGGACAGCAGGGACAGCAGGGACAGCAGGGACAGCAGGGACAGCAGGGACAGCAGGGACAGCAGGGACAGC
>JAJDNF010000011.1 GCA_022340805.1 Chromatiaceae bacterium
GGTGATTGGGATGGGCGAGATGGGTAGCGTGTTTGCCCGCGCCTTGATGCGCCTGGGTCACCCGGTCTACCCGGTGAACCGGGGTGACGACATGAAGAAGACGGCCCGGCAGCTGCCTCAGCCAAAGCTGGTGCTGGTCGCGGTGGCCGAGGGCGATCTGGTGGCGCTGCTCGCGAAGGTCCCGAAGGCCTGGCGCAAGCAGCTGGCGCTGCTGCAGAACGAGTTGCTGCCGGATGACTACCAGCACCTGGGCAAGGTGAGCGTGATCTCGGTGTGGTTTGAAAAGAAGCGCGGCCAGGACATCAAGGTCATCATCCCGTCGCCGGCCTACGGCCCGCGCGCCAAACTGCTGGCAAAGGCCCTCGCGACCCTGGACATACCGGTCAAGCTGGTCGACAAACCGCGCGACATGCTGTTCGAACTGGTGGCGAAGAACCTGTACATCCTGACCACGAACATCGCCGGTCTGCGCACCGGCGGCAGCGTCAGCCAGCTGTGGGCCAGACACCAGGACCTTGCGCGCTCGGTCGCCAACGAGGTGATCACCCTGCAGGAAGGCCTGACCGGCTCACGCTTCAACAACGACGACCTGATCGCGGCAATGGTCAGGGCCTTCGAAGGCGACCCCGACCACCGATGTACCGGGCGCAGCGCCGCGGCGCGCCTGGAACGTGCGCTGGCGCGCGCCGAATGCCTGGGCCTGCAGCTGCCTACCCTGCGCGCGATCGCCGACGAACAATCCCAATCCCCGGCCGCGTTATGATCAGCGGCCAGGAGATAATGCCGGGCTGCCGGGTCACGCTGCACCTGGCCATCGCGCTGGAAGATGGCACCGAGGCCTTGTCCACGTTCGGCGAGGAGCCGGTGAGCCTGACCATGGGCGACGGCACCCTGCAACCGGGGCTCGAGCTCGCGCTCTACGGCCTCAGGGCGGGCGATACGCAGACCATCAAGCTGCTGCCCGAACAGGCCTACGGCGTGCGCGATCTCGCCCTGATCCAATACATGCCGATGACTGACTTTGACGGGGCGTTCACCCCCGAGGTCGGCCAGGTCATCGCCTTTGCGCTGCCCAATGGCGATGAGGCGCCGGGCGTCGTGCTGGACGTTGATGAGGGCCGGATCGAGGTCGATTTCAATCACCCGCTGGCCGGCCACGAGATCAGCTTCGCAGTCGAGATACTCGAGGTCTCGCCACCCGCCGGCGACGCATCCTGAGGCGACCCTGAACGAGTCCCGGACGGCGCAGAGCACGCAGCAGCACGGATGTGATCCGCGGCCCGTCTACCCTGAAAGACGGCGGTTGAAAACCCGCGATCCGCCCGGGACAATCGGCGCATGAAAATACTTCTCGCCAACCCGCGCGGCTTCTGCGCCGGCGTCGACCGCGCCATCGAGATCGTCGAACGCGCCCTGGACGCCTTCGGCGCGCCGATTTACGTGCGTCACGAGGTGGTGCACAACCGCTTCGTGGTGCAGCGCCTGCGCGACCGCGGCGCCGTGTTCGTCGACGAACTGGGCGAGATCCCCGATGGCGGCATAGTGATCTTCAGCGCCCACGGCGTGTCCCAACAGGTGCGCGAACAGGCCGATCGACGCGGCCTGACCGTATTCGACGCAACCTGCCCGCTGGTCACCAAGGTCCATATGGAGGTGGCGCGGCACTGCAAGGCCCGCCACGAGGTGGTGCTCATCGGCCACAAGGGGCACCCGGAGGTGGAAGGCACCATGGGGCAGTACCGCTGTGCCGATGACAAGGCCGGCATCTATCTGGTCGAGAGGCCCGCGGATGTCGACAGGTTGAATATCCGTAATCCGGAACAACTCGCCTTCGTCACCCAGACTACGCTGTCCATGCACGATACGGCGCTGGTCATCGACGCGTTGCAGCGACGTTTCCCCAGCATCAGCGGGCCGAAGAAGGACGACATCTGCTATGCGACGCAGAACCGGCAGGACGCCGTGACCCGGCTGGCCGAGAAGTGCGACCTGGTCTTGGTCGTGGGCTCACCCAACAGTTCCAACTCGAACCGCCTGAAAGAGATCGCAGAGAAGCAGCAGCGCCCGGCCTACCTGATCGACGGCCCGGAGGACATCCGCCGCGACTGGCTGGACGGCGTTACAACGGTCGGGCTCACGGCCGGCGCCTCGGCGCCCGAGGTGCTGGTCGAGAGCGTGATCAAGCAACTGCAACAATGGGGCGCCGACAGCGTCGAGCAGGATGGCGGACAACCGGAGACCGTCGTGTTTGCGCTGCCAAAGAACCTGCTCAGCGCAATGGCGAGCGGCCCCGGAACGGCATAGCCCAGGCCGAGCAGAGTCGGTGCGCCAAAGGGCGCCGACGAATGCGCGGCCCATGTCGGGTTTGCCTGATCAACCCGACCTACGGAGATGCACTATCGCACCCTGCC
The DNA here is from genome assembly GCA_022340805.1 of Chromatiaceae bacterium. GTDB lineage: Bacteria > Pseudomonadota > Gammaproteobacteria > Chromatiales > Chromatiaceae > Thiosocius. The sequence goes on from JAJDNF010000011.1 coordinate 2,412, forward strand.
GTCACTCATTGCGGCGTGGCCTGTATCGGCCGGCGATCCCACCAAGCCGCGCAAGCTGCATCTGGCGCAACCCGCCACTCGCGCGTAGGGTGATGTGATGGTCTCCTCCCTCCTTTAATCGGCGTCGCAATGCGCCATGATGGAAATTGAAACGACCATCAAGATAGGAGAGAGAAGACCATGAGCAAGGTTACGACGGTTGGCTTGGATTTGGCAAAGCAGGTTTTCCACGTGGTGTGCTGCGATGCGCACGGCAAGGTGGTAGGCAAGCGGATGCTCAGCGCGTAGGGTGCATTAGGCGTAAGCCGTAATGCACCGGACAGCGGCGAATACGGTGCAATTCGCACAGCTCATTGCACCCTACGATCAGAGATGCACAACAGATCGCCGAGCTATACCGCCGGCGGTGCGGCTACTTGCCCCAGCAGTTCGTAGGGTGCATTAGGCGTAAGCCATGATGCACCGGACAGGCGTGGATACGCTGCAATTCTGCTCATGCACCCTGGCCTCACATATCTTCGCGAGGCCTTAGCAGCGGATCGTACCGCCACTCGCGTAATGTGCATCAGGTGTAAGCCGTAATGCACCAGACAACGGCGAATACGGTGCAATTCGCACAGCTCATTGCACCCTACGGTCAGCGTGTAGGTTGCATTAGGTGGAGCCTGCCACTCGCGCGTAGGGTGCATTAGGCGCAAGCCGTAATGCACCGGACAGGCGCGGATACGCTGCAATTCTGCTCACGCACCCTGGCCTCACATATCTTCGCAAGGCCTTAGCAGGGGATCGTACCGCCACTCGCGTAATATGCATCAGGTGTAAGCCGTAATGCACCAAACAACGGCGAATACGGTGCAATTCGCACAGCTCATTGCACCCTACGATCAGAGATGCACAACGGATCGCCGAGGTATACGGCGGTCCACGTCCGGTTTGCTTCGTGATACCGCCGGCGGTGCGGCTACCTGCCCCAGCAGTTCGTGCTGCCGCCATCGGTTGCGGTCTTGGTGCCGGTCTGATTGACCGTGAACTCAGCACAGTCATCGTCGCCGGCCTGACGTCCGTCGTTGTCCGCGGTCGCGACGAAGTCCTGCTCCGAGTCCTCATGCGCGATGGTGACCACGTAATTGCCCGTCGAGGTGCTGCACTCGTCGGCCCCGCTGCAGGGCCAGTCGAAGCCGGCCGCGACGGCGAGCGTGCCGGTGTAAAGGTCGGCAAAGCTGTCCGTATACCGGCCGTTGATGGTGTAGAAACGCTCCTCCACCATCGCCACCGACTCCAGCGCGATCTTCGCGTCCGCGCGCCGCGATTTCTGCACCTGGTTGGTGTACAGCGGGTAGCCCACCGCGGCGATGATCGCCATCACCGCGAGCACGATCATCAACTCGATCAGGGTCAGTCCACGTTGTGTTGCACGCATCGCCTATCCCCTACTTGATCCGCATCCAGGACTTGCGTCCGGCGCTCAGCAGGCCCGGGTTTTCGATCGTCACCTCGATCTGCGCGTTCTTGCTGCCCGAGGCGTACTTGCCCTCGACGCCGCCGTAGCTGCCGTCACCCGCCCCGCCGATACCGGCGAGGATTGCCGGTGGCTGGAGTATGCCGGCCTTCGAGCGTTTGCCGGAAACCGGCGTGTAGTCGGTTCCTCCGTCGTCGTTGTCAGTAGCAAAATCGTCGTTCAGGTCGAACACGCCATCGCCGTTCAGGTCGAACACCGGGAAATCCAGGCGCCCGCCAGTGCTCGGATCGAGCTCCATCAGCCAGCCGGTTCCACCGGCGTCGCAGGCGACCAGCGACGGGACCGTCGTCACGAAGATCAGCCGCCCGCCGCGCAGGATCGGCGTCGCGACCATCTTCTCACCGGTATCGGTCAGATCGAGATACCAACCGCATGATCCTACACCGGTGTCGGCGTTGTAGATCCCGCAGTTCCCGGCCGGCTTCGCCCATCCCACCTGGGTATTGCTCAGCACACGGATATCGTAGGACTCCTTGACCGGTGCGCCAAACTCGTCCAGCACGAAATCGCCGTTTGCGTCACGCACATAGAAGTCCGTCTCGACGGTCTGCGTCTCGATCGCCTGCTGCTGCAGGACGTTCGAGTTGCGCGCGCCCACGGTAGGCACCGTTGCCCCGGTGTCGCGGTCCCAGATACCGTACATGGTGTTGTAGGTCACCGCCGTGTTCGGATCCTGGTCGTCCGGTTCGTAGTACTTGCCGGTGCCGAAAAAGACCATGCGACCGACTGCGCTGGTCGGATGGTACCCGACCGCAATCCGCGAGGTGATCGGCTGTGCCACACCGCCCTGGCTCTCCGCCGAATACAGCAGCGTCGTATTGGCTGCCGAGAACCCCGCCCCGTTCGATGCGAAGCGCCAGACGTTCCCGTTTAGGTCACCCGCATAGATCAGGTCGACCAGGCCGTCGCCATTGCGGTCGATCGGTGCAACCGTCGACAGCCCATTGTTGACACCACCCACGTCGATGGTGGCGATCAGGCTGCCGTCGACCACGTTCGCCACGTACAGCACGGCATGACCCGACAGGCTGTCATAGCCGTTGCCGAATATCGTCACCCAGCCATGTCCTTCGGCCTTGACGACCGCCGGCTGGCTGAACGTATAACCCAGCTCCGAATAATCCGAATCCGGGTCGAGCGGGGTCTTGTCCCACAACACGATGTCGTCGGCATTCGCCTCGGCGAACGTACCGGGATCGGTGACGTCGAGCGCAAAGACACCCGGGCCACCGGCGGCCAGCGTGCCGACCAGCAGCGTATGCCATGCCCCATCGCCGCCGGTCGCGGCGTCGAAGAATGCATCCACCACGGTCGGCGCACCGTCGACATAGTACTGGTGCGAATAGTCGGTGGACGGGAGCTTGTTCAGATTGGGGAATACCGCGCTCGGCACATAGGCGATCTTCTCTGCACCGGTACAGGCCGAGACGCCATGCAGCGCGCCGTCGTTGCCGCCGAAATACAGCATCGGCTCACGATCGCGCGCAGCATCCGCACAGTCGGTATTCGCATATTCGGCCTTGAAGGCAGAGTACATGACCGACTGGAACTGGACCGGCGGGTTCGAGCCGGGCACGTAATCCGGATAAGGGAAGTTGGGCGAGCCGACCACCGTGGGCGTGGAATGCACCACGTCGCCCAGCGGATTGGAGCGGTCACGGAAAGCCGGCTCACCGGGCCCGCTGTGGCCCTGTCCGAGTTCGTAGAAATTGTTGCCACGCAGATATTCCAGGCGCCGCATGCCAAAATCGTCCTGCTCGACCGTATTTGGCGTGGTACTGAGCAGCAGACGCTGGTCCACACTCAGATCCGTCGTGTCGTCATCGAAATTGAGCGGGGTTCCGCCGTCGTCCCAGGTGAACGCGACGCCCTGCCCGGTTTCGCTGTTCCAGGTCAGCCACTCGCGGCCGCTCTCCCAGTCCTGTATCGCGACCTGGTCGGCCGCGTCCCACTCGGCGGGCAACAGCGCACCGGTCGCCAGATCCACCGGGAAGGACACCACGCTGCCGGACCAGTCGGTACTGTCGAAGCGGGCCTGGTAGATACGCGTCGTGGTCTGCAGGCTCACCGAGTTGGCCACTACCGAGGCGGCCGAAGAGGTGGTCGCGATGGTCGCGAGGTAAGACGCGAGCTTCGGGCCGATCAGCGACGGGTCGTCTGCGGAGAAGAAGGTGTCCGCGACACCATCGAAGTCGTCATCCCACTCGCTCTGCAGGTTCGGTTCATCGTTACCGTCGGTATCCTTGAAGGATCCGTACTTGGCGGCAAGCTGCAGCGGAGTCGGCAGGTTGACGGCCATCGACGCCCCCGGCGTAAAGGTATAGCTGACCGGGTCCGGCTCACTGCCATCCCGCAGCGGGTCGTCGTCGAACGATGAAAAATTCAGCCCATTTGCCCTGCGCAGGGTCGCATAATCGCCATCATCGTCGGTGCCCGAGATGACAAATCCGACCTTGGTCGAGACACCCGCAGCGGCATGCATGGTGCGGGTCGTCACGCGCAGCATGCCCGCACCCGGATTCAAGTCGTTGGCACCGCTGCCGTCGTCGTCGTGATTGGTGCACTCGGCCGCCACACACACCGAGACACGCGAGACCACGTCCATGTCGTAGTCGTTGCCCCAGGCCGAGTCCTCCCAGTAGGCGAGGAAACGTGCATAGACGAGGTTGCCGTCGCCGTCGTACACGGTATCTTCCACTTCCAGCTGCGCAAGGCTCGCGGCCTTCCACAGGTTGCTGATCACCGGCGGCATCGCGTTGGTAGGCCCGGCATAGGCGTTAGGCACCACGGTGACGAAGTCGTCGCCGACCTTGAATCTGAAATTCGGCAGGTTCTTGGCCATCGCGATCGCGTAGGTGCTGATCGTCTGTCCCGCCCCGGTGCCCGGGTTGTTGCCCCGGTCGGCACGCAGATCCGTAGTATGTGCCTTGTAGGCAAGGCCTGCCACCGCATAGCCGCCCTGCTTGGTCGGCGTCGCCGGACACAGGCCGCGCATCTGCGACAGACTGGTAAAGGCCTTCGCCGTGCAGATATTGCTGTCCGGGTTCGCGATTGGCGCCGCGCCGACCTCGCCGATGAACACCATGTCACCGACGCCAAGGCCCTCCGCGGCACCGATCTCGTTCGTTGCGGTGTCGATGTCGCCGAGCACGCCCGGTACCGCATTCAGGTGGTCGGTGTCGAAGCTGTTGTCACCGCTCGACAGCAATACCACATTCATCGGCGTACACCACTCGGCCGGGGGCATCGGGTCGTTCCAGGCCGCGGACTGCAGACCGAGCGGGTCGGCATTGGTGTTGAACGCCGGGGTCGCGCCGCCCTCTCCGATCAGATAGCGGACCGCCTCGAGATACAGCTCCGAGACCGGGTTGCCCCAGTTCGAGCATTTGACGTTGGCACCATTGTAAGGCACCTCCGAAAGATAGTTCGCAATCGGAATGCCGTACGTGCTGCAGTCCTGATATTTATGCGCCGTGTAGTCCCAGGCGTTGATGCGAACCCTGTCCAGGGCGTCGACGATGCCGTGCACGCCGGCGTTGAAAACGCCAGTCGCCAGGTTGACCTCGTCGTCGTCGGAATCGTCATTGCCGGCAAAATAGGAGACCGCCTTGCGCAGCACACCGCCCTTGTCGCGCTTGTCGTAACTGCCGCTGACCAGGCCAAAGCGCAGCGTGCGGTTCTCGCCGTACTCCTGCAGCAGGCCGATTGGCTTGTAATCGCTGCCGTTGTAACTGCGGCAGTTGGACTCGAGCTTGTCTTGCTCGCAGACCTTGACCCGCACGCTGGGGGCATTGTTCGTGTTCACGGCGTACAGGTTCTGCGCGTTGCCCGGGCTGATGCCGTTGCCGCGCCACTCACACTGATAGACCTCGTCCGCTGTCCAGCGTCCCCAGTCGCCGTTCGCGATCCGCAGCTTCGGATGCCAGGTGTCGGTGTCGACGTTCTGGGTCTGCGTATTGCCGCCGGGGCCGGGGGTCGAATTACACATCGAAATGGTGGCCGCAGCATAGGGGGTGTAGTTCTGCATACTGTCGCCGGCTGCCGGCGTGAATACCTTGACGAAGGCATGCACGTCGTTCGGCAGCAACTCGCGCTGCAGGACCGTCTGCCCGGGCGTGTCAATCGCGCGCTTGCCGCCGTACAGGGCCTTGCGCAGCACATCGATGCGGGTCATCGTGGCCCAGTTCAGGAAGTTGCCGCTCCAGTTGCCGTCAGCCGCTGCATTATTGCAGTGGTGACTGTTGGCGCCGCCGGCTGGTTCCCGCGGTTCGAAGTAACCATTGCCGCCGTCGTATTCGTAACAGCGCTTGCTGTCGAAGTAGCCGTAGTAGTCGAAACTGTCCATGTAGGTATTGTCGATGACGCCGTCCCTGTTCAGGTCGGAGTAATCGGCAAAGGCCTTCTGGAACAGCTGGTGGTCGACCGACATCGCGAACATGACCATCGGGCTGACGCCGGTGGTGAGGAACAATGGTTCCTGGGCAGGTGCCGCGATGGCCGAACGACCCGCGATCAGACCCCAGAGCAGCGCCACGGTGGAAATTAGAATTCGATTACGCATGATTCATCCCTCACCTGACTCCCGCGCCTAGCGGAAGTACGTACTCTGTAGGATCACCTCGGAATTAGGTGATATGCCGTGACCCTTGCCGGTTACCCGGTAATATTGCACGCGTGGCGCCTGATCCTGGAAGCCGACCACCAGGTCGCTGCCGGGCAGCGCGATCTCGGGCAACTGCTCGAGGTAGTAATCGGGTACCGCGCTGACCAGCAGAGGGTTGCCGCCGTCACCGCCTTCGCGCAACACGCTGTCGTCGACCTGAAGCCCGTAATTGGCAGGCTCCAGTGGATCGACGCTGGTCGATGACGAACTCACCGCGTAGACACCGTTCACGCCGTTGAAATCCATGTCACCGAAGGCCGTCGAGTTGCCCAACTGCACCTCGCCGAACCGCAGCGCGGTCTCGGCGGCCTCGAACGCGGCGCTGTAGTCGCGGAAATTCCCCGCCATACGCTCCTGCATCGTCGTGTCGCGCACACTCGCGGTGCCGAGGATCGTCAGTACCAGCAGCAGCACCAGCGCCACGATGAGCACTGCGCCGCGTTGCTGTCTGGGTTGAAAGTGTATGACTGTTGGCATGTTCGATGTCCGCTATCACATGGCGTTACGTACATAGACCAGGGAACTGAACTCCTGCCGCAGGCGCCGATCGCCATCCGGCGGCGCCAGCTGCACACTGCTCGCGGGGAAGTAGGTGTAGGGGGCGGGCACAGCACTTGCGGGCTCGACGCTGTTCACCAGCAACCGCACCCGAATCGCCAGAACCTCGCTCCACTCGGCAGCACCCAGGTCGTCCTTGAAGATGTCTATCCTGCCATCGCCGTTGCTGTCCAGCGCATAGTCGACCTGCAGGTCCTCGATACCGTCGACCAGTTCGACGCTATCGTGACCGGCGATGCCATCGAAGCGATACAGCGCCGTGATCGGCTGCGATAAAGCATTCCTTCGCCCGGTGTCGGCGACGAAATAGGTATGCCGGGTGATCTCGGTGACCACCGCATCCGCACTGAAACTGCGCGACAGATCGGTCTGCGTATTTCCATTCGTGTGCTCTACCGCGGTATTGTCGCCGGCCGCGGAGACATCGGACGCATAGAAGATATCGGCGCCGGCGCAATCGGAGACCAGAAAATACGGCTCCTCCGCCTCGGTGATCTCCAGCGACCCTTTCACTTCGATATCGCCTGAGGCCGGCACGCTGCCGGCGACATAATGCGCATTCGAGCGCAACGGCCCACGGATCTCGATCGAATCGGTGCCCGCACCATCCGGCCCCTCGTACATGGCCCTGGCGTCGTCACCGTACTGGGTGTCCCCGGTGTCGTTGTCCTCGCCTGCGACAAACACGCCATCCGCAAACTCATCCAGATAGGCCGGTGGGTTGTCGACCAGGTTGATGACCCGCGGCTTTGGCTGAAGATGCGGTGACAGGCAGCCACCATAGCCAGCCAACTGCAGATCACTGGTGATCTGGCGCAGCGCATAACGGCCGTTTTCCTGCAGTGTGCCAAGACCATTCTGCATCTGGTACGTGCTCTTGTTGGCCGAGAACACCAGCAATACCCCGGCCATCAGTATCAGGCTGAGGGTGGTGGCCACCAGCAATTCGACCAGGGTCAGGCCCGCCTGTCGCTTGAGCAAGCGCCTCATATCTGCGACCTCGTGACGATTTCCAGCGTGTTGTTGGCATCGCGCGTGTCCGTCCATCGCACCCTGATCTCGGCAACGTCGTCGGCGTCCACGTTTGCGCTTCCCTCGCCGCCCGGCAGACGCTGGACGTAAGAGCGCCAGATAGCGAGATCGGCGTTGGCAACAGCGTTTGCCGAGGCGCACATGACCGAGCAATCGCCAGCCGGGGTCGCATCCTCGTAGCCTATGTCGTAGGCGCCATCAACTGCCGCATCGCGGTTCGCGCGCATCCGGTCGATGATGTCGTTGGTCACCAGGGTTGCCTGGGAGCGCAGAAAGGCACTGTGGTTGTTGCGCAGACTGGTGGTCTGCAGGCCACTCAGCCCGAGCAGGCCGATCGAAAGAACGATCAGCGCGATCAGCACCTCGAGCAGCGTAAATCCGCGCACGGCTCTTCCGCCCACGCCACAAGAAACAGTCACGCGTCCAGCCCCCCCGTTCATGGACAAGCCCCCCGACCGCTGCGCACCTGCCCGGTGCGGGTCACCGTCACGCAGCGTTTGGCGCCTCCGCCTGCGCTGCCCGTGGCTTCGCTATTGTCAAGCTCGAAATTCACAAAACCGTCGGCTGCGGCATCGGCGGTCGGCGAATCGCCAATCGGCCCGAACTCCACCGACGCTACACTGACGTCCACGGTCGAGGCAGCCGTGAGGGCCTCCCAGGTGCGTAGGACCTCATCCGGATCCACGGCACCATCGTCATTCGCATCCACGTAGACAATCCAACCGTTCGTCCAGCCGCCAGCGTCACCACAACCTCCATCATCGGAAGAACAGACGGTGACTGCCGTCGCCCGTTTTACCGCCTCGCTGCGCGCAAGCTTCAATGCCGACACCAGGTCGTTGACCTGAGCGGCGGCACGGTTGCTGCCAACCACACTACTGAACAACGGCATGCCGACGGCGAGCAGGATGATCGCCATGGCCAGCGTGACCATCAACTCGACGAGCGTGAAGCCTCTGTGTTTCGTACTCATAGTGGTCGATATAGCAGTTCCGTTTATTGACGTGTCGGCGCGGATGATAGACTGCCGCGATTCCCCGACGAACGGTGCCGGATCGGGGCACCTTAGGCGTTAGCGGCAGATTTTCGATCCTCATGAATCAAATCATCATCGTCGGCGGCGGCGTGATCGGCATGCTCACGGCGCTGCAACTGCGCGAGGCCGGACAGGCCGTGACCCTGTTCGAGCGTGCCGATACTGGCCGTGAGTCGTCCTGGGCCGGCGGCGGCATCGTCTCGCCGCTGTTTCCGTGGCGATACCTGGATAGCGTCACACGGCTGGCAAACTGGAGCCAAGCCAGCTACCCGGCCCTGTGCGAGGAACTGGCGGAGCACACCGGGGTCGACCCAGAGTACACCGAGTGCGGCCTGATCCTGATTGCACCGGACGAGGTGACACAGGCCCGGCACTGGGCCGAAAAGCACCAGCGTGCCCTGCAGCTGATCGACCGCCAGGCGTTCGGCCGGCTGGAGCCTGCTGCGGCCGCCCCGGCGGACGACGCGCTGTGGATGCCCGAGGTCGGCCAGGTGCGCAACCCGCGCATGCTGCGCGCACTGCGCCTGCGCCTGGAGCAACTCGAGGTGCAGATCCGCACCAGCGACCCGGTGCGCAGCCTGGTATGCGGGGACGGGCGCTGCATCGGCGTGCAGGCCGGCAGCGGCTTCCAGGGCGCGGACGCGGTCGTTGTTTGCGCCGGCGCGTGGAGCGCAGGCCTGCTCGCCGGGCTGCCCGCACCGCCGGCGATCCACCCGGTCCGCGGCCAGATGTTGATGTTCCGCGCTGCGCCCGGGACCATCACCCGGATGGTGCTCGAGGGCAGCCGCTACGTGATCCCGCGGCGCGACGGCAGCACGCTGTTCGGCAGCACCATCGAGAACGTCGGGTTCGACAAGCAGACCACCGCGGCCGCACGCGCAGAACTGTATGCGATCGCCACCGAGCGCTTCCCGGTCCTGCGCGACTGCCCGATCGAGGCGCATTGGGCCGGACTGCGTCCCTCGTCGCCCGCCGGCGTGCCATATATCGGCCGGCATCCACAGATCGGGGGGCTGTTCGTCAACGCCGGGCATTTCCGCAACGGCATTGTGCTGGGCCCGGCCTCTGCAAGGCTGGCCGCCGACCTGGTCCTTGAACGCCCTCCGGTCGTCGATCCGGCGCCCTACACCTGGACCGCGGCGCGCGGTTGAGTCGGACTGATTCCTGCCCCATAATGCGCGGCCTCTGCGCCAATGTAGCTCAGTCGGTAGAGCAACTGATTCGTAATCAGTAGGTCGGCGGTTCGATTCCGCCCATTGGCTCCATCTTTTCAGACCATCGTCTCGAGCGCGTAGCAGGGAATCCGCTTCCCACCCCCCAACATTCCTTTTCGGGGGGGGAAACGTGATGATTCTGACTATCTGCTCCATCAAGGGCGGCGCGGGCAAGACCACGTTGACCGCCAACCTGGGCGGATTTCTCGCCGATGCGGGCCAGCGGGTCCTCCTGGTCGACGCCGATATCCAGCCGACCCTGAGCAGCTGTTACCCGCTGGCATAGCAGGCTGAGGGCGGCCTCCACCAACTGATAGCCGCTGGGCGCCTCGAGGGCGCCATCAGCCAGACGGCGATCGCCGGCCTCGACATCGTGGTCTCAGACCATCCCGAGGGCAGCATCAAGAACCGGATCCTCCACACCCCCCCGACGGGTGGGTGCGGATGCGCTACGCCCTGCGTGACCTGGATGACTACGACGTGGTGCTGATCGACACCCAGGGCGCGGTCGGCCCACTCCAGGACGCCGGCGTGCTGGCCGCGGACCTGCTGCTTTCGCGCAGCCACACTTCGGGCGTACGCGCGAGATCGTGCCCTCGACCGACCCGATCCAACCGACCGCGATGGTCGTGGCGGTCGATGAGATCGACGTCTACGACCACAACCGACGCCAGCTGGCCAACGACCGATACGACGAGATCAACGCCTCGATCCGGGCCTCGGGCATGGAGCAGACCCTGACTGTTGATTTGCGCTTGTAATCTCAGCGCACCCACCAACCACAAGATCGTCTCTGGGTGGGGGTTTCGACCTGAATCACAGCTACCAATCCGCGTTACAGCGCGATTTTTTTGCTCCTTCACGCCCACAGGCTGAGCGAATCTCCACCGCGTCAACGGATGATGCAGCCTGGTGAATGAGCTCGTCATGGATTGGTCAGTCGAACAAACTCGCGTGCGGTGGCGCCCGGCACGGCGGCCGCCTCGGGCCTTCGGGCTCAGCCATCTTCGCATCCAAGTGTGCTTTCGTTGAGCGGCGGGGTGTGCGCAGCTGAGCGAGGCTGGTTCGATGATCGGGAGCTCGAGCTGAAGGCACAGGCACGGGCGTGCTATCTCGGGTTTATCAAGCTTTACGATGTCGACTTCTTTCGCAATCGGGCCGAGGGTATGAGCTGCATCAGATTGTCCTACCTGCGAGACATCGACGCAGAGACCCTGGGCGAGGCGACTCAAGAGGTGTTCGAGGTTCGCGATGGCGCCGGCGCGCTCAGCCGATACCGGCCCGAGCTCGAGCAGGTGGCCTCGGCATACCGGTCGGTGGAGCCGGGCGACCGTTATCTTTACTGCCTGGGATCCGAACTGCCTGGGATCCGATGGCACCGGAACCCTGCTGCGCGACGATGAGCCGACATTGCGGCTGCCGTCCGCCGATTTCGCCCGGCGTTTTCTGCAGATATGGGTGGAAGGCGAGGACGAGCTGGGAAATCCTCGATGGGCCTTTGGCCGCTGCTGAGCGGGAATCGCCGCTTCGCTCCGCACTGGCCGGACTGTGCAACCAAGATCCGCGTTTGTAATTCGTATGGAGGCTCCCGGGGATCTGTTCCTGCCAAAATGGTTATGTTGTCACTCGAGTGCCTGATAGGGGGCGTATGAATCAAGAACCTGACCTTTTTCTGAATCGGATGCGTTGGGTTTTCCTGCTGTTTGCAATCTTGTTGATGCTCTGGCAGTTCCTGCCATGGCTGGAAAACCGCGTCGTCGCGCTGACTACCGAGCCCAGAGCCGTGACCGCGCGCGGGGAACTTGCTGCAGACGAACTTGCAACGATCGAGATATTCGACCGGGCAAGTCCATCGGTGGTGTTCATCAGTACCCGCCAGCGCGTGATGAACCTGTGGACGCGAAACATCGCCAGCGTGCCGCGAGGCAACGGATCGGGGATGATCTGGGATGGCCTCGGTCATGTGGTTACAAACAACCATGTGATCGAAGGTGCCTCGCAGGCGATCGTGCGTCTCAACGACGGACGCAGCTACCGCGCAACCCTGATCGGCGCGAGTCCAGCGCATGACCTTGCAGTGCTCAGGATCAAGGTGCCGTTCGACCGACCGCCACCAGTGCCGGTCGGCGTCAGTGCCGACCTCCGAGTCGGGCAAAAGGTGTTTGCCATCGGAAACCCCTTCGGCCTAGACTATTCGCTTTCCAGCGGTCTTGTCTCGGCGCTCGACCGATCGATCACCGACGATGACGGGACAAGCATCGATCATCTCATCCAGACCGACGCCGCCATCAATCCAGGGAATTCCGGTGGCCCGCTGCTGGACAGCGCCGGTCGCCTGATCGGGATCAATACGGCCATCTACAGTCCGTCCGGCGCTTTTGCGGGCATTGGGTTTGCGGTGCCGGTGGATACCGTCAACAAAGTGGTCCCGCAGCTGATTGTCGAGGGGCGCTATATTCGGCCGAGCCTGGGAATCACGGTCGATGCCGATGTCAATCGCCTGGTTCGGGAGCAGCTGGGCGTGGAAGGCGTGCTGGTCCTGCGGGTCCAGCGCGATTCGGCGGCAGAGGCGGCCGGGCTGCGTGGTGCGGAGGTGGATGCTCAGGGCAACCTGGTGCCCAGGGACATCATTCTGGGTGTGGAGGATCAGGACGTCGACAGCATCGCTGCGCTTGTCTCCGCGCTGGATGACTATCGTATCGGTGAGCAGGTCACTGTCCGGCTTTGGCGCTCCGGGCGCGAGATCGATGTCGCCGTGGTTCTGGAGTCAGGCAATTGATCGCCGCGGTGTCTGTACATCATGGGTTTGCCGAATGTCTGGGTGATACCTTGACGGGCGATAGACGCGTTGCACCAACGATCAAATCGCTCTGAAGATCCGAAAGCTCTGAGATCATCATGTGAGTTAATTTTTTTGCAGCGTTTCGCGCAATGTCGAGGTAAGAGGACTGAAGCGCCGCAGCGCCGTTCTCCGGCAGGTTCGGCGGGCGGGCCGTGTCATTCGCAGCACGAAGGCGTATGACGCCTTAGCCTGCAAATTGCATGAAGGCGGACGGGCACATGGTGTTGCGTGGCAGCCGGAAGGCGTTCGATGCGTTCTTCGGCCCTTGTATTCGACGTGACAGTCTGTCCTGTTCGGGCTCAGGCCGCGCTCGACTTTGCATTTGTGCCGATCCCCCTCTAACCATAGCTTCGGCTATGCTTTTTCGGCCGATCAGCCCAACTGCTTTGCCCATCACACCCTGATTCCCAAACCCTTCATGCAATTTGCAGGTTAGGCAAAACGCGTGATGCGGCCGCATGAGCCCACATCGCGGCCCACAGCCCCTGTTGCAGAGCGAAGACAATCGAAAAAAGAGGAAGTCCGCCACGTTCGATGTGAAGCAGGTGTTTAACCAGTGCATCGGCGGACAGGCCGACAACAGAGCACAGGTCGCACCGGGCAGTCTGGTGCAATCGCAGGCGGCGCACTCGCCGGTGGTCCGGTCGGACTGCTGGCCGGCGCGAAGGTGGACGGCCAAGTGCATGCGCAGGAGAGACGACGTATCGCAGAACAGATGCACCCCGGTCGGCCACGTCAGGGGGGCGTCACAGGGAGCCCGGCACGCTTCCGGTCTTCAATCTCTTGTCGACGCATCGGCATGCCGTCGATCTGCTGCAGGATCTCGCGCAGCGGTGTCGCCAACGGTGCACGGCGCTTGATACCGCCGTCCAATCCGATCAGGACGAGTTGGCGGTCGCTGGACGCCACGCCGAGACCTTCTCTGATCGCGCGCCGCTGTGCCGGCGTAAGCCGCCCTGAATCGTCGCTGTCGGGTTCCGAGTAGAGCTCGATGATGCGCAGCCGTCGTTCCGCGAGTGCATCACCGGCATCGCGCAGTGCCCGTTTTTGTCGGACGATCGCAGGATCGTCGGCCGATGGCGCGACCAGTATAAGCAGCCGCTCCTGCCATAGCGCATGGTCGATCTCCTGTGCGATTACCACACTGCCAATCAACGATATCAGCAGCAGGTTCAAGCCGCGCCTGACCGCGGCCATCGCAAACCGTGTGTTCCGGGTCCGTATTTGAAAACCGATTGTGGATTTCTTCATCCCACACTCCCGATGTGACCTTCCGCGAAAGGCAACTCCAACTGCGTAATCTGCAGCAGCCTGACCGACCAGATCCGTCGACCTGTGGAAAAGGTCGGCGAGTCCAAGAACTAAGCTATGCAGAGCTGCATGCGGGTGAAATTCAGATTCAGGCGCGCACCGCGCAACAGATCGTGTCCGATCAGCCCATTTATCCGGTAGCCCAGCGCGGTCTCGATCGACAGCGATGGCAGCAGCAGCCCCAACGCCATGGTTTGCTCTTTCCCGGCCAGGCGCAGGCGACTGGCGTAGGCACCCCTGCCATGTACGTCGCCGGCGCCTCCGGTTCCCACCAGGGTTTGATCGCGGTCGGGCTCGATGCCGAGCCCGGCACGGCGTGTCTCCGGCGCGGCGAACATACGACCTGTCATCCCGGTATCGATAAACACCAATGCCTCTTGCAGCAAAGGGAAGTCGACGTGTGTCAACAGCATCCGGTTTTCGGCCAGCCAGATCGGCGTGCAGCCGGGCTTCGGGTTGGCCGTTACGGAAGGCTGAAGTACGAGGTGTCCAGTCTGGTAGTCCAGTGTGCAGTCGAACAACGACAATACGCTGATACCGACAATCCCGTGGATGGCCTGCCCCGGAAACCAACCACCAAAAGTGGACTGTAGATCGAGGACCTGTACCGGCAGGTCATGGATGCTCACCGTATCCATGCCCAATTTCTCCAGATGGGCATGCGTGACCTGGGCGCGATGGCCCCCGGCGAAATCGCGCCACTCCTGTCCGCCAAGGCGCACACCGGCTGACACGGCAAAGCGCATGTCGAGCACGCAGTCGCCGGCACCGGTGTCGATTACCAGATTTGCCCCGACTCCGTTGACCAGCGCGCGCATGACGGGAAGCGGCTCGACGCTCAACAGGTCCAGACAGACCGAATCAGACTCCTTTTCTACCCGGAAGACCTTTAGTCCGGCCATCACCGCAAGGGTGCCTGCCAGTCCGCCACGGCCGAGCTGCTCATAACACAGTGCAGCGTGGCCGAGGTCGCCGCGACGACTGTAGGCCTCGGCCAGGTGCGACAAGATGCTGCGGGTGCGCAAGCCGTTTTCCAGGACATTTGAAAGCCTGGCAACCGCACTGTCGGGACGGTTGGCCAGCAGATCGAGGTATCCAAGCCGAGCAGCGATGTCGAGTCGTCCGGGGTACCGATCCAGGAGCGCCTCGTAAGCGCGTGTGGCAGCAACGAAACGACCCTCAATGAAGTCTTCGTCGGCAAGTGCCTCGCTGACGTCTGCGCGGTCATTCGACTGCCGAATGGATTCGCTTTTCATGCCTCAAAGTTGTTCGCTGCAGTCTCGGAAAATGCGGTGCGTTAATCTGTTCGAGCAATAGAGTCCTGGTAAGCCGCCCAAGCCGCGCAGCCGGGGAAACGGCAAGATCACCACCAATGCGTTCACCGTTCGACCTATGTCTGAGTGGATAATCTGAAGACTGACACATCGATCGCGTGAGAAACGGCCAATGAATGCAGGGGATTTCACCCAGGCCGTAAGACATGTGGATACTCGACACGCTATAGGGTCGCCAGCAGTCGGCGGTCATTGCGGCCCGACATGCTTCGTGGCGGCGATGAGATGGTGCGGGATGTCGAACCAAAGCTGGGAATCGTTTTCGGTGAGAGCACCGAAGACGGGCGTATCTGGCTCAAGCGTGAGGAGGAACACGTCAAGGCATCCGGCTTGCGCGGTCGCGGGAGCGCAGGTTTCGCCACGGGCCTGAAGTGGATTCTCATGCCCAGGGATTCGCGAGGTCAGCAATAAATTGCCTGCAATTCCGACGAGAGCGAACCCCGGCACCCGCCATGACCGGGACGTGCTTCGTTACAACCCGCACGCATTGACCGAAGGTATCGCGATTGCCGGTCACGCGACCGGGGCGGCCGTAGGTCACAACGACATCCGTGGCGAATTGATGGATGAGCCTGTGCCGCGGTTCGATCGGGGCATTGCCGTACAAGCCACGTGGGATCAAGCATTTCCGCGGCATTACATTGGCAGCGGGAGAAGGCAAACGTGGAGATGGAGAGACATGGCGCACGAGGTTCTGCAGTTTGTCGCATTGACGTCTGGGGGCAGGGCGTTTGATATCGAGTTCCCGCTTCATCCGCAGACGCAGTCCGCGCCGGCGGTCTCTGATCTGGTCACTCATCTTTTGGCGGTCATCTCCGGGCACGCCAAGGACCGCACCGACCTCAGCGACGGTGACATCCTTCAGGCGCTGGCGATGACCAGCGCGATCCGGGGTCGCATGCTCGAGGGCGATCAGGCAGACATCGCGGATCTGAACCGGTTGCTGCACGAGCAGGCCTGGCTGGCCGTGAGGGCCGCGAAAAGTTACGCCGCTGCGCGCGCGTGAACATGAGGGAGGCCGGACGCAACGCGCTCGGCGAGCCACTGCAGCTGTGCAGTCTGTCCCCGAAGACGGGTTACCTGCGCGATGGCCACTGCCGCACGCGGCCTCACGACCTGGGCTCGCACGTGGTTTGCGCCCAGCTTACGGATGAATTTCTGGTCTTCTCCCGCAGGCGCGGCAACGACCTGATCACCCCGGTAACGGCGTACGATTTTCCCGGGCTACAGGACGGCGATCGCTGGTGTCTGTATGCCTTTCGCTGGCTCGAGGCCCATAAGGCCGGGTTGGCACCGCCGGTATTCCTGCAGTCCACGCATCAGCGGGTCCTGGAGCTCGTTCAACTCGACGTGCTGTTGCCCTATGCGCTCGACCTGCCACGTCATGGCTGACGGTTGTCGCCTGCGCGCATGTTCAAGCGCCCCGTTCACAGCGCGTGCCAAAAATGTCTGGGCGGCGCCGGTGGCGGGTTGCGAATCTGTGCGGCAGTGCCGAATGATTCACCCGTCAGGGTTCGACGGTCTCCAGTTCGGCGCGAAAGGTGTTGACGATGGTTTGCCACTTGGCGCTGTTCCAGACACCAATCCGGTCATGACCCCGGTTCAGCACATCCGCGAGATCGATGGGTTCGGTCATTGTGTCGAGCAGCCCCATCGACCAGTTTGCAAAATCACGCGCCTCGATCGGCCGGATGACGACGGTGCGGATATCGTCGTGACGATCGTCACGGAGTATGTCTGCGTACAGGATCAGCACGGCTTTTTCGTCCCCCTCCAGTACCTGCAGGTAGGCCTCTTGGGCACAGTAAAGCAGGCCGGTGATGCCGAGGGCGCGGTTTTTCCTGCCGGCGCCGGCCACCATATTGAGCAATGCCTTCCTGTCGAGCGACACCGTCGCCCTGCTGGTATAGATTATCTGCAGTAATTCCATGCTGAATAACCTGTTATCGACTCCTGGTTCTCCAAGTCTACCGGCTCTTGAGCGGGTGTCATTGTGCAATCGACCTGCTTTGCCGTGACCATGGAAACGGGTATTCCATTCGCTCGTCTGGCCCGGTGCCTCGGTGGCGGTTGCATAAGCGGGGTCTTGTGGCCTGGCTGGTTCTTGCTCGCGTCCGGGTGTGCGCCGGGTCCCCCGTTGCCGGACGATGTGCGACTGTTGAGTGATGTCAGCTATACCGAGCGTGCGATGGGAACGCTGACCGGCCGGCTGTTCCTGGCGCCCACGCCAGGACCGAATCCTGCCGTGCTGTTGCTGCATGGCGGCGGTTGGCGCAACGGATCTCCACAGCAGATGGACGTCATCGCGCGTCGCCTGGTCAGCGAGGGGTTTGTGGTGTTCAGCGCCGAGTACCGCCTGGCGCCGGGTACTCGCTACCCGGGGCAGCTCGAGGATGCGCGTGCCGCCTTTGCCTGGCTGGTTGACCGCCAGGAGGTCGACCCCGGACGCGTGGCTGCCTGGGGATATTCGGCTGGTGCTCAGCTGGCGTTGCTGCTCGGACTCAATCCCTCACCCGGCCAACCCCGCCCGCGCGCGGTCGTCGCTGGTGGCACCCCGGCGGCGCTCTGCCTATTCGACGCCGAAAGCCGGCTTCTCGTGAACTACCTCGGTGCGCCACGAACGGAGGTGCCCGAGACCTGGGCTGACGCGTCGCCGGTCGAATGGGTTTCTAAGGACGATCCGCCGACTTATCTCTGTCACGGGCAGGCGGACAGGCTGGTCGACATCCGGCATGCGCGTCTGCTGGCGAGCCGGATGCTTGCGGCGGGTGTCGCGGTGACCCTGGATGAAGTGCCCGGTGGACATATCGCGGTCTTTCTCGCCGGCCGCGCCGTCGAGGGCCGTGCGACGGCGTTTCTTGCACGGCAGCTGGGTGGCTGAACGGCGACCGCGCTGCCCGAGGCGCGCTTCGCAGAATAGGCATAGTCGAATCGGTCCTTACGCATGGAAAATGCTCCTTCGACCCATCGTGCCTCAACCCGGCTCTCGCGCTCTGCCGCAAATGCAGCCTCCACGCTTGCGCGAAAGTCGAGTAGCCGCT
>JAJDNF010000012.1 GCA_022340805.1 Chromatiaceae bacterium
CCCCTCTGGCGAACAGGGTGTTGGCGATGGTGTTCGAGAAGAGCTCGACGCGCACCCGGGTGTCGTTCGAGGCGGGTATGACGCAGCTCGGCGGTTCGGCAATATTCCTGTCGCCACGCGACACCCAGCTCGGTCGCGGCGAGCCGATCGAGGACACGGCGCGGGTCCTGTCGCGGATGGTCGACTGCATCATGATCCGCACCTTCGAACATGCCGACCTGGAGAAATTCGCCGAATTCTCCCAGGTACCGGTGATCAACGGCCTCACCGACCTGTGCCATCCGTGCCAGCTGCTGGCCGACATGCAGACCTATGCCGAACACCGCGGTGACATCGCCGGCAAGACCGTGGCCTGGGTCGGCGACGGCAACAACATGTGCCACTCGTACATCGGCGCCGCGCGCCAGTTCGGCTTCACCCTGCGCATTGCCTGCCCCGAAGGCTACGACCCGGACCCGACGGTCGTCGCGACCGCAACCGACCGCTGCGAGATCCTGCGTGATCCACGCAGCGCGGTGGAAGGTGCCGACATGATCGTCACCGACACCTGGATCAGCATGGGACAGGAAGAGGAAAAGGCGCGCCGCGAGAAGGCCTTCGCCGGCTACATGGTCGACCGCGCAATGCTGGATCGGGCAAATCCGGGCGCGTTGTTCCTGCACTGCCTGCCCGCATATCGCGGCAAAGAGGTAGCCGCCGAGGTGCTCGATGCCGCCGACAGCGTGGTCTGGGACGAGGCCGAAAACCGCCTGCACGCGCAGAAGGCGCTGCTCGAGTTCCTGCTCGCCTGACCCCAGGTTGCGGTAAGCAGGGCCCAGGCACCCACCGATGGCACTCCTCAAGGTCGAAGACATCAGTGCTGGATATGACCGGGATCCGGTCATCGAGTCACTGTCGTTCCACGTCAACCGCGGCGAGATCGTCAGCCTGCTGGGACCCAGCGGCTGCGGCAAGACCACCGCACTGCGCGCGATCGCCGGTTTCGAACCGGTTCGCGCCGGGCAGATCCTGATCGCCCAGCAGCTGGTCTCGGCGCCCGGCATGACGGTGCCGCCGGAGCGGCGCTCGATCGGTATGGTGTTCCAGGACTACGCGCTGTTTCCGCACCTGACCATCGCCGACAATATCGGCTTCGGACTGCGCAACAAGGCGGCCGTCGACCGGCGCGTCCAGATCAACCACCTGCTCGACGCAACCGGCCTCGGCGGGATGGACGATCGCTACCCGCACGAACTCTCCGGCGGCCAGCAGCAGCGCGTGGCACTGGCGCGGGCGCTCGCGCCGCGGCCGGCCATCCTGCTGATGGACGAGCCGTTTTCGAACCTCGACGTCGAGCTGCGCGAACGGCTCAGCGTCGAGGTCCGCGACCTGCTCAAGTCCGAAGGCATCAGCGGCATCCTGGTCACCCACGACCAGCACGAGGCATTCGCGGTGTCCGACAAGGTTGGGGTGATGCGCGATGGGCGCATCCTGCAGTGGGATACGCCCTACACGCTGTATCACGAGCCGAATCACCGCTTCGTCGCCGATTTCATCGGCCAGGGCCGCTTCATCCCTGGTATCGTGCGCAGCCCGGAGACATTCGACACCGAACTCGGCCTGCTGCACGGCAACCGATCCTGCACCCAGGCCGTCGGAGAGCGGGTTGAGATCCTGATCCGACCCGACGATGTCGTCCCCGACGAGCTCGGCGAGATCGAGGCGATTGTGAAAGACAAGGCGTTCAAGGGTGCGGAAATACTCTACACACTGGAATTGCCGACCGGAACGCGCCTACTATCTCTGTTTCCGAGCCACCACGATCATCACTTGGGTGACTCAGTGCGAGTCCGGATGGATGCCGAGCATCTGATCTGTTTCCCGGGCAGAGACTGATCCAACAAACCAGCAGTACGGAATCGATTCAGTGAAGAAAATCGCCACGCTTGTACTCGTTCTTTGCAGCGCCAGCGCACTCGCAAAGACGGCCTATGTAACCGATGAACTCGAGATAACCCTGCGCACCGGGGAGTCCACCACCCACCGCATCCTGCGCATGCTGCCGACAGGAGAGCGCCTGACGGTGCTGGATACCAATACCCAGAACGGGTACAGCAAGGTCCGTACCGCTTCCGGGGCCGAGGGTTATGTACTCACCCGTCAGCTGGTCGACCAACCGGTGGCGCGCGACCGGCTCGCCGCGGCCGAGGCCGAGGTCAAAGCCCTCACCGCCGCACCGGGTGAACTGAGCAGCCGCCTCGCCAGCCTGACCGAACAGCACAATGCGCTGAAGAAGGAGCACGAGGAGCTGAAACAGGCCAAGACGCTGGTCGACCAGGAATATGCAGCGCTGCAGCGCACGGCGAGCAATGCGGTGCGCATCGCCAACGAGCGCAACGAGCTGCGCAAACAGGTCGCCGAGATGACGCGCGATGTCGAAGAGGTCAAGCAGCAGAATCGCGAACTCGAGAACAAGACCGCGCAGAACTGGTTCCTGATCGGCGCCGGCGTGGTCGTGGGCGGCGTGCTGTTGGGGCTGATCCTGCCGCACCTGCGCGTGCGCCGGCGCAAGAGCTCCTGGGGTTCCCTGTAACAGGGCTGCCGAGGCCGGGGCCTGCCCCGGCCTGTCCAACTGGACCAAAGCCCCTGTCGAACGACCCGTTCGATTTAGTTTTCGGCCAGCAGCGCGATGCCGTGGGCCTGGCCTTCAACGCCGTCCAGGGACTCCACCGGCAGCACGTCCCGTCTCTCCAGCGACGCCCTCAGCATCCGCTCCCGATAGCGCTCGCCTGTGACGATCAGGAATCGGCTATCGATCGCCCGCACCGCAATCGTTTGCGCGCGCCGACACTCGATGCACTGTGTCGCCTGCGGGAGCACGGAGATATCTTGGACCGGCAGGCCCGGGCCCGCACCTCCGGATAAGAGGCCGAAGTATAGGGCCCCGACAATAGGACTCGCCATGGTTGCATCCTCCGCTTGCCTGCGTGAGCCGCCATTGGTAGCGGGAGTCCCACGCGGTCGAAAGGCGTTCAACTCAACCATAGTCCGCTTTGACTCGCGCGATCCGGGAGATCGTCCAGCACGTGACGGGCACCGCCCAGCACCTGCTGCGTTGTTCACAAACTCCTGCCTTTTTAGGGCTTTAAGCGGTCATACAGCGCGTAGTCGGGAGCGGGCGAGGGGCACCAAAACGGACTCAACCACCGATCTGCGACAGATCCCGCACCGCACCACGCGCCGCTGACGTGGTCAGCGCCGCATAGGCGCGCAGCGCCTGCGAAACCTGGCGCTGGCGGTTGACCGGCTTCCACGCCAGGTCGCCGCGCGCCTTCATCGACAGGCGCCGCTCGGTGAGCGTGTCGTCGCTGAGCAGTACACGTATCGAGCGATTGGGGATGTCGATCTCGATGGTGTCACCCTCCTCGACCAGACCGATGTTGCCGCCCTCGGCGGCCTCGGGCGAACAGTGGCCGATCGACAGCCCCGAGGTGCCGCCGGAAAAGCGACCATCGGTGATCAGCGCGCAGGCCTTGCCCAGGCCCTTCGACTTCAGATAGCTGGTCGGGTACAACATCTCCTGCATGCCCGGCCCACCCTTGGGCCCCTCGTAGCGGATCAGCACCACGTCGCCGGCCTGGACCTCATCGCCCAGGATCGCCGCCACCGCGGCCTCCTGGCTCTCGAAGATGCGTGCCGGGCCCGAGAATCTGAGGATCGATTCATCGACACCGGCGGTCTTCACAATACAGCCCTGCTCGGCGAGGTTGCCATACAGCACGGCCAGACCGCCGTCCTTCGAATAGGCGTGCGCGACGTCGCGGATGCAGCCGGCGGCGCGGTCGAGGTCGAGGTCCGGCCACTGGCTGTCCTGGCTGAACGCGACCTGGGTAGGGATGCCGCCGGGCCCGGCAAGGTAACGCAACCGCGCCTCGGCATGCCCAGTGCACATCACGTCCCAGGCATCGATCGCCGCCCCGATGTCCGTGCTGTGCACCGTGTGGCACTCGCGATGGATCAGGCCAGCGCGATCCAGCTCGGCGAGGATGCCGATCACACCGCCCGCGCGGTGCACGTCTTCCATGTGGTACTTCTGCGTGGCCGGCGCCACCTTGCACAGGTTCGGCACCTTGCGACTCATGCGGTCGATGTCGGCCATGGTGAAGTTCACCGCACCCTCGTGCGCCGCGGCCAGCAGGTGCAGCACGGTATTGGTCGACCCACCCATCGCGATGTCCAGCGCGATCGCGTTCTCGAACGCCGCGAAGGTGGCGATATTGCGCGGCAGCGCGCTGGCATCGTCCTGCTCGTAGTAGCGCCTCGCCAGGTCAACCACCAGGCGCCCGGCCTCGAGGAACAGTTCCCTGCGCCCGGCATGGGTGGCCAGCAGCGAGCCGTTGCCGGGCAACGACAGCCCGAGTGCCTCGGTAAGGCAGTTCATCGAGTTGGCGGTGAACATACCCGAGCAGGAACCGCAGGTCGGGCACGCCGAGCGCTCGATGGCCGCGACGTCCTCGTCGCTCTCGCTCGGATCCGCGGCCGAGACCATCGCGTCGACCAGATCCAGTTTCACCGCATCCTTGTTAACCAGGCTGACCTTGCCGGCCTCCATCGGGCCGCCGGACACGAACACGGTCGGGATGTTCAGGCGCAGCGCCGCATTCAGCATCCCCGGGGTGATCTTGTCGCAGTTCGAGATGCACACCAGCGCATCCGCGCAGTGCGCATTGACCATGTACTCGACGCTGTCCGCGATAAGGTCGCGCGAAGGCAGCGAATACAGCATGCCGCCGTGGCCCATGGCGATGCCGTCGTCGACCGCAATGGTGTTGAATTCCTTGGCCACACCACCGGCCTTCTCGATCTCGCGGGCCACCAGCTGGCCGAGGTCCTTGAGGTGGACGTGGCCCGGGACGAACTGGGTAAAGGAGTTGGCCACCGCGATGATCGGCTTGTCGAAGTCACCATCCTTCATGCCGGTAGCGCGCCACAGCGCACGTGCGCCCGCCATGTTGCGGCCGTGGGTGGTTGTGCGAGAGCGATACTCGGGCATCGGTTTCTCCAGAAGAGCGGGCCAAGAAAGGGCGCATTATGGACCCTGGCCGGCGGGGAAGGAACCGTGATGAAATGTGGCTTTGGTACGCTCATCCGGTCGCCGACTATACTTTGGGACGTCAGCAAATCATTCATACGTCCGTCCGATTAGGGACCAGCATGCCCAGAAAGAGCGAACGCACGCGCCAGCGGATTGTCGAGGCGGCCAACCGTCTTTTTTATCACAAGGGTTACAACCAGACCTCGTTCAGCGATGTGGTGGAGGCCGCCGGCGTGCCCCGCGGCAATATCTATTACTACTTCAAGACCAAGGACGAGATCCTCGAGGCCGCGATCAAGTACCGCACCGAGCGCATCGCGCAGATGCTCGAGGGATGGAATGGCAGCTACCGCACACCGATCGAGCGCCTGCATCGTTTCATCGACATCCTCAGCAACAGCGCCGATGCGATCATGCGCTACGGCTGCCCGATGGGCACGCTGAACACCGAACTCGGCAAGGGTCAGGGCGAACTGCAGGAGCAGGCCGAGAACCTGTTCAAGATGTTCGAGAGCTGGCTGTCGGACCAGTTCGCCGAACTCGGTTACGCCGGACGGGCGCGCGAACTCGCGTTACGCTTGATGGCGCAGGGCCAGGGCATCAGCACCATGTCCCATGTGCACAGTGACGCAGGGTTCCTGCTTCGCGAGAAGGAACACCTGAGCCGCTGGCTGGACCAGCTGGCCGAAGGTAACGACGACTGTGCCTGAACGCATGCATCAGGAGCGGGATGGGCATCGCCCTCCGGGCACCGGATCCCGGGCATCCACAGAAGAAGGAACCCATGGCGGGCAAACATCCTGAACGACACTTCGCCCACCGGATCGGCTGGCTGCGGGCAGCCGTGCTGGGTGCCAATGACGGCATCGTGTCGACCGCGAGCCTGCTGGTCGGCGTGGCGGCAGCCGAGGCAGCCCGCGCCGACGTGCTGCTCGCCGGGGTCGCGGGCCTGGCTGCAGGTGCGATGTCGATGGCCGCCGGTGAGTACGTCTCGGTCAGCTCGCAGGCGGACACCGAAAAGGCCGATCTCGCGCGCGAGCGCCGCGAACTCGACGAGAACCACGAGTACGAGCGCCAGGAACTGGCGGGCATCTATGTGCGTCGGGGTCTGGACGCGCCGCTCGCGCAGCAGGTCGCCGACCAACTGATGGCGCACGATGCACTCGGCGCCCACGCGCGCGACGAGCTGGGGCTCACCGAGACACACAGCGCCCGCCCGCTTCAGGCGGCCGCGGCGTCCGCAGCGACGTTCTCGGTCGGGGCCGCATTGCCGCTGCTGATGGCGATGCTGAGTCCGTCGGACCTGATGATCGCGAGCGTCGCCGCTGGGTCTCTGGTGTGCCTTTCGCTGTTGGGCACGCTGGCGGCGCGCGCCGGAGGCGCCGGCATGGCCGCGGGCGCCGCCCGGGTGACCCTGTGGGGTGCGCTGGCGATGGCGGCCACGGCTGGCGTCGGCATGCTGTTCGGCACGGTCTCGTGAGCAGACTGGTGTCCGGCCAGGACTTTTGCGCAGCGTTCCGGCGCCGAGCGGCGCCGTCCCCGACACAGGTCGCTGCCAACCCGCCAAGTTAAGGAGCCAGGATGAAAGCCGTTGCCTACCACGAGTCGTTACCGATCACCGAGGCCCACTCCCTGCTGGACGTGGAGCTGCCGGACCCGAGCCCCCTTGCTCGCGATCTGCTGGTGCAGGTCAAGGCGATCTCGGTCAACCCGGTCGACACCAAGATGCGGATGCGCAGCACGCCGGGCCCGGGTGAGTCCTTCGTGCTCGGCTGGGACGCCTGCGGGGTGGTGGTCGAGTGCGGGCCCGAGGCGACCCTGTTCAAGCCCGGCGACGAGGTCTGGTACGCAGGCTCGATCGTACGGCCCGGCTGCAATGCCGAACTGCACCTGGTCGACGAACGCATCGCCGGTCCGAAGCCGCGTTCACTGGATTTTGCCCAGGCCGCGGCCCTGCCGCTGACTGGCATCACCGCCTGGGAGCTGCTGTTCGACCGCCTCGGTGTCACGCCCGGCAAACGGCCCAGCGAGGACACGCTGCTGATCATCGGCGCGGCCGGCGGCGTTGGCTCGATCCTGACCCAACTGGCCTGTCGGCTGACCAGCCTGCGCGTGATCGGTACCGCGTCGCGCCCCGAGACGGCCGACTGGGTACGCTCACTCGGCGCGCACGAGGTCATCGATCACAGCCGGCCGCTATACGAAGAGCTACAGCACATCGGCGT
Organism: Chromatiaceae bacterium; assembly: GCA_022340805.1. Lineage (GTDB taxonomy): Bacteria > Pseudomonadota > Gammaproteobacteria > Chromatiales > Chromatiaceae > Thiosocius. The sequence goes on from JAJDNF010000012.1 coordinate 7,300, forward strand.
CCCGAGTGTCACGCACGTGGCCAGCCTGACCAGGACCGACCTGCACTTCGGCGAGATCGTCAAGGCGCTGGCACCGCAGGGCAGCCTGGCCCTGATCGACGACCCCGGCCCGCTCGACATCCGTCAGCTCAAGCAGAAGAGCCTGTCGCTGCATTGGGAGCTGATGTTCACACGCTCGCTGTTCGGCACGCCGGACATGATCGCCCAGCACCGGCTGCTCACCGAGGTCGCACAGCTGGTCGATGCCGGCGTGATCCGCACCACCGTCGCCGAGCACTTCGGTACGATCAACGCGGCAAACCTCAAGCGGGCGCATGCGCTGATCGAGAGCGGCAAGTCCAGGGGCAAGATCGTGCTCGAGGGTTTCTGAGCGCAGCGCGGCTGCGTCCGCTGCCGGGTGGGTCGCGATCGCGGCTATCATCGGCGCATCAACCTTTCGGCACCGGGAAAACCACGCACCAGGAGGTGACGAGATGCAGCCTAAACGTCTGCCGGCCGAACGCGTCGGCGTTGTCGAACGGCGTAGCAACAGCGAACTGCAGGCGCAGCACGACCGCGAGCCCGGTGCAGTGAAGCGGATCGACAGGCGCGGGCCGGAATCGCGCGTCGGGTAGCACGGGAAGGCGAGGCAGAGCACCCATGAACGATCTGTTCCCACCATGGCCACTGCTGGCCACCTTCATCGCCGCCAGCCTGCTGCTGGCGGTGACGCCGGGCCCGGGCGTGCTTTACATCGTCACCCGCAGCCTGCTGCAGGGGCGACGCTCGGGCCTCGCCTCGGTCGCCGGGGTTGCGCTCGGCAACCTCGCCAACGCAGCCGGCGCCGCGCTCGGCCTGGCGGCACTGTTTGCGGTCTCCTCCGCGGCCTTTGTGATCGTCAAGTATGCCGGCGCCGCCTACCTGATCTACCTGGGCATCCGCGCGCTGCGCACGCCGCCGCTGAGGACGACACAACCCGCAGCAAGGCCGGTCGGCGCGCGGCGCGTGTTCCGTGACGGCTTGTTCGTGGCCCTGCTCAATCCAAAGACCACCATCTTCTTCGCCGCGTTCCTGCCGCAGTTCATGAGCGCAGGCGCCTCGCCGATCGTTCAGGGCCTTACGCTGGGGGCATTGTTCGTTGCGATCGCAGCGATCACGGACTCGATCTATGCGCTGGCCGCGGGCGCGATCGCACCCGCACTGATGCGCGCCAGGTCGGTACGGTCACTCGGCCGCTATGTGACCGGCGGCACCTTTATCGGGCTTGGCCTGTTCGCCGCAATCGCCGGTCCGGACCGTCCCCCAGGGGCGTAGCATGCATTAGGCGCAGGCCGCAATGGAGCTGATAGCGGCAGATTCGGTGCAATTCGCGCGGCTCATTGCACCCTACGGTCACCGATGCTGGGGCCTATATCGTCAGGTGGTCCTGCAACCCGCGTAGCAGCCTGGGCCGGCTACGCCCGCAGTCCGGCCAGACGCCTATAGCCATCGTCGCGCAGCCGGTGGGCCTGGGCGAGCAGGTCGCGCCAGTCGCTGCAGAATGCCTGCATGTCCTCCTCACCGGCGCCTGCGGCCTCGCCATCGAGCAGGCGCAGCATGGTCGTCAATGCTGCGCGCTGTGTGCGCAGCGACAGCGCCTGTACCTCGCCGCTCCGCTGCCGCTGGCGCTGCAATACCTGCAGGGTGCGCTTCGCGCGTTCGAGCTGGTCTTGCAGTGGCAGACCGAGATCGAAACCCAGCGCGACCCGCGCCGGGTCTTCGCCAAGCCACTCCGCATCGCCTTGCATCAGCAGCGGAATCGACTCCTCGAGCTCGCGCCAGACCAACCGCCCATCACCGACCGGGTCGTCATCGGCCGGATCCGGCGGGAACTTGTAGAACCCCCAGCGCGCGCCGAGCGCACACTCGATCAGCACCTTGTCCTGATCGACACGGCAGTCGCCCTCAGGACACTCGGCCGCATGCACCCAGGCGCGTGGGTCATTCTTCCAGGCACAAAAATCGCGCTGCGGCGGCCGTCCGTAGGCGGCCTCGAGCGCCTGCCAGACCTCATCGAACCTTCGCCACTCGTGCTGGTAAGCAGGATTGCGACGCAGAAATTCCCACCCCCACTGCGCGCCGTTGAGGACGTCGGCAAAGCGGTAGTCATGTGGATTGGTCCAATCGCGGGTCGCCATCTGCGCATGTTACCGCAGCACCACTGGACGGCCGCGGCCGCCTGGTTCACGCTACCGCGATGCAACACCCTAGCCTGCTGGAAATGATGCGCCACCTGATCGGCTCACCGTCGGTCAGCAGTGTCAGCCCGGAATGGGACAGCTCCAACGCCCAGGTCATCGATCACCTGGCCGACTGGTGCGAGGCACGTGGATTTCGCGTCGAGCGTCTGCCGATCGTCGGCTACCCCGGCAAGTTCAACCTGGTCGCGAGTATCGGCAGCGGTCCGGAGGGCCTGGTGCTGTCCGGGCACACCGACACAGTGCCATTCGACGAGGCACGCTGGACCAGCGATCCGTTCACGCTGACCGAGCGTGACGGACGCTGGTACGGTCTCGGCAGCTGCGACATGAAGGGCTTTTTCGCTGTCGTGCTGGACGCGATCCGGGACCTCGACCTGACACGCCCCAGGCATCCGCTGATCCTGGTCGCCACCGCCGACGAGGAAAGCAGCATGTGTGGCGCCAAGGCACTGCTCGACACCCATCGTCGGCTCGGCCGGCATGCAGTGATCGGCGAACCGACCGGCATGCGTCCGATCCGCCTGCACAAAGGGATAGGCATGGAGGCAATCCGCCTGAGTGGCCGCGCCGGGCACTCCAGCGATCCGTCGCTGGGCGTCAATGCGCTCGACGGGATGTACCTGGCGATTGGCGAGTTGCTCGCCTGGCGCAGCGAACTTCAGCAGCGCTACCGCAACCCGCTGTTTGCCGTCGATGTGCCCACGATCAACCTCGGACATATCCACGGCGGCGACAACCCGAACCGGATCTGCGCGCACTGCGAGCTGCATTTCGACATCCGCCCGCTGCCCGGCATGGACCTCGACGAGCTGCGCGGCGAGATCGACCAGCGCATCGGCGCGCGTCTGGCCGGCAGTGGCCTGGGGTTCGAACGGGTGTCGCTGTTCGAGGGCATAGCGGCGATGGACACTGCCGCCGAGTCGCCGATCGTGCAGGCCGCCGAGGCACTCACCGGGCACACCGCGGGTGCGGTCGCGTTCGGCACCGAGGGGCCGTATCTGAATGCGATGGGCATGCAGACAGTCATCATGGGACCGGGCAGCATAGACCAGGCACACCAACCGGACGAGTATCTCGCCCTGGACCAGATCCAACCCGCACGTCGCATCATCCGCGATCTGGTGACCCGCTTCTGCCTGAGCTGACCGACCCGGTGGCTGTAGACGCCTGCCACACGGCACCACCTGCCCGGCCACATGTACCGACAAAGACGCGGTGTTCGCGCGCTACCCCGGCGTGCTAGGCCAGCCCGAACACCCTGCTGTCGATAGCGTCGGTAGCGGTGCGGGCGCGACTTCACTTGCAACGCGCCAGCATTTATTGTGCAGTCGGTTCAGACAGCACTGAAAGACCGGCCCCGTGAGCAAGCGCAGCAAGAGCACTACCGAG
>JAJDNF010000046.1 GCA_022340805.1 Chromatiaceae bacterium
GTCAGCCACTCGGCCATCTCTCCGAAACCTTGCTCGACACCCAAATGGTCCTGCGGACCATGCAGGGGTGCGCGATTATTCGGGACTGTGTCCCTCACCCCTTCGGGGCCGCCGTCGCCGCGCGCCGGCGTTCTGCGACAGCCTGCGGCTGTCTTGTCAGCCACTCGGCCATCTCTCCGAAACCTTGCTCGACACCCCGGGGCGCCCAACTGCGCATCCCGGGGCGCACCATCCTCTGGCCAGCGCCCTCCCCTCCGCGGGAAAGACCCTGGCCCGAGCACTCAGTCTTTCGCTTCGACGTTCTCGCGCTTGATGCGGTCGTAGATCTCCTCGCGATGCACCGAGACATCGCGTGGTGCATTCACACCGATCCGCACCTGATTGCCCTTCACGCCCAACACCGTGACCGTGACCTCGTCACCGATCATCAGGGTTTCACCGACCCTACGGGTAAGAATCAACATGGACCCCACTCCCTTTCTACACATCGGCCGGACCTGCATGATCCCTGGGGCCCGCTCGATGTGTCCGTTTGCCAACCAAGCCCCAATTGTTGTTATGGATCAGGGGCGCGGCAAGTTTAGCAACATCCTGGCCGCATAAGAAGGCAGAACTACCAGATCAGGCGACAGATTCCTCAGCCAATTCAAATGCATCGTGCAGGGCTCGCACGCCCAACTCGAGGTATTTTTCATCCACGACCACCGAAATCTTGATCTCGGAGGTGGAGATCATCAGGATGTTGATGCCCTCTTTTGAAAGCGCGGCGAACATTTTGCTCGCAATACCGGCATGCGAACGCATGCCCACGCCGACCAGCGAGATCTTGACGATCTTAGCGTCTCCGACAACTTCGCGCGCACCAAGTTCAGCGGCAGTCTTGTTGAGAATATCCAGCGCCTTCCGGTAATCGCTGCGGTTTACCGTAAACGTGAAGTCGGTCGTGCCATCGTTGGCGACGTTCTGCACGATCATGTCGACCTCGACATTGGCCTCGCCGACCGGTCCGAGGATCTTGTAGGCCACACCAGGCTGATCGGGCACCCCACGAATAGTGAGCTTCGCCTCGTCACGATTGAACGCAATGCCAGCGATTTTTGCCGCTTCCACGTGCTCTTCCTCCAGGGTGATCAGGGTGCCCTCGCCGCCGTCCTCGAAACTGGACAGCACCCGCAAGGGCACATTGTACTTGCCGGCGAACTCGACTGAGCGGATCTGCAGGACCTTCGAGCCGAGGCTCGCCATCTCCAGCATCTCCTCGAAGGTGATGCGATCGAGCTTGCGTGCCTTGGGCTCGACCCGCGGGTCCGTGGTGTACACGCCATCGACGTCGGTGAAGATCTGGCACTCGTCTGCCTTCAGTGCAGCGGCCATAGCCACCGCCGTCGTATCGGATCCACCGCGCCCCAGGGTGGTGATATCACCGGCCTCGTCGACGCCTTGAAAGCCCGCCACGACCACCACCCGGCCGGCCTTGATGTCGGCACAGACGCGCGCGTGGTCGATATCCATGATGCGCGCCTTGGAGTGCGCGCTGTCCGTCAAAATGTGCACCTGCGCGCCGGTGTACGAACGTGCATTACAGCCGATCTTCTGCAGCGCGATACACAGCAGCGCAATCGTCACCTGTTCGCCGGTGGACACCAGGACGTCCATCTCGCGCGCGCTGGGGGTGTCGCTGATCGCGTTGGCGAGGGCAATCAGGCGGTTGGTTTCACCGGACATCGCCGACACGACCACGACCACGTCGTCACCCCGATCACGGTGCTGCTTGACGCGTCGGGCCACATTCTCGATGCGCTCGACCGAGCCCACCGAAGTGCCGCCATATTTCTGTACGATCAGCGCCATGTCGCTAAATCAACCTGTATACGAGAACCGCCGGCCGGTGCTTGCCAGGCCGAGAAAGCGCGCGATTTAACACTATTTCTGCGTCGACTTAAAGCCTTTCGCGGGCCCAGCTGTGCGCCATGTCGAGCGCCCGTGGCACGCCCGAGGGATCCGATCCGCCTGCCTGCGCCATGTCCGGCCGGCCGCCTCCCTTGCCACCGACCTGCTCGGCCGCGAGCTTGACCAGGTCCCCGGCACGACAACGGTCGGTCAGATCCTTGGTGACACCGGCGATCAGGTTTACCTTGTCGTCGTTCACCGCGGCCAACAGGATCACCGCACTGCCCAGCTTGTTTTTCAGCTGGTCCAGCGTGTCGCGCAACGACTTGGGATCCACGCCGTCGAGACGCGCGGCGAGCACCTTGGCGCCATTCACCTCGATCGCCTGCCCGGCAAGGTCGGAACCGGCCGCCGAGGCCAGCTTCGATTTCATCTGCTCGAGCTCTTTTTCGAGCCGCCTGTTGCGCTCGATGAGCTTACCGAGCTTGTCCTCCAGCTCGTCCCTGCCGGCATGGATCAGGCCGCCGATGTGCAGCAGGCGGTCCTCGTCGGCCTCGACCCACTCGACCGCACGTGCCCCGGTGACCGCCTCGATACGCCGCACGCCCGAGGCAATACCGGTCTCCATGACGATCTTGAACAGACCGATGTCGCCCAGTGCCTTGACGTGCGTGCCACCGCACAGTTCGGTCGAGAAATCACCCATGCGCAGTACCCGGACCTGGTCGTCGTATTTCTCCCCGAACAGCGCCATCGCGCCCGAGGCCTTGGCGTCATCGATGGCCATGATGCGCGTCTCGACCATGTGGTTCAGGCGGATCTGCTCGTTGACCATCCGCTCGATCTCGATCAGTTGCTCACGCTGCACAGGTTCGAAATGCGAGAAGTCAAAGCGCAGCCGCTCGGCCTCGACCAGCGAGCCCTTCTGCCCCACGTGATCGCCCAGAACACGGCGCAGTGCGGCGTGCAGCAGGTGGGTCGCGGAATGGTTCAGCGCCGTTTCGTTGCGTCTCTGCGTATCGACCATGGCGCTGACGACGTCACCGATGCGCAATTCGCCGGCGGCCAGTTCGCCGACATGGGCGAACACGGTGCCGGCCTGCTTGCGGGTATCGGCGACCACGAACTCACTGCCACCGCCAACCCGCAGGCGGCCCATGTCGCCGGCCTGCCCGCCGGATTCGGCGTAGAACGGCGTGCGATCGAGCACGACCATCCCGCGCTGACCGGCGCTCAGCTGGTCCGCCGGCCGGCCGTCCTTGAACAGCGCAACCACGGTCGCGGAATCCTGCAGGCGGTCATAGCCGGTAAAATCCGTCTCGCCCTCGATATCGAACTCGGCGACCTGCTCGATGCCGAACTGGCTGGCCGCGCGCGCGCGACTGCGCTGCGCGTCCATCTCCCGATCGAAGCCGTCGCGGTCGATCTCAAGGCCCTTTTCCCGCGCGATGTCGGCTGTCAGGTCAGTCGGAAAACCAAAGGTGTCATACAGCTTGAACACCACCTCGCCCGGGATGACCTTGTCGACCATGCCCTCGATCGCCTCATCGAGGATCCGCATGCCCTGTTCGATGGTCTCGGCAAATCGCTCCTCCTCGAGCCTCAGCACGCGCGCGACATGGTCGCGCGCCTTGTGCAGCTCCGGATAGGCGTCGCCCATCTGCACGTCCAATGCCCGGACCAGCTTGAAGAAGAACGGCGCCTGCTGGCCGAGCTGATAGCCGTGCCGGATCGCACGTCGGATGATGCGACGCAAGACATAGCCGCGGCCCTCGTTACCCGGCGTGACGCCGTCGACGATCAGGAAGGCACAGGAGCGGATATGGTCGGCGATGACGCGCAGCGATTTCGACGACAGATCACTGGCACCGGTAACCTCGGCGGCGGCTTTGATCAGCCCCTGGAACAGGTCGATCTCGTAGTTGGAGTGCACCCCCTGCATCACTGCCGCGAGACGCTCCAGGCCCATGCCGGTGTCGACCGACGGCTTGGGCAGCGGGGTCATCTCACCATCGGCATCCCGGTTGTACTGCATGAAGACCAGGTTCCAGATCTCGATGTAGCGATCACCGTCCTCCTGCGGCGAGCCCGGCGGACCACCCCAGACCTCGGCACCGTGATCGAAAAAGATCTCGGAGCAGGGGCCGCACGGGCCGGTGTCGCCCATCGACCAGAAGTTGTCGCTTTCGAAGCGCCGCCCACCGGGTTTGTCGCCAATCCGCGTGAAACGTCCCGGATCAACGCCGATTTCGTCGAGCCAGATTGCCGCCGCCTCGTCGTCGTCCTGATAGACAGTGACCCACAGTTTATCGGCCGGCAGGCGCAGCACGACGGTCAGGAACTCCCACGCGAAGTGGATCGCCTCGCGCTTGAAGTAGTCGCCGAAACTGAAGTTGCCGAGCATCTCGAAAAAGGTATGGTGACGCGCGGTATAGCCGACGTTCTCCAGGTCGTTGTGCTTGCCGCCCGCGCGCACACAGCGCTGCGATGTCGTCGCCCGCACGTAGCTGCGTTTTTCCTTGCCCAGAAACATGTCCTTGAACTGGACCATGCCGGCATTGGTGAACAGCAGGGTGGGATCGTTGGCAGGCACGAGCGGACTCGAATCCACGATCGTATGGTCTTTGCTGGCGAAATAATCGAGAAAGGCGGAGCGAATTTCAGCGCTGGTTTTCATACCGGACTTTGGGTCGAACATCAGAAGCGGAATGGTATGCAGCTTGGACCGAAAAGTCACCCGCATATAGCCGTCAAAAGCGCGGGATTTCAGGCAATTAGCACGACAAGGAACCCATCGGCGGCGGTTGGGCATGCGGCCGCGGGGAACGGCGGCATGGATCGCAGCGCCAGCCAGCAAATTGCATGAAGGGTTTGGGAGTCAGGGTGTGATGGGCAAGGCAGCTGGGCTGATCGGTCGAAAAAGCATAGCCGAAGCTATGGTTTGAGCGGGATCGGCACAAATGCAAAGTCCAGCGCGGCCTGAGCCCGAACAGCACAGACTGTCACGTCGAATACAGGGGCCGGAGAACGCATCGAACGCCTTCCGGATGCCGCGAAACACCATGAGCCCGTCCGCCTTCATGCAATTTGCAGGCTAGGCCGGGCGGGATTGATCGAGGTAGCGACGCACCAGGGCTATCGGGAAACCGCGCTGCTCGAGAAACCGGCCGCGCCTGCCGAGCTCCCGTTGATCTGCCGCGGGCCCCTCGCCGAACCGGCGCAGGGCCAGGTCGGCGAGCAGGCCATCCCAGTCGACGTCGGCCTTTGCCAGCCAGCCCGAGGCAAGCTCCCCCGCGACCCCCCGCTCGGCCAGTTCGGCGCGGATGCGCAGCGGTCCGTATCCCTTGCGGCTGCGCTGCGCGATGTAGAGTTCGGCGAAACGCTCATCGCTGAGCAGGCGCCGTCGCGCCAGGTCGTCGAGCACGCGATCGATCAGCCCGGCCGGGTAGCCGCGTATCGCGAGCTTGCGGGCCAGTTCCTGCCGACTGTGTTCGCGGCCGGCCAGCAGCCTGACCGCCGCGCTCTCGACGACGGCGGCCGGTTCAGGCTCGGTCTGCGGCTTCAAGCGTCGCTTTCCGCGGGTGCGACGCTGTCGTCGGCATCGGCAGGGACCGGCATCAGCGTGGCACGGATCTGGGCCTCGACGTGACGCGCGATATCCGGATTTTCCTTCAGGAAGTTGCGCACGTTTTCCTTGCCCTGACCGATCCGGTCACCGTTGTAGCTGTACCAGGCCCCGGATTTTTCGATCAGACCCTGGGCCACGCCGAGCTCGATAATCTCACCCTCGCGCGACACCCCCTCGCCATACAGGATCTCGAAGTTGGCCTGGCGGAACGGCGGCGCCACCTTATTCTTGACCACCTTGACCTTGGTCTCGTTGCCGACCACCTCGTCGCCCTTCTTGATCGCGCCGGTACGGCGGATGTCCAGACGCACCGAGGCATAGAATTTGAGTGCATTGCCACCGGTGGTGGTCTCCGGGTTGCCGAACATCACGCCGATCTTCATGCGGATCTGGTTGATGAAGATGACCACGGTGTTGGACCTTTTGATATTCGCGGTGAGTTTGCGCAGCGCCTGCGACATCAGGCGGGCCTGCAGGCCGACATGCGAATCGCCCATCTCGCCCTCGATCTCGGCCTTCGGCGTAAGCGCTGCCACCGAGTCGATGACCACCACATCGACTGCGCCGGAGCGGACCAGCATGTCGGTGATCTCCAGCGCCTGCTCGCCGGTATCGGGCTGTGAAACCAGCAATTCGTCCATGTCTACACCGAGTTTCTCAGCGTAGACCGGGTCGAGGGCATGTTCTGCGTCCACGAACGCACAGGTGCCACCGCACTTCTGCGCCTCAGACACGATGTGCAGCGTCAGCGTCGTCTTGCCGGAGGATTCCGGCCCGTAGATCTCGACCACGCGCCCCTTGGGTACGCCGCCCACCCCGAGGGCCAGATCGAGACTCAGCGAGCCAGTGGAGATCACCTCGATATTGCGGACCGCGTTGGCATCGCCCATGCGCATCACCGAGCCCTTGCCAAACTGTTTTTCGATCTGGCTGAGCGCAGCTGCCAGCGCCTTTTTGCGATTTTCGTCCATCAGAGCTCCCCCCGAAGCGGTTATAGATACGTTGTGGCCTGAGTGTAGTTCGTTCTCTTTTTGTTTTCCAGTGCGATTTTTCAGGCACCGGGCTCAGCCGAGCGGCCAGCGCGCTATTGGCCGGTACATCGGGGCGGTGCCGGCGCGCGATTCCACCAACGCCAGTTCGCTGACCAACCAGGACAGCGGCTCCAGCGGGCGCAGGTCCGGCCGTTCCCGCACCTTGCGCGCCAGCGTGATATGCGGGCGATAGTCACGCACCTCGGTCGCGAATCCGCGCGCCCGCAGACCATCGCCGAGACGCGCATGCAGCGCGCCGAGTTCTCCCGACATCGACGACGGCCCCGCCCAAAGCACCTGCGGTCGCGGCCAATAGCCGATCTCGTCCAGCACCAGCGCGATCGGCGATCGCTCGACGCCCGCACCCAGTTCAAGCAGCCCATCGATACGCGCGACATCGACCTGGCCGAGGAAATGCAGCGTCATGTGCAAGTCGGTGCGATGCGTCCAGCGCACCGCGGATGTGAGATTGTGGACCTGCCAGTGGAACAGTGCCTGACGGATCGCGTCATCAGGCCACAGCGCGAAGAACAGGCGCCGGGTCGCGGCGCTCAGCGCGCCCACTCCACCAGTCCCGCCAGCGCCAGGTCCACGGTAGCCGCGCGCACCGCGGCCCGGTCACCCGGAAACAGGCGATGCACGGCCGCGACGTCGTTGGCGGTCGCCCAGGCGATCCACACGGTACCAACCGGCTTGTCCCGCGTCCCACCGCCAGGGCCGGCGACGCCACTAACCGCCACACCGAGCTGCGCGGGGCTGCGGGCGAGCGCACCACGCACCATCTCGATCACTGTCTCGCGACTGACCGCACCGTAGCGTAAGAGGGTTTCGGGCGACACCCCGAGCATGTCCTGCTTGGCCTGGTTGCTGTAAGTCACGAAACCACGATCGAACCAGGCGCTGGAACCGGGGACATCGGTCAGGGCGGCCGCGATGCCGCCGCCGGTGCAGGATTCCGCACTGGCCACCCACCAACCCCGGCGCCGCAGATGCCCAGCGAGTTCCATCACCGTCGCTGATCGGTCCATTCGGTCGCCCCTCCTCCGGTCGATTGGGTAAACTGCGGACCCGATACGAGCCAATCACGCAAGCATAACCGAACAGGTACAAGCGGATGAGCGATACGCAGATACTGGTGGAGCGCAACCCCTCACCGATGAAGCTCGAGGTACTGGGCGTTTACGACTGGCCGATCTGGCGCAAGGAGGCATCGCGCTTTCCGTGGACCTACCAGCAACAGGAAACCTGCTACATCCTGCGCGGCAAGTTCACGGTCACGCCGGACGGCGGCGAACCGCAGACATTCAAGCGCGGCGACCTGATCACCTTCCCCAAGGGCATGAGCTGTACCTGGGACATCAGCGAAGACGTCGAGAAGCACTACGACTTCGACTGACGCAGCGGCGCGCCCTCGAGGCCGCCATTCTCAATTCGGCTGCTGGTGGGTGAGCCGGCGCATCGCACCGACCATGCCGCCCGGCAGACGCGGTGCGGCGCTGATCAACGAAACCAGCCCGGCCGCGGCGTATGGCACACTCTGCATCAGCAGCATGATCGACCAGACCCGCACATCCAGCATCATGGCATCCTCACGCTGCAGTACCGCGTAGGCCGCAAGCAGCATCGCAACCAGGAACAACAGTTCTTCGCGCGCATCCAGCAGGGCGCGTACCAGGCCATGTGCCTCGGCGTGCTTGGGTGTGCGGAAGAAGCCGATATGCCGGGTGACAAAGCCGGTAAGCATGGCCCGCGCGATCACGTGCGACAGCGCCAGGCCCGCCAGCCCGGCGGCAATGCTCTGGCGCAGGTTGGCCTCTACGCGTACGCGGTACAGGAAGAACATCTTCGAGATCTTGAACACGAACAGGGACAGCGGAAGTACCGCGAAGATCGGGTGCGGCGGTGCGACGTAGTCCGGTGCCAGCACCATCGCCGCCGACCAGGCGATCGCGGCCAGGTTGAACGCCAGGTTGAAGCCGTCCGCCAGCCACGGCAGCCAGCCGGCGACGAAATGGTACCGCTGCCCACGTGTCAGTTCGGTCTTCTCCAACCCAAACAGCTGCGCCAGGTGTTGGCGCATGATCAGCACGGCCCCGTAGGCCCAGCGGAAGCGCTGCTTCTTGAAGTCGAGAAAGGTATCCGGCATCAGGCCCTTGCCGTAGCTGTGCGGGACATAGGTGGCGCAATAGCCGCGCTCGAAGATGCGCAGGCCCAGCTCGGCGTCCTCGGTGATGCACCACTCGGCCCACCCCTCGACTTCCTCGAGCACATGCCGCCGCACCATCGTCATGGTGCCGTGCTGAATGATCGCGTTGCGCTCGTTGCGCGTGACCATGCCGATGCTGAAGAAGCCGCGATACTCTGCCTGGCACATCGCCTTGAACAGGCTCTCATCGCCGTCGCGATAGTCCTGCGGCGCCTGCACGATGGCCATGCGCGGCTCACTGAACAACGGCACCATGTCCCTGAGCCAGTTGGGCTCCACCATGTAGTCACTGTCGATCACCGCGACCACCTCGGCCGCCGGGTCGGTCTCGCGCAGCGCGAAATTCAAAGCGCCGGCCTTGAACCCGGACAGCGGATCGACGTGGAAGAAGCGGAAGCGTCCACCGAGGCTTTCACAGTGCGCCTGAACGGGCTGCCATACCGCCGGGTCCTTGGTGTTGTTGTCGATCACCAGGACCTCGAAGTCCGGGTAGTCGAGCTGCGCCAGCGCATCCAGCGTCTGGATCAGCATGTCCGGCGGTTCGTTGTAGGCAGGCACATGCACGGAGACCATGGGCAGCCGGTCGCCGGGCGAGGCCTTGGGCAGTGGCGAGCGGCGCAACTGTTTTAACCACAACGCCTCGGCCCACTCGTGCGCCTCGGCCAGCAGCACCACGATGACGCCGAGTGCCGCGATGAACAGCGCGACACCGACCACCAGCATGCCGACCGTCATGTACTGTTGGGTAAAGTCGTAAAGCAGCCAGACCACGAAGGTCGTGATCGAATAGGCCACGATCGCCAGAAAGCCGCGACCGCTCGACGACAGGCCGGCACTGTCGCGGAACATCAGCGCCAGAACGAGTATCGACAGCCCGATACTGATCGCCGCGAGGCTCCACCCGTTCGGCACCGGGGTGACCGGGGTCGTGAATTCAAACTTGGGCTCGCGCTCCGCATCGAACACGCCCCAGTGGCTGCCGACATCGCCCTCGATCGCCCGCTTCCATGGCTGGTCGAAGGCCTCCATCACGTAATAGGTAATGTTCTCGCGCTCGGCCGCGGCAAGGAATCGGCGCAGGAACCGGGCCTGGTTTGCACGGCTGGCAACCGCGCTCTGGCGCGTGCGGCCGTTGCTCGGCCAGCCGACCTCGGAGATCACCACCTGTTTGTCGGGATAGGCCTGCTTGAGCTGGTGATAGCGGTCCAGGACATAGTTCACCGCGTCGTCGACCGCGACGCCCTCCCAGTAGGGCAGCAGGTGCACCGCGATGAAGTCGACGTGTTTGACCAATTCGGGATATTTGAGCCAGATATGCCAGGGTTCTGCGGTGCTGATCGGCGCCCACACCGAATGCCGGACGCGTTCGATATGCGCGATCATCTCGTCGACCGTCTGCTCCTCGCGCAGGATGGTCTCGTTGCCGATGATCACGCGCACGACCTGGCGGTGGTTCTCGAGGTAGATCCTGATCAGGTCATTGATCTCGGCCTCGTTGCGTTCGCTCAGATTGCTGATCCAGGCACCCAGCGTCACGTTCAGGCCATGCGCCGCGGCCAGGCGTGGTACCTGCGCCATGGTCCCTTCCACGGTGTAGGTGCGCACCGCGAAGGCGTCGCCGGCCAGCAGGGCGAGGTCCTCGTCGATCTGGCTGATATCGGGGTAGACGTGCGCGACCGGGCTCTGTTCGCCGCGCATCGGCGAAAACGAAAACCCCTCGATCTTGGCCGGCCAGGGTGGCTCGATATCGGGCCGGTTGACCATGCCCCACAACAGCACCGTCAGGGCACCCATCAGCAGGGTAATCAGCAGGCTGGCACGGTTCATCGGCATGCGCTCGGCACATTAGAGGGCGCTAAATTAGACAGTAGCGCCGGTTGCAAAGTCCAGCGCGACTACCGGCTTGCTTGACCGACGTCACAGAGTAGGAGATTAGGTCCCGGCCCGCAGTGCAGCCACCGCATACGCGGCGGCTCCGACCGAACTCGGCGCGGCCCCAGTTTCCGCCCGAAGGGCTGCAGCACTGCCGCAGCCGACGTTATTGAGTGACCCGCAGGTCGTCGGTATCGAAGGCATAGCCGCCGTTGACGTTGACCTGGCTGAAGCCGGCGTAGCTCGCGTCGCTGCGGTTGGCCTGCGCGATCGGTACCGCCGTCGCCGGGTCGACCCGGCCCAGGTACGCCGCCCCATTGATCTGGCTGCCCGAGCGCCACACCCGCAGCGTGTACCACTGCCCCAGCTGCAGACCGCCCGGCACCGCCACCGTTGCCCCCAACAGGGTCGCCGACCAGGCCGAGCGCCGCTCCACTCCCAGCTCATTCCCCGAGTACGACAGATAGGCCCCATAGCCGTTGCCGGCCGCGTCCGTCAGACTGTAGCGGTTGTAACTGCCCCCCGTGCTGTCGACCTTGCGCGTGTACAGCACCAGGTCGAAGTCTCCGACCGTCGCCCCCAGCGGCGCCCAGCCACCGTTCGGGTCGTTGTTGCCCGTCTTGCGCAGCACCCAGCCGAAGCTCGGATCATCGACCAGCTGCACCCGTCCGCTGGACAGCTGGTTCCACGGTGACAGGCTGCCGTCCCCAAAATCGTCGAAGAACAGCGCCGAGCTACCGTCCGCGATCGACAGGGCCAGTCCCCGCGTCGCCGTCGCGCCCGTGTCGTCCGTCACCCGCACCGTCACCGCGAAGCTGCCCGCCTCGACCGGCACACCATCCAGCGTCCCGTCCGCCGCCAGTTCCAACCCCGCCGGCAGCGCACCGCCGGCCAGCGCCCAACTGTACGGCGGCGTGCCGCCGCTGGCGCTCAGCACCTCGCTGTAGGCCGTCCCGACACGCCCCGTCGGCAGGCCGACCGTCGCCACCGCCAGTGGATCGACTGCAGCGCCGTTCTGTATCACCAGCAGGTAGCCGCGACTCGCCGTGTTGAGACCCGCGTCCTCGAGCTCGATCGTGAAGCTGCCCGCGCCGGCCGTCAGCGGAATGCCATGCAGCTGGCCGGTGGCCGCGTCAAGTACCAGCCCGTCTGGCAGGCTGCTTCCAGTGGCCAGGGCGCCAGGTCACCGGGTTCTGCGCGCAGGTCGCACTCAGCGTCTCGTCATAGGGCTGGCCACGCACTCCATCTGGCAGGTCCATGGTGTCGATGACCATCAGGGTCGGTGTCTGCAGGAATTCGAAGCGCACGGCATCGGCAATCACCTGGCTGCCCGGATCGTCGACATCCGAGACTGCCACGTAGTCGCTGCCATCGCCGGCCAGGCGATAGATGCCCAGGTCGATCCAGCGGCCACCGTCGGCCTGCTGGTCGACGACCACCGTATCCAGTCCCCCCTGATGCCGGATGCCGAAGGTCGCCCGGTCCGAATTGGCCACATCGGGTGCCCACCAGGCGGATATCCTGTAGTCGCCTGCGCTCTGCAGCGCCGGCGTGAAACGGAAACTGTCGACGCCGGCGGTGTTGCTCTGCAGCGCCGTCCCGCGGAAATAGGCGGTGCCACTCGCGGTGGTGAACCCCCCGCTGGTCATGGACCCGACGACGTCCACATAGGCGTTGTCCACGATCACATTGGCGGCCGGCGCCAGGCACGCGTCGAACGTATCGATGGCGGCATCGAGTTGGATGCGCGGGACTACCGCACCATTTCGCGAGTCGGCGACGGGCACCCCCATATTGCTCAGACTGGCCAGCGTCTCCTCCAGTGTCGGCAGCGGACCGGGACGCAGCGCCAGTGCCGCGGCGCGCACCGCGGCAAGCGCACCGGTGACGTGTGGCGTCGCCATCGAGGTACCGCTTTTCCGCGCGTAACCGCCCCCGGGCACCGACGAGTCGATGGATACACCGGGCGCAAACAACGACAACCAGGATGCGCTGTTCGAGAAACCCGCCACCGCATCCGAATCCAAGGTGGCGCCCACGCTGATGGCACTCGAGATGCAGCCGGGCGCGGACATCCCGGTGGCGTTGCTGTCATTGCCAGCCGCCACGACCGTTGCAATCCCCGCCGCCCGCAATTGGTCGATCACCGCTTTGGTCGACGGATTGCTGTTGTCGCAGGCGATCGCGCTGGTGTGGAAGCCCCCGCCGAGACTCAGGTTGGCGGCCACGATTTGTGCGCCAAGCGTGGGATCCTCGCTGAGCTCGAGGACGCGCGACAGTCCCGCGACGATGTCGCTGGTATACGCCGCGATGTAGGGCCCGCTGCCGTCATCGAACCTGCTGAACACCTGGATGGCAATGACGTTCGCATCCCTGGCAATGCCGGAATAGCTGGTCCCGCCGCTCGCGCCGTTTCCCGCGGCGATCCCGGCGACATGTGTGCCGTGGTCGCATCCGGACAGCCCCGTATTGCAGTTTATACCGGCACCCGTGCCGATCTGCTCGTCGCTGCCGTCGGGGCAAAGCGAAGTCGCGTTGTGTGGCGCGTAGGTGGTCGAAAAGCAGGCCTCCGAGACGACCGCACTGTTCAGAAAGGCATGCGTCGTGTCCACCCCGCTATCCAACACCGCGACGGCCATCCCGCTGCCAGTGAAGCCCCGCGCTGCCAGGTCGTCGTCCCCTATAACAGCGCTGCTCGAAGCAAGCAGCGGAAAATGGATCCTATCCTCCTCGACGCTGGCTACCTCCGAATCCCGCAACAGATCGTCCAGCGCCTGCTGGTCCACCTCCATTGCAAGAAAGGGAATGCGCTTGAACTTTCGCGAGACCCAGCGGTGTGGCAGGCGCAGTCTACGCTCGAGCCTCGATTGCGCGGCATCGATCTGATCACGCACCGCGATCCTGGACGATCGAGTCTTGGATCTGCGCGCCTCGGCGGCGGCGGTCAATTCGGGTGAGGTGACCTGGACGATTACGCGGGCCTTGCCGCTCGCGTCTATCCGATCGACCAACTTTCGATACGCAACATCGGCAATCCGCGCCGTGGCCGCCGGACCGCTGGTTGCCGCTGGCGGCGGCGCCGGATACAGGCCGTACTCGTGCCCCGCACCGTGAAACAGATTCGGCCACTTGCGGCGTTCCTGAAACGGTTTGTCGCTGACAAACGGCGTTCCCGCCGCGCCATCCGCTCTGCCCTACCCGCCTCACCCCGTTTGCATTGCCCGGGGGAACGCAACATTCCGGGGACAACCATAACGCGTTATGGTCCGGTCGGGTCCGTTGGGTGGTCAATCTTTCGGCCACGATCCGAAGAAAACGAGTAAACCCCGGGGTGAATACGGCTGGCAACAGGCGCTTCCCGGGGAGGATCGAGCCATCGCACGCTGCAGACACGGGTACGTGTACGGGCAGCACAGGCTAAAGTCATTGATCGTCGTGAATGTTTTACGGACCGGTCGGGATGGCAGGCGACAATCGGCGGCCGGAGGCGGCTTAACCGGCTATCCGACATGCACCCAGCGCCCTCGTGCTCGGTCGCCTGGCGGTGCTCAGTTGGCGCAGCTTGACGTCCGCGGCCCTGGGGCCGACGCGTCTCCCCCGCAAGCCGATTCGGACTTTCTTGCTAGACTCCGCCACCGGTGAGGCACAATCAAGGCCGTCCGGCCGACGCCTGCGCCGTGCATCGCGGTCCAAGCGCTATATCACGCACCGCACACGGATCGACCTTGCGAACAGCAAGCTGAATCGGGCGCCGCGCGTTGCGGACCGCGCCCGGAGACCGGCACCCACGCCGCCTGCGTGACCTGGTTAGGGCGGTGCGGGACTTGCATGCGCCGGGCACCTGCACCGAACAAACGAAAGCCGTGGATGACAAGTTGAGCAGCAACGCCGATCAGCACACGCCGATGATGCGTCAATACCTCGGTATCAAGGCCGAGCATCCGGATCGTCTGGTGTTCTACCGCATGGGTGACTTCTACGAGCTGTTCTACGACGACGCGCGACGGGCCGCGCGCCTGCTCGACATCACCCTGACCCAGCGCGGCAAGTCGGCCGGTGAGCCAATCCCGATGGCCGGCGTCCCCTACCATGCGGCGGAGAGCTATCTGGCCAAGCTGGTCAGGCTGGGCGAGTCGGTCGCGATCTGCGAACAGATCGGCGACCCGGCGACCAGCAAAGGACCGGTCGAGCGCCAGGTGGTGCGGATCGTGACCCCCGGGACGGTCAGCGACGAGGCGCTGATGGACGAGCGGCGCGACAACCTGCTGGCCGCGCTGCTGCAAGGCGAAGGCGGCTTTGGGCTGGCCTGGCTGGATCTGACCGGCGGTCGTTTCCATATCGAACAGCTCGCCGGCCGCGAGGCGCTGGCCGGCGAGCTGGAACGCCTGCACCCGGCCGAGATCCTGCTGCCGGAAGACCAGGCGCCACCCCCGCTGCCCGGCCGCGAGGGCGGCATCACCCGCCGCCCACCCTGGCATTTCGAGCATGACAGCGCCGTGCGACTGCTCAATCGCCAGCTCGGCACGCATGACCTGAGCGGGTTTGGCTGCGTCGACCTGCCGCTGGCGGTCGGCGCGGCCGGCGCCCTGCTGCAGTATGTGAGTGATACTCAGCGCAGCGCGCTGCCGCACATCACGCGACTGAAGGTCGAGCGCCCGGACGAGGGCATCGTGATCGACGCCGCCACGCGACGTAACCTGGAGATCGTCGAGGCCGCCTCCGGCCGGCGTCAGCACAGCCTGGCCGGGCTGCTCGACAGTACCGCGACGCCGATGGGCAGCCGCCTGCTGCGGCGCTGGATCAGCCGGCCACTGCGCGACCAGCGGGCGGTGCGCGAACGGCATGCGGTGATCGCCAGCCTGCTTGACCGGCACCTGGTCGAGCGCCTGCAGGATCTGCTGCGCGGCGTCGGCGACATCGAGCGCATCCTCGCCCGAGTCGCACTGAAGAGCGCCCGCCCGCGCGACCTGGCCACGCTGCGCGACGGCCTGGCCATCCTGCCAGACATCCTCAAGCTGTTACGCGACGTCGATGACCCGGGCCTGCAGGCGCTCGGCGAGGACATCGGCGAGCACCCGCACACGCTCGAGCTGCTGGTCCGCGCGATCATCGACAACCCGCCGGTCGTACTGCGTGACGGCGGCGTGCTCGCGCGCGGTTACGATGCCGAACTCGACGAGCTGCGCGACCTGTCGCACAACGCCGACCAGTTCCTGGTCGAACTCGAGCAGCGCGAACGCACACGCAGCGGGATCGAGACGCTCAAGGTCAGCTACAACCGTGTACACGGCTATTACATCGAGATCGGCCGCAGCAAGTCCGACCAGGTGCCCGACGACTACATCCGCCGCCAGACCCTGAAAGGCGTAGAACGCTTCATCACCCCCGAACTCAAAGGCTTCGAGGACCGCGTGCTGTCGGCACGTGAGCGTGCTCTGCAACGCGAGAAGGCGCTGTACGAGGAGTTGCTCGAATCGCTGATGACACCGCTGCCCGCGCTGCAGCGCAGTGCCGACGCGATCGCCCGCCTGGACGTGCTGAACTGTTTCGCCGAACGCGCCCAGCGCCTCGACCTGTGCCGACCGGACTTTCGCGACGCGCCGGGACTCGCGATCAGTGGTGGCCGACACCCGGTGGTCGAGCAAGTCAGCGAGGCGCCGTTCGTCGCCAACGACCTGCTGATGGACGAGCGGCGCAACATCCTGATCATCACCGGACCCAATATGGGCGGCAAATCGACCTTCATGCGCCAATCGGCGCTGATCGTGCTAATGGCCTATGCCGGCAGCTATGTGCCGGCGACGACTGCCGAGCTCGGCCCTTTCGACCGCATTTTTTCGCGCATCGGGGCATCCGACGACCTGGCCGGCGGCCGCTCGACCTTCATGGTCGAGATGCAGGAGACCGCCAATATCCTGCACAACGCCAGCCCCCGCTCGCTGGTCCTGATGGACGAGATCGGACGCGGCACCAGCACCTTCGACGGGCTGTCGCTGGCCTGGGCCTGTGCGGTCGAACTGGCCACGCGCATCCGTGCATTCACGTTGTTCGCCACCCACTATTTCGAACTGACCACGCTGCCCGAGGAACACCCGGGGATAGTCAACGTCCACCTGGACGCGGTCGAGCATGGTGACGGCATCGTGTTTCTGCACGCACTGCGCGAAGGACCGGCCAATCAGAGCTATGGCCTGCAGGTCGCCGCCCTGGCCGGCGTCCCGCGCAAGGTGATCGACCTGGCGCGCGGGCGCCTGCGCGAACTCGAGCAGGCCGCGCAGCGCCACGCGCAGGCCGAATCGAACCAGCTGTCGCTGTTTCAACCGCCGCCGGACAGCGCTGGGGCGTCCGTACCAGACGCCCTGCGCGAGCGGCTCGCCGAGTTGGACCCCGATCAGATGACACCGCGCCAGGCGCTGGATGCCCTGTATGAACTTCTGGCACTGCGCGATGCCGAGTAGACTTGGCAGGCACGCCTGGCATGCAAGGCTGCATCCGGCAGCTCGGCGAACGGCATCGGCATACGCTGCCGCTCGGCGACCCGCCTGCGCTGACGCACGGCGTTACGAGGTGACCCTGGTCCGCCGCGGTTGCGTCCTTGCACCTGGATTTTGTTCGTTTGCCACCCGAGGGGAGAGACGATGACGTTCGTGGTCACCGAGAATTGCATCAAGTGCAAATACACCGACTGTGTCGAGGTCTGCCCGGTCGACTGTTTCCACGAGGGCCCGAATTTTCTCGCCATCGATCCGGACGAGTGCATCGATTGCGCGCTGTGCGAGCCGGAGTGCCCGGCGAATGCAATCTTTGCCGAAGACGATGTGCCCAAGGATCAGCGGCAGTTCATCGCCCTGAACGCCGAGCTGTGCGCGAGCTGGCCGGTGATCACGCAGATGAAGCCGGCACCCGCGGATGCCGCGGAATGGGACGGCAAGCCGGACAAGCTCAAACTGCTCGAGCGCTGAACACGCAACAGCCCTGGGGGGATGGCCGGCGGCCGAGCCAACTGGCCCATTATCGACGGGGCAGCATGCAATTTGCAGGCTAGGCGAGGATCGGTCTTGCCAGGATCGCGGTGACGTTGTCATTACCGCCGGCGGCCAACGCCGCACCGAGCAGGTTCTCCACCTGCTCTTCGAGATCACCGTGCGGGTCGCGCAGGATCTTCGCTATCAGACTGTCCGGCAGCATGCCGTGCAGGCCGTCGCTGCAGATCAGGTAGGTGTCGCCGACCTCGAGCAGCGCATCGCCGACGTCGACATCCGCCTGGCGCTGCATGCCGAGACTGCGGGTCAGCACATTGTCGCGAATCCCGGCCTCGCGAGCCTCTGCCCGGTTGAGGAACACGCCATCGTCGATCACGCGCTGGATCAGAGAGTGGTCGCGGGTCAGGCGACGCATGCGCCCGTAACGGACCCGGTACAGACGCGAGTCGCCGACATGCGCATGATAGATCCGGCCGTCGCGAAAGATCGCCAGGACCACGGTGGTCCCCATGCCGCTGAGCTCCGGGTGCATGACGCACATGTCGAGCAGGGCCCGGTTGGCTACCTCGGCCGCGTGGCCGACCCTGAGCAGGCTTTGCGTGCCATCGCCCAGGTCTTCACGCTGTGCCGGCAGCAGGTCGGCGATTGCCGCCTCGACCGCGACCCGGCTCGCGACCTCGCCACTGCGATGCCCGCCCATGCCGTCGGCCAGCACGATAATGCCCAGACCGGCATCTACCTTGAATGAGTCCTGGTTGCGCGTTCGGACCAGTCCCTGGTGGGTACGGATCGCCAACTCAATCGAATTTACTGCCATGATCCCTCAGCGTCCCGCAACCATCGCAGGTCGCGCGAATCCAGATCGACGCCCGGTCATCAGCCCCCCGCCGCGGCCCGCCGCTGGTCGAGCAGAATGCGCAGCTTGTCCGGCGGGACATAGCCGGGCAGCATCTCGCCATCCTCGAGGATCAGCGCCGGGGTGCCCTGGACACGCAGCGCCTGACCCAGCTCGTATTGCTCGGCCACCGGGTTTTCACAGGTCCTGGCGTCGATCTTCTTGCCGGCCTTCGCGGCATCCATCGCCGACTTGCGATCGTCTGCACACCATACCGAGACCGCCTTGTCATACGAGTCGCTGCCGACACCGGCGCGCGGATAGAACAGGTAGCGGATGCGGATGCCCGCGGCGTTGTACTGCGCCATCTGCGCGTGCAGCTTGCGGCAGAAGCCGCAGTCGATGTCGGTGAACACGGTTACCGTGTGTGCGGCGTCCGCAGGACCATAGACCAGCATCTGGTCCTCGCTGATCTTGGCCAGTGCATTCAGCTTCAGTTCGGACAGGCGCTTCTCGGTGATCTCCTCGCGGGTCTCCAGGTCCATCACCTTGCCCTGGATCAGGAACCGGCCGTCGCCGGTCATGTAGACCACGCGCGTACCGAAGGTGACCTCGTAAAGGTTGTCGACCGGTGTGTCACGCACCGCGTCCGGGACCAGACCTGGCAGCAGCACGCTGAGCGAGTTACGGATCTTTTCTTCCGTCGCCTGGTTGACCTCGGCGGCCCACGCAGTGGCCGCGAGCAGCAGAAAACAAAGCAAAAAAGTAAATCTTTTCATAGCTGAACGATTAATCCCGGAAATTGATGTATTGCAGCGGCAGGCCATAGTCGGCCTTCCTGAGCAACGCGATTGCGCCCTGCAGGTCATCGCGGCTCTTGCCGCTGACCCGTACCTGCTCGCCCTGGATCTGCGCCTGTACCTTGATCTTCGAGCCCTTGATGTCCTTGACGATCTTGCGTGCCGTATCGGTATCGATACCCTGACGGATCGTCACCGCCTGGCGGGCCCTGTTGTTGGCGGTCTCGGGCTTGGCGATATCCAGGCAAGCGATGTCCACAGAACGCTTGACCAGCTTCAGCTGCAGGATGTCCATCATCTGCTCGAGCTGAAACTCGTTCTGCGCATGCATTGTCACCACATCGCCTTCGAGACCGAGGTGGGCGTCACTGCCCTTGAAATCGAAACGCGTGCCGACCTCGCGGTTGGCCTGGTCGGTCGCGTTGCGCACCTCCTGCAGGTCGACCTCGGATACGACATCAAATGACGGCATGGCCAGGCTCCATAAAAAAACGTAGCAAGGCTATCACATGGGGTCGTCGGAGTTGCGCCCGACGACCCGGAAATCCACCTCGATGGCGTCTCTGACCTGCAGCGCACCGCCAAGCACCGAAAACGGGGCCATGCCGAAATCGCTCTGCCTGAGGAACAGCGATCCCGTTACGCTGAGCCGTCCCGGCGATGCCTGGATCCTTACCGGCGTCTGATATCGGCGACCGACCCCGTGCAGGCTGACCTGGATATCGGCCAGCGGCTGCGCGGCGGCAAGGTCCGCGATCCGCGCCGATACCTGTATCTCGGGCCAACGCGCCGCGTTCAGCACCTTTTCGCCCAGCATGTTGGCGCGCGTCCCGGTCACGGCCGCCGCATCCGGCGTCTGCGCGAAGTCGCTGCCGGCCAGCGCCCGTGCCGCCGGGTCGTCGACGCGCATCTCGTCGACCCGGAAGCCCAGCTGCGCCAGACCACCGCCGCCATTCAGCCGGCGCAGCGCGCCACGCAGGCCGCGCACCTCGACCAGGTGATTGTGCCCCAGGTGGGCCAATCGCCCGGCCCGGTAGACACGCACACTGATCGCGCTGCGCGCAGGGTCAAGCGCATAAGGTGTCCCCGGCTCGGTCACCCAGGCCGGCGGCAGCGCTTCTCCGCCCGACGGCGCGTCGGCGGCCGGCCCGGTGTCCGGGCGGGGCGCGCACCCGGCCAGCAGTACCATTGCCAGCGTCGCGGCGGCCAGGCTACGGCGGCGCCGGCTGCTCATTGCGCCAGCCAGGCCAGGTCGAAAAACACCGTCACGCCGGCCGCCACCGAGCTGTCTTCATCGGCGCCGACTCCAAACCAGCGCCGGTCCAGCTCGACCTGGCCGCGCATCTCGATCTGCCGCGGCCCGGGCTGCCAGGTGAAGGCCACCGTGACCGGGCGGGTCACCCCCTTGAGGCTGAGGTCGCCGTGGGCCAGGTAACCGCCGGCCGGCACTGCCTCGACCCGCGTGGCGCGAAAGCGTGCACTGGGATAACGGGCGACGTCGAACCACGCGCTGGTCGCCATCTCGGCGTCGCGGTCGGCGTTGCCGCTGTCAATCGCGTGCAGGTCGACCTCGACATCGAACCCCAGCGGCCTGCGCTGCGCACCCAGCGATGGCGTCACCGCGAAACGGCCGAAGGTCGCCTCGAAGGCCTCGCCCTCGACCACAGCGCGAAAGCCGAAGCGGCTGCCGGCAGTGAGCGTGGGATCGGCGGCATAAGCCGCCGCACAGGCGGCCCACAGAATCAGCACGCAGTGGCGCAGCCCCGCGGCCATCGCGTCAGCCACGTGGATGATGCTGCGCATGCAGTGCCTGCAGGCGCTCGCGCGCGACGTGGGTATAGATCTGAGTGGTCGACAGCGAGCTGTGGCCAAGCAGCAGCTGGACCACCCGCAGGTCGGCACCATGATTGACCAGGTGCGTGGCGAAGGCATGACGCAGCGTGTGCGGTGACAGCGACTGGCCAACACCGGCCTGCAGCGCGTGCTTCTTGACCCGGTACCAGAACGCCTGGCGGGTCATGCCACCGCCGCGGCGCGTGGGGAACAGGGCATCGCACGGCTGCCCGTCGAGCAGCTGCGGTCGGGCCCCGGCCAGGAAGCGCCGCACCCAGTCGACCGCCTCGTCACCGAGTGGCACCAGGCGCTCCTTACCGCCCTTGCCGGTCACGCGCACCAGGCCCTGCGCCACGCTCAGCTGATCCGGCTGCAGGCCGACCAGCTCGGACACGCGCAGCCCGGTCGCGTACAACACCTCGAGCATCGCGCGGTCGCGCAGCCCCTCGGGCGAATCGACATCCGGGGCATCGAGCAGGGCCTCGACCTCGCGCTCGCTCAGCGACTTGGGCAACGGGCGGCCAAGTCGCGGGGCCTCGATCTGGGCGGTCGGATCGGCCACGACCAGCCGGTCGCGCAGGGCCCACTGGTAAAACTGGCGCAGGCTCGACAGGCGGCGCGCGCTGGTCCGCGGGCGCACCGCCTCATCGACCGCGGCCGCCAGGTAGCCGAGCAGCTGGTCGCGGCGTGCGCGGAGCAGACCCGCGCCACCGGCGTGCAGCCAACGCGCGCAGTGGCGCAGGTCGGACTGATAGGCGCCAAGCGTATTCCTCGACAGGCCGCGTTCCATCCAGATCGCGTCGGCGAAGCGTTCTATCAGTTCCAGATCGGCCGCCGGTATCGCACCACTGCGCGTGTCCTGTGCAACCCGTTTGCGTTGTCTGGGCAAGCTCTTCAACCTCCGCTGCGCGGTGGATTTCACCGCAACCGCATGCAAGGATAACCGCACCGGGCGTACTGCTGGAGGTGCCGTGCGAGATCAGTTGAGTCTGCTGTTGCAGCGCCTCGAGACCGAGTTGCGGGCGCAGCGGCGGTGGGACGAGCTGCCGCCCCCGCCCGGGGCGCTGTGCAGCACGGAACCGTTCTCGGTCGACATCCTGACCTTCGATCAGTGGCTACAGTGGATCCTGCTGCCGAAGCTGCACGAATTGCTGATCCGCCAACTCCCCCTGCCGCCCGATTGCGCCATCCGGCCGATGGCCGAGGAGGTCTACGGCGCTGACGGCCCGGCCGGCGCGCGTATCGTGTCGATCATCGGCGAGATCGATGCGCTGCTGACCGGCCATCACGGCGGTCTGAATTGACGCGAAACGGGGCTTTTTTTCCACACAGCCTGTGGAAAACTCTGTGGGAAAGGTGAAGAGAATCACCTCTATCCCGCATACTGACGTAGCGGACATCAAATTGACCAAAAAATGAACAATAAGCATTATTTCATTTATAAACAATATGTTACTGGCGCTACCTAATGTATAGCTTGGTGAACAATCGGCAACTTGGCAGGTAAATATCGCCGCCCTGCACCCTGTGCATAAACATTTCCTTAATTAGTTAAGAACAAGCACAATCGCGACCGATGTCAAGCCACGCACCCCCGTTCTGGAAGCACAAGAGCCTCGGCCAGATGAGCAGCGAGGAGTGGGAGTCGCTATGCGACGGCTGTGCCAAATGCTGCCTTTACCGTCTCGAAGACGAAGACACGCAGGAGGTCTACTTCACCAATGTGCATTGCCGGCTTCTCGATACCTGCACCGGGCGCTGCACGGATTACGCCAACCGTTCGGTTCGGGTGCCCGACTGCGTCACGATCACACCGGCGGTGCTGCAGGACCCGTATTGGCTGCCCAGGACCTGCGCGTACCGCGTGCTTGCCGAGGGCCGCGAGCTGGCGCGCTGGCACCCACTGATATCCGGTGACCCGGACAGCGTCGTGCGCGCCGGACTGCGCGTATGCGACCGCACCATCTGCGAAGACGATGCAGACGAACTCGAGAACCATCTGGTCGACTGGATCGAATGAGTCGCCCGCAACCCCGCTCGCGGGTGGCGCGTGGCGCTGGTTGGGGCCGGCGGAGTTAGGCCTGTGACGGCTGCAGTCACGCTGTACGAGTTTCTCGAAGGCACGGGTGCGCAGGTGCGCGCGTTCGACATCGGACGACGCGTCGGCGCACTGGGGCGCGAGCTGTTCCTGGCGTTCGAGCAGGCCAGCGCCCCCTATCCCCGGCCGATGCAGCACAAGGCCTGGTTCGCGCTGGTGCAGCTGCCCGCTGGGGTGCAGACCGAGCCGGTGATCTGGTTCCTGCGCCTCGGCCTCGACGAACAGGGGCTACTGGTCCAGGCGGAGCGCGACCACCTGCTGAACCTGCTGCTCGAATCCGCGCACACACAGGCGCAGGACACCGACCCGCGGGCTGCGTTGAGCGACAATCCCTACGCCTTTACCCCACGCGACGACCGCATGGCCCTGTTCCATGCGTTGCTCAGTGTCGACCTGGGGCTGCCACCGTCGCGCTTCTATGCACATGCGCTGGACTACTTCCATGGTCGATCCGGCTGGGACCAGTGGGGCTTCGTCGGCTACCAGGGGATTGCCGATGTTGCCTGCCGCGCCACCGATGAGCCGCTGACCACGGCGATCCCGCAACTGCCGCGCGAACCGCTGGTCGCACTGTGCCACTGCCTGGAGAGCCGCCCACTTGGCACAGCGCTGGTCCAGGCGCTGCAGGATCGGCTGCGCGCGACGCTGCGCGAACCCGCGCCCGACGTCGGGCTGGTGGCCGCGTTGCTGCGCGGATTGTCGGCGAGCAGTGCACAGGCGCAGGTCGCCACGCTGATCGGCGAGGTGCTGGCCAAACCGGTCGGCGGCCACATCGAGATCCTGGCCGCGATCTCCGGGCGCGCCTGGGAGGTATTGCTCCAACCAGCACTGCTGGACGCCTTCCTGCGCCGTCTGGCCGGCAACGAGCACGGCCAGACCGCCTTCCAACACTGCGTCCGCGATCTGCTCAGCCTGCCCAATCTCGCCGGCCCGGTGCGCCTGGCACTGCGCTCACCGGACCAGTCGGTCGCGGTGCGCGAGGCGTTCGCGCGCATGACAGACAGCGGCCGCTGAGCGGGGGCAAAAAACAGCCGCGGTGTGGCATACCGCGGCCCAGTCTCAAGTCCCTACCACGCGAGAAATCTTCTGCGATACAGCACTGCGCAACGGGCTCAGTCGCAGCCGTCGTCCTCGACCATCACGGGTCCGGTAGCGGTCGGCGGCAGATGATGGATACGCGTGAACATCATGTTCTCGATGCGATCGAACTGCTCGTCCATCGCCTGCTGCACCTTGCCGCTATCCAGGCCGTCGTAGATGAAGACCTGGCCGCGCTGCTCCTGCGCCAGCTGGCCTTCACTGGGCTCGAACAGTCGGCGCTCCTGCCACGCTCTCGTGGTCTGGCGCGCATCCGCGGCAGCGGCCAGGCCTGGCAGCGCCAGTCCCAGCCAAAGCGCCAACACCATGCCGAGGCGAAAGATATGTCTGGTCATCGAAAACTCCTTGCACGCTGCGCTTGCTCGAGCAGATGAACATCGGACCATCCGCTCGCAACCGGTGGGCCCGGTCGCTTCCTTGCTGTTAAGGATCTGACACGGCAGTCGCGACCGGTATCGCTCGCAACGGCTAGCCCGGGCGTGGCTCCGTCCATGCAGGGCCATCGACACCCCCGGACGGGCTAGCCCACTGGGACTAGTCCGCATGCTTTGGGCAGGCAAAACGGGCTAAATGGGCGGCGAGCCATTTGGTTCAGTGCTGGCGGGGACTATGCTTGGGCCTGGAGGGCGTGTTGTGACCAACGGCAAGATAAGGAAATCCAGATTTGTTACTACTCCTGGCTGACGATCACGCACTGGTCCGTGAAGGGCTCAAGCACACCCTGGCCGACCTCACGGCATCGGTCGAGTTTGTCGAGGCCGCGACCGCCGGCGAGGTCGCTGATATCCTCGGTCGTAACCAGGCTGTCGACCTCGCCCTGCTCGACCTGGTGATGCCGGGCAGCGACGGATTCAGTCTGCTCACCCGGGTCTGCAACAGTTACCCCGACCTACCGGTAGTCATCCTCTCGGGCTCCGCCGACCCGCTCAAGATGCGCAAGGCGCTCGACATTGGGGCTGCCGGCTTCATCTGCAAATCGGCCACCGCGGAGGTCATGTTGTCGGCACTGCGTCTGGTGCTTGCCGGCGGCATCTACCTGCCGCCCGACATGCTCAAGACTCCGAGTGCGCCCGAGGGGCTTAATCGCGCGCCGATGACCGGCCCCGACGCCTCCCAGCGGCCATCCTCCGCGGCCCTGACCACGCGTCAGCGCGAGGTGCTCGAGCGCCTGGTCGAGGGCAAATCGAACAAGCAGATCGCGCGCGAGCTGGAACTTTCCGACAACACCGTGAAGATCCATGTGGCGGCGATCCTGCGGACCCTGGGTGTGGACAACCGCACCCAGGCCGCGATCGCCGCGCGTGAGCGACGATTCGACATCAACCGCGACCGGTAAACCCGCGCGGTTGTTCGTGGCTGTGCGCCAGACAGGCGCAGGTAAATACCGCCCTGGAGGAGATGCCGTGGTGGACCAGAGACAAAGATTCCGTGCATTGACCGCCGGCGCGCTGCTAGTCGCGCATACGTGGTCAATCGCAGCAAGCGAGCCGCTGCCGAGTGAAGACGACTACTTCGCACCCATCCCCAAAGTCACTTCGGCCGCTCGTCTGGAGAAATCTCAGTTGAAACTTGGGATGTCGGTGAGCGTCATCGATCGGGAGACGATCGAGGCTTCACCGGCAATCGATATCCCCGACCTACTGCGCCTGGTTCCCGGTTTGCAGGTCGCCGATGTCACCGGTTCGGTTTTCGCCGTTGGCTATCACGGCGCCAGCGACCAATGGCCCCGGCGCATGGAGGTGATGGTGGATGGGCGCTCCGTGTACCTGAACACGGTCTCGGCAGTCGAGTGGAGCGCCCTGGGCATCGCGATAGAGGACATCGAACGGATCGAGGTGGTCCGCGGGCCGAACGCGCCGACGTTCGGCAGCAACGCGGTGTTCGGCAGCATCAATATCGTCACCCGGGCACCGTTCCTGTTGGCAGGCAAATACCTGCGCGGCACTGTCGGGTCGCAAGACACGCAGGACGTCATGGGTCGCTGGGGCGGCAAACTCGGCGAATGGGACACCTCACTGACCGCGCAGTACCGCGCGGACGACGGATTCGACCATGTGGATGACGAAAGGCGGGTCACGGACCTGCGTTTTCGCGGCGACTACCAGGCCAACCTCACGGATACCCTGAGCGTCCAGCTGGGGCTGACGAACGGCACGCTGGGCGCCGACGGCGTCACGGATGATATCTGGAACAAACCCCGTGACCGCGACATCGCCTCGAACTACCAGCAGCTCACCTGGGCTCGGGCCGAAACCGAGGGCAGCCGGTATCGGCTCAACCTCTACCACAACTACTACCATCACGACGACAGCTATCAGCTCGACATCTCGGGCTGGCCAACATACTCGGCACCGCCGGCTCCACCGGCCTTCCCCGCCGGCACCTCGGAGGAGGTAGGCTGGTACACAGCGACGTCCGAACGCTACGACCTCGAGTTTCAACACGAACCGGCGCCGTTAGACGGCTGGCGCGTTGCGTGGGGCCTGGGTGGCCGCTACGACAGGATATCTTCGGATCTGTTGGTCGGTGAGAGGAGCC
Organism: Chromatiaceae bacterium; assembly: GCA_022340805.1. Taxonomy (GTDB): domain Bacteria; phylum Pseudomonadota; class Gammaproteobacteria; order Chromatiales; family Chromatiaceae; genus Thiosocius. The sequence continues at coordinate 26,813 of JAJDNF010000046.1, forward strand.
CGGTCGGGAAATACAGCGGGCGTCTGTTCGGCAGCCTCGAGTGGCAGCCTGTTGATGAAGTTGCGTTGAGCCTGGACGTCTTGTCAGAGAAGCACGAGTCCTACGGAACGGAGACATCGCCACGGATCGCCGCCAATTGGCTCGCCTCGGACAGCAGGAGCTTCCGTGCCAGTGCCAGCCGCAGCTACCGCGTATTCTCGCTGCTTTCGCGCTACATGAACCATGAACTGGTGCCCACTCCCGCGGTTCCCGGCGTCCCGAATTATCCGCTGGTCGTCAGCGATCTCTACGATGACTTCACGCCGGAGCGGGTAACCGCCTACGAGATTGGCTACATGGAACGGTGGAACGAGCTGGGGTTGCTGCTGGACCTGCGACTGTTCCGCGAGCAACTGGATGACTCCGGAGTCGCCCCCAGGACACCTGGGCCGTTTCTCTGGACCGACGAAGGCGGAGGTTGGGATACGAAGGGATTCGAGGTCCAGCTGGATTATCGCCCAACACGTGACACCCGACTTCTAGGCGCGTACTCCTGGGCCAAGCTGAACGGCAAATTTGCGAGCAGAGCTGACGCCGACGGCAATATCACACGATACACGCCACTGGACGACGATTCGGTACCGCGTCACACCCTCTCGCTGTTGCTCAGCCACCGCTTCAAGCCGCAATGGAGTGGCAGCGTAGCGCTGTATCACATGAGCGAGGTGGACTGGCGCGGCGCCGGCAGCTTTGTGGACGAGTACACCCGTCTCGACCTGAAACTGGTGCGCGACTTCGGATTCGGAGGCAATGCGGGCCAGCTTGCCTTGATCGTCCAGAACCTGACAGGCGACGAATACAATGAGTTTCGGACCCCGGAAGATAGCGGTACCGGCAATGTTTTCGATCGGCGCGGCTATTTGCAGCTGAGCCTCCAATTCGACTAGTTGCTGCTGAGCAGGCTTACCGATGGCAGCAGCCCCCAAATCCTCGCCGGTGGAAAGTTGAGCATCTTCCTGCCAGGCCAGGTGGACTCGTCGTGAGCGCCAAGCAACGACAGCACGGCTTCTCTCGTCGCCATTTCACCCTTTGCCTGTGGGTGCTGGTGGTCTGGCTGTCAGCCGCACCCGCCTCCGGAACCCAATCCGTTCTCGTCGTCCTCGACAAGAGCAAACCCGCTCATCAGAGCGTTTTGAAACATTTCCGCGAGGCCATGCACGAAGATAGTGCCAATGGCCTAGCTCCGAGGATCGAAAGTCGCGATGTTGCGCAATTCGACCGTGCCACGGCCGAATCCATGCCCCCGGATCTCATCATTACCATCGGTGCCCGTGCCGCCTGGCGGCTGAGCCAGCAAGCCACAGCGGCGCCCGTATTGAATATATTTCTGCCGCGCGCGGCCTACCTGCAGCTCGAAAATGCGGCATCACCCCCGCGGGCAGCCATCTTCCTGGACCAGCCGATAGCGCGACAATTCGCACTCGCGCACCTGCTGCTGCCGACCGCGAAGACTGCCGGGATACTGCGCGCAGACACACAAGCAGCAACATCGGAGACCATCAGCGAAACCGCACGGCCCTTCGGGTTCAGTCTGAATATCGTCACCATCGAAGATGGCGATGACCCGGCCGACGCGATACGCCAGGTAATCGGTCCCAGCGACGTGATCATTGCAACCTTCGACCGCACCGCCTACAAGCCGGCCACGACAAAATGGCTGCTGTACCTGGCCGTCCAACAACACAGGCCAATCATCGGCTTCTCCTACGCACTGCTCAAGGCCGGTGCGCTTGCGGCGGTGTTCTCGACCCCGGAACAGATTGCGGATCACGCTGCTGAGTTGGTCAGGGATTGGTTGCGCACCGGGACGCCTCCCAACGGGACCTTCTATCCGCGTTACTACCACGTTGGGCTGAATAGCCCGGTAGCAGGACAGCTCGGATTCACACCACCGTCCGAGACGGAGCTCACAAACAAGGTGCGCGGCGTCTTGGGAGACCCAAGATGACGCGCCGGGGTTTCCTGCAGTCGCTTGGCGTTCGCGGCCGGGTCCTCATTCTGGCCATGCTGCCGGTCGCGGTTGCCGTGGTGCTGCTCGGCTACAACCTGGCCAGCAGCCGGCTGGAGGATGCCGAGCGGAATCTTGCCGAGCGCGGGGCGCTGATCGCGCGCAATCTCGCCCTGGCCAGTGAATTCAGCCTGTTCAGCCAAAACGTGCCACTGCTAAACGACACCCTGGTGCGTGTTGCGAATGAGCCCGAGGTGCGCTGGACCGCGATTTGGGACCCTCGACGAGGCGCGCTGATCACTCAAGGCAAGGGACCGGACGACTCGAAGAAGCGCGCGATCGTGGTCGCACTCGAGCGCAGCCACGCCCTCCCACCGAGCGTCTATCACGCGCCGATCCGCGTGGAACAGGTCAACATGACCGATTTCCATGACGAATTCGATCCGCCGGGCACCACCCGGGACCAGCTGCTGGGGTTCGCGATCATCGAGATCGAACGTACCCAACTGGACACCCATCGCGCCAGAATAATGCGCGACACCACGCTGATCACAATGGCAGGCCTTGCCGGCAGCATTCTGCTGGCATTGTTGATCGGCAACAGCATCACCACGCCGATCATGCGGCTGCTGGGTGCGGTGCGTCAGTTGCAGTCGGGCAACCTTGCAGCGCGCGTCAAAGTGCGCGCCGGCGGCGAGATCGGTGATCTGGAGCAGGGCGTCAACCAGATGGCCGAGGCGCTGGAGAAATCCCAACAGGTGCTACGTCTCAGGGTCGAACAGGCCACCGAGGCCCTGCGCCAAACGGTGGAGGAACTGGAGACCCGCAACCGGGAACTCGAAGGGGCGCGACAGCTGGCGATCAGCGCCGGCCAGGAACGCACCGAGTTCCTGGCGCGGATGAGTCATGAGATCCGTACCCCGCTCAACGCAGTGGTCGGCTTCACGCGACTGTTGCAGACAGACAGTTCGGAGCGCTCCAACGAGGAGCACATTCGCGTCATCCAGCACGCCGCGGAACAATTGCTGTATGTCATCAATGACATCCTGCAGTTCATTCGGCTCGACGCAGGCGCCGAGCAACTGGAGTCGCTGCAGTTCGACCTGGCCGACGTACTCGAAGACGCGGTCGCGATGCTCGGGCCGACAGCCGGCGAGAAGGATCTCGAACTGATCCTGCTGTTGCACAGCGACCTGCCGGAACACGTCTACGGTGACCCAAGCCGACTGTCACAGGTCATCGTCAATCTGGTCAACAACGCAATAAAATTCACACCCGAGGGTCAGGTCGTGGTCGAGGCCTCACGCGTCGCCAACGAATACGGCGATGACGACATCGAGATTTCGGTCACGGATACCGGTATCGGACTCGACCCCGAAGAGCAAAACCGCGTCTTTGCCGCCTTTGCCCAGGGCGACAGCTCGGTCACCCGGCGCTTCGGTGGGACCGGCCTGGGCCTGTCGATTGCCCGGCGCCTGGTCGAACTCATGGGCGGCTCGATCGGGATCCACAGCAGCAAGGGCCAGGGGTCGAGGTTCTGGTTCCGCCTGCCCTGCCCCGAGCAGGGCGCATCGGCGCCGATCGAGCTTGCCGGCCCATTGGCTGGCAGGCGGATCCTGGTATACGACAGCAATCCATTCGTGCGGCGCAGCCTGCGCAGCATCCTGGCTGCCTGGGGCATCCAGGTGTTCAACACCGGCAGTTGGAAACGTGTGTCAGAGATGGTTCAGGATGCCGCCACCAATGGCACCTTCTGTGCTTTGATCGTCGGCCTTTCCGGCCCGGAACGCCGCGCCGACCTCGTTGAGCGCTATGTCGCTGACATCCGCCGGCATTACCGTGGGTACATCCTGCTGCTGCCCGGCTCCGAGACCTGGACACCGCCGGACCAGGTGCGTGACGCGATACCGCTCGAATGGGCGACCAAGCCGATCCGACGCGCCACGCTGCGGCGCCTGCTCGAGGAGCATCTCGCCGCGTCGGGATCGCAGCAGCAACAACCGACGCCCTCGAGTGGGCCGCGTGCACTTCTCGGCATGCAGGTGCTGGTCGCCGAGGACAACGAGTTCAATCGCCTGCTGCTGCGCCACCTTCTCGAAGACCAGGGCGCGACGGTCGATGAGGCGGTGACCGGACTGGCCGCGGTGAGCGCAGCAGAAAGCGCGGCCTACGACGTCATCCTGATGGACCTGCACATGCCGGAACTCGACGGGGCCGCTGCGGCCACACGGATTCGCGCCGCCCTCGGCGCCGAGTCGCCGCCGATCTTCGCGCTGACCGCCGATGTCTTCAGGCGCGGGGAAAATGACGCCGCTGCGTTCGATGACTGGCTGCTCAAGCCGATCGATGCGGACCAGCTGCTCCGACGCCTTGCCGCGCTGCGCGAACCGCAAGGCCCGGCGCATGTCGCCCTGTCCCTCCCGCAGGCTGGCCCATCGACTCTGCCGCTCGAACTGCAGCAGCAGTATGCGGTCGAACTCGGCCGTTTGGTTGACAGGGTGCGTGAGACCAGCGCGGCGCATGACGAGGCCGGTCTGCTAAAGGCAATGCACGACCTGAAGGGCACCCTGGGCCTGTTCGGCGACGCCCGACTGCGCCAACTACTGGACAATCTGGACCGCGACCTGTTCAGCGGCTCTCCCGCCAGGACCGCGCAGTGGCTGGACGAGCTGTCAGCGCATTCCCGGGCGCTCATCGCGCAGAACGCGGACGCTGCTGACTAGCCTGCAAATTGCATGAAGGGTTTGGGAATCAGGGTGTGATGGGCAAAGCAGTTGGGCTGATCGGCCGAAAAAGCATAGCCGAAGCTATGGTTTGAGGGGGATCGGCACAAATGCAAAGTCCAGCGCGGCCTGAGCCC
>JAJDNF010000050.1 GCA_022340805.1 Chromatiaceae bacterium
GCCAAGAAGGCCGCAGCCAAGAAGGCCGCAGCCAAGAAGGCCGTGGCCAAGAAGACCGCAGCCAAGAAGGCTGTGGCCAAGAAGGCTGTGGCCAAGAAGGCCGTGGCCAAGAAGACTGTGGCCAAGAAGGCCGTGGCCAAGAAGACCGCAGCCAAGAAGGCCGTGGCCAAGAAGACTGTGGCCAAGAAGACCGCAGCCAAGAAGGCCGTGGCCAAGAAGACCGCGGCCAAGAAGGCCGTGGCCAAGAAGACCGCAGCCAACAAGACCCCGGCGAAGGCCAAGAAGAAGGCCGCGCGGCGCTAATCGGCCGCCACACCGGTTCGGGTCCGCGAAGCAGGGTGCCGTGGCCCCCTGCTTTCTTTAATCGAGCGACGGCCCCAGCTGGAAATCGACAGGTTCGAAGCCGCGGTCCTCGAGCATCGCGAGCACGTCCTCCCAGGTGCAGTCCGGATCCTGCTCTTCGACCTGCGCGATCAGGCCGGTGACATGGCGGAACACCTCCTGGTCCTGGTAATCGGGTGGAATCCGCACCAGGCGGATCTTCGACTTGTCTGCAGCGGGCAGGATCATCAGCTTGCTGTTCATGGTTACTCCGCTCGCGATTCCGGGTCCGGTCCGGGATGCGTGGTGTGTTTCAATGCGGCTTGCGGCCGATCAGCTCGATCGGGTAGCCGTCCGGGTCCTCGACGAAAGCGATGATGGTGGTGCCGGCATTCATCGGGCCGGCCTCACGCAGGATCTTGCCGCCGCGCTCCCTGATCGCATCGGTCGCCTGGTAGACGTCGTCGACCTCGATCGCAATGTGGCCATAACCGCTGCCCAGGTCATACCGCTCGACGCCCCAGTTGTAGGTCAGTTCGATCACGGTGTTGTCGGACTCGTCTCCATAACCGAGGAAGGCGAGCGTGAACTTGCCGTCCGGGTAGTCCTTCTGGCGCAGCAGGCGCATGCCGAGCACCGCGGTGTAGAAGTCGATTGAACGGTCCAGATTGCCGGTTCGCAACATGGTGTGCAGGATACGCATCGATACCTCCAGGGGCTTCGGTCGGGGTTGTGGTCCGGCGCCGCCGCTCAATCGCCACCGACCGTCATCCTCTCGAACAGCCAGGAGCCGGTCCTGATGCTGCCCGGGATGTCGCTGTCGGTGCCGACTGCGACCAGCTGCCGATACATGTCGGCAAGGTTGCCGGCCACGGTGATCTCTTCGATCGGGTAGCGGATCTCCCCACCCTCGACCCAGAAGCCCGCGGCGCCGCGCGAGTAGTCGCCAGTGACCATGTTGGTGCCCTGGCCCATCAGTTCGGTTACCAGCACGCCCCGGCCCATCGTGCGCAGCAGCTCCTCGAACGACTGGCCGCTGCTGCCGATGCTGGCGTTGCGCACACCGCCCGCGCTGGCGGTGCTCTGCATGCCGAGCTTGCGCGCCGCGTAGCTATCGAGCAGGTAGCCCTGCAGAACGCCGCCGCTGACCAGCTCGCGATAGCGTGTTGCCACGCCCTCGTTGTCGAACGGGGCGCTGGCCTGCCCGCGTGGGCGCAGCGGGTCCTCGCTGATGGTCACCCAGTCCGGAAAAATCTGTGCCCCCACCTGGTCGAGCAGGAAGGTCGATTTGCGGTACACCGCGTGGCCGCGGATCGCCCCGAACAGGCTGCGCAGCAGGCTCGGTGCGATGTCGGCACGGAACAGCACCGGACACTCGCGGGTGCCGAACCTGCGCCCGTTTAGCCGGGCGAGCGTGCGCTCCGCGGCCGTGCGGCCGATCGACGCCGGGTCGGCCAGCTCGCCCGGCAGGCGGCCGCTGTCGTACCAGTAGTCGCGCTGCATGTCCTCGCCGTCCTGGGCGATCACCGCACAGCTCAGGCTGTGGCGCGTGGTCGGATAGCCACCGACGAAGCCATGGCTGTTGCCGTAGATGAAGCTGGAGCGCTGGGTATACAGGGTCGCACCCTCGGAGTTGCTGATGCGTGGGTCGAAGTTGCGCGCGGCGTCTTCGCATGCCAGCGCGATCGATGCGGCCTCGTCGACACCCAGTTCCCAGGGGTGATAGAGATCCAGGTCGGGCACGTCGCGCGCCATCAGTTCGGCATCGGCCAGCCCGGCTGCCGGGTCTTCCGAGGTGTATCTGGCGATGCGGCATGCGGCCGCGACGCTCTCGCGGATAGCCTCGGGGCGCAGGTCGGTGGTGTTGGCCGAACCCTTGCGATGGCCGAAATAGACCGTGATGCCAAGGCCGTTGTCGCTGGTGTGTTCGATGGTCTCGGTCTCGCCGAGGCGCACGGTCACCGACAGGCCGGTCTGCGCAGAGACCCCTGCCTCGGCCGCGTCGGCGCCCTGGCGGCGGGCCTCGAGCAGCAGGTCTTCGACCACCTGCTCGAGCCTTGTAATCTGTTCTGCTTGCTTCATGCGTTGTCGGTGCTTCAGGCGGCGGTGCCGCCGACGGTGAGTTGATCGATCTTCAGGGTGGGTTGGCCGACGCCGACCGGCACGCTCTGGCCCTCTTTGCCGCAGGTTCCGACGCCGCTGTCGAGGGCCAGGTCGTCGCCGACCATGCTGATCCGCGTCATCACCTCGGGGCCGTTGCCGATCAGGGTCGCGCCCTTGACCGGCCGGGTCACCCTGCCGTTCTCGATCAGGTAGGCCTCGTTGGCCGAGAACACGAACTTGCCCGAGGTGATGTCCACCTGGCCGCCGCCGAAGTTGACCGCGTACAGGCCGTGCTTGACCGACGCGATGATCTCCTCGGGCTTGTGCTGGCCCGGCAGCATGTACGTGTTGGTCATGCGCGGCATCGGCAGGTGTGCGTACGACTCGCGTCGGCCGTTGCCGGTCGGTGCCACGCCCATCAGGTTCGCGTTCATCTTGTCCTGCATGTAGCCCTTGAGGACGCCTTTCTCGATCAGGATGTTGTTGCCCGACGGCGTGCCCTCGTCGTCGACCGTCAGCGAGCCGCGCCGCCCGGGGATGGTGCCGTCGTCGACCACGGTGCACAGCTCCGAAGCCACCTTCTCGCCGATGCGCCCGGAGAAGGCCGAGGTGCCCTTGCGGTTGAAGTCGCCCTCGAGGCCATGGCCGACGGCCTCGTGCAGCAGCACGCCCGGCCAGCCGGGGCCGAGCACCACCGGCAGCATGCCGGCCGGGGCGGCGACCGCCTCCAGGTTGACCAGGGCCTGGCGCACCGCCTCGCGGGCATAGCCCAGCGCGCGATCGTCGTGCAGGAAGAAATCCAGCGCCTGGCGTGCGCCGCCGCCGGCGCTGCCCTGTTCGCGCTTGCCGTTGTGCTCGACGATCACCTGGACGTTCATGCGCACCAGCGGTCGCACGTCACCACTGATCTGGCCGCTGTTGTCCATCACCAGCACGACGTCATGGGCGGCAACCAGGCTGACGATGACCTGCTGCACGCGCGGGTCGGCGGCACGCGCCGCGCCATCGGTGCGCCGCATCAGGTCGAGTTTCTGCACCTCGCCCAGTGAGTCGAGCGGATTGATCGGTGCGTACAGGGCGGCTGGCGCAGCACGCGCAGGGATGGAGCGGGCACCGTGCTGGCCGGCCCGGGCGATCGCGCGGGCGGCGCTGGCGGCGTCCAGCAGGCGCGACAGCTCCAGGCTGTCGGTATAGGCAAAGCCGGTCTTTTCACCACTGATCGCGCGCAGGCCGGCACCCTGTTCGATGCTGTGACTGCCTTCTTTGATGATGCCGTCCTCCAGTACCCAGGACTCGAGCCGGCCATACTGGAAAAAGATATCCGCGGAATCGACCTGGCGGCTCAACAGGCGATCCATCACCCGCTCGAGTTGGGTCTCGTCAAGGCCCGGCGTGTCGAGTAGGGTCTCGCGCGCAATGGCTATGCTCTGCGACATGGAAGCGTACTCCTGTACCGGGCAACCGGTCCCGCGGTCAGCGGCAATGCAAACGGCGGTGATCCAGGCAGGGGAAGTTGCGCCGCGTGGTGTGTTGGAAGTCGGGATCGATCTCGGCAAGCACGCAGCCATTGCCGCGCTCGCGCAGCGCGAGCTTGGTGCCCCAGGGATCGACGATCATGCTGTGCCCATGGGTCTCGCGGCTGGCGACGTGAAAACCGCCCTGCGCAGCCGCCATCACGTAACAGAGGTTCTCGATCGCGCGTGCCCTCACCAGGGTCTCCCAGTGGGCGCGTCCGGTTATCGCGGTGAAGGCCGCGGGCAGCGCGATGACCTCCACGCCGCGGTCGACCATCGCCCGATACAGTTCGGGGAAGCGCAAATCGTAACACACCGAGATGCCGAGTCGGCCGACCGGACTGTCGATCACCACGACCTGGCTGCCGGGCTCGATGCTCTCGGATTCGACGAACTGCTCGTCGCTCTCCACCAGGTTCACGTCGAACAGATGTTGCTTGTCGTAGCGGGCCACCTGGCGCCCGCGTTCGTCGTACACGGTGCAGGCGGCGCGCCACTTGGCGGCATGCTCGGCCTCGAGCGGGATGGTGCCGCCGACGACCCAGATGCCCAGGCGGCTCGCGAGCTGCGACAGAAAGGACTGCAGCGGGCCGTCGCCAGCCGACTCGCGCAGCGCGTTTGCATCCCTGCAGCTGCGACCCATGAAGGCAAAATTCTCCGGCAGCACGATCAGCTCGGCGCCCTGCTTCGCCGCGGCCTCGGCCAGGCGCCGGGTCTCGAGCAGATTTGCACTGACGTTGCTGCCGGAGGCCATCTGGATGGCGGCAACTTTCTTCTTCGGATTACTCATGTCGTGTAAGGAGCACTCAACCAAGGCCCAACTCTAATGCCTGCGGTGTAACCGGGGCAAAGGGTTATTGCACGGCAAAAAAAGCGGGAACCTCGGGTCGCCTGCCGGTTCATTCCTTGGACCCTGGAACCTTGTTCGCCTGTGGTTCGCCCTGTCTGAAGATGTTGAGCAGTCTGCGCAATGGCCCGGATTTGTCGGCCGCCTGCCGGTCCTGTGTGTCGTCTGCGGCTGTCGGGCCCGGTTCGGCCGGCGGCGCGGTCGGGTCGGGGTGAGTTTCCTCCTGCTGCGCCGGTGGTGGGGGTTGAGACGCAGCCGTTTGCTCCGCTGCGGGCGACTCGCTGGCCTGCCTGTCGTTGCGCTGGAACTGCTGGATGATCTTCGACAGGGTCCCGCCGGTCCCCAGCTGTTTGATTTCCGGGTCGGCCCATGGCCCGCTCAGGCTGTACTCGAAGCGGTTGAGTTTTTCGACCTGCTTGGTCATCACCTTTTGCGCGATCAGCACCGCGATCCCGGCGACCGGGCCGCCGGCCAGCGTACCGGCGATCGGCAGGGTTGCGTCTATGTTCGGGGTTACCGTGACCTTCTGCTCCAGCGTCTCGGCACGCAGGTCTGCCGAGCCCTTGACCTCGATACGGCCGGTGGGCCCGAGTACCGTCAGGTCTTCGGTGCTCGCCCGGCCGCCGCCAAAGCTGAAGGCCCCCTTGATGCTGTCGAAGCTATAGCCTTTCTTGTAAAAGTCGCTGAAGTCCAGGCGCAGCCGGCGGGTCAGCGCGTTCAGGTTGAGCAGGCCGACCACGCGGGTAACGCCTGGATCCAGTTCCAGCAGCCGCCCGGCGCCGAGGTCCAGCTCGACCTTGCCGAGCAGCGTGGTGCGGTGAAACTGTGCCGGGCTGCCGGGCCACTGCAGTTGGAATTGCAGCTTTCCGGGGGCCTCCTCGACCTGGCGTGAATATCCCAGACCGACCAGCAGGTCGCCGAGCCCCTTGCTCTCGGCCTGGCCCTGCAGGTCGGTACGGAAGCCCGCGCCATCGCGTGCCCAGTAGCCGTTCCCGGCAAGCTCCAGTTGCCCGTCGCTCAGCGACAGCTCGGTGATGCTCAGGCCTTGCGGCGCATGTTGGGCACGCAGACCCAGCTGGCCAAGACGCGCCTCGCCGATGCGCAGGTCGGCGACCTTGATGGCGAGGTCCGGAAACTCTGCGGGATCCGGGCCGCTGCGCGGGTCGGGCGTTGTCGACGCGTGCTCGTCGCGATCGGCGTCTGGCAACGCCAGGTACAGGCGCTCAAGGTCGATCTGCAGCGGCGCGCTGGTCAGCTTCTGCGCAGCGCTGAAGCGCCCGGAGAGATCGGCGGCGGCGATGCTGCCCCGCCAGAGCCCGCCGTTGCGGCTCGCTTTGAGCTGCAGCTGTTCGATCCTGTGGCCGTAGGCCAGCACCTCGGCAATCTGCAGGTCGAGGTGCAGCGGCGATGCAGCAGCGCCGCCGGCTGGCAGTGTCGCAAGGACGTCGCTCCACGCGGCCAGGTCGAGTTCCTGCAGCGATCCGCCCACGCGGATGCCGGGTTCCGCGCGCAGTTTCGCCGGACCGCCGAGAGAGACATCTACCCGCGCCCCGTCGCCACTGAATTGCGCCGCGAGCTGGTCTGCATAATTCAGGCTGCCGGCAGTTGCATGGCCGCCCAGCGGCAGCCGGACGGTCAGCTGGCGCGCCGCTTCGGAGGGCTTGGCAAACGGCGGTGGCAGGTCGATCGCGATGCCCTTCAGGTCGCTGTCGACGCTGAGTACGATCGGGCTGTCCTTTGGCGCGCGTGCCGGCGGGACGTCCAGATCGACCGCGAAAACCGCCTTCCCCTGCGCAAACTGCAGCGGCAGTGCCGGGACCTGGCGCGCCATGTCGGTGATAGCGAGCCGTGCACGTGCCCGCACCCGGGTCGCACCGCTGGCCAGCGGTTGCACGTCGAGCACGAGCGGTGCGCCCAGCGCGCGGGCCGTGATGCCCTCGGCGCTGAGGCCATCGAGCGTGAAGTTCAGCTGGCCCTTGATGTCGGCCATGTCGAAATCCCATGCCGGCAGCGAAAGCGTTGCATCGGCAAGACGCAGTGCGCCGTTCAGTGACTGCGTGCCATGGCCGGCCAGCGGCAGGCTGAAATCCAGGGTCAGTTCGCTCCGCCCCTCGCCGCGCAGGGTCTCGGCGAAGCGACCGAAGCGTTCGCGCAGCGCGGGCTCGCCCAGCACACGCAGATTGTCATTGAGCGGGCCCACGACCCGGCCGCGGATGTCGATCCCGCTCCCTGGACGCAGGCTATCGATGTGGGCGCTGGTCTCGACCAGCTGGCTGTCGAGGATCCGCCCGGCATGCGCATCGATCTCCAGCTGATTGCCGTGGAACCTGACGTGGGCGCCGAGGCCCTCGATCGGTGGCCAGCCCTCGAGGTAGTCGAGCGACAGCTCGCTGGTATCGAACACCACCTGGAAGGTGCCGTCGCGGCTGTTTTCGAACGGGAAGTCGCTGAGCGGCCCTCGCACCAGTGCCGCGCCCTGCGTGACGCGACCGGACTGGATGGCACGGTCGAGCCACGCCACCAGTCCTGCGTTCATGATGCCGGTCGGGTAATAGCGCTTGGCGAAGGCGGCATCGCCGTCCCTGAAGTCGGTCTGCAGGTCGAGGAACGGCGACTGGCCCGGGACATAACTGAAGTCGAGCCGGGTGCGCGTCGTGATATGCGGGCTAACGGCGAGCAATTCCTCGCTGTGCACCTGCCAGCCGGTATCACTTTTGACGACGTCGACGCGCCCACGCAGTCTCTGCAATTCCAGCGGATCGCGGAACAGCGTGGCGAACCGCAGCGCGGCGTCGCGGCTGTTCAGACGAACCAGCAGGTGATCCTGCTGACCGTGTAATTCGCCGCTCACCTTGTCGATGCCGGGGAACCTGCCGAACGGCGCGCTGCCTAGATCGATGAAACGCGCCGTACCCCGCCAGTCGAACCTGTCGGGCGACAGGTCTGCCTGTAGCCGCAGGTCACGGATCTCGCCGTGTGGCGCGAGATGCTCCAGGGGTTCCTGCAGCGCAGGCCAGGGCATGCGCACCTGCAGGATATTTACCACGTCCTCGATACGCAGATAATCTGCCGCGGCGCTGATGCGGGTCCCGCCGTCTGCCTGCGGGGAGAGCGCCAGCGCCAGATCGCCGCCCGGCCATTGGTGGCCGTCCATCTCGAATTGCAGGCCCTTCAGCCCAAGGCGCAGCCCACCGGCCTCACGCCAGAGCGTGAACCGGGCGCCGGCCTGTGCGACCTGAAGCGCGACCGAGCCTGGCGTCAGTGGCCGCAGGTCCAGATTGCGCAGTTGGAAGCGGCCCTGGGAACGCAACGGTGCAGCGTTCTGCCAATGGCTCCACGACTGCAGATCGAGGCCGAAGCCGTGCACCCCGTAGCCCGCCGGCAGATACGGCGCGAACAGCCGGGCGACATCCAGGTTGTCGATGCGCAGATAGGTATCGCCGCTCCACTCGGTGGTGGTCACGAAACCGTTCAACTTGGCGGCCAGTTCCACCGTCCCTGACACGTTGTGCAGGCTCGCGCGCAGATTCAGGCGTTCGCCCTCGCGTCGGAACGACGCCGCCACGTGATCGAACGGCACCGGCGGTGTGCCGGTCTTGCGATCGACCCAGACCACCCGGGTATTCACCAGGCGCACGCGCTTGGGCAGCACCAGCGCCAGCGCTGCGCGGTCGGCAGCGTGCGCGGACGCGAGCGGGCCGACGCCGTCGAGGTGCAATTGGCCGCTGGGTTCGCGGACCAGGGTCAGTCGCATCCCGTCGATAGTGACCCGCAGCGCATCGCGCAGTGAGCCGAGCAACAGGTCCTGTGCGGCGAGGTCGACCGAGACCCGGTCGACCCGCAGCGGCCGGTCGGCCCCGCCGATCGTGACGTCATCAAACTCGAGCAGTGGTCGCAGTCCGTACCAGCGGCTGTGCAGTGCGCCGATCGTGACCGGGACGCCGAGCTGCATCGCCGCGGCTGCCGCGATCTGCTCACGGTAGTCGGCGATGAGCGGCGTGGCGGCGCGCACCAGGATGGCCAGCAGGCCCCACAGGATCACGATACCGGTCAGTAGCTTGTTGAGGGTACGCAAAGCGGTTCCCTGACGTGATCCGGAGGGCGTGGCCGGCGCCCGCGTCGGCGGCTAAATCAGCACCACGTCATATTGTTCCTGGTTGTACAAGGCCTCTGCCTGCAACTTGATCGGGCGGCCGATGAACTGTTCGAGTTCCGCCAGGTTCTGCGATTCCTCGTCGAGCAGGCGATCCACGACGTCCTGCGAGGCGAGCACCAGCAGCTGCTCGACATCGAACTGGCGCCATTCGCGCAGAATGTCCCGAAAGATGTCGAAGCACACCGTCTCCGCCGTCTTCAGTGTGCCGCGGCCGCTGCAAGTGGGACAGCTCTGGCACAGCACATGTTCCAGGGATTCGCGTGTGCGCTTGCGTGTCATCTCGACCAGGCCGAGGGTCGAGACCTCCGAGATATGCGTCTTCGCGTGGTCGCGTGCCAGGCAGCGCTCCAATGCCCGCATCACCTGGCGCTTGTGATCCTCCTCGGTCATATCGATGAAATCGATGATGATGATGCCGCCGAGGTTGCGCAGGCGCAGCTGCCGGCAGATCGCCTGGGCGGCCTCGAGGTTGGTCTTGAAGATGGTCTCCTCGAGATTGCGATGCCCGACGAAGGCGCCGGTGTTGACGTCGATCGTGGTCATCGCCTCGGTCTGATCAATGACCAAGTGGCCGCCGGACTTGAGATCGACCTTGCGGTCGAGCGCCTTCTGGATCTCGTCCTCGACGCCGTACAGGTCGAATATCGGCCGTTCGCCGGGGTAGTACTCGATCGTGCAGCGCTGGTCAGGGATGTACTTGGCGGCGAACTGCTGGGCCTTTTCCCAGGTCGAGCGCGAGTCCACGCGTACCTTTTCGACCTCCGGGTTGATCAGGTCGCGCAGCGCGCGCAGCGCCAGCGGCAGATCCTCGTGGACCAGCTGCCGGCCGGCCGCGGCCACCGCGCGCTCCCTGATCGAGTTCCACAGGCGTACCAGGAACCGCATGTCGCTGTTCAAGGCCTCCTCGGAGACGCCCTCGGCCGCGGTTCTGGCGATGAAGCCGGCGCTGACCTGACTGGCCTCGGCGAAACGGGTCAGTATGTCGCGCAGGCGGCTCCGCTCCGCCTCGTCCTCGATCTTCTGCGATACGCCGACATTGGCGACGTTGGGCATGAACACCATGTAGCGCGACGGGATCGAGATGTTGGTTGTCAGGCGGGCGCCCTTGGTGCCGAGCGGGTCCTTCACGACCTGCACGATCACCTCGCCACCCTCGCGCACCAGGTCGGTGATCTGGCCCGGCTTGTCCGCGGTCCCGGCCTGGATATCCGAGGCATGCAGAAACGCGGCCCGCTCCAGGCCGGCATCGACGAACGCGGCCTGCATGCCGGGCAGGACGCGGCAGACCTTGCCCTTGTAGATGTTGCCGACCAGCCCGCGCTTGGCGGTCCGCTCGATGATGATTTCCTGCACAACGCCGTTCTCGATTACCGCGACTCGGGTCTCAGGAGGGGTGACGTTGATCAGGATCTCTTCACTCATGTAACGATTCTACACGCGGTAGCGAGGGCGTATGCCGATCTGTTTGAGGAGTTCCAGGGTCTCGAAAAGCGGTAGCCCCATGATTCCTGAATAGCTGCCCTCGATACGCTCGACGAAGGCCGCCGCGAGCCCCTGAATGGCGTAGCCGCCGGCCTTGTCGGCCGGTTCCCCGGTCGCCCAGTAGGACTCTGCTTCGTGCCGGTCCAGGTCGCGAAAGCTGACCCGGCTGAGGCTCAGCCGGTAGTGAACGCGCTCGGCCACAACCGCAACCCCGGTCAATACCTCGTGGGTGCGACCGGCCAGGGCCAACAGCATGCGGATGCCGTCGTCGCGGTCGGCGGGCTTGCCGAGGATCCGTTGGTCCAGCACTACGGCCGTATCGGCGCCGAGCACCGCGTGGTTCTGGAATTTCCGGTGCACCGCGCGTGCCTTCGCGACCGCGATGCGTTCGACGTAGTCGGCGGCCCGCTCATCGGCGCCCACGCTCTCGTCGATGTCCGCCGGGGCCACGCGAAAGTCGATCCCGACCTGGGTCAGCAGCTCGGCGCGGCGCGGCGATTGCGAGGCAAGGACGATCATGCCGGTTGCGGGTTCCCTGGACCTGGGTAGCGGATACGATAACCGAACGCGGCGCGCCTCGCCGGCTGTTCAGGCGCGGTGATAGGGGTGGTTGCGCAGGATGCTCCAGGCCCGGTAAAGCTGCTCGGCGACCAGGATCCGGACCAGCGGGTGGGGCAGGGTCAGCGGGGACAGCGACCAGAGTTGACCGGCGGCTGCCCTGGCGGCGTCGGACAGGCCATCCGGCCCGCCGACCAGCAGCGCGACGTCCTGGCCGCGGTGCATCCAGTCCGCGAGCCGCACGGCGAGTTGCTCGGTCGACCAGCGCTGCCCGCCGACCTCGAGCGCCACAACGCCGGCGCCCTTCGGCACGACGGCCAACAGGCGCTCGGTCTCGTCGCGCATGATCCGCGGGATATCGGCGTTCTTGCCGCGTCGGCCGGCCGCGATCTCGACCAGGCGCAGCGCGCACTCGGCGGGCAGACGCTTCGCATACTCCTGGTAGCCGGCCTGCACCCAGGCGGGCATCCGCTCACCGACGGCGATCAGGTGGATCTGCATGACAGGGCTTCTGGCACGGCCGCCCGGCGGCCGGTGCGGCATGGCCTGGTGTAGTGCGTCACTTGCTTTGGTTCTTGATTGTCGGGGCCTATACGGGCGGTCGGTCCTGCAACTCGCCTAGTGAGCGTTACACGCAAGTCGTAATGCAACTGGCAGCGCCACACCCGGTGCAATGCGTTGGGCTAAGTTACCCCGCCGTGACTGTCGAGGCCGGTAACGCTATGCGCCGTTGAATGCGGCGCACCGCACTAGCTGGCACCGCGCTCGCTGCTGACCTTTTCCGCGGCCACCGGATCGAGGCTCCAGAGACGCTCAAGCTGGTAGAAGTCGCGTACCTTGGCCTGCATCACGTGGACGACGACGCCATTCAGGTCGATCAGCGCCCATTCGCCCTCCTGCAGACCTTCGGTGCCGATCGGGGGCTGGCCAGCCTGCTTGGCCTGAAACGCGACCGACTCGGCGCTCGCCTTGACATGCCGGTCCGAGGTGCCTGAGGCGATCACGAAGTAGTCCGTGATGCTGGTCTTGCCACGCACATCGAGGGTGACGATGTCGAGGGCCTTCATGTCTTCAAGCGTCTTGACGACGAGATCGAGGAGTTCTTCTACCTGCATTCCTGGGTCCGAAATGAGCCGCGAAGCTGCATGATAAACCATGTTTGCTGCCGTGCCTGCCTCCGAATTGCGCCAGCCGGCGGAGCGAGGGTCGCGATCACGGCTGTGATCGCCGGTACAGGCCGTGCCGCGCGACCAGTTCGAGCACCGCGGGCGGGGTCAGAAAATCTGCGCTGCGGCCGGCTGCGATGCGCCGGCGGATGTCGCTCGCGGCTATGTCG
Organism: Chromatiaceae bacterium; assembly: GCA_022340805.1. GTDB lineage: Bacteria > Pseudomonadota > Gammaproteobacteria > Chromatiales > Chromatiaceae > Thiosocius. The sequence goes on from JAJDNF010000050.1 coordinate 12,318, forward strand.
AGCTGGGTCACCGGCACGCAGGTGATCTGGCCTGTAGCGGCGGGCTGCAGGGTCTCGGTGCGATGGCGCGCCAGCAGTTCCCTGACCCGCGGGTCGTCCGGTTCCCGGTAGCCAGGGCGCTGCAATACCGCCAGGTTGGCAATCGCGAGGATCCCCTGCGGGTCGCGCCAGTCGGCGAATCCGTCGAACGCGTCGCCGCCGACCAGCAGGCAAAGACTGTCGCGGGGAAATTCGGCGCGCAGCGAATTCAGGGTGTCGACCATATAGGACGGGCCGCCGCGGCGCAGCTCGCGGTCGTCGGCAACCAGGTCACGGCGGCCGGCCAGCGCGGCTCGCAGCATCGCCAGGCGCAGTTCGCCCGGCGTCTCCGGTTGGTCGCGGTGTACCGCATGGGCCAGTGGGATCAGGCGTACCTGGGCCAGGCCTAGCGCCTCGAGGGCGTCCAGGGCGATGCGCAGGTGACCGTGGTGGACCGGGTCGAAGGTGCCGCCGAGGACGCCGATCATCGGCGGCGGGCCGGGGTGCCGGGAGACCTGCCGCGGCGCCGGTGCGGTGCCGGCTTACTGGCGGATATGACCGTCACCCAGGACGATGAATTTGACCGAGGTGAGGCCTTCCAGGCCGACCGGCCCGCGGGCGTGGAACTTGTCCGTCGAGATGCCGATCTCGGCACCCAGGCCATATTCGAAGCCGTCGGCGAAGCGGGTCGAGGCATTCACCATGACCGAGCTCGCGTCGACCTCGCGCAGGAAGCGGCGCGCATTGCTGTAGTTTTCCGTGACGATGCTCTCGGTGTGCAGCGAGCCGTGGCGTGCAATGTGGTCCATCGCCTCGTCCAGGTCGGACACCAGGCGGATCGACAGGATCGGCGCCAGATACTCCTCGTCCCAGTCGGCTGGCGTTGCCGGGACACAGTCGCTGCCGAGGATGCGGCAGGTCTGCTCGCAGCCGCGCAGCTCCACGTCCCGGTCCCAGTAGGCCGCGGCCAGGCCGGGCAGGAAGTCCTCGGCGATGGTCTCGTTGACCAGCAGCGTCTCCATCGTGTTGCAGGTGCCGTAGCGCTGGGTCTTGGCGTTCAGCGCCACGTTGAAGGCCTTCTGCGGATCGGCCTCGTCGTCGACGTAGACATGGCAGACGCCGTGCAGGTGCTTGATCACCGGGACCCGCGCCGAGGCACTGATACGCTCGATCAGGCCCTTGCCGCCGCGTGGAATGATCACATCGATGGACTCCGGCATCGTGACCATCAGGTCGACCGCGGCGCGATCGGTGGTGGCGACCACCTGGACCGCGTCGGCCGGCAGCCCGGCGAGTTCCAGGCCGCGCTGGATGCTGCCTGCGATCGCCTGGTTGGAATGGAAGGCCTCGGAGCCGCCGCGCAGCACGGTTGCATTACCGGATTTCAGGCACAGTGCGGCGGCATCCGCGGTCACGTTCGGGCGCGACTCGTAGATGATGCCGACCACGCCCAGAGGGACGCGCATGCGGCCGACCTGTATCCCACTCGGGCGGAAGTTCATGTCGAAGATGGCGCCGATCGGATCGGGCAGCGCGGCGATCTGGCGCAGGCCCTCGATCATGCCGTCTATGCGGGCGTTGTTGAGCTCGAGTCTGTCCAGCAGCGCCGCATCGAGGCCCTTGCTCGCGCCGGCATCGAGGTCCTTGCGGTTCGCGGCGATCAGCTCTGCGCGTCGCGTATCGAGGTCATCGGCGATATTGTGCAGCGCCTCGTTCTTGGCCGCCGTGGTCGCGGCCGCGAGCGCGCGTGATGCGGCGCGGGCGCGCTGCCCGAGCTCCCGCATGTAAGCGGACACGTCGTCGATCTTCAGGTTGGCGGCATGGCTCATGGCGGCGACCTCGGTTGGTTCGCAGGGGGGGGAAATTCTATCGTAATCCGCGTCCGTCCGGGAGTCGTGCGGGCGCAACGGCAGCCTGGGCGAGGTTCAGCTGCCGGACGTGCTGGTCCGCGGTGGCGGCGCGACCGCCGGGGCCGCAGCGGACTCCCAGGAGAACCTTGGCAGATTGCGGAACGCCTCCTGAATGCCGTGGTTCCATGCGTCGCGCACGCTGATCAGGTACTTGTCGTCAGCATCGAAACGGCAGCGGACGCCCAGCACCAGGCTGTCCTTCTCATAAGTGGCAATCTCGAACGGAGGGCCGACCGTGATGTTCGAGCGCGTGGTTGCATCGAGCGAAACCAGTGCGAGGCGTGCGCCCTGGTTCAACGACAGGCCCGGGTGCACGATCCTGTCCAACGCCGGCTTGCCGTACTTGCTCTCGCCGATCTGCAGGTACGGCGTCTCCGGCGAGGAGGTGATGTAGTTGCCCTGAGGGTAGATCAGCATCATGCCATGGCGCTGTCCCGCGATCTGCCCGCCCAGCAGCAGCGTGGTCTCGCCGCTGACGCCCGATTGCGCAAGCGCCGGGCTGTGTTCCTTCTGCACCGCCAGACTGACGCCGCCGACGTATTCGGCAGCCTCGAACAGATAGCGGACATTGGCCAGGTTAGGTCCGCCGCCCGGGAAGTCCAGGTCGCGCTGGATGTGGTTGATCACCTCCTGGGTGGTGGCGAGGTTGCCCGCCGACAGGACCACGAACAGGCGGTCCTCAGCAGGCTGGAACACGTGCATCTTGCTGTACGTGGTCACATAGTCGACACCCGCATTGGTACGCGAGTCCGAGGCGAAGACGAGGCCGTCCTCCAGGTTCAGTCCGACGCAGTAGGTCATGGCAGGCAGGGATCCGGGCAACACTTAATTGTTTATAAGTATGGGGTGAAAGTCCGTCATCGGGGAAGCACTGTTTTTTTCTCGCAGTATTGCGGCTCTGCTAAGCTGATGCCTGTTGCCCGCCTGTTCCGGTGACCGATGCACGACGCCGGGATGGCGGGAATGCCTGACAAGGCCACGGCGCCGAGCGACCCTCTGGGCCGGACCCGCGGGCTGCGATAGCAAGGTCAGAGTCTGCTCACCAGTTAAGAAACCTATATGCCAATAGAACTCAAGGACTACGATCCGGGCCCCTTCTTCGACGAGATGATGGTGCGCAAGAACCGGGCGCGCCCGCTGGCCAAGGAACTGATCAATCTGTTCCGCAAGATGAACAGCGGCGAACTCGCGGCTCGCCAGGATGCGGCCGATCTGGCGATCAAGGCGATGGGCATCACCTTTACCGTGTACAACGAAAGCGAGGGCATGATCGACCGCAACTGGCCGTTCGATATCGTGCCGAGGATCATCGACAAGCAGGAATGGGATCGCATCGAGGCCGGACTCAAGCAGCGCGTGCAGGCGCTCAACCTGTTCATCGATGACCTGTATCACGAGCAGAAGATCATCAAGGACGGGGTGTTCCCGGCCGAGGTGCTGGCCGAGTCGAAAAACTTTCGCCCACAGTGCGTTGGGGTGAACCCGCCGCTCGGGGTGTGGGCGCATATCTGCGGCTCGGACCTGGTGCGCGACGCCGACGGCACCATGTACGTGCTCGAGGACAACCTGCGCGTCCCCTCGGGGGTGTCATACATGCTGGAGAACCGGCTGGTGACCAAGCGCGTGTTTCCCGAGCTGTTCGAGACCTACGCGCCGCTGCCGGTCGACGACTATCCAACCCAGCTGTATGAAATGCTGGCCGCGCTGTCGCCGCGCAGTGCGAAGCGACCGGCGGTTGCGGTGCTGACCCCGGGGATCTACAACTCCGCGTACTTCGAGCACGCGTACCTGGCGATGGAGATGGGCGCCGAGCTGGTCGAGGGCCGCGACCTGTTTGTCGATGACGACGACTGCGTGTACATGCGCACCGTATCCGGACCCAAACGCGTGGACGTGATTTACCGGCGCATCGACGACGAGTTCATCGACCCGGAGGCATTCCTTGCCAACTCGATCCTCGGGGTGCCCGGCCTGCTGCGGGCCTGGAAGGCCCGCAAGGTCGGGCTGGCGAATGCGCCGGGTGCAGGTGTCGCCGACGACAAGGTGGTGTACGCATTTGTGCCCGAGATCATCCGCTATTACCTGGATCAGGACCCCGGGATACCGAACGTCCCGACCTACCGCTGCATGTACCCGGAAGAGCGCCAGTACGTGCTCGACCATCTCGCCGAGTTGGTGATAAAGCCGGCCAACGAATCGGGCGGCTACGGTATGCTGATCGGGCCACGCGCGACCAAGGACGAGCGTAGGACCTTTGCCGACCTGATCAAGAAGAACCCGCGCAATTACATCGCCCAGCCGACGCTCGGTATCTCCACGGTGCCGACCGTCGTTGGCCACAGCCTGGAGCCGCGGCATGTCGATCTGCGCCCATTCATCCTCAGCGGGCGCACCACCTTCGTGACCACCGGCGGCCTGACCCGCGTGGCATTGCGCAAGGGCTCGCTGGTGGTGAATTCCTCGCAGGGTGGTGGCTCGAAAGACACCTGGATAGTGGACAAGGGTTGAGGGGAGGTCGGCATGCTGTCACGCGTTGCGGAAAACATCTATTGGCTGGCCCGCTATGTCGAGCGGGCCGAAAACACCGCCCGCCTGGTTCGGGTCAACTCGCACCTGGTGCTGGACACGCCGAGCGGGATCACGCCCGGCTGGGCGCCACTGGTCGAGATTGCCGGCCTTTACAATGAGTTTCATTCGGTCGACCGGGAGTCGAACGAGCGCAACGTGGTGCGCTTTCTGATCGGTGACGCGAACAATCCCGGTTCGATTATCAGCTCGCTGGCGGCGGCACGCGAGAATTGCCGCACCGTCCGCGACGTGTTGCCGCGATCGTCGTGGGAGAAGCTCAACGAGCTGTACCTGTTCGCCAAGGAGAACGTGCAGTCGGGACTGACCAAGAGTGGGCGCGACAATTTCCTCGACGGGATCATCAGCGGTTCGCAGCAGATCGTCGGTCTGCTGGGTTCGGTGATGTACCGTGACGAGGCCTGGCATTTCGCGCGCATCGGGCGCAACCTCGAACGTGCCGACATGAGTACGCGCATCATCGATGTGCGTTCGACTGACCTGTTCCCGGACGACCTGCTCGAGTCGCGCTCGCTGGACACGCTGCAGTGGATCAGCGTGTTGCGCTCGCTGTCCGGTTACCAGAACTATCGTCGGCACGTGGCGATCCGGGTGAGTCGGGCCGAGGTGTTGGAGTTCCTGTTCCACAACTCGCTGTTCCCGCGCTCGTTCATGCACTGCATCGATGCGGTGGACGAGAGCATTGCCCATTTGGAGAACGCGGACGCCGCACTGCGCGGCATCCGTGCGGTCAAGCGGACACTACGGCAGACCAATGTGGGCGAGATGACCCAGGCCTCGCTGCACGAGTTCATCGACGAACTGCAGATCCGCATCATGCAGCTGCACACCTATCTGGCGAAGACGTATTTTCCGCCGCCATTGCAGCTGGATGAGGTGGGCTGAGGACCCACCCAGCTCAGCGTCCCGGCATCTGTGCCAGGGCCACGAATTGCGACCGGCCGCACATCGCCAGCAGGATATCCTCGAGCAGGACCCAGGGCTCGCGGCGGCTGCGGCCCTTGATCGCGCCGTCGGTCTGGTGGCATTGGTCGAGCAGGTCCAGCCACTGTGCAGTGCGCAGATTGCCCAGTGCCTGGCGCACCAGCGCGGTGCGCTTGCTGAACACCCGGGCGCGGCTGATAGCGTGTTCCGCGCTCATTCCCTTGGCGACGTCCGCCGAGATCTGCGCCATGCTGCGGATCTCGCGGTGCACTGCCCACAGCACCACGGCAGCCGCGATCCCCTCGCTGCGTAGCCCGTCGAGGATATGAACACAGCGTTCCGCCTCGCCGCGCAGCGCGCTGTCGACCAGTTCGAACACGTCGTAACGCGCACTGTCGGCCACTGCAGCTGATAGCTGATCTGTGTCCAGCGGTCCCTCGCCGTGCAACAGCAGCAGCTTCTCGATCTCCTGGCGCGCCGCCAGCAGGTTGCCCTCGACGCGGTCGGCAAGCACCTGCAGCGCCGCAGGGGTCGGTTGGACACCGGCCGCCTTGAGTCGCTGCTCGATCCATGCCGGCAGGCGCTGTGGTTCGATCGGCCACACCTGGATGACGACGCCGAGCTCGTCGATCGCCTTGAACCACTTGCTGTTCTGCTGCTGGCGATCGATCTTCGGCAGGCTGAGCAGCAGCAGTGTATCGGGCGGTGGGTCTGCGCAGTAGCTGACTAGCGCCTTGCTGCCCTCGGCCCCAGGCTTACCGGCCGGGACCCGCAGGTCGATGATCTTCTTTTCCGCAAACAACGAGAATGCCGCGGCCTCTGCGCCGAGTCGCTGCCAGTCGAAGTTCGCGCCCGCCTCGAGGACCTCGCGCGTGCTGTGCCCGGCAGCGCGTGCCTGGGCGCGAATCGCGTCGCAGCACTCGCCCAGCTGCAGGGGCTCATCTCCGCTGACCAGATATGCAGGGGCGAGTTGTCGGGCGAGGTGCTCCTGCAGGCGGTCAGGATATACCCGCATCGCAGCCCGCTAGCCTGCCGCGGCGAGGCGGCGGATGATGCGTGTTACCAGGTCACGCAGCATATCGTCGCGCAACAATTCGGATTCGCGCGTACTGCCGAGAACCGAGGTCGGCGGGATGTACTGGATGCGCAGGATCCGTTCGGTCTGCGGTTGCATGATGTTCTGGCCGTCGCGTGAGCGCAACGCGAACTGCACCGACTCCTCGAGTTCGTATTCAACCGCCTTGTTGCGGCTGTCGACCGAGAGCACCCGCGAGTCGCGTGTCCACCGGTCGATGACGAGCACCGAGGCGCTGTCCGCCGCACTCCGGGCCAGTTCCACGCCGGCGACCGTCAGCTGCCGCTTGAGCTCCCGGTAGAGATCGGCGTACGGGCCGATGCCGACGATCAGCACCGGTCCGCGGATCCCGCCTGCCCCCGACACCTGGCCACGCGGTTGAAAACCGCAACCGTCGGCGACCAGCGTAAACAACACCAGCAGCAACGCGGCAAGCTTGTCCCGACGTGACAGATATGACACTAGCTTCATCGGCAGTTCCGTCAGTTGGCCACGATGTTGACCAGTTTCTTCGGCACTACTATGACCTTGCGTACCGTCAGGTCCTCGGTGAAACGGCGAGCGTTTTCGTTATCGCGTGCGGCCTGTTCGATGCTGGCCTGCGCTGCATCTGCAGCGACCTGGATCTTGCCGCGCACCTTGCCGTTTACCTGGATCACGTACTCTATCGTGTCGGACTTGAGCGCGGCCTCGTCGACCACAGGCCAGGGCGCGTGCTGGATGTCGTCACCGAATCCCAGCTCGCGCCACATCGCATGGCTCAGATGCGGCGCAATCGGGGACAGGAGGCGCAGCACGATGCCAATGCCCTCGCGCAGCATTGCTGCGGCGGCGGCCGAGTCGTCCAGCCTGCCGAGCGCGTTGACCATCGTCATACATGCCGAAACCACGGTGTTGTACTGCTGGCGGTCATAGTCGAACAGCGCCTTATGCAGCGCGCCGTGCACCTCGCGGCGCGTGTCCGCGCAGTCCGCGGCGTTGCCCGGCGCGACATCGGCGAGACCGGCGAGGCGGATGCCGAGCGCCCACAGGCGCTTGAGGAATCGGTGGGCGCCCTCGACCCCGTCGTCCGACCACTCGAGCGACTGGTCGGGCGGTGCGGTGAACATGGTGTACAGGCGTACCGTGTCCGCGCCATAACGGTCGATCAGCGACTGCGGGTCGATGCCGTTGTTCTTGGACTTCGACATCTTCTCCACCCCGCCGGGGATCACCGGTTCGCCGTCCGACTTCAGGACTGCGCGTGTCACGCGGCCCTTGTCGTCGCGCTCGACCTCAACATCGGCCGGGTTGAACCACTCCTTGGAACCGTCCTGATTGAGGCGGTAATAGGTCTCGGCGACCACCATGCCCTGGGTCAGCAGCCGCGCGAACGGCTCGTCGCAGTCGACCAGGCCCTCGTCACGCAGCAGCTTGTTGAAGAAGCGTGCATACAGTAGGTGCAGAATCGCGTGCTCGATGCCACCGACATATTGATCGACCGGCAGCCAGTAGTTGGCGCGCTCATCGAGCATCGCGTCGTCGGCGTCGGGGCAGCAGTAGCGCGCGTAATACCAGCTCGACTCGAAGAAGGTGTCGAACGTGTCGGTCTCGCGCTGGTCGCCGTTCCCGAGGTCATAGAATCCGGGCATCTTTTTCAGCGGCGAACCGGAGCCATCCACCACCACGTCTTCGGGCAGACGGACCGGAAACTCGGTGGCCGGTTGTACCGAACCATCGGCCTTGTGGATCACCGGGATCGGGCAGCCCCAGTAGCGCTGACGCGAGACGCCCCAGTCGCGCAGGCGGAAGTTGACCTTCTTTCCACCCTTGTGGTGCTTCTCCAGCCAGGCGGCGATCGCATCGAACGCCCCGCTCGACGTGAGACCGTCGAATGGCGCCGAATTGGCCAGCACACCCTTCTCGACATAGGCGGCCCGTTCGATGCTGCAGGCGTGACCCTCGCGATCGAAAATGACCTGCTTTTTCGGTATGCCGTACTTCTCGGCAAATTCCCAGTCACGTTGATCGTGGGCAGGCACGGCCATGACCGCACCGGTGCCGTAGCTCATCAGCACGAAGTTGGCCGCGTAGACCGGCACGCGCTCGCCGCTCACCGGGTGAATCGCATGGATGCCCAGCGGCATGCCCTTTTTCTCCATGGTCTCGAGCTCGGCCTCGCTGACGCCTCCGCGTCTGCATTCACTGATGAACTCGGCCAGTGCTGGATTCCCGGCCGCCGCGCGCAGCGCCAGTGGATGTTCCGCGGCGACTGCGACATAGGTCACGCCCATCAGGGTGTCCGGGCGCGTGGTGTATATCTCCAGAGCCGCGGTGCCGTCTGCCTCGCCGCTCGCACCTGCGCCTTCATCGATACCGAACGTCATCTGCACGCCCACCGAGCGGCCGATCCAGTTGCGCTGCATCGTGGCCACCTGCTCGGGCCAACCGTCGAGCTTGTCGAGGTCGTCGAGCAGTTCCTGGGCGTAATCGGTAATGCGGATGAACCATTGTTCGATGTCGCGCTTCTCGACCGACGCGCCCGAGCGCCAGCCCTTGCCGTCGATCACCTGTTCGTTGGCGAGCACGGTCTGGTCGACCGGGTCCCAGTTCACGGTCGCGGTTTTGCGATAGGCCAGCCCCTTCTCGATCAGGCGGGTGAACAGCCATTGCTCCCAGCGGTAGTAGTCGGGGCTGCAGGTCGCCAGCTCGCGGTCCCAGTCGTAGCCGAATCCGAGTCGTTGCAGCTGCCCCTTCATATACGCGATGTTGGCGTAGGTCCACTCGGCCGGCGGTTTGCGGTGTTTGATCGCGGCGTTTTCCGCCGGCAGGCCGAACGCGTCCCAGCCCATCGGCTGCAGCACATTCTTGCCAAGCATGCGCTGATAGCGGGCAATCACGTCACCGATCGTGTAGTTGCGCACATGCCCCATGTGCAGTTTGCCGCTCGGGTAGGGAAACATGGACAGACAGTAGAATTTCTCCCTGCCAGGATCTTCGACTGCCTTGAATGAGGCATGCTCTTCCCAGAAGCGCTGGGCCGCGTTCTCTATCTGTTCTGGCTCGTACTGCGGGTCCATGGTGTGTCTGGTCATCGGACGGAAAGACAATCGCCGAAGGATACCGCAGCGGGCGCGGTGGCGCGACGCGCCGGGAGTTTTTGCGCTGGGTTAAGATTTCATCGATTGACGATTGTCGTGGACGCGAGCTTTGCACATAGTAGCCCTTGGGATTTTGTCCCAAGACTTCACGAATAGTCAGGGCATGCATGCCGCCCGGCGGATAGAGGAGAGGACGCCATGGTCAGCTATGAACAGCTACACCAACAGAATCATAAAATTACTGAATTAACCAATATCCTGCAGCACCTGCTCGGGGACCGTTCCCTGTGCGACTCTGAGGTTACCTGCAATCTGTTTTTCGACTATGTCGGTGCAGTAAAGGACCATCTCGCCGTTACCGACAGCGCGATGTATTCCAAGCTGCTCGGCGCCAATGACCAGAAGATGAGCAATCTCGCCAACCGCTTCATGGGTGGGTCGCGCGAGATCAACCGGATCTTTTCCGCGTATCTCAAGCGCTGGTGCAAGCTGAAAAGCAAGCAGCTGGTGATCAAGGAGTACGAGACCTTCATGGCGGATACGCAGGAGATGTTCGACATGGTACTGGATCGCATTCAATCCGAGACCGAGCACCTCTACCCGGCTGTGCGCCAGGTCACCGGGGACACGCGCGAGGTCGCCTGACAGCGTCCTGATGCATGGCGCCTGCAGAGCTAGAATGTTCACAAGGGATCCATGTCTTGAGGATGAACGCTCATGAGTGATCAGCAGAAAGACCCTATCGATCGCCTCGTCGCTGCCTACGAGTCCATGCTCGAGCGGGTATACGCGGCGGCCGATACGGCAGAAAAGAAAACTGTCCCCTGGTTGCGGGAGGCGCTGGCCGATGCCCGGGAGAAGGCCGTCGAACTCGAAGAGCTGACGCGCGAAGAGGCCGACAAGGTCTCGCACTATGTCGAGCGCGACCTGCACGACGCGGCCAATTTCATCGCCGACACGGGGCAGGAATTCAGGGACTGGTTGAGCTTCGACTGGCGCCTGATGCAGAGCCGCATGCTGGAGATGTTTGCCGGCATGGCCGATCAAACCAGCCAGGCACTCAAAGGCTTTGCCGAGCAGGCGCGCGAGGCAAGCCTCTACCATACCGGGGAGATAACCGCCCCTGGTGTTTTGCAGTGCACCGCGTGCGGTGAGGAGTTGCACTTCGACAAGACCGGGCATATTCCGCCCTGTCCGAAGTGCAATGCGACGACCTTCCAGCGCCGCTCTCCATACGCCGGCGAGGATGACGCTAGTGACGGTGACGGTGGTGGCGAGTGAACGGCGGGTGCCGCCTGTCTGACTAGCCTTCGCGCCGCCGTCTAGACCCGCGTGATGCGCGCGGCCAGCGTGATGAAGTCGATACCCCAGCGCCTGCCCAGTTGTGCAAGCTGCTCGGCGTCGGGGTTCTCCGGTGCCGGTTGCCGAAATGCCATCACCAACAGGTTGTCGTGGTCCGGATCGCTCAACAATAGAATGCCCGGGCCGAAGACGCGGCGGACCCTCAGCAGTGACTCGCTGGTTGTCGTCATGTCATTGACGATCAGGTTCAGGGTCAGCGTACCCTCCGGGGCCAGGTGATCACGACAGCCTTCGAGGAACTCGGTCCCGGTCACCCAGGCCGGGGTGGCCTGGTACTCCTCCAAATCCACCAGGATGAAATCGTAGCGCGAGGTACTGTGGACCAGATGGCTGCGCACGTCGTCGATGACCAGTCGCCAGTTGCTTTGCCCCGCTGGCGGGAAGTCGAAATACTCGTGCGCCAGGCGCGCGACCGTCTGTGACAGTTCAACTGCGTCACCTGCCGTTTCGGGGGACCGGGCGTGCAGCCAGCGGGCGATCGCACCGCCACCGCAGCCTGCCAGCAACACCTGCCTGAGCGGTGGACCGAACATCAGGTGGGCCAGCATCGCGCGGTTGACCGGGTTCGGTAACACGGCCGGGTCGTGCAGGTGGATCTCGGTCTGCAGGATCACGTCATCGAACCACAGACTGCGATGGTCACCGTCCTCCCAGATCTCCAGATGGGTGTGATCATTCTCCTCGCGGTAGATGCAGCGCTCGATCGTCATAGCAGGAAGATGGTGGCGAGCCCGAGGAACGACAGAAAACCGATCACGTCGGTGACCGTGGTGAGCAATACCGAACCCGCCAGCGCGGGATCTATACCGACCCTTTCGAGCAGCAACGGCAGCACCGACCCGGTGATCGCCGCCGAGATCAGGTTGATGCTGATTGCGACCCCGATCAGCAGGGCTATCTGAGAGCTGCCGAACCAGAAGCCGGCGATCGCCGCCACGACCATTGCCCAGATCAGGCTGTTGAGCGTACCCACGGCCAGTTCCTTCATCAGCAGCGCGCGCGCGTTCTTCGAGCTGAGCTGGCCGAGCGCGATACCCCTGATCGCCAGGGTCAGTGTCTGGCTGCCGGCGATGCCGCCCATGCTGGCGACAATCGGCATCAACACGGCCAGCGCGACGATCTTCGACAGGGTCGCTTCGAACTGCCCAATCACCCAGGAGGCGAGGAACGCGGTGGCCAGGTTGATGCCGAGCCACAGCGCACGCCGGCGGGTGCTGGCTAGCACCGGTGCAAACATGTCCTCTTCCTCGGACAGGCCGGCGTGACCCATGAACTGATGCTCGCCCTCTTCGCGGATGACATCGATGACATCGTCGACCGTGATACGTCCGAGCAGTCGGCCCTGGCTGTCTACGACCGGCGCGGAGAGCATATCGTGCGCCTCGAAACGCCGCGCGACCTCACTGGTCGACATGTCGGCGCGGATTGGCTGCATGGCCAGGCTCATTGCCTCGGCCACCGTGTCTTCGGGGGCGCGCGTGACCAGCTGGGACAGCGGCAGGATGCCAAGATAGTTGTCGTCACGGTTGACCACGAACAGCTTGTCAGTGTCTCCGGGTACGCCATCGCCGAGGCGGCGCAGGTAACGCAGCACCACGTCCAGCGTGACCTCCGGACGTACCGTCACCGTGTCGGTGTTCATCAGGCCGCCGGCGGTGTCTTCGGAATACGACAGCACCGCTTCCAGACGGTTGCGGCGCTGATCGTCGAGCGCCTGCATCACCTGGGTGGTGATGGCCGATGGCATTTGCTGCACCAGGTCGGCGAGGTCGTCCAGATCGAGGTTGGCGGTGGCGGCGAGCAGTTCCTCGGGATCCATATGCCGGATCAGGTTTGCACGGACCTCGTCGGTCACCAGCAGCAGGATCTCACCGTCGTGTTCCTCGTCGACCAGATTCCAGGTGATCTCGCGCTCGGCCGGTGGCAGTGATTCGAGCAGATGCGCGATCTCCGCGGGGGCCAGGCTGCGCAGCAGGCGGCCGGCCTCGCGCACCGCGCCGGAGGCAAGGATGTCCTGCAGTCGCTGCAGGCGGGAATCTTCGCTGTTTTCCGCTACGACACTCATGTGTTCGGTGAGATTTCGTGGTGGTGGGACTGCCGCTGAGTTTAGCAGCCCGCGCTGCAGCACGGGGGCCCAGTCCCCGCCGTTTGGCGCGAAGCGCGGCGCGACCACTCAGCACCGCGCACGATCAGTGCGCGGCAGTCGATCAGTGGATGGGCGGCAGCTCGTCGAACAACGCGAGTGGGTCGATCGGCTCGAAACTCTCGAACAGGCGATCGACCGTGCGGGCAAGTCGGGCGGCGTCGAGGTGGCGTATCTGTTCACGCACGTCCAGGATCGCCGCCGGCTGCATACTGAGTTCGCGCAGCCCCATCGCGACCAGCAGCGGGATGAAGCGAACCTCGCCCGCCATCTCGCCGCACATGCTGACTGGAACGTCTGCCGCAGCAGCGGCGCCGATGACCTCGCGGATCAGCCGCAGCACGGCGGGGTGGACCGGGTCGTAGAGATAGTTGAGCTCTTCGTCGACGCGGTCGATCGCCAGGGTGTACTGGATCAGGTCGTTGGTGCCGATCGACAGGAAATCCAGCCGTTCGGCGAAGGCGCGTGCGTTGAGCGCCGCCGCAGGGACCTCGATCATGCCGCCGATCGGTATGGCGCGATCGAAATCGAACCCCTCCGCCTCCAGTTGTGCCATCGCCTGATGAATGATGTGCTCGGTCTGTTCGACCTCCCAGGTGCTGGTGAGCATCGGCAGCATAATGCTCACCGGTCCAAGTGCCGAGGCGCGCAGGATCGCGCGGATCTGTGGCATGAAAAGCTCCGGCTCCTTCAGGCACAGGCGGATCGCGCGCAGGCCCAGCGCGGGATTGCCTGAGGCGCCGGAATGGGTCCGGCTGCCGGGCTGCTTATCGGCGCCGAGGTCGAGTGTGCGGATCGTAATCGGTCGTCCCTGCATGCCCTCGACTACGGCCCGGTACGCTGCAAAGTGCTCCTCTTCGCTGGGCGGCCCGACGCGGTTCATGTACAGGAACTCGGTGCGGTAAAGCCCGACGCCCTGTGCACCGTTGACAAGCGCGGTGCTGACATCTTCCGACAGCTCGATATTGGCCATCAGATGGATGGTCTCGCCGTCCCGGGTTACCGCCGGTTCGACACCGCGCCGGCGCAACTCGACGGTGCGCGCGATATCGGCGCCACGGCGCTTGGCGAAGTGCGCAAGCATGTCGTTGTCACAATCGGCCAGTACCACGCCGCTGCTGGCATCCAGCACCAATCGTTCGCCGTGTTGCAGACAGGTGGTTGCGCCGCGTGTGCCGATCACGGCGGGGATGCCGAGGCTGCGGGCGAGTATCGCGGTATGCGACATCGGGCCGCCGTAATCGGTGACAAAGCCGGCGATGCCCTGATTCTTCATCAGGATCACGTCGGCCGGGGTGAGGTCTTCCGCCAATACGATATGGCCGCGAAGTTCCTCGAAGTGCGTATCGTGCTGTTCTAGCAGGATGCTCATGATCCGTTTGACCACGTGATCTAGGTCGTCGCAGCGCGTACGCAGATAGGTGTCTTCCATTTTCTCGAAGACGTGGATCAGAGCATCGCGATGTTGCTGAAGTGCCCACTCGGCGCTCAGCCCCTCGCTGCGGATGAGCGTGATCGGCTGGCTCGACAGGGCCTTGTCCTCGAGCATCAGCAAGTGGGTATCGATGAACTCCGCAATGTCCGAGGGCGTGTCACCGGGGATCTGCTCGCGCACGCCGCGCAGTTGCGCAGCGGCCAGTTGCAGTGCGGTCTCGAAACGGCGCACCTCGTCTTCAATATGTTCGACCTTGATCCAGCTCGGGGTTACGCAGATCGGGCCGTTCGTGATCAGAAAGGCGTCACCGATCGCGACGCTGGCGGACCCGCCCACCCCGATGCCGAGGCAGGCGATGGTCATTCAGTCTCACCAAACTTGTTGTCGACCAGATCGACCAGCGCCTGCATCACCTCCTGCTCGCCCTCGCCATCGACGCACAGCTCCAGCATGGTGCCCTTGCTGGCCGCCAGCATCATCACACCCATGATGCTCTTGCCGTTCACCCTTTGGCCGTTCTTCTCCAGCGTGACATCGGCCCCGTAACCGCTCGCGATCCCGACCAGCTTGGCGGCGGCCCTAGCGTGCAGGCCTAGTTTGTTCGATATGGTGATCTGACGAGAGAGCATCGTGATATTCCTGTCAATCGCCTGCCGAACGAACCGGGCAGGCCATGATCCCGCGATTACCGCCCTCGGCCGCCTTGCTGGCAAGCGTGTCGAGGTCGTCGTCGGGATAGTTGAAGACCCGCACCAGCATTGGCAGGTTGAGGCCGGAAAGCACCGCAGTCCCTTCCCGGTCGCAGGCGACATCGCGTGCGATGTTGTGCGGGGTTGCACCGTAGATGTCGGTCAGTACCAGGACGCCGCCGCCCCGGTCGAGTACCTTGAGCATGCTGCGCGCACTTTCGCAGGCGGACTCTACCGGCGCATCCGGTGGCACCTCGAGACACTTGATCGGCAGCGTCACCTTACCGACGATGCGGCTTGCAATATGCAACATTGCAGACCCGACACCCGGGTGGGTGACGAGCAGGATGCCGACCGTCATGGCAGCTCCCGGTGACTGTTGACGACATTGCGCCCCTGTGAAGTGAGGAAGCGGGTGAGCTCCTCGACCAGGTACACGGACCGGTGCTGGCCGCCGGTACAGCCGATCGCGACCGTCAGGTAGCTGCGTCCCTCGCGCTCGAAACAGGGAATCCAGTGGGTCAGGAAATCGCTGATATGGCTCAGCATCGCGCGCACCTGCAGATCATGGCCGAGAAACTCCGCGACCGGCTTGTCCTTGCCGGTATGCGGTCGCAGGTCGGGATGCCAGTGCGGATTCGGCAGGCAACGTGCGTCGAATACAAAATCGGCGTTGCGTGGTATGCCGTGCTTGAATCCAAAAGATTGCAGCATGATCGACATCTCGCCACTGTCGCGCTCCGCGACCCTCGCTCGGATAATCTCGCGCAACTCGTGCAGCGTGGTGCGCGTCGTGTCGATATTCAGCCGCGCCAGGTCGAGCAGTGGCTCGAGCATCTCGCGCTCCAGACTGATTGCCTGGTCGAGAGTCCTGCCGTCGTCGGTCAGTGGATGGCGCCGGCGCGTCTCGCTAAAGCGCTGGATCAGCACGCTGTCCTCGGCATCGAGGAACACCACCTCGCAATCGACCCCGTGGTCGCGCAGGCGTTTGATCAGGCCGGGCAGTTGGTCCAGTTCGGTCCCTGGGTTGCGTGCGTCGATGCCAATTGCGGTCAGCCCACGTGCCTTGGTTGGCTGCATCGTGATGTCGCGGACCAGGGCCTCGAACAGGCTGACTGGCAGGTTGTCGATGCAGTAGTAACCGACGTCTTCGAGGACGTGCAGTGCAATGCTCTTGCCGGAACCGGAAAGGCCGGTTACGACCACTACACGGGGGGGCTCGTTGTTCCTTGTGGGCTTCGACATGCCTGGAATCATCTGGCGGCTGGCGCTGAGCTAACGTCTGAGACCCCCAAGTGTAGCCCCTGCGTGCTGCCGGCGCTGCGTCGTCGTTTACTTCTGCTCGAGGATTGCCTGCTGTTGGCGCTCGATCAGCACCGAGGTGGCGTCGTAGCCCTTCATGCGCAGCAGGTGGTTGCGTACGGCCGATTCGACCAGCACGGCCAGATTGCGGCCGGGTGCCACCGGTACCGTGACCTGGGGGATCGAAACGCCCAGCACATCGCGATTGGCATAGGCCCCCGAAAGGCGATCCATGCTCGAGATCTGTTCCGACGACATCCGCTTCAGGTGGACGATCAGGCGCAGATACTTGGTGCGCTTGATCGAGCTGTCGCCAAACATCGCGCGGATATTGAGGATCCCCAGTCCCCGCACCTCGAGGAACTCGCGCAGCAGAGGCGGGCAGGTCCCACTAACGATGTCCGGGGCGATGCGCGTGAACTCGGGGGCATCGTCAGCGACCAGACGGTTTCCACGGGTTATCAGGTCGAGCGCCAGTTCGCTCTTGCCGACGGCTGGGTCGCCAGTCAGCAGCACGCCCATACCCAGGACCTCGAGGAACACGCCGTGCAGGGTGGTCTTCTCGGACAGGAACAACGAGGCGTAATACTGCAGATTGTCCAGCACCTGGTTGTCGGGCAGCGGCGAACGCATCAGCGCCACCGCGGCCTTGTCGGCCAGTTCGACGAGTCCTGGTGCACCGATGATGCCATGCACCAGCACGATCAGCGCCGGCTCATCGGCGAACAGCTGGCGCAGCGCACCCTCGCGGTTGGCGGGGTTCAATCCGTTCAGATAGGCATCTTCGGCCGGGCCTATCACCTGTACCCGGTTGGGATGGATGTAGTTCAGCGGGCCGGCGATGATGCCGGTGTTGGGGTCACTCTTGCCGGCCAGCAGTGTCCTGTCGGCGCCGGCCCTGCCGGCGACCCAGCTCAGGTGCAGGCGCTCGTGCAGTGCATCGAACAGATCCCTGACCCGAATGCTATGCGGCATGGATTGTGGATTGGCCGGACAGGATGGCCATCGCCTGTTCGGCGTCGGCCTCACGCAGCCGGGTGCGCAGGCTCGGGTCGTTGAAGGTCGCGGCCAGCTTGGCGAGCAGTTGCAGGTGATCTTCGGTGGCATCCTCGGGCACCAGCAGTGCGAACACCAGGTCGACCGGGTGACCATCCAGGGCGTCGAATTCGACGGGTTCGGCGAGTCGCAGGAACGCCCCCCGGCTGTCTTTGATCCCGGGCATGCGGGCGTGCGGCAGGGCCACGCCGCCTGCAAGCCCGGTGCTACCCAGGCGCTCGCGCTCCAGCAGGCGCTCGAAGATCTGTTCGGCCGACGGTTCTTCGGCATTCGCGGCGAGCAGGCGGGCGGCCTGCTCGAGTATCCGCTTCTTGCTCGAAGCCGGCTCGGCGATGCTGATGTTGCAGAGGGCCAGTATGCCTTCAGGTAACATGATTGCGATCGATCAGTTTATCCTGCGACCTCGACCGATTCCTTGTGGCCGTTGCCGCGGTGGCTCTTCACTTTTTCCTTGTGCCGGATTACCTGCCGATCGAGTTTGTCTACCAGGGCATCGATTGCCGCGTACATGTCTTCGTGGACAGCGTCGGCAAATACGTCCGCGCCTGCTACGTGTACGGTCGCCTCGGCTTTTTGTACGAGCTTTTCGACACTGAGAATGACGTGCACATTGGAAACGTGGTCAAAGTGCCGCTCGAGTCGGGCGATTTTTTCGTCAACATAGGCACGCAGGGGGTCGGTGATGTCGACATGGTGACCGGTCAGGTTGACTTGCATGGGGTTTTCTCCTTGCGGTTAAGCGCTGTTACGCCAAGCGCTTGCGTTCGTTCGACGGCGGGATGGCCATCGATTCACGATATTTGGCAACCGTCCTGCGCGCCACGTTGATTCCCTGGTCGGCGAGTATGGCGGCAATCTTGTTGTCGGACAGCGGTTTGTTGGGTTTCTCCGCCCCGACCAGCTTCTTGATCAGGGCCCGGATGGCCGTTGCCGAGGCCTCGCCACCACTGGCGGTGCTGACGTGGCTCGAAAAGAAATACTTGAACTCCAGGGTTCCGCGCGGCGTATGCATGTATTTCTGCGTGGTGACCCTGGAGATAGTCGATTCGTGCATCTCAAGCGCCTCGGCGATGTCGCGCAGTACCAGCGGTTTCATGGCCTCTTCGCCATATTCGAAGAAATTGCGCTGAATGTCGACGATGCGTGAGGCAACCCTGAGCAGGGTGTCATTGCGGCTCTGCAGGCTCTTTATGAACCAGCGTGCCTCCTGAAGATGGTTCTTCATCGTGACGTTGTCGGCACTGCTGTCGGCGCGCCGTATCATGCCGGCGTACTCGGCGTTGACCCGTAGCTTGGGTGCCGCGTCCGGATTCAGTTCGACGCGCCACTGGTTGTTGTGCTTGTAAACGAATACGTCGGGCTCGATATAGCTCGGTGCCTCGCTGGCTACACTGGTGCCCGGGCGCGGGTTCAGCGAGCGGACCAGGTGGATTACCGACATCAGTTCATCGCTCTCAAGCTTGAGCCGGCGGCGCATCTGCGCCTCGTCCTGCTGTGCCAGCAAGTCGAAATGATCAGTGACCAGCAGAATCGCCTCGCGCCGCCATTCGAAGTCTTCGGGCAGCTGGCGCAACTGGAGCAACAGGCACTCGCGCAGGTCGCGCGCGGCGACCCCCGGCGGGTCGAACGCCTGCACCCGATGCAGTACCGCCTCGACCTCTTCGACCTCGACATCGGGGTCGTCCATGCTGGCGATGATGTCGTCGAGCGGTGTGGTCAGGTAACCGTCCTCGCTGATGCCATCGATAATGGCCTCGGCGATCGCCAGGTCGGTCGGACTGAACGGGGTCAGCTGCATCTGCCAGACCAGGTGGTCCTGCAGCGACTCGCTGCTGCTCTGCTGATTGAGGAAATCCTGTCCATCTTCACCGCTGGAACCCCCGCTGATCGGCATCACGCTGTCGTAAATGTCGTCCCATACCGTGTCGACCGGCAGCTCGTCGGGCATGGTCTCCGACTCGATCTTGATCTCGCTCTCGTTGTTTGGGTCGTTGCTGGCGCCCTCGCGCGCGACCTCGGTGCCATTGAGTTCACTGGCGGATTTGCCGCGCTCCGACTCTCCCTCGTCGCGTCGCGAACCTTCTTCCTCAGTCTCGAGCATCAGGTTGGATTCCAGGGCCTCCTGGATCTCCTGCTTCAGGTCGAGCGTCGACAGCTGCAGCAGTTTGATGGCCTGCTGCAGCTGCGGGGTCATGGTGAGGTGCTGGCCCAGCCTGAGCTGGATCGTGGGCTTCATTCGGTCTCTATCTGGTACGAAATTTGTTTAAGTTCCCGTTGGGTTCATTCTAGCGCAACTCGGCTCGGGTCAAGGCAAGCCGTTTCCGGCCTGATTTGACCCGCGTCATGCAACGCCAGCGGCATCGCCGGACCTTCGCGGCCCTGGTTCACAGCCGAAAATGCTCGCCCAGGTACACTGCGCGGACCTCGGCGTTGCTCAGGATCTCGTCCGGCGGGCCCTGCGCCAGTACCGCGCCCTCGCTGATGATGTAGGCGCGTCCGCAGATGCCCAGGGTCTCGCGCACATTGTGGTCGGTGATCAGGATCCCGATGCCGCGCTCGGCCAGCTGCCTGACGATTCTCTGAATGTCGACCACCGAGATCGGGTCGATCCCGGCGAACGGCTCGTCGAGCAGGATGAAGCGGGGCTCCACGGCCAGCGCGCGTGCGATCTCGAGGCGCCGCCGCTCACCCCCCGACAGGCTGATCGCCAAATTGTCCTGCAGGTGCCGGATGCCGAATTCATGCAATAAATCCTCGCACAGCCGGGTACGCTGCGCCCGATCCAGCCCGGCGCGGGTCTCGAGGATCGCGAGGATGTTCTGCGCCACGGTCAGGCGGCGGAAGATCGACGGCTCCTGTGCCAGGTAGCCGAGGCCGAGGCGTGCACGTGCGTGCATGGCCTTGTCGGTCAGGTCGTGTTCGCCGAGCAGGACGCGTCCATGATCGGCCGGAATCAGGCCCGCCATCATATAGAACGTGGTGGTCTTGCCTGCGCCGTTCGGGCCGAGCAGGCCGACCACCTCGCCCTCGTGCAGATGCAGCGACACGCCGTTCACGACAGAACGGTTGCGGTAACTCTTCACCAGGTCTTCGGCAGCGAGGAGGGTCATCGAAGGTCGGGGCGGGGCGCCTATTTCGCCGCAGGCTGGATCGAGATATGGACGCGCTGTTTGCCCTGTGCGGCGGCACCGGCCTTGACCACTGAGCGCACTCGGTCGTAGACGATACGGTCGCTGCGCATCGTGTCCTTGTCCTGGACCACAACCGCGTCACCGATCAGGATGATGTTTTCGGTGCCGACCTCGTACTCGGCGCGCTTGGCCTGGCCGTGGACCGGGCCGTCGTTAGATTGCTGGTCGAACTTGACCGGATTGCCCTCGGCGACCATCTTGCTTGGCTTGCGCCCGGTGTGGTGCACGGTCACCACGTCGGCGCGCAGGTGCATGCTGCCCTGGCGCAGATCGACGTCGCCCTTGTAGATACTCAGGCCCTTGCCCTCGTCGATATCGGCATAGTCCGCGGACAGCTCGATCGGCTTGGTGTTGTCCGACTCGAGTGCGGCGGCGGCGCCACAGGCCATCAGCAGCGCCAGGCAGAGTGGGATTCTAACGCGAGACCGGGACATAGGAGCCTTTCACCTGAGATAGGAATTTGAGTCGCGATGGCGGGCGCAACCAGGCCTGCATGCCAACCGCATCGATCCAGTCTGCGCCGCTTTCCACCCTAACCTTTTCGTCTGTCTCCGCATAGTCCTGGTCCGGCTGGACCCGCAGGTCGCGCGTGGTCATATGGATCGGGACATTGCTGTCGCTGCCTTCGCGCTGTATCAGGACATCGCCGAGGAGCAGCAGCAGCTTGCCGTCAGCGGATACCGAGGCACGTTCGGAGTCGATC
Source organism: Chromatiaceae bacterium (assembly GCA_022340805.1). GTDB lineage: Bacteria > Pseudomonadota > Gammaproteobacteria > Chromatiales > Chromatiaceae > Thiosocius. The sequence continues at coordinate 33,792 of JAJDNF010000050.1, forward strand.
TCCCAGGGCGGGTTTGCCGCCTGGTACACGGTCAGATGCGGCTGCTTGAGTTCGGTTGTATCGTCATCGATGTAGTGTTGCAGATGCGGCGTGCGCAGGCGGTGCGCCGGTATCCCTGCCGGGGTCATGCGGGTGACATCCAGGTCGCTGACGTAGTAATCAATTTCGCGCGTCCCCTGGGCTTGCGTGATTGGCGCGGGTTTTTCGCGGGTCTCCTCCGCCAGCCACCAGCTGATCAGCGCCGTGACCAGCAGGAGCAGTCCCAGAAGCGGGCGGAAGCCTTGCATGGTCAGACGAGATAGACCTGCAGGGCGCCTTCCAATGTGCCCTGTGCATCCATGATGAGTTCGCAGACCTCGCGCGCCGCACCGCGCCCGCCGCCGCTCGGGGTTACCCAGTGGGCATGCTGCTTGGTCAAAATGTGTGCATCCTGCACGGCGATCGCCAGTCCGACCTTGGTCATCACCGGCAGGTCGACCACGTCGTCACCCACATAGGCGATCTGCTCGTCGCTCAGGCCGGTGGCCTGCTTGAGCTCCTGGTAGGCGGGGAGCTTTTCACGTTTGCCCTGGTAGAGGTGCTGGATTCCCAGGCTGGCCATCCTGATGCGCACGACTTCAGAGGTGCGCCCGGTGATGATGCCAATCTGCACGCCGGAACCCTGCAGCATGACCATGCCGTGGCCGTCCTTTGAATTGAATGCCTTGTATTCCTGACCGTCGTCGCCGATGAACAGGCTGCCGTCGGTCAGCACGCCGTCGACATCGAACACGACCAAGCGGATTGCAGCCGCCTTCTTCTGTATGTCCTGCATGGTTGGATCCCTACCTCTAGACGACGCCGGCGCGCAGCAGGTCGTGCATGTTGAGCGCCCCGCACAGACGCCCATCGTCGTCTATGACCAGCAGCGCGTTGATTTTTTTCTCTTCCATCAGATTAAGCGCCTCGACCGCGAGGCGGTCTGGGGCGATGCGCTTGCCACCGGGGGTCATGGCCTCGTCGACGGTCGCGTTGCGAACGTCGAGCCCGCGATCCAGGCAGCGGCGCAGGTCGCCGTCGGTGAATACCCCGACCGCGCGACCGTTGGCGTCGACCACGGCGGTCATCCCCAGGCCCTTGTCGGTCATCTCCATGAGTGCGTCACGCATCGGTGCATGCGAGGCCACGACCGGGATCCGGTCGCCCCGGTGCATGATGTCGTGAACGCGCAACAGCAGGCGCCGGCCGAGGCTGCCGCCCGGGTGCGACATGGCGAAATCCTCGGCGGTGAATCCGCGTGCCTCGAGCAGCGCGATTGCCAGCGCGTCGCCCATCACCAGCGCGGTGGTGGTGCTCGCGGTCGGGGCGAGATCCAGGGGGCAGGCCTCCTTGGCGACGCTGACGTCCAGGTCTACATCGGCCTCGCGGGCGAGGGTCGAATCCCGTTTGCCGGTCATGCTGATCAGCGGCGCACCCATGCGCTTGATCAGCGGCACTATGGTTATGATCTCGCTGGTCTCGCCCGAATTGGACAGCGCCAGCACCACGTCCGATGGCGTGATCATGCCCAGGTCCCCATGGCTGGCCTCGCCGGGGTGGACAAAGAACGCCGGGCTGCCGGTACTGGCCAGCGTGGCCGCGATCTTGCTGCCAACGTGGCCGGATTTGCCCATGCCGGTGACCACGATGCGGCCCGTGCAGGCCAGCATATGCTGGCAGGCGGCGACGAAGTCGCTATTGATGCGCGCGGCGAGTGCCTTGACCGCGTCACCCTCGATCGCGACGACGCTCAATCCTGATTTACGTAGTTGTGCGGGGTTCGGCGCCATCGACGGTCCTCAAAAAGCTCAGTTCGACACGGCTGCGTGCACGTCCCAGATCAGCCAGCCCTGGTAAGCGACGAAACAACTCAACAGAAGTCCGCCTTCGACACGATTGATGATGCCATGGGTTCGCGAACTGCGCCCCATAACGAACAGGGCGAGGGTCAATGCCAACATCACCAGCATGTCACGGTCGAGAATTGCGGACGGGATGGCGCCGGGGGCG
>JAJDNF010000063.1 GCA_022340805.1 Chromatiaceae bacterium
AAATGCAAAGTCCAGCGCGGCCTGAGCCCGAACAGGACAGACTGTCACGTCGAATACAAGGGCCGAAGAACGCATCGAACGCCTTCCGGCTGCCACGCAACACCATGTGCCCGTCCGCCTTCATGCAATTTGCAGGCTAGCATGCAGGCCAGGGCCTTACTGCGGCTTGAGGCGGCCTGCCGGGCAGGGCAAAATCGGCGCGCGGCAATTCAAGGCCGCGTGGATACCTCGGTTCGCTATCGCCAGGAGCAGTAACACAGCATGAAGATCGCACGCATTGCCCTGATCGGTGGTTCAGGCTTCGTCGGCAGGCATCTCACCCGGCACCTGCGCAACCGCGGCTACCAGTGTCGTGTCATCACGCGCCACGCGTACCGGCACAACGACCTGGGCACCGTCGCCGAGGTCGTAGAGGCCGACCCATTCGACCGCACGCAGCTGACCGCGGCGCTGACTGATTGTGACGCGGTCGTACACCTGGTAGGCATACTCAACAGCGCAGGCAAGGAGCGCAGCTTCCGCCGTATGCACGTCGAACTGGTCGAGAACGTGGTTGCTGCCTGCCATGCAGCCAAGGTGGTTAGGCTGTTGCACATGAGTGCGCTCAACGCCGACCAGAGCAGCGGTGCCAGTCAGTATCTGCGCAGCAAAGGCGAGGGAGAGAACCGCGCCCACACGCTTGGTAAACCCGGGATCGCAGTGACCAGCTTCCGACCATCCGTGATCTTCGGGCCGGATGACAGCTTCCTCAACCGATTTGCCGGCCTGCTACGCATCCCCGGCCCGCTGCCGCTCGCCTGCCCGGACGCCCAGCTCTCGCCGGTCTATGTCGGCGATGTCGCGGCCGCGTTCGCCAACGCACTGCAGGACCGAAGCACGTTCGGCAAACATTTCGAATTGTGCGGACCCAAGACCTATACACTCGAACAGCTGGTGCGTTTCATCGCTCGCTGCAACGGGCGCCGCAAGTACATCATCCGCCTGCCCGACTGGGCCTCGCGCCTGCAGGCCTCGATCCTGCAATACGTCCCGGGCAAACCCTTCACACCGGACAATTACCTGTCGCTGCAGGTCCCCAGCGTATGTCGCCAGAACGGCCTCGCCGCGCTCGGCGTGACGCCGATGTCGCTCGAGAACGCCGGTGGTCGGCAGCTGACCAACGACGACAAGAACCGGCGGCGAAACCTGCAACGCCAGCTCAGCCAGCGCTGACCGGCGGTCAGGCCGTCATTCAGCCGGCGTGCTCGCCAGCCGTCGATCGCGCCAGCGACCGGAGCAGGCCGCTCATATAGCGCTGGCGTTGATCCGAGGGCAGCGCCGCAATCCTGCGACAGGTCGCATGGAATGCGTCCATATCACCATCGACCTGCTCCAAGATGTGCCGGAATGCCGGCTCCAGCTTGGTATAGGTGTCGATGCTGGCGAAGTTGGCGTTGTTCAGTGGCCGATCAAACCAGCGGTCAAAGCCGGCGTAGCCATCCCAGGTCTGCCGCATCGCGGCGTAGTCCTCGCGCAGGCGCTGGATGACCTCGGCCTTGTGCAGCAACAGTGTGTCGCGCTCGGCGTCGGACGCATACAGGGTGGCAAGGCGATCGCGTGCATCGGCCAGCAGGCGCTGGAAATCCGCACGCCTTCGCTGCTGGAACCGCCACTGCCGCCGCTCCGCTTCAGTGGCGTGACGCAGCATCCAGCGACGCACCCCCTCACGCTGCACGACCATCGCATAGGCCTCGTTGAAGGCGCTGTCGCCGGACACATACAGCGACTCGTGTGCAAGTTCGTGGAACACCAGGCCGGCGATATCAGCCAGTGACCAGTGTATGACCGTGCTTGGCAGCGGATCGCTGAACCAGCCGAGCGTCGAATACGCGGGCACCGCCTCGACGGCCGCGTCCCAGCCATCGCGCTCCAATGCGTCGGTGTAGGCCTGGGCACTGTCGCGGTCGAAATAGCCACGGTAGCGGGCGCAGCCCAGTACCGGGTAACACCAGGTGCGCGCCTCGAGCGAATCCACCGGCGCCGCAACCACGTTCCACACCACCGCCTCGCGCGGTATCTGCGCATACGAGCGATAGCTGTCGCTTTCGGGCAACCGCAGTTCCGCGTGCGCGAATCTGCGCAATTCCGGCAACTTGTCGAGGCGTTGCCGAACGGCCGGATCGGTATCCGGATCGGCCAGCACGTCCGCGACCGGGCGCGATGCCGCCATTACGCCGAGCTGACCACCGATCGACTGCGCGTAATACGCAACGCTACTGCAGGCACCGAGAACGGGCAGCACAAGGGCGAGTAACAGCCAGCGCATCTCGACCTCAGATTGGGAAGAACACCGCCGAGGCGACACTCTGGATCACGTTCTTGATCTGGCGGTTGCTGCTGTCCGCAATGACCTGCGCCATGTGGTCCTGCAGTGCAATCAGCTTGCCAGCCAGACGCTCGAAGCTCAGGTCACCGCTGCCCTCCAGCGAGTTGCTCAGCAGGTACAGATTGCCCTGGGGATCGCGATCGTGCTCGAGCTTCCAAAACGCGATCTCGAAGTTGCGCGCCAGGTAGTAGAGCCGCTGAGGATCGAGCCTGTCACTGAGATAAAAGCTGCTCTTGCCACCATAGCCGTCCAACAGCATGGTGCGCATACCCTCGATAAAGGCGGCCACGCGATCACCCGGGTAGCTTTCGTCGAATGCCATGCTGATCGCTGCGCTGGCGCGGCGCCCCTGCAGGCCGGGGTGATATTTCAGTCGACGCACACCGAACAGGGCATGCATTGCGGTCTCGTGCGTCGTGTAGTGGCCGCGCTGCGGCTGCCCGGGATTGCGCACGTAAAGCTTGCGCGCCAGTTGCTTCAGGTAGCCGAGGCTTTGGCGGATATTCAGCTCGGCCACCGTGTCGACGTCGCTTTTGGCGACGTAGCCGATATCGAACTCGTCGGCGTGCACCGGCAGGTCCCTGCCCGGCCCTGACTGGCAGGCCAGCAACGCGCCTGCCACCAGCAACAGCAGCAGGGTCCTACAGGCGCTCACGCAGGTCCCTCGACCGGAAACCCGACAGTCTGGCCGCGGCGCCACGCGCCAGCGCCACTACCTTGAAACGTTCGCCCATTTCCCCCGGCAGCGTCAGTTTCTTGACCCCCTGCATCAGCTGCAGATGACGCTGGACCTCGCCAGGATCGGATGCCGCCAGCAGTCGGTCCAGCCCGCTGTCGATCAGGAAGTGCGCCTGCGTGGTGAAACCTGCCAACTCGAATCCCGCATTGTCCGCAGCGCGCGCCAAGGCGCTGAAGTCGACGCTGGCGGTGATGTCCTGCAGCCCCGGCAGCAGGTACGGGTCGGCATACGCGCGGTGCCGGAAATGGCAGATCAGCGTGCCCTGCCGCCGCTCCGGGTGGTAATACTCGCGCTGGGTGTAACCGTAGTCGATCAGCAACACATAGCCACAGGCAAGGTTCTGCGCCAGCGCCCGCAGCCAGGGCGCCAGACGCATGTTCAGCTCGGAGCTGTAGCCGTCATCCGGCGCCGTCCCATCGGGCCAGAGTCGATCGATGGCCTGGCGGAGGCCCGGGCTGCGTATATCACCCCAGCTGTCCCGCAGGCCGCGTTCGTCGCCGGTCACGGCCAGTTCCTGCCAGGTGTCGCGGTGCCGCCGGAAGCGGTGCACCGGCATCGCATCGAGCAGCTCGTTGCCGACCACCACGCCACGAAACCCGCCCTGCGGCAGGCTGTCCAACCATTCGACGCGCGGCAGCAGTGCCGGCACGCTCGCGACCAGTGTCTCGCGCTGGGCCTGGCGCAGGCCCGGGCTGAGTTCGAGGATGGCGTAACGGTCCGGCAGCCGATCGAGCGCCGTCAGAGCCGCCAGCATGTCTGCCGCCATGCGCCCCGAACCGGCACCTATCTCGAGCACGAGACCGCCCCCGATATTGTCCAGGCACTCGGCCACCTGCCCGGCGAGACATTGGCTGAACAACGGCGACAGTTCCGGCGCGGTGACGAAATCCCCGCCCTCGCCGAACTTGCGACTGCCGTTGACGTAGTAGCCGAGGCCCGGGGAGTACAGGGCCATCTCCATATAGCGATCGAAGGGCAGTGCGCCGCCGGCGGCCCGGATCTCGGCCGCCAGGTATTCCCGCATCGCACTCGAGAGCGCCGTCTCGTCTTCGTTCAGAGCGGGCAAATCCAACTACTCAACTCCCAGCACAAGTTTCAGCAGCAATCCAACGCGGGTTGGTATAGTCAGCCTGTGACCACCTGTCATTTAGCAGTCTAGCAATCAGGGGAACACTGTTGGAGCCATCTGAGCGATTGCAGGGGAAAACCGCGCTGATCACCGGTGCCGCCGCACGTCTGGGCGCAACCACGGTCCGCTATCTGCACGCTGCAGGAGCACGCGTGGTGATCCACTATCGCAACGCTGCCGCCCCGGCCGAGGCGTTGCGCGACGAGCTGCTGGCCAAGCGCCCGCAGTCGGCGACCCTGGTCCAGGGCGATCTGATCGACCCGGCATCCTGGCCGCGCCTGATCAAGGCCGCCGTGGCTTTCGGCGGCGGTCTCGACATCCTGGTCAACAACGCCTCGAGCTACTACCCGACGCCGGTCGGCCAGGCCAGTATCGGACAGTGGGACGACCTGTTCGGCAGCAACGCACGCGCGCCGTTTTTTTTGTCCCAGGCAGCCGTTCCCGAGCTGCGCAAGCGGCGCGGCTGCATCGTCAACCTGGTGGATATCCACGCGGACCGGCCGAACGCCGACCATCCGCTGTATTGCATGGCCAAGGCCGCGAACGCGATGATGGTCAAGGCGCTGGCCCGCGATCTCGCCCCCGATATTCGCGTGAACGGCGTCGCGCCCGGCGCAGCATTGTGGCCTGACAACTACATGGCCGATGCGGCTAGGCAGGAGATTCTCAAGCGCATCCCGATGGGGCGGCCGGCCGGGGCCGAACAGATCGCCGAGGCTGTCATGTTCATGGTCACCGGGCCGGACTATATGACCGGCCAGATCCTGGCCGTCGATGGCGGGCGCAGCGTGCAGCAATAAACAACGATTTCAGGCACCGTCCGCACGGTGGGCCTTGGAGTACACGCAAACCCGGTTACGCCCGCCACGCTTGGCATCGTAGCAGGCACTGTCAACCTCGTGCATCGCGTCCTCCGCCGAGGCATGCTCACCGCTCAACTCGAGCAGACCGATACTGACCTCGACGCGGTGCCGCCCGCGCGCACCCGCGTATTCGTAGCGCTCCACGGCGCTGCGAACATTCTCGGCGATCGAACAGGCATCAAGCAGGCTGCAATCCTCGAGCAGCACCGCAAATTCGTCACCACCAAGCCGGGCCACGGTGTCTGCCGCGCGGACCTCCTCGCCGAGCAGCACACCGATGTCGCGCAACACCTGGTCGCCGGCAACATGCCCCTCGGTATCGTTGATGTCCTTAAAGCGGTCCAGATCGAGATACATGAGCACATTTGGGCCGGCGCCGCTGCGGGCCCTCGACAACAGGTCATCCAGGCGTTCCATGACGGCGTGTCGATTGAGCATCCGGGTCAGCGGATCGTGACTGGCCAGCCAGGATATCTGCTCACGTGCATGGACCTCCTGGCGGGCACTGCTGATCATCATGGCGGTGAACGTGACTATCCAAAGCAGGCTGACATCGAGATAGAAGACGCCGAGGCGGGTCTGCGCCAGGCTCTCCGGTGGCAGCCAGATGGCGGACAGCAGCGTGACAGCAAGTGCGACGACACTCAGCAGCAGCACCGGAAACTGGTCACCGCGCTGGGCGATAAACACGAATACGGGTATCAACAGGTACAACACCAGCGGCGAGGAAATCTCCGTCACCTGCAACAGCCCGAGGGCGGTAATGGCTGTCACCGCCGCACATGCGACCAGCAGGGAGGCCCGGGCGCTGCGTTCGACGCGCAGCGAACGGCGCGCCACGACGACCAGTCCAAAACCGCCGACCAGCAGCAAGCCGACGCTGTTACCCAGCCACCACAGCAGCCAAAGATGCCACAGATCAAAACGGCTGCCACCGAGCACATGAAACGCCATGCTGCCGACCGTGGCACTGAAAACCGGCCCCAGCACCGGCACGAGCACGACGAACAGCAAGGCGTCACGCAGGTGGCGCAGACCCGGATCGACCGCGAAGCGGTGCAGCAGGTAGGCTGGCACCCCTGCCTCGAGCATACTGCCGGCGGCCGACATGGCTGCCACCGCGGGTGGCACGCCAAGCACCCAGCCGAGCATCAGCATCGCCGGCAGGATGGCGATCAGCTGCCGCGATCCGAACCAATAGACCATCGCGAAGGCGAAGCCGGATGCCGGCCATATCGGGGTCACCCCGGTCTGTGCCGATTGCAGCTGCACCCCGGCCATCCCGAGCAGGAAATAGCCGGCGACAAACACCAGGAAGGCTACCGCCTGCTGGCCAAAGCTGCGCGCCTGACGCGCGTGCGCCGGAGCGGCAGGCGGTTTCAAACCGCCCCCCTGCCGATCTCGCCCAACCAGGATGGCATGTCCAGGCGCCGCAGGCCGTGCCTGTCCGCGGCTGCAAATCGCTGCCACAGGCTGCGATAACTCTCGCCCAGTTGGGGATGCAGCTCATCTCCGGCGACATCCGCCAACGGCGCCAGGACGAATGCATAGTGCAGGATCTCATCGCGCGGCAGTTGCTTGCCACCCTCTGCGGTCACCGCATCGCCGTAGGTAAGCAGGTCGAGGTCGAGCGTTCGCGCCGCGAATTTTTCAGCGCCCCGTTCGCGGCCGTGGCGCGCCTCGATAGCGCGCAACAGGCCATGCAGCCTTGACGGCGGCAGTTCGGTGTCGAAACCGACCACGAGGTTGAGGAAAGCGTCGCCATCAAAGCCGACCGCCTCGGTCTCGTAGATCGGCGATACAACCAAATCCCCGAACAGTTCACGAAGATCATTCAGCGCAGCGCGGACATAGTGCTCGCGATCGATGTTGCTGCCTACGCTCACCCAGACACGCGGCATCAGAAGCGCTCACCACGCTCGATGATCACACCGACGTCTGTCGCACCCCGCACCGCACCTTTCTTGTTGAGCGTGAGGCGCACCCAGCGCACACCGTATTCCTCGCGAATGATCTGCACACAGCGCTCGGCCAGGGTCTCGACCAACTGAAACTGACTCTCGCCGACAAACTGAATCAGGCGCTTGGCCACAGACTTGTAGTTCAGTGTATCTTCGATGTCGTCGGAGGCCGCGGCGCGCGCAATATCGGCGCTCATCTCCAGGTCGAATATCAGGGTCTGCCGGGTGCGTCGTTCCCAGCCATATATACCGATAACGGTATCGATACGCAGGTCGCGTAGAAAGACAATATCCATGCGGTCCGGGTCCATTCAAAACTCTTTCCGATGGTAGCAGTTCAGATCCTTGACCGTGACCCGGGCCTGTCGCCTAATGCCCAATCGACCGGAAATGCCTATGACCATGCTCGACCTGCTTCTGATACTCGGCGCCTATCTGCTCGGCTCGATCTCTAGCGCGATCATCGTCTGCCGGTTGATGGGACTGCCCGATCCACGCACCCAGGGCTCGAACAATCCGGGCGCGACCAACGTATTGCGTATCGGCGGCAAAAAGGCGGCCTTCGTCACGCTGCTCGGCGACACGCTCAAGGGCGTGATCCCGGTCGTCGTCTGCCACCTCCTCGACCGCCCCGACCTGACCTTCGCACTGGTCGGGGGCGCCGTATTCCTGGGCCATCTCTACCCGGTGTTTTTCCGCTTCAAGGGCGGCAAGGGCGTGGCCACCGCGCTCGGGGTGCAGTTCGGCCTGCACTGGATGATTGGCGCCGCTGTCGGTTTAACCTGGCTGTTCATGGCCAAGGTGGCCAATATCTCCTCGCTTGCCGCGCTGATCTCGATGCTGCTGGCACCGCTGTATGTGTGGCTGATCTTGCCATCGGGCGAACTGATCGCGATGCAGGCCCTGATCACGCTGCTGTTGTTCTGGCGCCACCGCAGCAACATCCAAAACCTGTTGAGCGGTCGCGAGGGCAGGATCTCCAGGAACGCCGGCGACTGAGGAGCCCACTCAGGCGTGCGCCGCCAGCTCCAGCATCGGCCAGCGCGGGCGAATGCCGAACGCCAGCTCCTCATGCTGCCCGGTGCGCAGGCGCTGCCATCCGGCATACGCGATCATCGCCCCGTTGTCGGTGCACAGCTCGGCACGCGGATAGTAGGCACGACCGCCCAGATCAGCCATCAACTGGTCGACCCGGGTGCGCAGCCTGCGGTTGGCGCTCACCCCACCAGCCATCACCAGGGCCCTGCTACCGGTCTGCTCCACCGCGCGCCGGCACTTGATCGCCAGGGTCTCGACGACCGCATCCTCGAAGGCCCGGGCGATATCGGCGTGCAGCCGGCCGATCTGGTCGGGCGGTGTGCGCGAGGATTCCTGACGCAACGTGGTCAGCGCAAAGGTCTTCAGTCCGGAGAAGCTGAAATCCAGGCCGGGCCGGTCGGTCATAGGGCGTGGGAACAGGAACCGTCCCGGGTCTCCGCTCTGCGCCAGCGCGGCGAGTGCCGGCCCGCCCGGGTAACCGAGGCCGAGCAGCTTGGCGGTCTTGTCGAAGGCCTCGCCGGCCGCGTCATCCAGGGATTCGCCGAGCAGTTCGTAGTCACCGACGGCCCCGACCGCCACCAGCTGGGTATGCCCGCCAGAGACCAGCAGCGCAACGAACGGGAACTGCGGTACCTCATTTTCGAGCATCGGTGCCAGCAAATGGCCCTCCATATGATGGATACCCACCGCTGGGACCTTCCAGGCCCAGGCGAGGCTGCGCGCGAAGGCCGCACCGACCAGCAGTGCCCCGGCCAGCCCGGGACCGGCGGTGTAGGCGATGCCGTCGATCCCGTCCGCCGTCAGATCGAGGCCCTGCAGCAGCTCACGGATCATCGGCGCCAGCTTGCGCACATGGTCACGCGACGCCAGCTCCGGCACCACACCACCGAAATCGGCATGCAGCGGAATCTGGCTGTAGACGACGTGGCCGAGCAGGCCCGACGCGCTGTCGTACACCGCCACCCCGGTCTCGTCACAGGACGTCTCGATCCCCAGCACTCTCATGTCGTTGAAACCTTTGCATTTAGGCGGGCGACGCTTTAGAATTCCGCGCCTTTGTGGGCTTCGGCGTGTCATCCGTGGCCGCGCAGGTCCATTTTAACTGTTTGTTGATTCGAGGAAGCAATGCCGCACGTACGCGTCAAAGAGAACGAACCCTTCGAAGTCGCCATGCGCCGTTTCAAGCGCTCCTGCGAGAAGGCCGGGGTCCTGGCCGAAGTTCGCCGCCGCGAGTTTTACGAAAAGCCCACCTGGGAACGCAAGCGCAAGGCCGCTGCCGCAGTGAAACGCTGGCAGAAGAAATCCGGTCGCGACAGCCGCCGGTTCGAACGCCTTTACTGATCCCGCCCCTCCCTTCCGTGCTCAAGCAGCAGATCACCGACGCGATGAAGGCCGCCATGAAGGGCGGCGACAAGGCGCGCCTGGGGGTTGTCCGCCTGATGCTGGCCGCGATCAAGCAGCGCGAGATCGACGAGCGCATCGAACTCGATGACGCCGAGGTACTCGCGGTACTCGACAAGATGGTCAAGCAGCGCCGCGACTCGATACAGCAGTACAGCGAGGCTGGTCGCGACGAACTGGCCGCTGTCGAGGCTGCCGAGATCGAGGTGATCCAGGATTTCATGCCGGAAGCGCTGTCCGAGTTGAAGATCGCGGCGATCATCGAGGCCGCGATCGCCGAGACCGGCGCCGAGTCCATGCGGGATATGGGCAAGGTGATGGCGATCGTCAAACCCCAGGTCCAGGGTCGCGCCGATGTCGGCCAGGTCAGTGGCCTGGTCAAGAAAAAGCTGGGCTGAGCCGCAAAGTTCGGACCCGTGCTAGCCTTGCACCATGCCTGGTGCCATCCCCCAGCACTTCATCGATGAACTCCTCGCGCGGGCCGATATCGTCGAGGTCATCGGCCGGCGCGTCCCGCTAAAAAAGGCCGGCCGCGAATTCCACGCCTGCTGTCCGTTTCATACCGAGAAGACCCCCTCTTTCACGGTCAGTCCGGCCAAGCAGTTCTATCATTGCTTCGGCTGCGGCGCGCACGGCACCGCGCTGGGCTTTCTGATGGAGTACGACCGGCTCAGTTTCCCAGAGGCGGTCGAGGAACTGGCCTCGTCGCTGGGTCTTGAGGTTCCGCACGAGGCCGCCTTCGAGCAGGGCCCCGACCATCGTCCGCTGTACGACATCCTCGACCAGGCTGCCAGGCATTTCGCGCTGCAGCTGCGCCAGCACCCGGACGCACCGCAGGCCATCGACTATCTGCGCGGACGCGGGGTCAGCGGCGAGGTGGCCGCTACATTCCGGCTGGGTTATGCACCGCCCGGCTGGGACAATCTGCTGCGCGCGCTGGGCACAGACGACGGCCGGGTCCGCCTGCTCCGCGATGCCGGTCTGATTACCGAACAGGACGGCAAACGCTATGACCGCCTGCGCGAGCGCATCATCTTCCCGATCCGCGACACGCGCGGCCGGGTGGTCGGCTTTGGCGGCCGCGTGCTCGGTGACCGCAAGCCAAAGTACCTGAACTCGCCCGAGACGCCCGTATTCCACAAGGGCCGTGAGCTCTACGGCCTGTACGAGGCGCGCCAGGCCGATGCCCACCCGCAGCGGCTGCTGGTCGTCGAGGGTTACATGGACGTGGTCGCACTGGCCCAGTTCGGCATCAGCAACGCGGTCGCGACCCTAGGCACGGCCACCACGCCCGATCACCTCGAAAAGCTGTATCGGGCAACGCCCGAGGTGGTGTTCTGTTTCGACGGTGATCGCGCCGGGCGCGATGCGGCCTGGAAGGCGTTGAACACCGCGTTGCCGCTGATGCGCGACGGGCGCCAGGCGCGTTTCCTGTTCCTGCCGGAAGGCGAGGACCCCGATAGCCTGGTGCGACGCATCGGCGCCGAGGCCCTGCAGGCCGAGATCACCGTGGCCCAGCCGCTGTCGGAGTTTCTGTTCGACAAGCTCGCCGCCCAGGTCGACATGCACAGCCTGGATGGCCGTGCACGCATGGCAGAGCTGGCCAGGCCGCTGCTGGAGCAGCTGCCGACGGGAATGTTTCGCGAGATGATGCAGCAGGCCCTGTATGAACACGTCGGCCTGAAACCGCCGGCGGGGCGCGTGGAGCGCCCGACCGGGTTGACCGCGCGACCGCGCGTAAAACGCCCACAGGGTACCATCCCGCCCATCCGCCGGGCCGTCGCCCTGCTGGTGCAAACCCCGAGCCTGGCAATCCTCGATATACCCGCCGGCTGGGAGGGGCTCGACTCGCCGGGCATCCCGCTGCTGCAGCAACTGATCCAGACCGTGCGGGCGAACCCCGAGATCCACAGCGCCGGGCTGGTGGAGCATTGGCCGGAGCCCGAGACGCGCAAAAGCCTGGCAAAACTCGCGGTGCTGGATCTCGGCATCCTCGACGATGCCGCGGAACAGTTCCTGGGAACGCTGCGTACACTGGCCAACGAGCAACGCCGCAGTGAACGTGATGCCCTGCTGACAAAGAGCCGCAATTCGCCGCTTAGTGAAGAAGAAAAACAACGACTTAGGGAACTCTACCGGCCCCTCGACCTCTAATAGCTGAGCTATATTTAACTGGCGGAAGCAGGCAAAGACTGCTATTATGCCCGATTCAATTCTGCGCCCCCACGCCAGGCCCTAGCCGTGGCGGGGCGGCGTGTGCGTCGAACACTGAGGATCCAGATGGACCGTCAAGAGCAGCAATCCAGCATCAAAGATCTGATCGCGAAAGGTAAAGAGCAGGGCTTCCTCACATATGCGGAGGTAAACGATCACCTGCCCGACTCGATCGTCGACCCCGAGCAGATCGAAGACATCGTGCGCATGATCAACGACATGGGGATCTCGGTGCACGAGTCGGCGCCGGAGGCCGATGACCAGACCCTGTCGGACAATGCCGTCTCGGCCGACGACGATGCGGCCGAGGCCGCCGCCGCAGCGCTCGCCACGGTAGACAGCGAGTTCGGGCGCACCACCGATCCGGTGCGCATGTACATGCGCGAGATGGGCACGGTCGAACTGCTCACCCGCGAAGGCGAATTGCGCATCGCGCGGCGCATCGAAGACGGCCTGAACCAGGTCAGCGCCGCACTCGCGGCTTTCCCGCTTACCGTCGAAAAGCTCGTCGACCAGTTTGACGCGGTCGACCGTGGCGAGCTGCGCCTAACCGACGTGATCGTCGGTTTCGCCCTGCCCGATATCGGCGACACCATCCCGAAGCCCGCTAAGACGGTCGCCGACGTGACCGGAAAGCCGGCCGAAGATGACGATTCGGACGACAGCAGCACCGACGATGACGATGACGACAGCAGCGACAGCGAACTGGAAGATACGGGGCTGGATCCCGAACTGGTCGCCGAACGGGTCAACGAACTGCGCAAGCAGTTCAAGTCCTGGAAGCGCGAGCTCGACAAATCCGGCAACAGCGAGAAATCGCAGAAATGCTGTGAGAAGACGGTCACCGCTTTTCTCGAGTTCCGCCTTGTACCGCAGCTGTTTGCCAGCCTGACCGAGACCCTGCGCGACATCGTCAATCGAATTCGTGAGCAGGAGCGCCTGATCCTGGAGATCTGCGTCAGTGAATGTGGGATGCCGCGCCGCGACTTCATCGCGTCCTTCCCGAAAAACGAGACCAATCTCAACTGGGTCGCCGAGCAGGCCAAGGGCAAGAAACCTTACGCTGGCAATATCGGGACCCGCAACGACGACATCTCGCGTAGTCAGCGCAAACTGTCCGAGATCGAACAGCAGTGCGTGATGACCATCGGCGACATCAAGGAAATCAATCGCCGGATGTCGATCGGCGAGGCCAAGGCGCGCCGCGCGAAGAAAGAGATGGTCGAAGCCAACCTGCGCCTGGTCATTTCGATCGCAAAGAAGTACACGAACCGCGGACTGCAATTCCTCGACCTTATCCAGGAAGGCAACATCGGCCTGATGAAGGCGGTCGACAAGTTCGAATACCGTCGCGGCTACAAGTTCTCGACCTATGCAACCTGGTGGATTCGCCAGGCGATTACCCGCTCGATCGCCGACCAGGCTCGTACCATCCGCATCCCTGTGCATATGATCGAGACGATCAACAAGCTCAACCGAATCTCACGCCAGATGATTCAGGAGAAGGGACGCGAACCCACCCCGGAAGAACTTGCGCAGCGTATGGACATGCCGGAAGACAAAGTGCGCAAGGTGCTGAAGATCGCCAAGGAGCCGATCTCAATGGAGACCCCGATCGGCGACGATGAAGATTCGCATCTCGGCGACTTCATTGAAGACCAACTGGCTATCTCGCCGGTGGATGCCGCCACCATGGAAGGCCTCGCTGAGGCGACCCAAAACATGCTGGCCGGCCTGACCTCGCGCGAGGCCAAGGTGCTGCGCATGCGGTTTGGCATCGATATGAATACCGACCACACGCTGGAAGAGGTCGGTAAGCAGTTCGACGTCACCCGCGAGCGCATCCGCCAGATCGAGGCCAAGGCGTTGCGCAAACTGCGCCACCCCTCGCGCTCGGACAAGCTGCGCAGCTTCCTCGATGGTGATTGACAGGGGCGAATGACAGGCCCACAACAGAAGGCCGGAGACCCCGGCCTTTTGCTATCATGCCGTCCCGAAATCCGGGCCGTTAGCTCAGCGGTTAGAGCAGGGGACTCATAATCCCTTGGTCGTAGGTTCAAATCCTACACGGCCCACCAATTCCATAGCGATCAATGGCTTATGGCCGCGGGACCGGGGGACTGCAGTCCCTTGGTGGGTCGCATAGCCGGCCTCGCCCGCTTCCCCGCCGCTGGCTGCCTTAGTGAAGCCAGAAATCAGAATGGAATTACCGGGCCTTGCCATTCCTCGTCATCGCGTGGACGTGCCCTGGCGATCGCTGCTTTTGCATCCCCCCAGCCCTCACAGGCATTCCGACCAGA
>JAJDNF010000072.1 GCA_022340805.1 Chromatiaceae bacterium
GGCCATCCGGTGCATTACGGCCTGCGCCTAATGCACCCCACGGCTTGCAGGAACAGCCACCGATCCAGCCCACACCATGCCTGTCCGTAGGGTGCAATGAGCGACGCGAATTGCACCAAGTCCGCCATTATCCTGAATACGACATGACGGCCTATCCTGCACGGCACCCAGGCGATTCACCGGCAGGCCGCTGCGCGCCGGCTCACAGCACCGTGAGATCGGCCCGTCGCCACTGCGCATGCGTGACCCGCCATTGCCCGTCGGCGGCCGGCAGCAGATCGACGTCGAAGCGGTACAGATCGGCGTTGAGCGATATCAGGGTCTGCACGGAATCTACCGGGATGCCGGTCATCGCCACGTAGACCACCACATTGGCGGCGCGCCCGTCCGGTGCCAGTTCCACCGTCTTGATCAGGGTAAACAGATGGATATCGCGATGCTGCCGCATGTACGCGAACAGCGAACGCATCGCCGCGGCCTTGTTGGGATGCCGATCATCGCGGTATTGCGGGTCCAGGAATTCCGCGGCCTGACGGATCGAAGCCGCTTCGACCGCCTGCGCCAGGCCGTCGATTGCGCCGTGCACCCGCTGTTCCGCCGACGGGGGTTCACCGCCACAGGCGGCGAACACGATCACCGCGACCGCCAGCACCGCGGCCCGCAGTCGGCGCTCAACGCAGGCCGAGTACATCCTGCATGTCGAACAGGCCCTTGCCCTGACCCGTCAGCCAGGTGGCGGCACGCACCGCACCCTTGGCGAACGTCATGCGGCTCGACGCCTTGTGCGTGATCTCCACCCGCTCGCCCTCGGTGGCAAACCACACCGTGTGCTCACCGACCACATCGCCGGCGCGGATCGTCTCGAAGCCGATCGTCTTGGGATCGCGCGCCCCGGTGTGGCCTTCACGGCCATATACCGCCACCTCTTTCAGCTCACGGCCGAGCGCCTTGGCGACAACCTCGCCCATGCCCAGCGCGGTGCCGGAAGGCGCATCCACCTTGTGCCGGTGATGGGCCTCGATGATCTCGATGTCGGCGTCTTCACCCATCACGCGCGCGGCGAGTTCCAGCAGGCGGAAGCACAGGTTCACGCCGACGCTCATATTGGGTGCGAACACGATCCCGATCTCTGCGGCTGCCGCCTTGATCGCCCCTTTCTGCTCATCCGACAGTCCGGTTGTGCCGACCACCATCGCCCTGCCGTGCTTGCGGCAGACATCCAGGTGCACCATGGTCGCGGCGGGTCCGGTGAAGTCGATCACGACATCGAAATCGTCCACCACCTTGGTCAGGCTGTGCGAGATCATCACGCCGAGTTTGCCGACCCCGGCCACTTCGCCGGCATCGGCGCCGACCAGCGAGGAATCTGGCGTCTCCGTCGCCGCCGTCAGCGAGACGCCCTCGGCTGCGGTCACCGCCTGGATCAAGGTCCTCCCCATGCGCCCTGCAGCGCCCACCACAGCCACTCGGATCATCGTTGGTCCTGTTGTCGTTGTTAACTTAGCTCAGTATGTCGTTAGCGGGCGATGGTAACACCGCAGCGCCGCGACTGACGCAGCACCGGGCAGAATGAACCCGCCCCGCAGGTCCGTGTGGACCCGCCGATCACGCGCTCACAGCCCCATCTTTTCGAAGAAGCCCTTTACGCTGTCGACCCAGGAATGTGCGTTCGGACTGTGTTGACGCCCGCCGCCCTGCAACGACTCATCCAGCTGGCGCAGCAGCCCACGCTGCTGCTCGGTGAGCTTCACCGGGGTCTCGACCACGACACGGCAGATCAGGTCACCCTGCGGCCCGCCCCTTACCGGCTTCACGCCCTTGCCTCGCATGCGGAACATCTTGCCGGTCTGGGTGCCCTCCGGAATCCGGAGCTTGACCTTGCCGCCTAGCGTCGGCACCTCCAGTTCGCCACCGAGCGCCGCAGTGGTGAAGGCGATCGGCACCTCGCAATACAGGTGACTGTCGTCACGGCTGAAGATCGGGTGTTCGCGAACATGCACCTGGACATACAGATCGCCGGCCGGACCACCGCTGTCGCTGGCCTCGCCCTCGCCGGCCAGGCGAATCCGGTCGCCGGTGTCGACGCCCGGCGGCACCTTGACCGAAAGGGTCTTGGTCTCCTGGACACGCCCCTGGCCACGGCAGGCGCCGCAGGGGTCTTCGATCACCGAGCCACGGCCATGACAGGTCGGGCAGGCCTGTTGCACCGAGAAGAAGCCCTGCTGCATGCGTACCTGACCGGCACCATGACAGGTCGAACAGGTCTTCGGCGAGGTTCCCTTCTTGGCCCCTGAGCCGCCGCAACTGTCGCACATTGCCCAGGTCGGCACCTTGATCTTGACGCTGGTGCCGGCCACCGCGTCCTCGAGACTAAGATCCAGGTTATAGCGCAGGTCGGCGCCGCGCTGCACACGTGCACCGCCGGCGCCGCGCGCGCCGCCGAAGATGTCACCGAACACATCGCCGAAGATATCGCTGAAGCTCGCCCCGCCTCCGCCGAATCCGCGTCCGCCACCCATCGAGGGATCAACACCGGCGTGCCCGAACTGGTCGTAGGCGGCACGCTTCTGCGCGTCCGACAACACCTCGTAGGCCTCCTTGGCCTGCTTGAAGGTCTTCTCCGCCTCACCCGCCTGTTCCCCGGTGTTGCGGTCTGGATGGTGTTTCATCGCCAGCCGGCGATAGGCCTTCTTGATCTCGGCCTCGCTGGCATTTTTCGCCACGCCGAGGACTTCGTAGTAATCGCGCTTAGACATCAGACTTCCCAAAATGGAAAACCGCCAAAGACGCAAAGGACGTGAAGTTGTTCACTTACGCCCCGCGACCCCGGCGGCTCGGGAGGACCTTTCCTCCCGATGACAATCGCCACTCGGCAACCGCGACGACCTGCCGGCGGGCAGTTCGTCGCGGCCGCTGTGGTTATGCTTTTTACTTACCGTCTTTGACCTCTTCGAACTCGGCATCGACGACGTCGTCATCGGCCTTGCCCGACTCGGCACCGGCCGACCCGGCAGCCCCGGCAGCACCGGCGGCGCCTGCCGCCCCCGCGGCCTCACCACCGCCCTGCTGCGCGTACATGCGCTCGGCCATCTTGCCGGATGCCTCGGCCAGGGCCTTGGTCTTGGCCTCGATGGCGTCCTTGTCGGAACCCTTCATGGCCTCTTCGAGTTCGGCAATCGCCTTCTCGATCGCCTCTTTCTCACCGGCCTCGAGCTTGTCGTCGCCCATCTCCTGCATCGACTTGCGGGTCGCGTGGATCATGCCGTCCGCCTGGTTGCGCGCATTGACCACCTCGTGGAACTTCTTGTCCTCGTCGGCATGCGCCTCAGCGTCCTTCACCATCTTTTCGATCTCGTCTTCCGAGAGACCGGAAGAGGCGGTGATGCGGATCGAGGTGTGCTTGCCGGTCGCCTTGTCCTTGGCCGATACGTGCAGGATACCGTTCGCGTCGATGTCGAAGCTGACCTCGATCTGCGGTACACCGCGTGGCGCCGGCGGGATGTCGCCGAGGTCGAAGCGTCCCAGCGACTTGTTGGCCGAGGCCTGCTCACGCTCACCCTGGAGTACGTGGACGGTGACCGCGGTCTGGTTGTCGTCCGCGGTCGAGAACGTCTGCGAGGCATTGGTCGGGATCGTGGTGTTCTTCTCGATCAGCTTGGTCATCACGCCGCCCAGGGTCTCGATGCCCAGCGACAGCGGGGTCACGTCGAGCAGCAGCACGTCCTTGACCTGGCCACCGAGCACGCCGCCCTGGATGGCTGCGCCGACCGCGACCGCCTCATCCGGGTTGACGTCCTTGCGCGGTGCCTTGCCGAAGAACTTCTCGACCAGCTCCTGCACCTTGGGCATGCGCGTCTGGCCGCCGACCAGGATCACGTCGTCGATGTCCGAGGCCGATACGCCGGCGTCTTTCATCGCGATCTTGCACGGCTCCAGGGTACGCTGCACCAGCTCGTCGACCAGCGACTCGAGCTTGGCCCGGGTCAGCTTGATGTTCATGTGCTTCGGACCGCTCGCATCGGCCGTGATGTACGGAAGATTGATGTCGGTCTGCTGGCTGCTCGACAGCTCGATCTTGGCCTTCTCGGCCGATTCCTTCAGGCGCTGCAGCGCCAGCGGGTCCTTCTTCAGATCGACGCCCTGGTCCTTCTTGAATTCGGACACCAGGAAATCGATGATCCGCATATCGAAGTCTTCGCCGCCGAGGAAGGTGTCACCATTGGTCGACAGCACCTCGAACTGGTGCTCACCGTCCACCTCGGCGACCTCGATGATCGATACGTCGAAGGTGCCGCCACCCAGGTCGTACACGGCCAGCTTCTTGTCGCCCTTGGACTTGTCCAGACCATAGGCGAGCGCCGCCGCGGTCGGCTCGTTGATGATGCGCTTGACGTCCAGGCCGGCAATGCGTCCGGCATCCTTGGTCGCCTGGCGCTGCGAATCGTTGAAGTAGGCCGGCACAGTGATTACCGCCTCGGTGACCGTCTCACCCAGGTAATCCTCTGCGGTCTTCTTCATCTTCTGCAGCACCTTGGCCGAGATCTCCGGCGGCGCCATCTTGGTGCCGTTCACCTCGACCCAGGCGTCGCCGTTGTCCGCCTTGACGATCTTGTACGGCACCATGTCGATGTCCTTGTCAACGACCTTGTCGCCGAAACGGCGGCCGATCAGGCGCTTGATCGCGTACAGGGTGTTGTGCGGATTGGTCACCGCCTGGCGCTTGGCGCTCTGCCCGACCAGTACCTCGCCATCGCTGGTATAGGCGATGATCGACGGCGTGGTGCGATCGCCCTCGCTGTTCTCGATGACCTTGGCCTTGCCGCCTTCCATGACCGCAACACACGAGTTGGTGGTGCCGAGGTCGATACCGATGATCTTGCCCATGATGATTAATCTCCGATTCAGGAATTCTTTGGAAGCTGTTGCCCAGATAGGGCTTTTTTTTGCATTTTCAAGACAGTTGGCGAATCTTTCACGGCCCCGGGTTGGCTGCCTGTGAGACCAGGACCATCGCCGGGCGCACCAGCCGGCCGTTCAGCGTGTAGCCCTTCTGCACCACCGCCACGACCGTGTTCGGCGGCACGTCGGCACGCGGCTGCATCGACATCGCCTGGTGGAACTCCGGGTTGAACGGCTGGTTGATCGGGTCGATCTGCTCGACACCGAACTTGGCCATCGCGTCGCCGAGCATCTTCAGCGTGAGTTCGGTGCCCTCGCGCAGCTTGTTTACGTCTGCAGCCGGGTCCTGGGCCGCATTGTGGCCGAGCTCGAGGCTGTCCCGGACGCCGAGCAGTTCGGCGACGAACTTGTCCAGCGCGAACTTGTGCGCATTCTCCAGGTCGCGGGCATGGCGCTTCTTCAGGTTGTCGAGCTCGGCATGTGCGCGCACCATCTGCTGGAAGTGCTCATCGGCCTTGGCGCGCGCCTGTTCCAACAGCTTGCTCAGGTCGCCCGCCGAGTGCTCGGCGATCCCGCTGTCGACCTCCATCTCGGCGGCGCCCTCTTCGAAGGTCGCCGCGTCGGCGCCTGCGTTGACCTCTTCCCGTTCGTTCTGCCGCGCAGACGGATCCTGCTGTTCAGTCATCAAAACCTCGCACAAGCCTTTGAATTGTGGATATTTAATCCCGTCAGGAACATTCCGTTCCCGGGTGCTTTGCGAGCCTATATGGGGGCGCCTGCAGGGATTACAAGCGCACAGCGTGCAAATCGCGGCGGAATCAGCGCGAGGCCAGTGCGCTGCCCAGGATCTTCGCGGTGATGTCGACGATCGGGATGACCCGGTCGTAGGCGATCCGGGTCGGACCGATTACACCGAGCACCCCGACCACCTCCGAGTCGATCTCGTAGGGCGCGGTGATCACCGAGCAGTCCTTGAGCGTGCTGTAGCCGGACTCCTCGCCGATGAAGATCTGAACCCCGTCGGCCTCGAGGCTGCGGTCGAGCAGATGCAGGATCTCCTGCTTCTCGGTGAAGGCATTGAACAGCGACCTCAGGCTGTCCATCTGGGCCAGCTCATCGAAGTCCATCAGGTTGGTCTGACCCGCGACCACGAAGTCGCCGAGCTCGTCCGAACCCGGGTCCTCCACGCCGAAGGCTGCGCTGGCAACCTCCAGGGCCTGCACCATCAGCGCGTCCAGGTGGCGCCTGGTCTCCTGCATCTCGCGCACGACCAGCCGGCGGATACCCGCCAGGTCGTTGCCGGCGTAGTGACCCGTGATGTAGTTGCTGAGCTGCTCGAGTTCGCTGCGGTTGAACACCCGCGAGGTCTCGATGATGCGGTTGTAGACCTCGCCCGCCGAGGTCACGATCACGGTCAGCACGCGCACGTCCGACAACGGCACGAATTCGATCTGCTTGACCCTGACCTGGTTATGCTTGGGTACCATCACCACGCCGGCCAGGTGGGTGAGATTCGACAGCAGGCGCGAGGCCGAGTCGACCAGGCCCGACGCGGCGCCGCGCGTATCCAGCTGCCGTTCCAGCTGGCGCAGCATGGTCTTGTCGAGCGGCTTGAGCGACAACAGCGAATCGACAAAAAGCCGGTACCCGGACACCGTCGGTATCCGCCCGGCCGAGGTGTGCGGCGAGGCGACGAACCCCAGGTCCTCCAGGTCGGCCATCACGTTGCGGATGGTCGCCGGGCTCAGGTCCAGGCCGGCATCCTTGGCCAGGGTGCGCGATCCGACCGGCTGACCGTCGCGGATATAGCGCTCGATCAACACCTTCAGGAAGTGCTGCGCACGCTCGCTGATCGCTTTATCGAGGCTGCTCGCCGTCACTTGTTGCTACCGCCGGTTCCAAGGCCTGTACACAGAGTAGACCCTAGGCCAGGCTCAGGGTTCGAATTGATTATGTGGAGGCAGTTTTTGGGGTGTCAAGGAAGCCTTCCGCGGCGCCCTTGGCGCCTGCGGTGACGCGTGCTAGTTTGCGGGCTGACCCCGGAACCGGCGAAACAGCAGAAAATCGTGAATTCAGCGGCCACCCCCTTTCGGCGTATCGCGGTGATTGCCAAGCCGGACGCCGCCGGACACCTGAAATCGACCCTGCACAAGCTGCGCGAGGTCCTTGATCGGCGCGGCCTGAGCATGCTGCCGGACCCGCGCACTGCCAGCCTGCTAGACCAGGGACAGGGAATCCCGATCGAGGACCTGGCCTGCAGCTGCGACCTGGCGGTGGTGGTCGGAGGCGACGGCACCCTGCTCAGCGCGGCACGCCAGATGGCCGACCGCAGTGTCCCGTTGCTCGGCGTGAACCTCGGTCGCCTGGGATTCCTGGTCGACGTGAACCCAAGCGACATCGGCGAGACCCTGTCGGCCGTGCTCGACGGCCACTATCACGAAGAGCAACGCTTCCTGCTCAGCGCGCAGATCGGCAAGCAGCCGCCCACCCTGGCGTTCAACGATGTCGTCCTGCACAAGTGGAACATCGCCCGCATGATCGAGTTCGAGACCTGGATCGGCGGGCGCTTCATCTATACCCAGCGCTCCGACGGCCTGATCGTCTCCACCCCGACCGGTTCGACCGCCTACGCGCTGTCCGGTGGCGGCCCGCTGTTGACCCCGGGCCTGGATGCCATCGCGCTGGTGCCGATCTGTCCGCACACCTTGAGTAACCGGCCGATCGTCGTGCGAGCCGACAGCGAGATCGAGATATCGGTATGCGGGCACACCGACCCGAAGGACGTTCGTATCACCTGCGATGGCGCGACCAGCCTGACGATCGACGACGGCGACAAGCTGAACATCTGCCGGCACCCGACGCGGGTGCGCCTGCTGCACCCGGTCGGTCACGACCATTTCGAGGTGTTGCGTGCCAAACTCGGCTGGGGCGAACTGCCGAAGAACTGAGCCGGACCGATCGTGCGTTGCCCCTCGACCATCCCACCACCCCACAGCACAGCCACTGGGTGTACTGCATGTTGAGCCGTATTACCGTTAGCAACCTGGTCATCGTGCGCAGCCTGGACCTGGCGCTGCGACCGGGCATGACCGCGCTGACCGGCGAGACCGGCGCCGGCAAGTCGATCCTGATCGACGCGCTGGGTCTCGCGCTCGGCGACAAGGCCGACAACGGCATGATCCGTGCCGGCGCGGACAAGGCCGAGGTCAGCGTCAGCTTCGAACTGCACGACGATTCGCCGGCGCACGAGTGGCTGGCCCAGCACGATCTAGCCGCCGACGGTGACTGCCTGCTGCGCCGCGTGCTGGTGCGTGACGGGCGCAGCCGCGCCTACATCAACGGCATTGCCTCGCCACAGGGCCTGCTGCGCGAACTCGGCGAACTGCTGATCGACATCCATGGTCAGCATGCCCACCAATCGCTGCTGCGACCGGCCGCGCAGCGCCAGTTGCTGGACGAGTTTGCCGGGCTGCGTGACGCTGTACGCGAGGTCGCGCAGCTGTTCCAGGCATGGCGCCGGTCGCAGGACGAGTGCGCGGCCCTCAGACAGGCCGGCGAGGATCGCGCCAACCGTCTGGACTACCTGAGCTTCCAGATCAGCGAACTGGATGGACTGGCCTGCGAACCCGATGCGCTGCACGAACTGGAGGCCGAACACGCACGCCTGGCGCATGCCGAACGCCTGCTCGGTGAAAGCAGCGCCGTGCTGGCGCTGCTGAGCGACGCAGAGCCCTCTCTGCAGCAGTCGCTGAACCACGCCACGCATGTGCTGGCCGAATTGAGTGAACTCGACCCCGGCCTGGGCGAGGTGCGCGAACTGCTCGAGAGCGCCGGCATACAGCTCGACGAGGCGGCTGCGGCCTTGCGCCACTACCAGGACCGGGTCGAGCTGGACCCGCAGCGCCTGCAACAGGTCGACGGGCAGCTTGCCCGTCTGCACGATGCCGCGCGCAAGCACCGGGTGAAGCCCGAGGCGCTTGCGGACCTGCTCGCCGGCCTGCGCGCCGAGGCGGAACAGCTCGAGAATGCGGACAGCAGCCTGCTCAGACTGCAGCGCGCCACGCAGGAGCGCGAGGCGGCCTACCTGGACGCGGCGCGGCGGCTCAGCGGTGCGCGCAGCGAGGCCGCGCAGACGCTGTCACACCGGGTCACCGAGAGCATGCAGCAACTCGGCATGCGTGGCGGCAGTTTCCGCGTAGCCTGTGATGCCGAGCCGGACAAGGCGACCGCGCATGGTCTCGACCGGGTCAGCTACCGGGTGGCCACCAATCCGGGCCAGCCCGAGGCGGCGCTGGGCGATGTCGCGTCGGGCGGCGAATTGTCGCGCATCAGCCTGGCGATTCAGGTCGCCACCGCCAACTGCGGCAGCGTAGCGACGCTGATCTTCGACGAGGTCGACGTCGGCATCGGCGGCGCCGTGGCCGAGATCGTCGGCCAGCTGCTGCGCCGTCTCGGCGTGGACCGCCAGGTGCTGTGCGTCACCCACCTGCCGCAGGTCGCATCGCAGGCACACCAGCAACTGCGCGTGCACAAGCTGACCGATGGCAAGACCACCGAGACCCGCATCGACACGCTCGACGAGCGCGCGCGGATCGACGAGATCGCGCGCATGCTGGGCGGCGTGGATATCACCGAACAGACCCGGCGGCACGCCGACGAGATGATCCGTCTCGCGCAGAAGCTGTCGGCGTCGTAGCGCTGGCGCCATGTCGCACCCGTCACCGGCGCCCGCCATGCCATCCCAGAAGCCCGAGATCCTCGCCCCTGCCGGCGGCCGGGCACAGCTCGACGCCGCGGTCTGGGCCGGTGCCGACGCGGTGTACTTCGGCCTCGACAGCGGTCTGAACGCGCGCGTGCGCGCGACCTCGTTCCACGCCGACGAGTTGGCATCGACCATGGACTACCTGCACGAGCGCGGCGTGCGCGGCTACCTCACGCTGAACACGCTGGTGTTCGACGAGGAGCTGCAGCGCGCCGAACAGCTCGTGCGGATGGCCGCGCTGGCCGGCGTCGACGCGCTAATCGTGCAGGACCTCGGCCTGGTGCAATTGGCGCACGCGGTCGCGCCCGCGCTGCCGATCCATGCCAGCACCCAGATGTCGATCACCGACGGCGGCGGGGCGGCCCTTGCGCGTGACCTGGGTGTCAGCCGCGTGGTGATCGGCAGAGAGCTGTCGACCGACGAGATTGCACGCGTGGTACGCGAAAGTGATGTCGAGATCGAGGCCTTCGTGCATGGCGCGCTGTGCGTGAGCTACAGCGGTCAGTGCTTCTCCAGCGAGGCCTGGGGTGGACGCTCGGCCAATCGTGGCCAGTGTGCGCAGGCCTGTCGTCTGCCCTACGGCCTTGTGGTCGACGGGGAGCTGCATGACCAGGGCGATCTCCGCTACCTGCTCTCGCCGCAGGACCTGATGGCCCTCGAGCAGCTACCGCGCCTGATCCGCGCCGGGATCCGCTCGTTCAAGATCGAGGGACGCCTCAAGGGACCGGAGTACGTGCTGACCACGGTCAGCGCCTACCGCGCGGCTCTAGATCAGATCTGGGCCGAGCTGAGTGCCGGTCGTGAGGTAGCCGACACGCGCCGCCTCGACAGCGCGCAGCGCCGCCGCCTCGCCCAGGTCTTCTCGCGCGGCCAGCACGCCGACGCCGACGGCCTGACACCCGGCTTCCTCGACGGCCCCGGACACCAGTCGCTGGTGATAGGGCGCAGCCCGCGCCACCGCGGCGTGTTCGTCGGCACGGTCAGCGAGACCGGCGGACGCGGCATCCGCACGCGCCTGCAGGGTCCGGTGAGGCGCGGCGACGGACTGGTGTTCGACCGCGGCCGCCCGGAAGAGCGCGAGGTCGGCGGCAATCTGTATCAGATCGTCGATTCACGGGGCGAATCGCCCGACGGCGAGGTCGACCGGGGCCAGGTCGAACTGATGTTCGGGCCGGACTTCGCGCACCGCCAGGTCCATGTCGGCGACCTGATCTGGCGCACCCGTGACAGCTCTCAGGACGGCGGCACACGACTCGACCCTGCACTCGCGGCGCGCCAGGTGATGCTCGATGTGGATGTGTCCGGTGGTCGCGGGACGACACTGCTCGTCACCCTGCGCGATCACGACGGACATGCGGTGAGTGTCGAGAGTGCATCGACGCTCGAGCCAGCCACCGGCGCCCCGCTCGACGCGGCCAAGATCCGCAAGGCGATCGGCCAGTTCGGCGATACACCGTTTGCGATCGACAGTCTCAGCGTTGCGCTCGACCAGGCCGACGGCGGGCTATTCCTGCCGCTGGGTGAGGTCAAGGCGGCAAGGCGCGCAGCGGTCGAGCAGCTGCTGGCCGCGCGCCGCGCCCATCGGCGCGCACAGGGACTCGCCGGCGACAGCGTCCTGCCCCGCCTGCTGCCGACGCCCGCACCGCCGGCGACCCGGCGGGCGGCGACGATCAGCCTGCTGTGTCGCAGCAGCGCACAGGTCGAGGCCGCACTGGCGATCGATGGCATCGGCGAGATCGTCCTCGACTTTCTCGAGGTGCACGGCCTGAAAGAGGCATGCCAATCGGTCCGCAGGGCCGGCCGGCGCCTGGTCGTGGCGACACCGCGGGTGTTCAAGCCCGGCGAGCAACGCCTGTGGCGTTATTACTGCCGACTGGCACCGGATGCGCTGCTGGTGCGTTCGGCCGGGCTGTTGTGGCAGCTACGCGAACTGGGCGGCCGTGGTGCGCTGCTCGATGACGGCGAAACGCGCATCCCCTCGGTGCACGGCGACTTCTCGCTGAACGCGGCCAACGTCCTGGGCGTGCGCCAGCTGTTGAACCTTGGCCTGGAACGGCTGGCCGTGACGCATGACCTGAACGGCGCACAGATCGCCGCATTGGCGCGTGCCCTGCCGGACGAGCAGCGCGCACGCATCGAGGTGATCGCCCACCATCACCTGCCGATCTTCCACACCGAGTACTGTGTGTTCGCGCGCTTCCTGTCGAACGGCAACAGTTACCGCGACTGTGGTCGCCCGTGCGAGACCCACAGCCTGCATCTGCGCGACCCGAACGGCGCGGATCACCTGGTGCAGGCGGACATCGGCTGTCGCAACACGGTGTTCAATGCCGCGGCTCAGTCGGCCGGGCCGCTGCTCGCGGATCTGCACGGGTCGGGCATCACGCTATATCGGATCGAACTGGTCGACGAGCCGGCCCGGGAGGTCGCCGGGATCGTAGCGGCCTACCGTGCGGTCCTGGATGGCCGCGGCAGTCACCGGGAACTGTGGGCACAGCTGTCCCGGGTACCGGACGCCAACGGCCGGCCACAGGGCGTGGGCCTCGGCTCGCTGACGGTACGTCTGGAGACGCCGCGTGGGCGGCTGAAGAAACCGACCGCCCGCTAGCCTGCGGGTCAGGTGGCTGCCCGGCGCCATCCATCGCCACGGGCAGCCTCAGTGTATCGCGCAGGTCCGGGTTACCGGCTCAATGCGCGGCCGCGGCCACCCTGCCGGCTTCGAAATCGGCCAGTGCGGCGCGGAACCAGTCGGCATGCTGCGCCTCGGAGTCGACGACCCGCTGGTAGACCTCGGCCTCCCTCAGGTCACCGCGCGCCTGCGCCTGATCACGGAAGCGCGGGTAGATATCGCGGTACTCGCGTTCCTCGACCGAGATCGCGACGCGCAGGGCCTTCTCGACCACGCCGTCCGGGTTCATCGCGATCAGCGCGTCGCAGTTGGCCTGGATCGTGGTCAGTGCGTCGACCGCGCGCTGGGTATCTTCCCCGCGTTCCGGGACGCCAATGTCTTCGTACAGCTCACGCAGCCAGACCGCATGCAGCTTTTCCTCGCCGGCCACCTTCATGAACAGCGTGGCGAGCTGCGGATAGCCGGCCGACTTGGCCCAGCGCGCGAACTCCGGGTACATGATCTGGTTTTCGTATTCCTCGACATCGACGAACGACTCGGCCGTGCGGACCGCGTCCGGCGACGACTGCGCCGCGGCGAAGCATTGGAAAATCATCTCTTCGGTAATCTCAGACATTTGCGTCTCTCTCCTCCAAGTGAAAACACCCTGCAATGGGCCAATCGCCCGTCGCTCGGAATAGTCTAGCCGTCCACGGTCCGACAATCAGCAGCGACTGTCCAGCTTTGCACGCGGCAGCCGCGCGCCAAACCTCAACAGCCGCCGGCCAAGCAACGATCTGCGGTGCAGCATGCGGCCCCGCCCCGGATCGCACAACGCCGCGAAGCCTCGCATTGGCGGTCGAGCCGCTGCCCCTCGCCCAGGCCAAAGACCTGGACCGGGGTGGCACCCCGGTGCGGCAGGCCCGAGCCGACCACGGTCAGCACTCGGCCTTGATCAACAACCTGCCGGTATTGCGCTTGGGCTCGGGCTGCGCGTCTTCGCGAAGCGACTTTGCCGCCTCGCCGCCCAGACCAAGGTCCAGCCCGAGGCCGAGCGGGTCCGCCGACTGCGGCGGCGGCGCGGACTCGCCGCCTGGTGCGACGTCCAGAACATCCGCGCTGCCAAGGCCGAGGCCCAGACCGAGGCCCAGCTCATCGGCGCCGGCCGATCCTGTCTCATCCGGTCGGGCCTGCGCCGCAGTGCCTTTTACCTGCAGTCCCGCATCGGCGACGTAGTCACCGGCGAAGAAACAGGCCACCGCCTGGTATCTGGCCCGGGCAACGGGATCCATCTCGGCCACCCCGGCACTCTGCGGGTCGTTGAGATAGGCCTGCCAATAGTTGAACCCGCCGAGCAGCGCATAGGCATCGCGATCCACGAGACGCAGCAGCAGCGCCGCCTGTGCGGCATGCGCAGTGCCATTCGAATAGATCACCAGCCTGCGGCCCTGCGGCAGGGTCGCCAGCGAGGCATCCGACAGCAGCGCGGATAGCGGGACATGGCGCGCATCGCGGATATGGCCCGCCGCAAAATCGGCGGCCTCGCGGATATCGATGAGTTCGTAGTCCCGCTGGTCCTTGATAATCCAGTCGGACAGCTCGGCGACCGTGACGTGATCCTGCTCCGCGGCGATGGTCTTGGCCAGCGCGGCCGCCTTCCCCGCAATGCCTACCTGCGGCGGCTCGGTGCAGCCGCTCAGCAGGCCGGCGAGCGACAGTGCCAACAACACCATTTTCATAGGCCTTTTCCCCTCACTGCATGAGCCGCTGCAACAACTGCGGATCGAACTGGAGCGCGTAATCCGTCCAGGTGCTTGCCTGGCCGATGTCCACCATCAGATAACGCAACATGAAACCGCCGTACACAACCAGCACCCCGGCGACCAGGCCAAGACCCCGATAACCGCGCAGGCCGGCGAGCTCAAACACGATCGGTACCAGCAGGCCCGGCAACACGAACCACAGCCAGAAGGGCGCGGTGTACGGTCCTCCGGTCACCAGCGCCAGCGCATCCATGTGTTGTGCAGCGCCGGTAGCGAGGTTGATCAGGAACAGCGCGATCAGCACCAGCTCAACAGCGATCAGCGCCATATCGGTGATCTCGAAAAAATGCCGCTCCTGCGGATGAGCACCCGCCAGAATAGGCAGGACCGCCGCGGTAGACATTCCGGAGACCAGGAACAGCGGCCCGAGGATGCCGGAATTCCAGAACGGCCTGGCGCTGAACGCACTCAGCAGCACACCCGTGTAGATACCCAGGCCAACGGCCAGCGGAATCACCAGCCACGCAATCAGCCGGCGCCGATGCTCGCACAGGCTGAGGATCACGGCGCCGCCGGGGATCCTTTCCACCAGCCCGGCCAGCGTCGGATAGCCGGTGCGCAGCGTGGACAGCGTCTGTACGAGCATCAGCGGATAGATCAGCACCAGCACCCAGGCACCCCACGACATCGGTGAGCTGGGCTCGAAGCTGGTGTAGAAGCGGAACACATGCAGCTTGTACTCCAGGTCCAGGAACAGCGTCGTCATGCCCAGCGACAGCACGACCGGGGCCCACAGCGCAAACCGGTTATGCGCGAACGCCAGCGCATTCTCCCTGCGGCCCAGCACGGCCCAGGCCGCGAACAGCATGATACCGGCCGCCATACCGCCCAGAAACAGATAGAAGGCGATCTCCCAGGTCCAGATGCCGAGCGACGGATCCACCTTCGGGTTGTAACGCGCGGTTACCAAGACTTCCTCGATCATGCCCGGTTCCTCACAGCAGGTAATAGACATGCGGGTCGTTGCCGGTCTCCGGCATCAACGTCTTGTAGCGGCGCTCGCGCAACAGCCGGCTGACGATGCTGTCGCGATCGTCGAGGATGCCGAAATGCATGCAGCGCGTCGGACAGGTCGAGACACAGGCCGGATCAAGGCCCCGGTCGACGCGGTGATGACAGAAGGTGCACTTATCCACGTAGCCTTCCGGGTGCATGATCAGCCGTGCGTCATACGGACAGGCGGCGATACAGGCCTTGCAGCCGGTACACTTTTCCGCGGCCACCAGCACGATGTTGGTGTCCTTCCAGTAATGGCTCGCCCCGGTCGGACAGTTGGTCACGCAGGTGGCATGCCCGCAGTGGTTACAGCGCTCGGAGCGGAACTCGGTCTCAAGATTCGGGTACTCGCCGCGGGTGGCCTCCACCACCCAGTCGCGGTTCAGCCCGGCCGGCACCTTGTTCTCGTTCTTGCAGGCCACCACGCAATCGCCACAGCCGATGCAGGTGCGGGTGTCGATGACCATCGCATAGGTCGTCATGTCAGCTCACCTCGCCGGCCTTTACCAAAGTGACGAAACTCGCACGCATGCCGGTACCGCCCATGACCGGATCCAGCTTCACGTTGTGCATCAGGCCCGCATCGTCCGCCCCGACGCCGCGCGCCAGCCGCTGGCGCTGATCGGTGTGGCCGAAGCCATGCACCATGAACACCGAATCCGGCCGGATGCGCTGGGTCACGCGTACGCGCACCCGGTTGCTGCGCGTGCCCTCGGGATTCTGCAGCCGGACATAGTCGCCGTTGCCGACACCCAGACCGGCCGCTGCGGCCGGATGCACCCAGACGGCGTTCTCCGGCATCAGCTCGAACAGTTGCGGATTATTGATCGTGCGGCCAAAGGTATGCGCCGGCGCGCGCCCGTAGTTCAGATGGTAGTACCCCTCGGGCGGGCGATCCGGCGGCGTATAGCGGGGCAACGGGTCCTGGCCGATGTCCGCCAGCAGACTGGAATAGAGTTCGATCTTGCCGCTGGGGGTCTTGAACCTGAGCGGGTTGTCAGCATCGAGGTAGACGGCGCCCTTGCGGGGAAAACGCTTGACCCCGAGCGTCTGCATCTCGGCGAGCGAAGAGCCGACCTGCTTGAGCTGCCAGTCGAGCACCTCCTGGTAATCCTGCCAGGGGAAATACTCACCCAGGCCCAGTCGCTCCGCGATACCCTTGGCAATCCACCAGGCCGGCCTGGTTTCATGTGCGGGCTCGAAGGCCGGCATGCGCAACGCAAGCGTGGGCGTGCGCTCCGGCTTGTTGCGCAGGTCGTCGTAGCGTTCGAGGTAGGTGCATTCGGGCAGCACGACGTCGGCATAGCCGGTGATCTCCGCCGGCATGGTGTCGACCACGACCATCAGCTCGAGCGACTGCGCCGCGGCCTCGATCTGCTCGACACCACCCGGCAGTGTCATCGGCAGGTTGGTGGCGTACACGAACCAGCCCTTGAAAAAGGCATCCTTGCCTACCGAGTGCTCGACCAGCTTGTTGCTGATGCCGGTACTGACCAGCGGGTATTCCGCCTGCACGACGGCCTTCCAGTCGCTGGCCGGCTTGGGCGGCTTGGGTGCAGGGTACTCCGGCAGGTCCACCTTCTCCTGGTTATAGAAGCCGCCCGGACGGCCCCATGAACCGAGCAGCGCGTTGAGGATCGCGATCGCCCGGCAGCGCTGGGTGTCGTCACCGTACCAGGTCACGTGACGACCGGGATGGACCAGCGTGGCCGGCGCCGCGCGTGCCATTGCGCGCGCGGTCTCGCGGATGCTGGATGGCTCGAGGCCGGTCTCCAGGTACGCCCACTCCGGGTTGAACGCCTGCACGTGGCGGGCCAGTTGCCCGAACCCGGTGCAGTGCCGGGCCACGTACTCGCGGTCGTACAGATCTTCGTTGATCAGCACGTTCATCCACGCCAGCAGCAGGGCCATGTCGGTGCCCGGCTTGATCGCCAGCCAGTGCGCCGACTTCGAGGCCGCCACCGAGAAGCGCGGGTCCACGGTGATCAGCGTGGCGCCGCTGTCCAGGGCCTTGGCCAGGGTCTGCACCTGGCTGTTGTGCAGATTCTCGCCGATGTGCGATCCGATCAGTACGATGCACCTCGAATGGGCCATGTCGGTGCGGTCCGGCGAGCCGACGCCCTCGCCGAAGGTCAGGCCGAAGGCCGTCTCGCGTGGGCCACGGCACTGCGCAAAGGAGGGATGGGCATAGGCATCCGAACCGAAGGCCTGCAGCATGCGGCGCAAATGCTCGCCGCCGTCGCCGTGCGAAAACAGCGCCATGCGGTCGCTGCCGTGCTGCTCGCCGATGGCCTTCATCCGGCGCGCGATAAAGTCGAAGGCCTCGTCCCAGGACACCGGCCTGAAGCGCTGACCGCCGCCCTCATCCACCCTGAGCAGTGGCTGACGCAGACGGTCGGGATCGACATAGGCGCCGATGCCGGCGCTGCCACGGGTACACAGACGACCCTCGCAATGCGGGTCGTCGGGATGGCCCACCACCTTCCACGGTCTGCCGTCCTCCTGGTACAGCGTACCGGCACACTGCCAAAAGCACAGGTTGCAGACTGTAGGGCTGCCGGTCACCACGCCGCTGCCCGGTAGCGGCCTGGCTGCGCAGCCGCCCAGCAGCGTCGGCATTGCACCGGCCGCACCGAGCGCGGCGGAGATCTTGAGGAACTCGCGTCGATTCATCGCTGCCGCGATCCTTCAGAGCTTGTAGTTGCCGTCTTTGCCAATGCTGACGGTTTCGTTCAGATAGCGGTTCTTTATACCCATCCCGTTCAACGTCTGATGCGCCATCTCCGCACGAATCCCGTTGGCGCAATAGACGAGGATCTCTTGATCCCTGGGCAACTCGGCCGCGGCGTCCTCGAGCTTTTCCAGCGGGACATGACGTGCCCCGGCGATCTTGCCCGCGGCCACCTCCTGGTCGCTGCGCACGTCGATGACGAGTACCGCATCACCAGCCTGCTGCAACGCCATGAACTCCTCAGGCGCGATGGCGCCCGGGGCGAGCTTTTTCTCGAACACGATCTGCGCGGCCGCGGGCCCACTTTCGGTCGGCAGCCCCGCGGTCTGCCAGGCGGCAAAGCCGTCTTTCAGCACGGTGGTATTGGCATAGCCCCAGCTGCGCAGTTCCTTGTATGCGAGCAGCGCGTCCTTCGAGGTATGGCTATCCGCATAGACGATCACCGGCGCACGCAGATCCGAGACGCCTGGCAGCTGGGCGACCGTCTGCTGATCGATGAAACGCCGGGTCATGGCCTGCAGCTCGGTGGTCGGCATGGCCACGGCGCCCTGGATATGCGCGCGGTCGCTGTCCGCCTTGCCGCGCACGTCGAGGATCACGTGCTGCGGATCCAGGTTTTTGGCCAGCCACGACGCCTCGGCATGCACCGGCAGCTTGGCCTTCTTCCAACCCGGCAGGCCGGCCTGGAATCCCTTGAGATGGGTATAACCGGCCTCCTGCGCCTTCTTGACCGCCACCCCGGTGAACGGACAGGTGGGACCACCGCAGTAGAATACCAGCAGGACGTTCTTGTCCTGCGGCAGCTTGGCGAGAAAGTCCTGGTCCTTCGGGAACGCCGACTGTGCGCCGGGAATGTGCCCTTCTCCGAAGCGCTTCGCAGGGCGCGCGTCGTACAGCTGGTAGGGTTCGGCCCCGGTCATGACCGCCAGCAGCTCCCTGACATCGATCTCGACGCCCGGCGGCAGACCGAACACGATCTTCTTGATGCTGCCGGCCGGCTGGCCAGGCTCGCGTTGCACCTCGATCAGATCGGGCGGACCGAGATCCTCGAGGCCCGAGGCACCGTCATAGCGGGTGCCGGCATTGGTGCGCACCACCACCTTGCTCACCGCACCACCCTCGCCACCGACCTCGATCTGAATCGTGCCCGCCT
Organism: Chromatiaceae bacterium; assembly: GCA_022340805.1. GTDB lineage: Bacteria > Pseudomonadota > Gammaproteobacteria > Chromatiales > Chromatiaceae > Thiosocius. Next base: position 18,973 of record JAJDNF010000072.1, read on the forward strand.
GCTGCGAAACGGCGGCGATGCGCCCTTTGAGCGTTTCCGCCTGCGCCACACCAACCAGCGCGACCAGTGAAACCAAGAAAACCAGCCTTTTCATTTCCGTCTCCAAAATTTTGCTGCCCACGCGCAGCTGATCCAACTAACCGGTCAGACAAACCTCGCCCGGTACAGCCAGCCTGAGCTGCCGGCTGGATACCCGAGCCGTCCGCTTCCACCGACCCTCGTCTGCCGGCTCGGTCTGGGCTGCCGCGGCGCCCGGGATCATCGTGCCGGCGCGACCGCATTCGCCCGCTGCGGCGCCGTATCAGGCATCATCGTGCGTCACTTCCCGATGCGCCTTCTCGCGCAGGAAGCTGCATTGTACCGGCAGCGCGGCCTTGGCCAGCAGCGTGAACAGTAGCAGGCCGATTGCCCAGATCCCCAACGAGACCATGATCTCTGTCGCACTGGGCGCGTACTCGTAGATCTCGCCGATCGGCGTCGGCACGAATGCCGGGATGACCAGACCCATGCCCTTCTCTATCCATACGCCCACCACGGTCAACACGAAGGCGATGTTCATATACACCGGATGGGTGCGCAGCGGGTGGATCATCAGGATCAGCAGCGCGACCGCCAGCAGCAGCACGGCCGTCCATATCCAGGGTGTCAGCGCGGTATGCCCGTCGAGTCCGAAGAACAGGTAGCGCGCCGAGGCGGCATGCTCGCCCTCGTTGTAGAAGTCGGTAAACAGCTCGGCCAGCACGAAGAACAGTGTGACCTGCAGTGCAATCGCGGCGACCAGCGCCAGATGGTCGATCACGCTCTGCCGAATCGGGTAGTCGCTGACCCGGCGGATGATCTGCAGACCGATCGCCATCAGTGCCGGCCCCGAGGCAAATGCCGAGGCGATGAATCGGGGCGCGAGCAAGGCATTGTGCCAATACGGGCGTGCCGAGTTCGCGGAGTACAGGAAGGCCGTGACGGTATGGATCGAGATCGCCCAGAAGATCGCCAGCAGCACCCAGGGGAAGTAGCGCGACGCATTCGGTTCCTTGCCCTGGTAATGGTTGTACACGATATAGAACGAGATCCCGAAGTTGAGCAGCAGATAACCGTTCAGCACGATCACGTCCCAGGCCAGCATGGATTCGGGGAAGTTGAAGCGGCCGATGAATGGAATCAGGTGCCAGAAGCGGTCGGGGCGCCCGAGATCCACGACCACGAACAGTATCGCCATGGCCACGGCCCCGATCGCCATGGTGTCACCCATCAGGACCACGTCTTTGATGTCCTTGCGATTAAAGATGTAGGCCGGCACGACCAGCATCACCGCGGCCGCGGCCACGCCGACCAGAAAGGTGAAATTAGAGATATAGAATCCCCAGGAGACCTGGTTGCTCATGTTGGTGACCAACAGGCCGTCGCGCAGCTGCAGGTAGTAGTGCCATCCACCCAGCACGATCAGCACCAGCAGCAGCGCAAGCCAGGCCCAATACAGCAGACCACCGCGGAACATGTGCCCGAGGCCATTCAACACGAACCCAAACAGACCCGACCTGCTGTCACTCATCGCGGAAGTACCAGAATTTCGGCTCAGTACCCAGGTCTTCCTTCAGGCGAAACACCGCCTTGTGCTCCAGCACATAGCGGATCTCGCTGTCCGGGTCGAGCAGGTTGCCGAAGATCCTGGCCCCGGTCGGGCAGGCCTCCTGGCACGCGGGCTGCCGCCCCTTGCGGGTGCGCTGCACGCAGAAGTGGCACTTTTCCACCACGCCGCGCGGACGTGGACGGTTGCCCAGGTAGTGGGTGTCCGGATTCAGCCCGGCGCTCGTCAGGTCCGGGTGGCCCCAGTTGAAATGCCGCGCCTGGTAGGGACAGGCCGTCATGCAGTAGCGGCAACCGATGCACCAGTCGTAGTCGACGACCACGATGCCGTCCGGCTCAGTCCAGGTGGCCTCGACCGGACAGGCCTTCACGCACGGCGGGTTGTCGCACTGCATGCACTGCATTGGCAGGTAGTATTTGCCCTCGACCGGGACCTGCTCGTGATCGTAGTAGTGGTCGCCGTGGCGCAGATCGGTGCTGTCGCGGTCCATCTCGATGACCCGGATGTACTGGGTGTCGCTGCTCAGGTTGTTTTCCCGTGCGCAGGCATGCACGCAGTCACGGTAACCGCGACACTTCGACACGTTGATCGCATAACCGAATATCACACCCTCCTGCGCCGGCGTGTTGTCGACGCGGATATCCACGCCGTAGCGGCGTTTCGCCTTGCGTTCGATGCGCTCGATGGTCGCGCGTATCTCGGCCTCGGTCATGCGCTGGTAGTGCTGCTGGAAGAAATCGGCAAACGCATCCGACAAGGTACTGCCACCCCATGCCCCGCCGTTCACCGCCAGTGCGCCAGCCCCGGTGGCCAACGCCACGCCCTGCAGAAAGCGGCGCCGCGCCATGTCGCCGATCGCCGGGTCGTCGTTCTGATCGTCAGGATTTTTCATCCGCCGCCTGCTCCGCTGGGTTGGTCTGCGGGTCGCCCGTATGCTGCCCAGAGCCTGCCGCCTGCGTCTCCCGATGGGCGCGCTGCCATACCGATTCATAACCGTGAACCTTGGGCCTTTCGGTATCGTGCGCGACCCAGTGCGCAGGCCGCTCCAGGCCCATGCGCACCGGCGGCCCCGGCTGCGGCGCGCGGGCCTTGATGCCCGGCCGGTGCTGGTAATGACAGGCGGTGCAGTTGAATACCTGGCGCCTGCCCTGCCAGTTGGCCGCGCGCTTGCCGTGTGCGCCATATGCCCAGTCGCGCGCCTGATCCACATGACATTGGCTGCACAGCAGGTAGGCATCGCCGAATTCCAGCTTCTCACCGGTCAGCGTCTTCAACCCACCTGAGCCGCTCAGGTCATGGCAGGTAAAACACCAGAACTTGCCCTTGCCGTGCAGGCCGTGCTGCAGCTCGAAGTTGTCGTGCGGCTTCTTGAGGTGGCGCGGCCGCGGATCGCTCAGTACCCATTGATGACAACTGGAGCAGGGGTGCATGCCGGGATCGCGCTGACTGGGGATGACCTCGAACGGCGGCACGCCCGAGAACACGGCGTAGGCCCGGCGTGCGGGTGCATCGAAGTCGGGCATTGCGGTCTCCCCTACCCGCGGCACGACGGCCGCAACGGGCGCCTTGGAGATCCCCGCGCGCTTGGTAACCGGCGTATCGTCCAGGCCGGTGAAACCACTCCAGTCCCAGTCGGCGGTGGGCGGCGCACCCTGCTGCTCGACCGCCCTGGCCACCCCACACGGGGCGACGGCCAGGACGGTCAGCAGTGCGAGCAGTCGTGACGGCCAGGTCAAGGCGTCACCCCGTCGACTAGCTGCCCAGGGATCGTAGCTTGGGGGTCACAGCCTGACCTCGGCCGAGGCCACCAGTCGTGGCGTCAGCAGTTCATCCGGCAGCTTGCCCTTCATGTTCGCCTTGATCGGCGGCAGCAACAGGTCGTACAGCGCCTCGGCCCTGACGATGCTTGTGCCCGGCTGGAGCGGGATGTCGTACTCGAGGGTGCGCACCTCGTTGGGCTTCAGACGCGTATCCGACAGCACCTGGGTTGCCTTGGGCGGCGAGGTCGGTTTGCCCGCCTCGTCACCCAGGGTGTACCAGAAGGCCGCCTTCGGGTCGTCCTTGATCGGGTGCACCTGGTAGTTCTTCCACAGCATCTGGCCATCCTTGTCGTAGGTCGCGACGCGGATGAAGAAGTTGCGGAACGGCGCACCGGTCGGATAGGCATGCGGCAGGCGATTGCGCACGGTCAAGGTGACCTTCATCGTGTCGCCTTCGCGCTTGGTGTCCATGCTCATCGCGATGCCGCGCGTGATCATCTTGGCGTCATGGCCGCCGGCCATGCGGTGATCAGGGATGCTGACTGTTTCCCCGGGGACGATCTGACCGTCCTTGAGCTTGGGTACCGTCACGATCGACATATGACAGGCCTGGCAGCTGACGAAATTCTTGCCAGTGCGGTACTCGTTGCCGGTGCGGCACAGCGGCGTGCCATGCGGGTTGCTGCGCTTTTCGTGGCAGCCCATGCAGGCGTCGTTGCTCTTGAACAGTTCCGACTTGTTGCCCTGCATCGGCACCGGGTGATGCACCGGCGTCGGCCATTTCGCATCTTCCGGGGTCCGCTCGGTCGTGTAGCTGATGCCCGAGGGGCCATACAGGCTCGCGGTATCCATCTCGTAGGCGTCGGTGCCATACAGCGGCTTGCCGTCTGCGCTGTCGGTTCCCTTGAACGCACTGAACGAATGGCAGGTCGTGCAGCCGACGCCCTGCGCATAGGCCTGCTTGGCGTCGAGCTTGGTCTTGCCCTCCATCGCCGCGACCGGGGCATGGCACTTCAGGCACACCGGATATTTCCCGTTGCCCGCCTTGACACCCTCCTGGGTCGGATCACCCACCACGTTCTTGTAGAAGGCACCGTGGATCGGATCCCTTACTGCGGAGCTGTTGGCGTGCATCGATCCGGACCACTGCACATAGATCTCCTCGTGGCACTTCATACAAGATGTCGGATCGACATGCTGGACCGGCTCTGCGGCACCCGCCGTGGAGAGGTAACAAAATGTGGCCGAGCAAATGCCCGCCATCCAACGAAAGACTGGCGACATGTGAATCTCCTTTGGTTTGGCGCTTTTTCTTTATTAGGTGCCGTGCGAAAAACCACGACCGTTTATTTCTATTTTTGCAATCCAAGCACAATGGGCAAACGGATGCTTTGATCTGGGTTAAAGAGCAAAGCACGCTGCATCGCATTGCAGCAGCCAGCTGCGCCAAACGCGGATCATCGCCAACGGACGCCCTGATCTAAGTTAAATTGCAAAGTGAGCTTCATAGTCGTTCGGCAGCCACCGGCTCAAAAAGCGCATCGTCGACAGACATTGAACACCGGCTCGAGGAAATACCCAGGCTCCGATTGACCTGGAACATAACAACCGCATTGCTCGCTTGGAGCGCCGAGTTAGGCGAGTTAGTCTTTGGTTATGTGGTTGTATTCATGTTTTATTGGTCTAACGGTGCTGTTATCAGCGGCGGTTTCCGCGACCGAATTGCAGGACCCCTGGCAGCATGTCCCCAAACGGGGCCCACATACCGACCACAGCACCTTCTACAGGGGGTCGTTCAAGGATGGCCCTTCCGTGACCCGCGCCTGCCTCGAATGCCACCCAAAGGCCGCCAAGGACATCATGCAGACCGCGCACTGGACCCTGCTCAGTGACGAGGTGCAGGTCCCCGGGCATGAACAGCCGGTGCGCATCGGCAAGCGCAATCTGATCAATAACTTCTGCATCGGCATCAAGTCCAACTGGCCAGGCTGCACCAGCTGCCACATCGGCTTCGGCTGGAAAGACGACACCTTCGACCTCAACGATGAAAGCCTGGTCGACTGCCTGGTCTGCCATGATCGCAGCGGCACGTACCACAAGGATGCCGGGGATGCTGGGCTGCCGGCAGCGGATGTCGATCTGCTCGCGGTGGCCAAGAGCGTCGGTCTCCCGACACGCGGCAATTGCGGCGCCTGCCACTTCACAGCGGGCGGCGGCAACGCAGTGAAGCACGGCGACCTCGACGAGAGCCTGCTGTTCCCGAGTCCCGAGATCGACGTGCATATGGGCAGGCTCGGGTTTCAGTGCATCGACTGTCATCAGGCCGAAGACCACCTGCCCCCCGGGCGCCTGCTCACGGTAAGTGTGGACGACAAGAACCGCCTGGAATGCACGCAGTGCCACCAGGGCGGCGCGATTCACAAGGACCGTCGCATCGATGGCCATACCGATCGCGTAGCCTGCCAGACCTGCCACATCCCGCTGATGTCGGTGAAGGAAGGCACCAAGATGAGCTGGGACTGGTCGCAGGCCGGCCAGGATCTGCCGATCACCAACGAACACCTGTATCTGAAGATCAAGGGCCGTTTTACCTGGGTGAAGGGCGCCCAGCCGGAATACGCCTGGTACAACGGCACCGGCAGGCGTTACCTCCTCGGTGACAAGATCGACCCCGAAAAGGTCACCGAGATCGCCGCGCCGCAGGGCGACCGCAATGACGAGAAGGCGAAGATCTTCCCGTTCAAGATCCACCGCGGCAGGCAGGCCTACGATACGCAATACCGGCATTTCATCCTGCCGCATGTGTTTGGCGAAAAGGGCTTCTGGACGCAATTCGACTGGGACGATGCGTTGCGCATCGGCTCCGAGGTCAGCGGTCTGCCATTCAGCGGCAAATACGACTTTGCGCCGACCGAGATGTACCTGCCGCAGAACCACATGGTGGTGGCCAAGGAAAAGGCGTTGCAGTGCCCTGACTGCCATGGTGAGGGGGGACGCATGAACTGGACCGCGCTGGGCTATGCCGGCGACCCGGTCGTTCGCAGCACGCTCGCGCATGAGCCCATTCCACTGCTCGACGCAGACGGCGAACTGGTTTACGACTCGGGCGGCCCGCTGTCCACGGCGATGACCTGCAGCCAGTGCCACGAAATCGAGGACGACGCGTTTGTTGCCACCCACGCCTACCACTCGACGGTCAAGGCCGCGGAGCTGACCGCGGAACGGCGCGTACTGATGCAGCAGGGCCCGCGGCTGCCTGACGACGAAGATCAGCAGATGAACTGCTTTCTGTGCCACCTCGCCAGGCCGAATATCGCCGAATGGCAGGACGCGATCAGCACAGGCAAGCCGGAATGGGCGGTGTCTGCGACCCTGATCGGCAGCGGGATGCTGCAGCGTTCACCGGAGGGATATGCGTGGAATCCCGATATCGTCGAAGACGACATGGTGCAGGTGTCCATGGCCTACCCAGGGCCATCACAATGCGGCAATTGCCATGGCCTGGTACATACGGACAAGACACCACTGGTGATGGAACTCGGCTCGGACAAGAACTGGGGCACCGAGACGACCGGCCAGATCTTTTCCGCGCAGCCGATGCGTGTGTCGGGACTCAATTTCAGCGACAAAGACCAGCTCGGCCGCGCCTGGGACCTGCACGCGCAGCGCCTGGTCGAGTGCCGCGATTGTCATTACGCCAAGACACCGCCGGCCCACCTGCTCGGCGGCGATGCCGAGGCGCCCCAGACCTCTGCGGTTGAGGGACTGCGCAGCTGTAACAGCTGCCACACCGGGATGCAGGGGCACGACTGGCTCCCCGAACAACAGAAGCATTTTGCCGCAGTGGCCTGCGAATCCTGCCATGTGCCGCAGATCCATCTGCCGGCTCGCAAACAGGTCGACGCCAGTGTCGTTACGCCGACCGGAGACTATGTGCTGCGCTATCGGGGCCTCGAGCAGGGTCAGGCAGACGACCTGGCGCATGCCTACTCCACTGGCTACCGGCCCCTGCTGCTGAAGAGGCCCGGTGCGGATGGCGCAGCGCGGTTTGCGCCAATGAATCTGGTCAGCCGCTGGTACTGGCTCGATGCCGACAGCCAAACAGAGGTCGACAAGGAACTGCTCAAGCGTGTCTGGCTGGTCGATGGGGACTATCGTCCGCAAATCATCGCAGCCTTTGACAGCAACCAGGACCGCACCCTGGACGAGTCCGAGTTGCGCCTGGACAGCGAGTCGAAGGTCGAGCTGATCCGCGCCCTGCTGATCGAACAGGGCGTGAGCGAGCCGGTGCTGCAGGCCGAGATCCGCGCGTTCCATCTGCATCACAGCGTAGCCCTCGACGAGGCGACCCGTGATTGCCAGCGGTGTCACAACGACAGCAAGGACGTCGTTTTCGATCTGGCCGACTATCTGCCTGGCGGCGTCCTGCCGAGTGTCTTTAACGGGGTTTCCGAATCGTTGAAGAGCCAGTGGCGGCTGTCCGCTGACGGCAGCCTGAAACTGGTGCAGCCGAGACCGCTTGCCAAGACCCCGGTGAAAACGAAGGAGAAGCCCTGACCATGTCGCCACGACGCCCGTCGGAACGCTACTGGAATCCGTACCTTGCCGGAACGCTGTTGGGCATTCTGCTGTTCCTGACATTCTTCTTGACCGGTCATGGACTGGGATCTTCCGGTGGCATCGATCGTATCGTGGTCGCGCTGGAGGATCTGGTGGTGCCACGCCACGTGGACACCACGCCCTACCTGGCCGCAATGGCCGGCGGCGAACGCAACCCGCTGGATCACTGGGTCGTATGGCAGGTGGTGGGCATCCTGGCTGGGGGATTCGTGTCCGGCTGGCTGCACGGCAGGGTGCGCGTTGAAACGCGCCACGGCCCACGCATCACCGCGCGGACACGCTGGGGCATGGCCTTCTTTGGCGGCATCCTGATGGGCTATGGCGCACGCATGGCGCGCGGCTGCACGTCGGGGCAGGCGCTCAGTGGCGGGGCGGTCCTGTCGGTGGGCAGCTACGCCTTCTGGCTGGCGGTATTCGTCGGGGGCTTTCTGCTCGCCCGGTTCGTGAGACGCCTGTGGCAGCCGGGAGGGTCCGCGTGATGGGCCCCTTGGAACTCACTGCAATGGTCGGCGAGGTCGGCGCCTGGATCGTCTATCTGCTGATCGGCTTCGCGTTCGGCTTCATCCTCGAGTCCGCGGGATTCGGTGATTCGCGGCGCCTCGCCGCGCAGTTCTACTGGCGCGACCTGTCGGTCATGCAGGTGATGTTCACCGGGATCATGGTGGCGATGGTGCTGATCTTCTGGGCGACCGCGCTGGGCTGGCTCGATTACGAGGAGGTCTGGGTCAACCCGACCTATGTCTGGCCGGGCATTGTCGGTGGGCTGATCATGGGCGCAGGCTTCATCTTCGGTGGCTTCTGCCCCGGAACCTCGCTGGTCGGCGCCGCGACCCTGAAACTGGATGCGATCTGGTTCGTGGCCGGGGCCGCTGTGGGCATCCATGGCTTCGGCGAGACGGTCGCGTTGTTCAACGATTTCTGGCATTCGAGCTTTCTCGGGCGGCTGACGCTGCAGGACTGGCTGGGACTGCCGACCGGTGTCGTGGTCCTCGGGCTGGTGAGTATCGGGATCGTGGTGCTGTGGGCTGCAGAGCTTCTGCGCCGACGCCTGTATGGTGACGCCGATGAAGGCTAGCCGTCTGCACGCCCTGGGCGCCGCGGTGCTGCTGCTGGCAGCGGCCGCGCTGGCCTGGCACGGGCAGCCCACACCGAGCGAAAAATGGCGATTTCTAGCCGCGCAGCTCGAACCCAGGCTGACCGAACGACAGGTCTATATCGATCCGGCCGAACTGATGGGCCTGATGCATGATGACTATGTCGACCTGTTCATCATCGACCTGCGCGACGAGCGCGACTGGAACCTGTTCCACCTGTGGGGCGCCGAGCGCATCCCGCCGCAGGCGCTGTCCGCTCACTGGAAGCGCTTTGCGAACCTGGGCGAAAACGGCGTGATCGTTTTTGTCGGCAACGATGAGGCCATTGCGACCGATGCATGGAAACAGGCCATGGCCGCCGCATCCAGACCCAACGCCTATATCCTCGCCGGCGGCATCAATCGCTGGCTGCGCGAATTCTCGCCGGACAGCGACGCCAATGCGCCGCCTGCCGCTGGCGTCCCCGACGAGAACCTGCGCTTCCCGTTGAAATGGGCCCTCGGTGCGCGCCATCCTGCCTCGCTGCCCGACCCGCATCAGACGGGGACGCACAGTTTCACCAGGAAAGTGAGGCTGCAGAAGCGCGTCGTGAAAAAAGGCGGTTGCGGCTGACAGCCGGCCGCTATCTGCAAACACTGCGAAGGCGTAATTTGATACCGGTCAAGCAGAGCCGGCTATCACTTTTCCTTGGCCGTGTTCTCGTGTAGAAATGATCGCTATGGAACGATACTCAGATCACCGGGACGGTGTTGAGGTCGGATTCTCTGGCTGTTCAAAATGGAGAAAGACGATGCCTGGTTTCAAATCGATGCTAATCAGCCTGATGCTGCTACCGCTGCTGGTCAATGCGGCGGACACGGTTCCAGCCGACAAGGCGGTAATTCAATTTCAGACGAAGACGGGTGTCATCACCTTCAACCACGAATTGCACGCCACGCTGCGCACCAGTCAATGCGAGAGCTGCCATCACACCCACGAGGCCGGCAAGCCCTTCCAGAAGTGTGAAGATTGTCATAAAGCCAAAGATACACCGGTGGCAGGCCTCTCAGTGGTCGCACCCAAGAGCTCAAAGGCCTATCACGTGAAGTGCAAGGGTTGTCACGAATACACGCTCAAAGAGCTGGACAAGCCGGCCGGACCAACGAAATGCAAGCTCTGCCATATCAAGGCTGAATGACCCCGACGCTCGGCACCGGCGTCAACGGCCGGCGGACGCGTTTCCCGACCCCGCCCCGGCGGGGTCTTTTGGTTCTGGAACTCACGTAGGGTGCATTGGGCGCGAACCGTAATGCACCGGCTTGCGGTGGTGTGCGGTGCAATACGCTTCGCTATCGCACCCTGCGGTCAGGTTTTCATCATCTAGCTTGCCGTCCGGTACCGGTCGGCGCTGCGGCGATTCGACCCACGTAGGGTGCATTGGGCGCAAGCCATAATGCACCGGCTTGCGTTGGTGTGCGGTGCAATACGCTTCGCTATGGCACCCTGCGGTCATCGTGGGGACGTGCGAGGCGATGCCCCGTTAAAGGCAGCGCCCCCCATACTAGCCGCTGTCCGCCAGTTCCTGCTCCAGGCGCTTGTGCAGCTGTTTCGGCGAACCGGTCCGGCGCGCCAGAAGGTCATAGGCGACCGGGACGATGAACAACGTGAACAGCGTTGCGGCCAGCACGCCATACAGGATCACGGTACCGATCACCGCCCGTGTCTCGGCGCCCGCGCCACTCGACAGTAACAGCGGCACAGAGCCGGCCGCGGTGGTGATGCCGGTCATCACGATCGGGCGGAAGCGAACCCGGGCCGCCTCGATCAGCGCGGCATGGAAGTCCTGCCCCGCATCGCGCAGCTGGTTGGCGAATTCCACGATCAGGATGCCGTTCTTGGCGGCGAGCCCGACCAGCATGATCAGGCCGATCTGGCTGTACAGGTTGAGTGAATAACCGCTGAGGTACAGGCCGAGCAGCGCACCCGCCATCGCCAGCGGCACGGTGAGCATGATGACCAGCGGGTGCACCCAGCTCTCGAATTGCGCGGCCAGCACCAGGAACACGATCAGCGCACCGAGCGCGAGCACGAACGCGATCGACTGACCGGTCGCCTTGAAGTCCTGTGACTGTCCCTTGTAGTCGACAATGACCTTGCCCGGCAGGTTCTCCTCGACCAACCCGTCCAGGTAGTCGAGCGCATCGCCCAGCGCCAGGCCATCGGCCAGGTTGGCCTCGATCGTAATCGCGCGAACCCTGTTGTAGCGGTTCAACTTGACCGAGTCCGCGACCTCCTCCAGCGTCACCAGGTTGGCCAGCGGAATCAGCTGGCCGCTGCGCTGCGAGCGGACGTACAGGTTGGACAGATCGCTGGGCGTCTGTTGGTCATCGCGTTCACCCTCGACGATCACGTCGTATTCCTCGCCCTCCTCGATAAAGGTGGTGACGCGCCGCGAACCCAGCATGGTCTCGAGCGTGCGGCCAATATCCCCGACCGTAACGCCCAGGTCCGCCGCACGGTCATAGTCGATCTTGACCTGCAGCTGCGGCTTGGTCTCCTTGTAATCCCAGTCCAGGCCCTCCAGACCCGGGTTCGAGGCCTCGATCTTGTCGACCAGCAGGTCGCGCCACTGGGTCAGCTCTGCATAGGTGCCGCCGCCGATCACGAACTGGACCGGTTTCTGGATACGCTTGCCGAAGCCCTGACGCATCACCGGGAACGCACGCACGCCCGGGAGGTCGGCGAGGCGCTTGCTGATGTCGTCCATGATCTCCCAGGCCGGGCGGCGCTTGTCCCAGTCGTCCAGCACGTTGATCACGATACCGCTGTTGAAGATCGAGAAATTGCTGAAGGTGCGCGGCGCACGTACCAGCAGGCGCGTGATCTCGCCCTTCTCGACCAGCGGCATCAGGCGCCGCTCGATCTCGTCCATGTACCCCTTCATGTAGTCGTAGGTTGCCCCCTCGGGGCCATTGACCAGCACGAAGAACGCGCCACGGTCCTCTTTCGGTGCATATTCGCTGGGGATGTTCTGCAGCAGCCAATAGCTGCCGGCGAGGATGCCGACAAAGATCAGGCCAATGAGCCACTTGTGGCGCAGTGCGCCGCGCAGCATCCACAGATAACCGTCACGAATCCGGTTGAAGCCCAGGTCCACTGCATGCGACAGGCGCGCCTTGCCGTGCTCCTGAGGCAGGATCTGCGAGGCCAGCATCGGCGACAGCGACAAGGCCACGAAGCTGGAGAAACCGACCGCGGCCGCCATGGTCAGCGCGAACTCGCCGAACAGCCGGCCGACGTCGCCCTGCAGGAACGCGATCGGCACGAATACTGCCACCAGTACCACGGTGGTCGCGATCACCGCGAACGCCACCTGGCGGGTCCCTCTGAAGGTCGCGACCAGGCGCGTCTCGCCGTACTGCTCCATCCTGCGATGAATGTTCTCGAGGACGACGATCGCGTCGTCCACGACCAAGCCGATCGCCAGCACCAGGGCCAGCAGCGTGAGGATGTTGATCGAGAAACCCAGCATCCACAGCACCAGGAAGGTTGCAATCAGCGACACCGGCACCGTAACCGCCGGCACCAGCGTGGCGCGGGCGCTGCCCAGGAATATGAAGATCACGAAAACCACCAGCATGATCGCGATCCCCAGCGTCTTGTACACCTCGGCGATCGCCCCCTTGACGAACACCGAGGTGTCGTAGCTCTGCTTGATCTCCATTCCCTGGGGCAGGCTGGCGTTGACCCGGTCCATCTCGGCCTTGGCCGCATCGGCGACCATGATGGTGTTGGCGGTCGACTGCTTGATGATGCCGATGCCGACCATCGGGACACCATTGCCACGGAAGAAGGTGCGGGTCTCTTCGGCGCCCTTGGCGACCCGCGCGACATCGCCGAGCCTCACTAGGTAGCCGTCTGCGCCACGCGCCAGGACGAGCTGAGCGAAATCCTCGGCGCTGTGGAAGTGGCGTGCCACGCGCACCGTGAACTGGCGATCGACCGAGTCGATGCTGCCCGCCGGAAGCTCGAGGTTCTCGGCACGCAGTGCATTCTCTACGTCGCTAACCGAAAGTTCGCGCGCGGCCAGCTCCTTGCGGTCGAGCCAGATCCGCATCGCAAAGGTCTGCCCACCGCCTACCCGCACCCGCGCCACGCCGTCCAGCACCGAGAAGCGGTCGACCAGGTAGCGGCGCGCATAGTCGGACAACTCGGGAACGCTCATGCGGTCACTGACCAGATTGAGCCACATGATCACGTCTTCGTTGCTGTCGACCTTCTGGATCTCCGGCGGCTCGGCCTCATCGGGCAGTTCGTCCAGGACCGTGGAGACGCGATCGCGGATGTCGTTGGCAGCGCCGTCGATATCGCGATCGACGTTGAACTCGACCGTGATACCCGAGCGGCCGTCTTCGCTGGTGGACTCGATGTACCGGATACCCTCGATGCCGGAGATCCTGTCCTCGATGACCTGGGTGATGCGGCTCTCGACGACGTTGGCCGCAGCGCCGCGATACAGGGTCTCTATCGAAACCACCGGCGGATCGATATCCGGATACTCGCGCAACGGCAGGCGGTCGAACGCGACCAGGCCGAAGGCGACCAGCAGCAGCGACAGGACCGAGGCGAAGACCGGCCGGGTGACTGACAGGTCGGACAGGATCATGGCCTGCTCTCGCCAACGACGGTCCGCGGTTTCGCCTTGAGCAGTTCGTCGAGCGGCTGTCCACCGGCATCCACCGCCTGCACACTGACCTGCTGGCCTGGACGTACCCGCAGCGTGCCGTGGGTAATCACCAGCTCGCCCTGCTCGAGGCCGTGCAGTACCTCTACCTCCCCCGCCCGGCGCGAGCCGATCTCGATCTGGCGCTTGACGGCTTTATAGGACCCCTCAGCCGGTTCCGCGACCAGCACGAACTGGTCGCGCCCCATCGGCATCAGCGCCGCCTCCGGGATCAGCAGGGTCTGGCGTGAGTCCTTGCTCAGGGTCACCTGCATCAGGATCCCCGGCTTGAGCAGACGCTCCGGATTTGCAACCATCACCCGCACCAGCAGCGACCGTGTAACCGGATCTACCCGGCTGTCTATGCTGCGGACCTCGCCGCTAAAGCGGCGATCGCCGAATACACGCGTCGTCGCCGTGACCGGCATGCCCGGTGCCAGGCCGGCCAGGTAGACACTCGGCACGGCCAGGTCGAGCTTCATGACCGTGTCGTCGTCGAGCGTGGTGATCAGGTCGCCCGGCTCGACCAGCGCGCCGACACTGATATTGCGCAGTCCGACGACACCGGCAAAAGGCGCCTTGATCAACCGATCCGACAGGCGCGATTCGATAGCCACCAGCCGGGCGCGTGCTGTTTCCAACTCACGCCCGCGTTCGTCGAGCAGCGACTTCGCGGCGGTGCCCTGCGTGGCCAGTGACTGGACCCGCCGATACTGGCGCTCGGCCTCGTTGACCAGCGCACGCGCCTCGGTCAACTGCGCGTGCTCCTCGGCGCTGGTCATCTCGGCCAACACCTGGCCGGCCTCGACCCGGTCGCCGTCCTCGAAATGCAGCATGCTGATCGTCTCGGTGACCGACGCGCTGAGCGCGACCGACTCGTTGGCACGCAGGGTGCCGAGTGCCTCGATAGGGTCCTCGAAGGGTGCCGATTTGACCGCGGCAACGATCACCGGCGGCGGCGCGGCGGCCAAGGCCGCGCTCGACAGGAGCCAGACGCACAGCACGCACCAGCGGCTGTTGATATTGAAACCGATCGACCTCTGTCTCACGCTTGCCCCACCTCGCCCGAACCGATATGTCGTGATCGCGCACCGTAGCACGCCCGGCAAGCGACACGTCGATTCCACACGCCGCGCGGGCACTTGTTAACCGGGCAAATGCCGGGGAAAAGAAACAGGGCCGACGCGCGCCCACGTCGGCCCCACCAAGCGAAGCACCGGGATGTCCAGGATCGCCTTATTCACAGCCTCCCAAGGAGATCGCCGGGCAGGCGCAAGCGCGGGGCCACGCCACCGCGCCCTGCGACGACTGGAAGGGATTACTCGACCGTGATCGTGATCTTGTCGGACATCACCGGCGGCTCGTGCGGGACGTGATTCTGGTCCCCCATGATCAGCTGCAGCGTGTGCTGGCCCGGCGCGAGCTGGACCGTGGTCTCGGTCTGCCCACCACCGAAGTGCTTGTGGTGATCGTCGGCTGGCAGCGGCATACCGGCCGGCGGTACGCCGTCCAGGTCGATCAGCAGATGATGATGACCGGTGTTGGGTTTGTCGACACCGGCGGGCGCGACGCCCATCCCGGACAGCCCGAACTTCACCGTGACCGGACTGCTGACCACCGCACCGTCGGCGGGCGAGATGATGTACACGCGGGCGCCGGCAGGTGCCGGGGTTGCCGCGTTGACTGCCGCCGTGAGGAAAACACCGAACATGGCCGTAGATAGGACTGCTTTGAATGACACGCTTCACCCCCGTTGTTGACCGAGTCGCCGCAGCGCGTCTGGCTGCCGCATACCCGAGTTGAGAATCCGCACCCGCCTGCCACACGAAACCCCGGGATAGCCCTGCAGCCGATCAAGCTCGCAGGTGCGGTACCCAGGTAAGCCGTGGCTACCCACCGTGCTCCTCCGGCAGTGTAGATAACGTGGCGATGGCCATTGTCTGCAGTAAACAGGGTCATTAATCAGATAACACATTAATATACGTCTACATATTATTGATTTATCGATTTTTTTCTGCACGACAATCCATTCCACCTGGCCCCAATTACCCTACTTTGCACATCCCTGGCGCTCGCGGATTTCGGTGCTACGCTTGCCTGATATCAAGAACGAGGCGCGAGCGGCGGTAATCGACAAGCGCCCATTTTGCGGAGTGAAGATGAAGGACACAGGCAAACATGCGGAGTCGGCGGAGCTGCTCGAACGCATCAGTGCCATGTCGCGCGGCAGAAAGATCGTACTGGTGGTCTTTCTCATCTGGGCGGTCCAGGCCATTCCGAAGTGGACCGCCGCGATCATGGCCGATGGCGAGACCTCGGCCGCCATCATGACCCTGTTCATCACACCGCGCGCCTAGCCTAGCCGTCAAACCAGCCTGCGGCACCGGGCGTGTGCGATTACCAGCGCTGCCTTGCCAGCGACTCGGCCACGACCCCGGACTGTGCAGTGCGGGATCGTAGTCGTGCCGCGCGGCCCTCTCCGACCGGAGCCTCAGCTCGATTACCCCCGACCGCACCAGACGGCGGCGCGACACCGCCGACCGCGTCAGACGAGATGGTGCTCGTCGGTGTCCTCCAGACGTTCACCCGGATCCTCGACCCGGGCGCTGGACAACGCGGTATCGATCAACGCGTTCTGCTGTGCACGATGCAGGTCTGCATGTCCGCAGGCGGGCGATGCGGAGGGCGCACGGCCGGCATAGCCGAGTGTCTGCCCGGCCCCCGTCAGCACCCGCAGGTGGTGCTGGATCTGGTACCAGGCACCCTGGTTACGCGGCTCTTCCTGGCACCAGACGATCTCGTTGGCGGCGGTATAGGCCGCCAGGTGTTCGCCCAGACGACGTCTCGGGAAGGGATAGAGTTGTTCGACGCGCAGCACGGCGATATCCGTGATGGCGCGCCTGCGGCGTTCCGCCAGCAGGTCGAAGTACACCTTGCCGCTGCACAGCACGATGCGCCGCACCTGCGCGGCGTCCAATTCGTCGACCTCCGGCTGCACCGGCGCCAGCGCCCCGCCGACAAACGCATCGAGCGACGACTTGGACAACGGGTGACGCAGCAGGCTCTTCGGCGTCATCACGATCAACGGGCGTCGGAAACGCCGCTTGATCTGGTCGCGCAGCAGGTGGAAGAACTGCGCCGGCGTCGACGGCACCCAGACGCGCATATTGAGCTCGGCGCACAGCTGCAGGTAACGCTCGAGCCGCGCCGAGGAGTGTTCCGGCCCCTGCCCCTCGAAGCCATGCGGCAGGAACAAGGTCAGCTGGCACAGCCTGCCCCACTTCAGATAACCGCTGGCGATGAACTGATCGATCACCATCTGGGCGCCGTTGGCGAAGTCGCCAAACTGCGCCTCCCAGATCACCAGCGTATTCGGCATCGAGGTCGCATAGCCGTATTCGAAGCCGAGCACGGCAAGCTCCGACAACAGCGAGTTGACCACCTCGAAACGCGGCTGGTCGTCAGACAGGTGCTGCAGCGGGATGTAGCTCTCGTAGCTGCTCTGGTCGTGAAACGCGGCATGCCGGTGCGCAAAGGTGCCGCGTATCGAATCCTGGCCCGACAACCTGACCGCATAGCCTTCGTCCAGCAGTGTCGCGTAGGCCAGCGTCTCCGCCATGCCCCAATCCAGCGGCACCTCGCCGGCCAGCATCCGTCGGCGCTCGTCGACGACCCGGGCGACGCCGCGCTGCAGATCGAAGCCTTCCGGCAACTGCACGGCCCTGTCGCCGAGCCGGCGTAATCGCTCCAGCGGGACACGGGTGTCCACCACCTCACCGGGCCTGGCGTTGAGAAACTGCTCCCAGTGGGCCTCGTAGCCGGTGCGCGAGCCGTGCAGGAATTCGCGCACCACCACCTTGCCCTGTTCCAGCGAGGCCAGATAGGCCTGGCGCATTGCCTCCGGCTGGTCCGGCGCCAGCAGCCCCTCGCCGACCAGGCGGTTCGCGTATTGGGTGCGCGTGGTCTGCATGCTGCGGATACGCTGATACATCTCCGGCTGCGTCATCATCGGCTCGTCGGCCTCGTTGTGCCCCTGGCGTCGATAACAGACCAGGTCGATGACGACGTCGTTGTGGAAGGTCATGCGGTAGTCGAGCGCCAGACGGGTAACGAACAGTACCGCGTCCGGGTCATCGCCGTTGACGTGGAAGATCGGCGCCTGGATCAGCTTGGCGACCTCGGTGCAGTACAGCGTCGAGCGCGCCTCCTGCGGCCGGCTGGTGGTGAAGCCGATCTGGTTGTTGACCACGACATGGATGGTGCCACCCGTGCCATAGGCTGGCGTCTTGGAGAGGTTCAGCGTCTCGGTCACCACTCCCTGCCCGATAAAGGCCGCATCACCGTGCAC
The DNA here is from genome assembly GCA_022340805.1 of Chromatiaceae bacterium. Lineage (GTDB taxonomy): Bacteria > Pseudomonadota > Gammaproteobacteria > Chromatiales > Chromatiaceae > Thiosocius. The sequence continues at coordinate 37,082 of JAJDNF010000072.1, forward strand.
GATCACCGGCAGAACCAGGTCGGTGGCATCTTCCGGATGCCGGTCCTGGCGCGCCCGGCATCCGCCCTGCACCACCGGTGCAATGATCTCCAGGTGCGAGGGGTTGAACGCCAGCGACAGGTGCACCGGTCCACCCGAGGTCTGGATGTTCGAATAGAAGCCCTGGTGATATTTCACGTCCCCGGACATGCTGCGCAGGTCCGGCTCGTTTCTGCCTTCGAACTCGGAAAACAGTTCGCTCGGCGCCTTGCCGAGCAGGTTGACCAGCACATTGAGGCGCCCGCGGTGCGCCATACCGACCACGATATCGGTGATCCCGCGCTTGCCGCCGCCCTGCACGATCTCGTCCAATAGCGGGATCAGCGAATCCGCGCCTTCCAGCGAGAAGCGCTTCTGCCCGACATAGCGGCGGTGCAGGTACTGTTCGAAACCCTCTGCGGCACTCAGGTCGCGCAGCGTATCGATGCGGATCGCCGCCGAATGCTGCTCGGCCCAGCGCCCGTGGGTCGACTCCAGGTGCTGCTCAATCCAGCGCCGCTCATCGGACGCCGAGACATGCATGTGTTCGCAGGCCACCGTTCCGCAGTACACGCGTTCGAGAATATCGATGACCTCGTGCAGTGGGCGTGCCCGCTCGGCATCCACGGACACGACGTTGACCGGCTGCCGCAGCGCGGCATCGTCGAGTCCGTAGTACATCGGGTCGAGCTCTTTGGGGCGTCGCCTTTCCATCAATTCGAGCGGATCGATGTCGGCATACAGGTGACCGAGCATCCGATAGGCCAGGATCAGGCGTTCGATCCCCGACATCGGCTCGCTCGGAACCCCGCGGATATTGAACACACCTCCGGGTTCCTGAACCGGCAGAGAACTCTCGGCACCGTGTTCGAAACCGAAGAAAAAGCTACGCCACTCGGGCGCCACGCTGTCCGGTGACTCCTGAAACGCCTCGTACAACTGGTCGATATATTCGGCGTTGGCGCCGCTGAATCCGGAAGAGCGCCGCTGGCTGCGCAGCGATTTGTTGATCTTGTTATCCGGTGATCTAGGCATGCAGAACCCTATCCTTGTCAACACATCTGGCAAAGCGAACGGGGATCTGGCCTGAGCGCGAGCCGGTAGGGGGGATGCGCCATCGAGCGCCTCAGATCAGTCCCCATGCACGGCGGCCAAACGGCCGGCTGCATGCGCATCCTGTGATGCGCGCCGGTGCATTGTGAAGCAAACCCCGGCGACGAAAAAGGGGCATCCTGATGACGGTCAGCGAGTCGGGTCAGAGGCAGTCATCGCACGTGCCTGATCAAAACCATCTCGGCACCGCCGGGGATTGTCTCGTGACAGAGGGCTCGACCATCTTCCACACTTCGGCCCACTCTCGACCGCGCCACGCTGCGGACAGGCACATGGACATGCAACGCATGGCGCATGCCCCGCGCTGCGATCATGGCATGCGCGACCCGCTCACGAGGCCGCACAGCGAATGTCACGCAACTGCCGCGGCACCGGCAGCCCAACGACGTCTATGCCGCGCACCAGAGTATTGACCAACACCGCTACGAACGGGCAACCGGCCGATAGACAACGCCGCAGCAATGCCAGCAACAGCGAATTCCCGGCCATCGTGAGGTCCAACGCCATGAACCCCAATGATCCGACCAGCAGGCCGGGCACCGGGTCGGCGAGCAGGCTGCCCACCAGAACGCCGTACAGCAGCGGCACCATCCTGATGATGAAACGACCGCTGGCCTCGCTGGTGTCGCGTGACATCTCGTGGGTGTAATGCACGTGCTGTTCTTCGTGCACTCTGCGCGCTACGGCCCGCCGGTCGCTTACCGCCGGGTCGTCTTGATCGCGTCTGTGATCGGCATGCATGGCGTCACCGTTGTTGGAAATTACTGAAGACGGTTGTCAACGTGAGGTACCCGGGGCGCACCGGCAGATTCCCCCTGGACACCTGTCATTTTGCCGTGCACAAACCACGCCGGTTTTGGCGATCACCACGCAACGCTATGAAATGATTGCGAAAGCGACACCGAAAAGCGGACCCCTGCCGATCCTGCGTGCCAGACCTTCGCACCATGTCTGATCAGGCGTGCTCACCCTGGGCCCAATCGGGGTGCGTGCGATTGCGCGGGATGCGCGGCCACCCTTCACCGCAGCGACACGGCGATGCCGCCAACACCTGTCCGGCAGCATCGAGAACGAGTACGCGCGGTGTCTAACTCAGCAGGCCGAACCACTCAAGCAGGCCCGGCAACAGCACGGCGCTGAAGAACGCCGAAAGCGCCATCGCGAGCCCCGAAAATGCACCCATCTCAGGGCTGATCTGGAACGCGCGTGCAGTACCTATACCGTGCGCCGTGATCCCCATCGCAATCCCCTTCACGCTGTCGTCGTGAATGCGCAGCAGTTTGAACAGCCCGCCGGCGATCACGGCACCCAGGATGCCGGTGGCGACGACCAGCACCGCGGTCAGCGACGGCAGGCCGCCGATCTTTTCCGAGATACCCATCGCCACCGGGGCGGTAACCGACTTGGGTGCGAGCGAGATCTGCGTCTGCAGACTCGCCCCCAGCTGCCGCGCGATGATGACCGAACTCAGCGCACCGATACTGATGCCGGTGAACACCGCCAGCGAGACCGGCAACCACAGCCGCTTCAGTTTCGGCAGCTGGCGATACAGTGGGATCGCCAGGGCCACGGTGGCCGGGCCGAGGAGGAAATGCACGAACTGGGCACCCTCGAAATAGGCCTGGTAGGAGATATCGGTCAGCAGCAGGAAGCCGATCAACAGGGTCACCGCGGTTACCACCGGGTGCAGCAGCGGACTGGCGTTCGCATAGATGTACACCCGGTGCGCCAGGCTATAGGCCACCAGGGTCACGGTCAGCCCCAGCAACGGCGACGCGGACAGATACACCCATATGGTCGCGAGTCCGGCCTCAGGCATCGCCGCCGCCTCTGTTGGCCACGAGGTGTTTCACACCCAACATCACGCCGGCCGTCGCGGCCATCGTGATGACGGTGCTCAGGACCAGCGACACCCCGATCGGCAGCCACTCGCTGGCGATCCTGTGGAAGTGCACGATCATGCCGACACCGGCCGGGACAAACAGTAACGACAGATGACTCAGCAGGCCGCTCGATGCCGTATCCATCGATTCCGTCGGCCCACCGCGCAGCAGCAGGGTCAGGAACAGCAACAGCATCCCGAGCACCGGGCCGGGGACAGACAGCTGCAGAAAATGCACGCTTATCTCGCCGAGCAGTTGGTAGACGAGCAGGATCGCGAGTCCGTTGATGAGTCTCATGCCGCTATCTCCCGATCAGCGGCGCAGCGACACCGGGCGATATCGTCGTGAGAATGCGATGCACCGGGATCATGATGGACAGCATAGCCGCTATGTCGCGTCACGGCTGACGCCGCGCGTGCCGCGCGTTCAGGGTAAGGTCGCCGCGGCGCCGGGCGCCGCGGACATGCGGGAATCTATTCCGAGACGCCGCAGCGCATCCCGCGCAGCGCCGATGGTGCGGTCAGACCAATGGCAGCGATCACCGCCGCCAGGCCGTGCGCCAACACCGCGATCACCGGGCAGGCAACGGTTGCCGGTCTCTGCAACAGGGGTCGAAACAACGAACGCTGGCCCATCGCGAGATCGGTGCCGAGCATCACCGCGCCACCGACCGCCAGACCGGCGGCCAGGTCGTGGAACAGCGCACCCGCGAGGAAACCGTAGAGCAGCGGCACCGTACGCACGATCGCCCGCCCGGAGGCCTCCTTGTCATCGTCGCTCAGCTCATGTGAATAGTGAGCATGCTGCTCCTCGTGAGACCTGTCCGACGGCTCCTCGGTCTCATCTATCGGTTGCACAATCAGCTCGTCTGTATCGCGTTCGTAGTTCATACACTCACCTTAACGATAAACATCTCTGGTGACAGTTATCGCCCGATTGGTCGACGTCTGGAGGTGCCGGTACGACACCTGAGACAGCGATTCCTACCCGGCCGCTCCTGGGTTGATTTCGCGGCAGAGTTTGATATGTACAGTATATTATTATTTGCTTATTTACAAGCCCAAAAGCGAACAATTCGGCGCTGCCCTGCCAAACCCGGGGATGCACATCCATGTAGCACCCTGATCGAATAACCCCGGCCACCGGGCCGGGGTCATCATGCGTGCGAACGCCTCGGTCGCGATCACATCGCCAGTTTCAACACCACTTCCTGGCCTCGCCGGGCCGACTCGACGAACTCAGGCATCTTGTCGAAGTTCAGGTAGCGGTAGATCTCCGGCGCCATGCTGTCGATCTTGGTTGCGTACTGCATGTACTCCGCGACCGTCGGCAGCCTGCCCATGACCGCAGCCACCGCGGCCAGCTCGGCCGACGCAAGGAACACATCGGCCCCCTGACCAAGGCGGTTCGGGAAATTGCGCGTCGAGGTCGAGACCGCGGTCGAGTTGGCCGCGATGCGCGCCTGGTTGCCCATGCACAGCGAGCAACCCGGCATCTCGGTGCGTGCGCCGGCGCTGGCAAACAGGAAGTAGTAGCCTTCCTCCATCAGCTGCTGCTCGTCCATCTTGGTCGGCGGGGCGATCCACAAACGGGTCGGGATCACCCCACCCGCGGCCTCCAGCAGCTTGCCGGCCGCGCGGAAGTGGCCAATGTTGGTCATGCACGAACCGATGAACACCTCGTCGATCTTCCGACCGGCAACCTCGGACAGCGGTTTCACGTCGTCCGGATCGTTCGGGCAGGCCAGCAGCGGCTCGGTGATCTCGGACATGTTGATCTCGATCACCTCGGCATACTCGGCGTCTGCATCGGCGCGCATCAGGCCCGGATCGGCCAGCCACGCCTCCATCGCACGCGCGCGACGCTCGAGCGTGCGCTGGTCTTCGTAGCCGTTGTCGATCATCCAGCGCAGCATCACGATGTTGGAGCGCAGATACTCGGCCACCGACGCTTCCGACAGCTCGATGGTGCAACCGCCGGCCGAGCGTTCGGCCGAGGCGTCGGACAACTCGAACGCCTGCTCCACAGTCAGGTTCGGGAGACCCTGGATCTCAAGGATCCGACCGTTGTAGACGTTCTTCTTACCCTTCTTCTCGATCGTCAGCAGGCCGCGCTGGATCGCCGCATAAGGGATCGCATTGACCAGGTCACGCAACGTGATACCGGGCTGCATCTCGCCAGTGAACTTGACCAGTACCGACTCCGGCATATCCAGCGGGATCACACCGAGCGCCGCGCCAAACGCGACCAGGCCAGAGCCGGCCGGGAACGAGATGCCAAGCGGGAAGCGGGTGTGCGAATCGCCGCCGGTGCCGACCTGATCGGGCAGCAGCATGCGGTTGAGCCAGCTATGGATGATGCCGTCACCCGGACGCAGCGAGACGCCGCCGCGGGTCTGGATGAAGTCCGGCAGGGTGTGCTGGGTGTTGATGTCGACCGGTTTAGGATAGGCCGCGGTGTGGCAGAACGACTGCATCACCAGGTCGGCAGAGAAGCCCAGGCAGGCCAGCTCCTTGAGTTCATCACGGGTCATCGGGCCGGTGGTGTCCTGGCTGCCGACCGTGCTCATGCGCGGCTCGCAATAGGTCCCGGGGCGGATACCGGCGACGCCGCAGGCCTTGCCGACCATCTTCTGTGCCAGGGTGTAGCCTTTGCCGCTGTCTTGCGGATCGACCGGACGACGGAACACGTCGCTGTGACCAAGACCGAGCGACTCGCGTGCCTTCTCGGTCAGACTGCGGCCGATGATCAGCGGGATGCGGCCACCGGCCTTGACCTCGTCGAGAATGACATCGGTCTTCAGTTCGAACTCGGCGATGACTTCGCCGGACTCGTTCTCGATCCTGCCCGCATACGGCTTCAGCACGATCACATCGCCCATGGCCAGGTTCTCGACCGGGCACTCGATCGGCAGTGCACCGGAGTCTTCGACGGTATTGAAAAAGATCGGCGCAATCTTGCCGCCGAGCACCACGCCACCGGCGCGCTTGTTCGGCACGAACGGGATATCGTTACCCATGTGCCACAGCACCGAGTTGGTCGCCGACTTACGCGACGAGCCGGTGCCGACCACGTCACCCACGTAGGCCAGCGGCAGGCCTTTTGCCTGCAGTGCCTCGATCGCGCTGATCGGACCGACCTTGCCGGCATCATCGGGTGTGATGCCGTCACGCGCGTTCTTCAGCATCGCCAGCGCATGCAGTGGGATGTCGGGACGCGACCAGGCGTCCTGGGCCGGCGACAGGTCGTCGGTGTTGGTCTCGCCGGTCACCTTGAATACCGTCAGCTTGATCTCGGCCGGCACGTCCTGCTTGCGGGTGAACCACTCGGCGTCGGCCCACGACTGCACCACCGCCTTGGCGTGCGTGTTGCCGGCCTTGGCCTTTTCCTCGACGTCGTGGAAGGCATCGAACATCAGCAGCGTGAACTTGAGCTGTGTGGCGGCCAGTTCACCCAGTTCGCCGTCGTCGAGCAAATCGATCAACGGCTGGATGTTGTACCCACCGAGCATGGTGCCGAGCAGCTCGACCGCCTTGCGCCTGTCGACCAACGGCGATGCCGCCTCACCCTTGGCCAGCGCAGCCAGGAAGCCGGCCTTCACGTAGGCCGCCTCGTCGACGCCGGGCGGCACCCGATTGGTCAGCAGATCGACCAGCGCATCCCCCTCGCCCGCCGGCGGTTCCTTGAGCAATGCCACCAGCTCGTTCACCTGCTCGGCATTCAGCGGCAGCGGCGGAATCCCCTGGGTGGCGCGTTCTTCGGCGTGTTTACGATAGGCTTCGAGCATGTGTTCACCTCATTCGCTGATGCACGGGCGGCAGTTCCGAGTCTGGATCGCCGCGTTGCGCACGGTGGTTAAAACCCTGTCGATTACCCGACCCTTGGCGCCTGACAGGCATTGGGTCGGGCCATCCTGCAGGCTTCGTGCGGCGCAACATAGCAAAGGAATATACATACGTATAATGGATACTTTGCATAAATAACATGCTATTTTTGCATGGCCGGCACACATCGGTCGTTAGGAGTCGCCACGAATGGATCTGACCCTGCTGCGCTCCTTCCTGGCCGTCGCCGAGAGCGGCGCGATCACCGAGGCCGCCGAGCGCATCGGCATCACCCAGCCTGCGCTGTCGCGCCGCATCCAGCAGCTCGAGGAGCATCTGGGCGTCGAGTTGCTGGTGCGCGGGCGCAAAGGCGTACTGCTGACCGAGATGGGACGCCTGGTCCAGTCCGACGCGCAGGGCATCGTCGCGCGCTACGCGCAGATGCGCGAGACGGTCTCCAGTCACCAGCGCCTCGAGGGCGGCAGCGTGCGCATCGGCGGGGGGGCCACCGCGGTGTCGTTCATCCTGCCGGAGGCGATCGCGGCCTTTCAGCTCGCGCACCCGCAGGTGCGCTTCCAGATGCGCGAGGCAGGCAGCAGCGAGATCGCCGACGACGTGGTGGCGGGCCACCTCGAGCTCGGCGTGGTCACGCTGCCGGTGCGCGATCGTGAACTCGACGTGACCCCGCTGACCACAGACCGCATCGTGCTGGTCGCGCGCAACGACCATCCGCTCGCCCGACGGCGCCGGGTGCGCATCCAGGACCTGTCGGAGCAGTCGTTCGTCGCATTCGAGGCCGGCAGCGCGCTGCGCCAGATCATCGACGGCAAGCTGCGCGAGGCCGGAGTGGATGTCAACGTGGTGATGGAGTTGCGCTCGATCCCGGCGATCCTGCGCATGGTATCGACCACCGGCAACCTGGCGTTTGTCAGCCGGCTCGGGATGGAGCAGCAGAGCGACGTCGCCGAGGTGGCCGTCCAGGGTCTGCGTATAGAGCGCCGGCTGGCCGTGATCGCGCGTCGCGGCGCCGTGCTTTCGCCTGCCGCACAGGCCTTCACCAAGCGCCTGCAGAGCCTGCACCGCTGAAGGGAAAGGCGTAATATCCTCGCCTCGGCTGTCGGCCCGGAATGTTCACTATTAAGCGGTTTAATACCCGATAAGTTGACAGCCTTTTTGCATAACCAGAAGAATGACCGACTAATTCTTATAAAACCGTTCCCGGAGGAGGATCCATGTCAGAGGTTAAGACCTACCCCGTACCCGCCGATTTCGCGGCCCAGGCCAATGTCACCGCCGATCAGTACGAAGAGATGTACAAACGCTCGGTCGAGGACCCGGCCGGCTTCTGGGGCGAGCAGGCCGAGAGCTACCTCACGTGGTTCAAGAAGTGGGACACCGTCCTCGACTGGTCGTTCGGTAAGGATGACCTGCACATCAACTGGTTCAAGGGCGGCAAGCTCAACGTCTCCTACAACTGCCTCGACCGGCATCTCGATACCCGCGGCGACCAGGTGGCGATCATCTGGGAGGCCGACGATCCGAACACCGACCGCAAGATCACCTACCGCCAGTTGCACGAAGAGGTCTGCAGGTTCGCGAACGTGCTGAAGAGCCGTGGCGTGAAGAAGGGTGACCGCGTATCGCTGTATCTGCCGATGATCCCGGAGGCGGCCGTGGCGATGCTGGCCTGCACGCGTATCGGCGCAATCCACTCGATCGTATTCGGTGGTTTCTCACCGGACGCGTTGAAAGACCGCATCAACGATGCCGAATGCAAGTGCGTGATCACCTCCGACCAGTCAATGCGCGGTGGCAAACGCGTCCCGCTCAAGAACAACGCCGACAAGGCAATCGAATCCTGCCCGCAGGTCGACACCTGCATCGTGGTCAAGCGTGGCGGTGACCCGGTGCACTGGGTGGATGGCCGCGACGTCTGGTACCACGAGGCAGTCGCCGCGGCGTCGGCCGAATGTGCGGCCGAGGAAATGGACGCAGACGATCCGCTGTTCGTGCTGTACACCTCGGGTTCGACCGGCAAGCCCAAGGGTGTTCTGCACACCACCGGCGGCTACCTGCTGCAGGTCGCGATGACCCACAAGACCGTGTTCGACTACAAGGACGGCGAGGTCTACTGGTGTACCGCCGACGTCGGCTGGGTGACCGGTCACAGCTACATCGTGTATGGCCCGCTGGCCAACGGCGCGATCACGCTGATGTTCGAGGGCATCCCGACCTACCCGGACATCTCGCGCTTCTGGCAGGTCTGCGACAAGCACAAGGTGGCCACCTTCTATACCGCGCCGACCGCGATCCGCTCGCTGATGAGCGCCGGCGAAGAACCGGTCAAGAAGACCAGCCGCAAATCATTGCGCCTGCTCGGCACAGTCGGCGAACCGATAAACCCCGAGGCCTGGGAGTGGTATCACCGCGTGGTCGGCGACGAGCGCTGCCCGATCGTCGACACCTGGTGGCAGACCGAGACCGGCGCGCACATGCTGACCCCGCTGCCGGGCGCCACGCCGCTCAAGCCGGGCTCGGCCACCAAGCCGTTCTTCGGCGTGCAGCCGTGCCTGCTGGACGACCAGGGCAACGAGATCGCCGGCAGCCCGGCCGAGGGAAACCTGGCGATCAAGGCACCGTGGCCGAGCATGATGCGCACCGTTTACGGCGATCACAAGCGCTTCTTCGAGACCTACTTCGCGATGTTCCCGGGCTATTACTTCACCGGGGACGGTGCGCGCCGCGACGCAGACGGCTACTACTGGATCACCGGCCGGGTCGACGACGTGCTGAACGTCTCCGGCCACCGCCTGGGCACCGCAGAGATCGAATCGGCGCTGGTGCTGCACGAAAAGGTCGCCGAGGCCGCAGTGGTCGGCTACCCGCACGAACTGACTGGCCAGGGAATCTACGCCTACGTCACCTTGATGGCCGGCGAACAGGGCACCGACGAGCTCAAGGCCGAGCTGGTCAAGCTGGTGCGCAACGAGATCGGTCCGATCGCCAAGGTCAACCTGATCCAATGGGCGCCCGGCCTGCCGAAGACCCGTTCCGGCAAGATCATGCGCCGCATCCTGCGCAAGATCGCCGCCAACGAATTGGAAAACCTCGGCGACACCTCGACCCTGGCCGACCCGACCGTGGTCGACAACCTGATCGACTACCGCGAGAACAAGTAGCGGTAATGCCTGTGGCGACAGGCAGCCGGCCCGCTTACCGTGTCGCAGGAACCGACGGATGATGAACCCGGCCTTGCGCCGGGTTTTTTTATCCGCCGGACCACCGCGATTGCCGCGTGGTACCGCGGATATCAGCCGCGCAGCTTGAAGCTGATCGGCACCGAAATGGGCCACTCGTCGCGGCCCAGGCGACCCGGGATAGGCCTGAACGGCGTGACCCGGCGCAGGGTCTTCAGCGCGGCCTCGTCGAGGCGGGGCGATCCCGACGACTCCATTACCTGCAGGTCGGTCAGTTCGCCGTTGCGTTGGATCACGAAATGAACGACGACCAGGCCCTCTTCACCCAGGCGGCGTGAGGCTCGCGGATAGAACTTGCTGCGATTGATCTGCGCCGCCAGCGCGGCGAGATAGTGCTGTCTCTCCTCGACAGCGACCGCGACCGGCAGCGGCCGATCGGCAACGACCGGTGCGACCGCCACCGGTGCGGCGGCGGCCACCGGCCGCTCCACCGGCCTGACCGGATCAACCGGCCTGGGCTTGTTCGCCTTTGCCTTCGCGACCTTTTTGACCACCGGAGGGGGTCTTGGCTCGGCGGCCTTCTTGGCCACCGGTGGGGGTTCGACCGGCTTGACCAGCGGGGGCGGATCGACAGGCTCGGGCTCGGGTTCAGGCACCGCCTCGACCGGTTCCGGGGGTGGCTCGGGTACCACCGGTGCAGGCAGCCGCTCGACTTCCGGGCGCACCTCGGGGGCCGGCGGCGGTGGCTGAAAGGCTGACAGATTCAGGGTCAGTGGTCGCGGCTGTTCAACCGCGGGGATCGGTTCCCGTGACACCTGGGTAAAGGCGGCTACAACTGCGGCGTGCAGCACCCCGGAAACCAGCAGACCAAGACGCAGCGACGACATCGGCGTCACCCCGCCTCGCGCCGGGTAACGATCGAGACGTTTTCCAGCCCACGCGCCTTCAACAGGTCGACCACCGCGACAAAGTGACGAAACGCCGCGGCCTCGTCCACACGCAGCATCAACTGCCTGTCGGCGCCCAAGCCGGTAAGCGCCTCGGCGAGCAGATCGAGGTCCACTGCCTGCTCGGCGAGGTACAGCTGCCCTGCGCTATCGATCGTGATCTCCAGCGCAGGACCGGTCGGCAACGGTTCGGCCTGCGACGCACCCGGCAGTGACACCGGGATCTTGCCCTGCGCCACGAAGGTCGCAGTGGTCAGCACCACCGCGAGCAACACCAGCATGACGTCGATGAACGGGATGACGTTGATCTGCGACAGCGGCTTCATGGTTTCAGCCGCAGCGCGGTCCAGCGTGCGGTCAGGACATCGACCCGTCGCACCAGACCGTTGTAGATAAGCGTGGCCGGGATGGCGACGAACAGACCGGCGGCGGTGGCCTTCAGCGCAAGGGCGAGGCCAAGCATGACCGCGGACGCGGAGAGTTCGCTACCCGTGGACAGGTCGTGGAAGGTGATCAATATGCCCAGCACCGTCCCCAGCAGGCCGATGTAGGGGGCGATCGATGCAATCGAGGCGATCACGGTCAGGTGCCGGGTCAACGCCACATCCAGGCCGGGGCGATCGATGAAATCGGCCAACTCAACGCGGGCGAAATACAACACGCGCTCAATCGCGTAAGCAAACAGCCAGAAGCTCATGAACCCGAGGATGCCGAACACCGTGACGTCCAGGTAGTCCTTGAGCAGGACCATCGTCATGGGCTGACTAAACCAGGTGGTATCCATGTACCTGGCCACCTGCACTGTACCCGGCCCGGTCGCCGTGCCGGGTTGCGATTATCGCTTCGGGGCACCCGGCAGTGGAGTGACCCCCATCCCGCCGCCTGCCCGCCCATGGCGTGCAATGCAGCTGTTTCGTGAACCGTTCAAACATCGACCATCCTCCTTCATCTCTGCAAGGCGCCCTCTCGGCTACAGCGGCGCGCGTTGGGGAGTAGCGGCAACGCCGGCTGTGTGCCGGCGCTGCCCATTCGGCTTGCTCAGAAACTGACGTTCACCCCGGCATAGATCGAACGCCCCATTCCGGGAACCGCGATGCCCCAAGGTATACCGTTGATCTGCATAGTCGAACCCTGACCGGTGTAGGCCCCACCTGTCGGGAGAGAGTAAGACGTGTCAAACAGGTTCTCGACCCCGAAATCGACCCGCACCTGCTTCCAGGTGTGGCTCGCACGCAGGTTGACCAGGGTATAACCGGCCGTCTCGATCTCGTTGCGCACCGCCGAGAGATCATCCTTGCGGTCCACCATCACGACCTCGACGCCGTTACTCCAGCCACCCAGATCGTGGGTCAGCGTGACCTTGGCGTTGAGCGGCATGATGTTGTAGAGACCGTCGCCGGTGTCACGGTTCTCACCGTCGGTGTAGCTCAGCAGCCCCTGCACACCCCAGACACCCCATTGGTTGCTCGCCAGCGGCGCACGCGCGGAGACATCGATGCCGTACAGACGGGCCGACTGGTTCTCATACTGCAGGACATTGAACTGGTCGGGCTGCCAGCCCGGCCGCTTCGCCGCGTCGATGTAGTCGGTCACGTGCGTGTAGTAAGGCGTGGCCTTGAGCTCCCAGACACGACCACTCGCGTGCCAGTCGAAGGTCGCGGAAACCGTGTGCGCCTTCTCCGGATCGAGATCGACATCGCCCACATAGCCGTTGCCGTCGCCGACGAAGTTGTTCATGGTCGCCGCCATCGGCCAGCTGGACCAGGTATAGCGCTCGTAGAGATTCGGCGAGCGGACCTTGCGCGCAAAGCCGAACTCGACGTCCAGGTTGGCATCGTGCGTATAGCGCATCAGCGCCGTCACGTCGACATTGTCATCAGTCTTGCTGCGGTCGCTCGCGTTGAACGCCGCCGCCTCGGCGATCTGATCACCGGGTGCCGGGGCTGTCGTCTTGTAGCCATGCACATCGCCGGCATTGGTCTTCACATTTTCATACCGCATGCCCAGCAGGCTCACCCACTGCTCATTCAGCTGGGCCTCCCACTCGGTGAACAGCGCCGCCCGGTCGCGTTCACCCTCGTTGATGTTCTGGAAGGTCCCGGGCCACATGCCGCCGCCGGATGGGAGCCAGTAGTCCTCGAGCCGGTAGCGCTGGTACTCACCACCTACGCGCAGCACGTCATCGTCAGACAGTGCGATATCGGTCTTGAGTGTTGCGCCCGTGGTCTTGCCCTCGCTCTTCATCGGCATGCCGGAGGCGCAGCTCATGAAGCCGACCGGCGAACATGGCGTACCCACCTCGGGCGCTGCGGGGGGCTGTGACAGCGGGCCGTACCAGAAACGCTTGTCGTCGCCGAAGTCCATCTCATGATCGACCTTGTCGTAGTACGCAGTGGCCTCGAGCGTGCCCCAGTCCAATGCGCCGGCGTAGCCCAGATTGATCCGCTTCTGCTCATTGTCGGTCAGGTCCATGCGCTGATTCGGATAGAGCTGATAGGGCATCTTCTGGTAGCCCAGCTTCGCCGTGAACAGGTCCCCACCGGCCTTCAGCGCCATCCCCAGCGTGTGGTTCTGGGTCTCGTAGGCGGTAGAGCCCACCTCGTCCAGCGGCAGGGTATGCCCGGGGCGACCGGTCGCCGTCGTGGTCTTGAAATCACCCCCGGCCGTGTAGTTGTCGGCCTGGCTCCAGGAGCCACTGTAGTTGATGTTGAATGCTTCGGTAGCAAAGGTGGCAGCGGCATTTCCGCCATACGCGTCGTTGTTGCTGCGATAGAAGGCGCCAAGCTCACCCCTGGTGAGACGGTCTTGCCCCGGAGCTGCAAACGCCGGCGCGGGCGTGTCTGCGATGATGGTGCCACCGATGCTGTCGCCACCGATGCTGACCGGCGTAATGCCGGCGAACACCTGCAGGGTACCGACATTGCTCGGGTCGATGTACGACAGCGGCGGATTCATGTGATTCGGGCAGGAGGCGATCAGGTCCATGCCGTCGACCTTGATGCGCAGCCGGTCGTCCGCCAGGCCGTGGATCGACGGCAGGCTCGAGACGCCGCCGGCGTTGTTCAGGCTGAGCCCCGGGACATCCCGCAGCAGGCTCGCGGAATCGCTGGTGGCCGGCCGGAGGAACCGCAGGGTCTCGGCAGCGACCGTAGATGCGCCAAGAGCCGCTGCCTCGTCGGCCTGCGCCTCGACCGTGATCGGCCCCAGGAGTGTCTCCTGGGCGATCACCGCCTGTGCCAAGGGGACCAGCGCGATGGCCAGTGTGAGCCGACTCCGTCGGAACGATTGGGGTGCATGGTGCAAATTCATCTGTAGTGTCCTGAAGTATCTGCAATGGTTCGCACCGCGAACCATCACGCCTCTTCGCAAGACAGGCGCACCGCACAAACGTCGCGGTTCATCTGCCGGCGAAAACGGCAATTAAGGGCGAGATTGGAAAGACTTCAGGAGAACTGTGGTGGCGCGCGGGTCGAATAGGCGGAGAAATGCAGCGAGCGATGGGTGCGCCCGGCGGCCTGGTCCAGCAGCCCGATGGAGTACAGCGAGACACACGGTGGCGCGGGCGGCTGTGATATCTGCGCGGCACCTGCCATCTGGTAAAGCTTCAGCGCAGCGCAGTGTTCGGTGTCCGTGTTGTCCGCCGGCTGCGGCAGGTCGAGGCTGACCAGCTTCGAGCCCTTGAGGGTACAGACGACAACCTGCTGACCCTTACCGTCGTGGGTCACGAGCGGCGTCACCAGGTAGGCCAGGACGGGTTGCAGCAGAAAGCCGACGATCAGCACCCAGACGGTTGCCGATCGCCTCGACCGTGCACCGAGGTGCCAGTCATCCTTGTGTGAAATGCCGCGTCCCATATCCAAGCATCTAATGTCCGTTGTCGCTGCAGCAGCGCCCGATGCGGATTCCCTGCATGAGACTGCTGCGCCGGGGGCCTGATTCTGCAGGTGAATACTAACCGGCTCAAGCCCATTCTGACTTGACCCCGGTTAAGTCGCCCGAACGGATCGCCCCGCGGGCCGGGCCGTCAGGACTCGACTGACAGCTGGATTTCAGCGCTCGGGAAACAAAAAACCCCGCCTGGGCGGGGTTCTCTGCACTTGCTTCAACCGGATCAGTTGAAGGTGAAGTTGTCGCGCATGATGGTCGGTGCGCGGCGGGCGTTCTTCTCGAACTCGTCGCCGACATCGATCGGGTTAGGAATGTCGATCGACGGTGCCTTCCAGCCCGGGGGTACACGACCCATGCGATGCGGGGCGTTCATCATGTCGTCCCATGCATCGGACATACCCTCTTTCGGGTCCCAGGGATTCACCCATGCCTCGGGACCACGGCCCCAGACCTGGCGACGCATCGGGTTGAAGCTGTCCGGGCGTGACATGTCAAAACTCTGCATGAACGGCACACCGCGCATCGGGCTGCCACCGCTGAACGGACCACCGCCACCACCGAACGGGCCACCGCCGTTGAACGGACCGCCACCACCGAACGGGCCACCGCCGTATCCGCCACCGTAAGGTGCGCCACCGTACGGGCCACCACCGTACGGCGCGCCGCCATACGGAGCGCGGGCGTAAGGCGCACCGCCATAACCGCCGCCGTAAGGACCGCCGGCATAGGGCGCGGGCGCATAAGCGGACTGCGGGCCATAGGGAACGGCGCCGGGGGCTGGGGCTGCATCGTCGGCCGCGACTACTACCTGGCCACCGGCCAGCAGCATGGATGCGACCAAAACACGGAAAATTGCCATCAAGATCTCCTTAGATGTTGTATCTTGCTTTACGCAGCGCACCGCGCCGGACAGACAAGTATAGTACCTTTGCTCATGGGAACTGCGCAGCGTCCAGCATGCTGTATGGGACCGATCGGGCCCCATCCCTGAGCGTTTCGTAACGTCCATTAGTGTATGCTAAATTAGTTTCCGAAACAAGCTGATAAATTCTTTTTATCCGAATTCCAGTCCCCGGGCGAGGTCATCGCGGATATCGTCGAGGCCCTCCAGGCCGACCGCAACCCGCAGCAAGCCCTCGCGGATACCGGCCTGCTCGCGCTGCGCGGCGCTCAGGCGACCATGCGTGGTGCTGGCCGGATGGGTGATGGTTGTCTTGGTGTCGCCAAGATTCGCGGTTATCGACAACATGCGCGTGGCGTCGATCACCCGCCAGGCCGCCTCACGCCCGCCCTCGACCTCGAAGGCGACAATACCGCCGGGCATCTTCTGCTGCGACCGTGCCAATGCGTGCTGCGGATGCGTGGCCAGGCCTGGGTAGTGAACCCGGCTGACCCCGGGATGCGTCGCCAGCCACTCGGCCAGGCGCTGCGCATTCGACGAATGCGCCTGCATGCGCAGTGACAAGGTCTCCAGGCCCTTCAGAAAGATCCATGCGGCAAACGGGCTCATCGTCGGACCGGCCGTGCGCAACACGCCGAACACATCTTCACCGACACGCTTGCGGTCCCCCACCACGGCACCACCGACCGCCCTGCCCTGGCCGTCCAGATACTTGGTGGCAGAGTGGATGACGATATCTGCACCGAGCTCCAGCGGGCGTTGCAGGACCGGCGTGCAGAAACAGTTGTCGACCACCAGCACGCTGTTGTTGGCATGTGCGAGCTCGGCCAGCGCACGGATGTCGCCGAGTTCGATCAGCGGGTTGGACGGCGTCTCGACGAACAGCATCCGCGTGTCGGGCGTGATCCGCCGCTGCCAGTCGTGCAGGTCGCTTAGGTCGGCATAATCGGTCGCAATCCCGAAGCGCGCCAGGTACTTGTCGAACAGCATCGTGGTGCTGCCGAAGATGCTGCGTGAACTGACGATGTGATCGCCCTGCTGCAACAGCCCCATGCAGGTCGCGAGGATCGCGGACATGCCCGAGGCCGTGGCCACGCAGGCCGCGCCGCCCTCCATCGCCGCCAGGCGCTCCTCGAACGCGCGCACCGTCGGGTTGGTGAAGCGGGAATAGATGTTGCCGTCACTGGTACCGGCAAACCGTGCCGCGGCCTCGGCCGCGCTGTTGAACACGAAGCTCGAGGTGGCAAATATCGGCTCGCTGTGTTCGCCCTCAGCGGTCCGATGGTGGCCGATACGAATGCCAAGGGTCTCGAGTGCCCAATCGTTTCCGTCGTCGTTCACGCTGCCACCTCTGGCCACCAGATGATTCACGAGGGGCCCGAAAAACCGAAAACCCGCCCGGCCCGACCGGCCAAAGCAGGTTTCACCTCGCTTTAGCGGCATTTTTATAGCGCCCGCAATCTGAACCAAATCGGCGCTGTGGCGCAGACTAATCAGCAGTCATGCGCGCGTCAACCCGGCGGCCCTGCAGCGCATGGTGCAGGCCACTGCCGTCAACGGTCGTTGTGCACACCGATCTCGGAGGCGCATCGGATATTGTCGCGCAGCGTGATGGCCTCGTCGTTGCGATCGGCCTCGAGGCGCTCGAGGTACGCCGGGGTGATGTCCCCGGTGACGTATTCACCATTGAACACCGAGGTGTCGAAGCGGTGCACGGCGGTCTTGCCCTTCTTGCCGACCGCATCGATCAGGTCGTCCAGATCCTGGTAGATCAGTCCATCGGCACCGATCCAGTCACACACCTCCTGCTCGGTGCGCCCGTGCGCTATCAACTCGGACGCGGCCGGCATGTCGATACCATAGACGTTCGGGTACCTTACCGGTGGTGCCGCAGAGGCGAAATAGACCTTGCTCGCACCGGCATCCCGAGCCATCTCCACGATCTGGCGCGAGGTCGTCCCGCGGACGATGGAGTCGTCGACCAGCAGGACGCTCTTGCCTTTGAACTCGACGTCGATCGGGTTGAGCTTCTGACGTACCGACTTCCTGCGCGCGGTCTGGCCGGGCATGATGAAGGTCCGGCCGATATAGCGGTTCTTGATGAAACCCTCGGTAAACCGAATATTCAGCTCATGCGCCAGGCTCATCGCCGAGGTGCGGCTGGTGTCGGGAATCGGGATCACCACATCGATCTTGTCCCTGCCGAGGACACGATCGATCTTCCTGGCCAGTTTCTTGCCCATGCGCAGACGCGCCTTGTGCACGAAAATGTCGTCGATGATCGAGTCCGGTCTGGCAAAGTAGACGAACTCGAAGATACACGGACTGCGCTGCGGATTCTCGGCGCACTGTCGCGAATGCAGCTTGCCGTCATCGGTAAAGATGACCGCCTCGCCAGGCTCGACATCGCGTACCCGGTCGAAATCCAGCGTATCCAGGGCCACGCTTTCCGAGGCCACCATCATCTCCGGCCCCTGCCCGCTGTCTCGCACGCCGAACACCAACGGCCGGATGCCGTTCGGGTCACGGAACCCGACCACCCCGTAACCCGGGATCATCGCGACCGCCGCATAACCGCCACGGCAGCGCCGGTGCACCCCGGCGACCGCACGGAACACGTCGTTCTCATCGAATGAAAGGTTGCTGGTCTCCGCGCCCAGTTCGTGGGCAAAGACATTCAGCAGGATCTCGGAATCCGAGTCCGTGTTGATGTGCCTGCGGTCTTCGCGGAACAGATCGCGCTGCAGCTCTTCGGCGTTGGTCAGATTGCCGTTATGCGCCAGGCAGATGCCATACGGCGAGTTGACATAGAAAGGCTGGGCCTCCGCCGAGGACGAACAGCCGGCGGTCGGGTAGCGCACGTGCGCGATGCCCATGTTGCCCGGCAGATTGATCATGTGCTGATTGTCGAACACATCGCGCGCCAGGCCATTGGCCTTGCGCAGATGCAGCCGACCGTTCTGACAGGTCATGATGCCGGCAGCATCCTGCCCGCGGTGCTGCAGCACCATCAGTGCGTCATACAGGGACTGGTTGACCGGCGATGTCCCGACGATTCCTACAACTCCGCACATCTCGCACTAGCCCCCAAATCAGCCGCGCCGCTACGCGGCATAACGGAAACGCTCGGCAAACTCCGGCGGCAGAAGATCACGCAGCCAGAACGCCAATTCCTCGAAGTAACCGACCAGGCTGGAATCCAACCACCAACTCTCTTCCGGCAACGGAGTCAGACCGGCCAACAATACCAGCACGGCGACCAACAATACCCCGCGCGCGGCACCAAAAACCATCCCGATCAACCGGTCGGTGCCCGACATCCCGGTGCGCTCCACCAGCTGGATGATCAGGTAGTTGACCAATCCACCCACCGTCAGGGTCGTGATCATCAGCACCGCAAACGCAATCCCGAGGCGCGCGGTCGGCGATCCGATCCATGCCCGCATCGGCACCTCGAGATCGCGGAAGAAGCTCCAGCTGACCCAGAATGCCAGCACCCAGATCGCCAGTGAGAACGCCTCGCGCACGAACCCCCGCGCCAGGCTGATCAGTGCAGACAGCAGGATGATGCCGAGCATCAGGATATCCAGCCAGGCCACGGTTCAGGCTGCCCCCGGCATACGGCGGGATTCTAACAAACACGGGGGCAAGACCCGGCGACGTTTCATCAAGGATACTGCTGGACCTGCGCCTTGGTCCCGGCGATCTCGCTGACCTTGTCCACCATGCCATCGGCCTCTGCGCGCTCGACCACCGGCCCGACCCTGACGCGGTAGAAACGCTTGCCCTTGATATCGACCAGTTCTGGATCCGCTGTGGGCAGTTTCGCCTCGCGCAGCCTGGCAACCAGCTTCTCGGCATTCTCCTTGCTGGACAGGCTTGCCGCCTGCACGACCCAGGCCGTGAGTCCGGTACGCGGCTTGGCGGGTTGCTCGGGCGCCGGCGCGACCACCGCTGCTGGCGCCGGAGCGGATGTCGCCGGCGGGACCCGGGCGGTAACCGGTGGCGGTTGCGCGACCACCACCTCGGGCGCGGGCTCACGCGGCGCCAGCGGAGTGACCGCTGGCACCTCGTCGCGCAGCATGTCAGAGGCGAAATCCTGCGCCGGCGGCTGCATCGGCAGCGGCGGCAGCGGCGGTGGCCGCGAGGGCGGATCCTCGAACAGCATCGGCACGAAGATCACCGCCAGTGAGGCCAGTACCGCGGCCCCGATCAAACGCCTTTTCAGCCCCTCGTCCATCACTCGCCTGCCGTGTGGAAAGCCACAATTATACGCATGCCTTCAGACTTTCGCCGGGTCGGACGCAGCGTCCAGGCACTGCATCGCCGCCCCCACGGTCAGAAAGGAGCCGAAGATCACCACTACGTCGTCCCGGCCGGCATGCGCCGCAATCTCACTGATTGCCCGTTCCATCGAGGCCATGGTCTCGATCGGCGTGTCACCAAGCGCCGGCCGCAGCTGCCCGGCGAGTTGTTCGGCGGACTGGCCGCGCGACTCGCCGGCAAGATCGAGCACGTACCAGATATCGAAGCGCCCTGCCAGCGCACGCGCCACGCCGGCGGCATCCTTGTCGGCCAACATACCGCACACCGCGATCCTGCGCCCCGGGGTGAACCAATCGCCAAGCATGTCGCTCAACACCTCGGCGGCCTGCGGATTGTGCGCCACATCCAGCACCCAGCTCGGGCGCCCCGGGCGGACCTCGAAGCGCCCGGCGACCCTTGCCGAAAGCAGCCCTGCGCGCACCGCGCGCTGATCCACCGGCAGCCGCTCTGCGACACAGCCGAGCGCCATCAGTACACCCGCCGCATTCTCGACCTGGATCCGGCCGCGCATCCCCGGCAGCGGCAACGCATGCCTCACCAGGTCGTTGGACAGCAGATCCCAGGCCTGCGCATGCACCTCGATCCGGTAATCCTCGCCGGCGACCAGCAGGCCGGCATTGATCTGCCGTGCGTGGGCACGCACGCTGGCGGGGATTGCGCGGCCGGAAAACACCACCGGCCGACCAGTCCGCATGATCCCGGCCTTCTCACGGCCGATAGCCTCCAGGTCGCTGCCCAACCAGTCCTGGTGATCCAGGCCGATGCCGGTGATCAACGCGACGTCGGGATCGATCAGGTTGACCGCGTCCAGGCGGCCGCCCAGGCCAACCTCGAGGACCACCGCATCGAGTTCGGCCTCGGCAAAAATGCACAGCGCCGCCAGGGTGCCGAACTCGAAATAGGTCAGCGGCACGTCACCGCGCGACTGGTCGATGCGCTCGAATACCGCACACAGCGTCGCATCGTCGACGACCACCTGGTCGACCCGAATGCGCTCGTTGTAACGGATCAGATGCGGCGAGGTATAGCAGCCTGTGCGGTAGCCAGCGGCCTGCAGGATCGCCTCTGCAAATGCCACGCTGGAACCTTTGCCGTTGGTCCCGGCCACCGTGATGACAGTGCCACCCAGCGGCGGTGCACCGAGCCGGTTCCACACGGTGCGCACGCGCTCGAGACCAAGAGCGATGGCCGTGGGACTCAGACCGGCCTGCCAGTCCAGCCAGGCAGCCAGCGTCCGGAATCTCATGAGATTACGACGGCGTCAGTTGCGCATCTCGCCCGACAGCATGCTCAAAAGACTGGCGACGGTATCGCGCATCTCGCGTCGGTCGATAATGGTGTCGATGGCGCCATGCTCGAGCAGAAACTCGCTGCGCTGGAAGCCCTCGGGGAGCTTCTCACGCACGGTCTGTTCGATGACCCGTGGACCGGCGAACCCGATCAACGCACCCGGCTCGCCGATATTGATGTCGCCGAGCATCGCGAAACTGGCTGAGACGCCGCCCATGGTCGGGTCGGTCATGATCGAGATGAACGGCAGACCGCGCCGCGACATGCGCTGCAGCGCGGCCGAGGTCTTGGCCATCTGCATCAGCGAGAACAGCGACTCCTGCATGCGTGCCCCGCCGCTCGCGGAAAAACATACCATCGGGCAGCGCCGTTCGATCGCGGTATTCACGCCCTGCACGAAGCGCTCGCCGACCACCGAACCCATCGACCCACCCAGGAAGGTGAACTCGAACGCCGCGGCAACGATGTCGCGGGCCTTCAGCTGGCCGCGCATTACGATCAACGCATCCTTTTCGCCGGTCTGCTTCTGCGCGGCCGCCAGGCGATCTTTGTACTTCTTGCTGTCCTTGAACTTCAGTGGGTCACCCGATTCCAGGTCCGCGGCAATCTCCTCGC
Organism: Chromatiaceae bacterium; assembly: GCA_022340805.1. GTDB lineage: Bacteria > Pseudomonadota > Gammaproteobacteria > Chromatiales > Chromatiaceae > Thiosocius. The sequence continues at coordinate 59,084 of JAJDNF010000072.1, forward strand.
GTGGCTCGGGGTCGAGGAACAGGTCGAGACGCCGGCGCGCGCCGATCCGGTTGTGATGACCGCACTTCGGGCAGACCTCCATGTTGCGTTCCATCTCGGCGCGGTACAGGACCGCGCTGCAACTGGGACACTTGGCCCACAGACCCTCCGGCACGGCCTTCTTGTTGCCGCCCTCGGTCCGGATCCGACTGGGCATCAGTTTTTCGAACCAGCTCATGCGTATCCCCGTTCGCTGCTTTGCGAGATTCTAGCAGACCGAGCTGCTCAATCCGCGTCCATCGCGGTGCGCATCTCGCTCAGCAGCGCCTTGATCTCGGCGACCGCTTTTTGCACGTCGTCCGGGTTCGCCTCGATCCGCGAAACCAGCGCACTGCCAACCACGACCGCATCGGCAAACCCGGCCATCGCGGCGGCGGTCGTGGCATCCTTGATCCCGAAACCGACCCCGACCGGCAGATCGGTACAGCTGCGAATCTCGGCCAACTTGGCCCGCACGCTGTCGAGCGACAGGTTGCCGGCCCCGGTGACGCCTTTCAGCGACACGTAGTACACGAAGCCGCTCGCGGTCGCGGTGATGCGCTCGATCCGGGCACGGTTGCTGGTCGGGGCAAGCAGGAAGATCGGGTCGATGCCGTTCGACTTCATCGCCGGGACGAAGGTCGCCGCCTCTTCGGGCGGGATATCGACCGTCAGCACGCCGTCGACACCCGCCTCCGCGGCGGCTTCGGCAAAGGTCTCGTAGCCCATCGCCTCGAGCGGATTCAGATACCCCATCAGCACCACCGGGGTCGCCTGGTCGGTCTCGCGGAACCTGCGCACCATGTCGATCACGTCGTGCAGCGCGATGTGGTGGCGCAGGGCCCGCTCGCTGGCACGCTGGATCACCGGGCCGTCGGCCATCGGATCAGAGAACGGTACGCCCAGCTCGATGATATCTGCGCCGGCCTCGACCATCGCGTGCATCAACGGCAGCGTTGTCGCCGGATCCGGGTCGCCGGCGGTTACAAAAGGAATCAGGGCCTGGCGGCCCTGATCGCGCAGCGCGGAGAAAACCGCGGCGATCCGACTCATATCTTCATTCCCTCGCGTGCTGCCACGGTGTGCATGTCTTTGTCTCCACGCCCGGACAGGTTGACCAGCAGGATCTGCTCCCGGTCCATCGTCGGCGCCATCTTGATGGCCTGGGCGATCGCGTGGCTGGACTCCAGTGCCGGAATGATCCCCTCGGTACGGGTCAAGCGATGGAAGGCCTGCAGCGCCTCGCCGTCGGTGACCGCCACATAGTTGGCGCGCCCGCTGTCCTTCAGCCAGGCATGCTCGGGGCCGACCCCCGGGTAGTCCAGCCCGGCAGAGATCGAGTGCGTTTCGATGATCTGGCCGTCCCTGTCCTCCATCAGATAGGTACGATTGCCGTGCAGCACGCCCGGGGTTCCGGCACACAGCGGTGCCGCGTGGTGGCCGGTCTCCAGGCCGTCACCGGCCGCCTCGACACCATAGAGCGCCACGCCCCGATCCTCCAGGAACGGGAAGAACAGGCCGATCGCATTCGACCCGCCGCCGACACAGGCAAGCAGCGCATCCGGCAGACGCCCGGTCATCGCCAGCATCTGTTCGCGCGCCTCGCGCCCGATAACCGCCTGGAAATCACGCACCATCGCCGGATAGGGATGCGGGCCGGCCACGGTGCCGATGATGTAGAAGGTGTCGTCGACATTGCTGACCCAATCGCGCATCGCCTCGTTGAGTGCGTCCTTGAGCGTCTTGGAACCCGACGCGACCGAGCGCACCTCGGCACCGAGCAGGCGCATGCGGTAGACGTTGGCCTCCTGGCGGGCCACGTCGACCTCACCCATGTAGACGACGCATTCGAGGCCCAGCCGGGCGGCGACGGTGGCCGTCGCCACGCCGTGCTGACCGGCGCCGGTTTCGGCGATGATTCGCGTCTTGCCCATGCGCTTGGCGAGCAGTGCCTGACCGACCGTGTTGTTGATCTTGTGCGCACCGGTGTGGTTCAGGTCCTCGCGCTTGAGATAGATCTGTGCGCCACCGAGCTCACGACTGAGCCGCTCGGCGTGATAGATCGGCGAGGGTCTGCCCACATAGTGCTGCAGGTCCGCGTCCAGCTCGGCGAGGAACTCCGGGTCGCTCAGGTAGCGCTCATACGCCACGCGCAGCTCGTCGAGCGGCTCCATCAGCGTCTCGGCCACGAATATGCCGCCGTAGGGACCGAAATGCCCGTGCTCGTCCGGCAGATCTGTCAGGCGGATCTCATTGTTCTGCACGTCGTACCTCATCGATAAATGCCTTGATCTTGTCCGCGTCCTTGATGCCCTTGTCGCGCTCGACGCCGCCGCTGACATCGACCGCATAGGGGCGCAGGCGACGCACCGCCGCGCCCACGTTCGAGGCATCCAGCCCCCCGGCCAGCACGATGTGTGCGGCCAGCTCCGCCGGAATGCGGTCCCAGTCGAAGGTCTCGCCGGTGCCGCCGGGGGTACCGGGGCGATAGGCGTCCAACAGCAGTCCGCGAGCCGCCGCGAACTGCGCCCGGACCGCGACCGGGTCGGTGTCCGGCCTCATCTGTACGGCGCGGATCCACGGACGGCGGTGCTGCACGCAGTATTCCGGCTGCTCCTGTCCGTGGAACTGCAATAGGTCGACAGCGACCTCATCCACGACGCGCGCGACCAGCGCCGGTTCGGCGTCTACGAACAGGCCCACGGTCGTGACGAATGGTGGCAGCCGGCGTGCAATGGCCGCTGCCTGGACGACGCTGACATGGCGCGGACTGGGCTCGTAGAATACGAAACCGATCGCATCGGCGCCATGCTCGACGGCGGCCAGGGCATCCTGCTCGCGGGTGATGCCGCAGATTTTAACCCGGGTTCGCATGCGGCCGCATTATGACCCAAATCGGCGCCGATATAACTCAATCCTGGCAGCGGTTTGTCCGCGTCAGTCACTCGCCGGCAGGCACCACCGGAACCGCTGGCGGTGGCGGGATCGCGAACCGCGCCGGATACCAGACGCGCTCGAAGTACAGCCCATCCGGCGGCGCAGTCACCCCGCCGAGCCTGCGGTCGCGCTGGGCCAGCACCTGTGACGCCCATTCGGGCGGGCGCTCGTGGCGCCCGATCGCCATCAGCACGCCGGCAATATTGCGGATCATATGGTGCAGAAAGGCATTCGCGTGCACCCGCAGCTCGATCAGCTCGCCGTGCCGTGCGACGCTCAGCCGGTGCAGCGTGCGCACCGGGCTCTTGGCCTGGCAGCCCATTGCCCGGTAACTGGAGAAGTCGTGCGTACCGATCAGGGCCTGGCCGGCCAGGTGCATCACCTCGGCGTCCAGCGGGCGGTGTTCCCAGGTCGCGCGCCGTGCCAGCAGGCTGCTGCGCGTCGGCCGGTTGAGGATCAGGTAGCGATAGCTGCGCGACTCGGCCGAGAAGCGCGCGTGGAACTGCTCATCGACGATCTTTGCCCAGCTGACCGCGACCGTGGGCGGCAGATTGACGTTGGCCCCGAGGATCCAGTTGCGCGGCGCGCGCCTGGCCTCGCTGTCGAAGTGCACGACCTGGCCGAGCGCATGCACACCGGTATCGGTACGCCCGGCACAGACCACCCGCACCGGATGCGCCGCCACCCTGGCCAATGCCGACTCCACGGCCCCCTGGACCGTTTGCAGTTCGTGGCGCTGCAGTTGCCAGCCCTTGAAGGCGCTGCCGTCGTATTCGATACCGAGTGCGATTCGCATAAACGACAAGGACGCCTGGCGGCGTCCTTTCGCGTCATACCGCCGGGGCCCGGCGCCTCATCCGAGCCGTTGCAGCAGCTGCTCGGCATCGCCGCGCTGCCCGTCGTTGCCCTCGACCACCACCTCTTCGAGGATGCTGCGCGCACCGTCGTCGTCGCCCATATCGACATAGGCACGCGCCAGGTCCAGCTTGGTCGCCACCTCGTCCTCACCGGCAGGTTCATCCAGTCCCTGTGGCTGATCGAGACCGATCAGCTCGGAAAGTTCATCGCCGTCCTCGGCGGTATCGAACACCCTGTCCAGATTGAGCGGCTGGTCGAGCCCGTCGGGCGACACCCCACGGTCCTCCGCCACCAGGCCGAGGGTGCTCGGGGCGTCCACGGCCCTGACCTCAGCGGACGCGTCCAGGTCGGAATCGAACGCCGACAGGTCGCTCAGCTCATCCAGCTGCGCCTGCAGCTCGTCGGCGCTGAAACCGGAATCCAGGTTGATCAGGGAATCGTCCTGGTCCACCGCCGCCTCGGCCTCGGCCATCATCGTGTCGAGATCCAGCGAGTCGGGACCCAGGTCGTCGGCCTGGGCCTGGCCGGCCGCCTCGACGCCCTTTTCCACCTCCGGCAACTCGAAATCCATGGACCCGAGTTCGTCCATCGGAATGGCCTCCGGCAGCGCCAGTTCCGGCACCGCTGCAAGCTCCGAGGTATCCTCCAGATCGAGGGTAATCGAGACCTCGGACGGCGCCTCCAGGTCGTTTGCCAAACCCTCCGGTTCGTCGTAGGCCGCGGTCAGCTCGGACAGTTCGAGGTCATCCAGCGACAAGGTATCGTCGTCTGCGGCCGCCAGCGCCGTCACATCTTCCGTATCGAATGCACCGTCGGTCTCGCTCTTCGCAAACAGCGGGTTCTCGGCTGCCAGTTCGCGTCCCATGTCCTTGGCCCGAGCCCAGGCTTCCGGGTCCACCGAATCCTGGCCGGCATCCACCATCTCCTGGGCGAGCGCCGAGAAGGCATCGCCGTTGCGGGTCGCGTAATGCACCTCGAGCAGCTTGTGCTTCAATGCCAGGCGGTCCGGGTCGCGGCCCAATGCCTGACGCAGCAGTTCCTGGGCCTGCTGGTAGCGGCCATAGGCGATGTACACATCCGCCTCGGATACCGGATCGACCTCGCCGGTCTCGTCCTGCAGGGCATTGATGTCACTCGGCGAAAACTCGTCGAGGAACGAGCTGTCCGGCAGGTCCGCCAACACCGCGGCATCCAGCGCCGGTTGGTCGACCGGCTCAGCCGGCGCGGCCTCGACCGCGGCGGCCGTGGCCGTCCCTGCAGCTGCTGCGCTGGTCGCAGCAGTCCCACCCGAAACCAGGGCCTCGGCACCATCAGCCCTGCGCCGACGACGCGTCGCCAACCAGCCGATCAGGCCGAGCAGACCCACCCCGCCCGCGGCAATCGGGACGATATTCTGTTCGAGCATCGCGGCCAACGGGCTGCGCGCCGCTGGCGCCGCCGGCTCGTCCATCGCGGGGGCTGGCGGAACGGCCGCAATCGGCGGCTCGCTGACGGCAGGCTCCACGCTAACCGCTGCCGGCTCGACCGGCGTTTCGACCACAATCGCCTCGGCCACCGGCACAACCGGCTCCACGGCCGCCTGCTCGGTAAGCGGCGCCTCGCCGGCATCCTCGATCACGATAACTTCGCCTTGGCCGGCCATCGAGGATCCGGTCTCGCCGGCCTCAGCGGCAACGCCCGGCGCACCCTCGGCAACCGGCGACTGCGCATCCGCAGCCATCACGATCCGGTCGGGATCGATCTGCGGGGGGATATCCTGGATAACATAATCATCGGCCGGCGGCGTCATCGCTTCAGCCACGGCCGGCGCCTCAACCACCGGCTCAGTCGTGCCCCCCGCGACGACGCTGTCGGCGGCGGCTTCAGGCTGCTGCGCGACGGGCGGCTCGTCCGCCACCACGACCTCGGCCGCAGCCTCGCCTGTCGGCTCGGCCGGTTCCGCCATCGTGACCCCGGTCATGGCCTCTGCGGTACTCGGTTCCGCGGCCTCGGTGACCACACGATCCTGCAGCTGGGCGAGTTGATCGTCTTTCAGGCTCAGCAGCTTCTGCATATTGGCCAGGCGTTCCTGCAGATCGTCGACCTTGCTGCGCAACACCTCCGCTTCCTGGCGCGAGGTTTCCGCGTTCTCGCGCGCGACGATCAGGCGCGACTTCAGATCACTCGCGGCTGGCGACAGCGCATCATCGTCACCCGCACCGGCCTCGCCCTGGCCCTCCGGTCGCGCGGTCGCAATGCGCAACTGATCGGGCGCCTCGGACGTCGCGCCAGAACCTTGTCCAGCGACCGCCTCGCCGGCGGTCTCGACCTCGGCAGCGCTCTGCAGCTTCTCGGCCCGCCGTGCAAGCCATTCGTCCTGCTGCTGACGATAGGCCTCGCGGGCCGCCTGACGGCTCATTTCCTGGATCTCGCTCAGCGCCGGGACGCGCAGGATCTGCCCGCGGCGCAGACGGTTGATGTTGCCATCGACGAAGGCATCTGGGTTCGCATTGAGCAGCGCCATCATCATCTGCGCCATGCTGACGCCGCGCGGACGCAACTTTTTCGCCAGGCTCCACGCCGTATCGTTGGCCTGAACCGGACCGTATTCCGATCCCTCACCACTGCCGGACGCCATGACCACCGGTGCAGGGGCCACCGCAGCGGGCTGCGCGGCAGGTTTCGCCGGGGCAGGCGCCGGCGCGGTCTTGCTGACCTTGGCCGCGGGCGTGACGCTGGGTGGACGTCGCTTGGTCGTGGTCGGCGGGTCCAGCAGCACGGTGTATTCGCGCAGCAGGCGACCATTGGGCCAGTTGACCTCAATCAGGAAGTTGATGAAGGGTTCCCGAATCGGGAATTCCGAGGTGATCCGGATGACCGGCTTGCCGCTGCTGGTCAGTACCGGCTCAAACCTGAGCAGCGAGAGATAAAAGGGCCGGTCGACACCGGCGCGCTCGAAGGCGTCCGCATCGGCCAGCTTGACCCTCAAACCGTCCAGCTCATCGGGCTGCACAGAGAGCAACTTGATGTCGCCCTGAAAGTTCTGGTTCAGCGTGGATTTCGAACTCAATTCGCCCAAACCCAACGCATGCGCAGGAACGCTCAGCGTTCCTAATGCGAGTGAAACCGCCAACGCCAGCTTGCGGACCATGGATCCCCCCTCAGGTGCTTCGCTACCCCGATTTCGCGGCTGATCGGTGTCTGATACCGACACTTGCAGCCAAGAATCGAAGAATATAATTCGGCCTAACTATAGCCGAGTCATGATGTTCTACCAACGCTACTAACGGCCAAAGGCCCGGAGACTTAAACGCCTCCGGGCCTCTTTCTTCACCTGATCGACCGCAAGCTGTGAACGGGTTCACTTGTCCTGCAGGATTTTGAGCATGCGCCGCAGCGGCTCGGCGGCACCCCACAGCAGCTGGTCGCCGACGGTAAACGCGTTCAGGTACTCACTGCCCAGCACCATCTTGCGCAGACGACCCACCGGCACCGAGAGGGTGCCCGTCACCTTGGCCGGCGTGAGCTCCTGCACAGTCACCGCGCGCTCGTTGGGTACCACCTTCGACCAGGGGTTTGCCTCGTCGAGCATCTGTTCGATCTCGTCCAGCGGCACGTCTGTTTTCAGTTTGATCGTCAGCGCCTGGCTGTGGCAGCGCATCGCGCCGACCCGCACGCAGGTGCCATCGATAGGAATCGGCTTGTCGCTGCGACCGAGAATCTTGTTGGTCTCGGCAAAGCCCTTCCATTCCTCCTTGCTCTGACCGTTGTCGAGCGCGATGTCGATCCAGGGGATCAGGCTGCCGGCCAGTGGTGCACCGAAATTCTCGGTCGGATAGGCGTCACTGCGCAGCGTGTCGGTGACCCTGCGATCGATATCCAGGATCGCCGATGCGGGATCGGCCAGCAGACCGGCGACGCTGTGCTCCAGCGCTCCCATCTGGCTGAGCAGCTCGCGCATGTTCTTCGCCCCTGCGCCGGATGCTGCCTGGTAGGTCATCGAGGTCGCCCACTCGACCAGGTCGGCATTGAACAACCCACCGAGCGCCATCAACATCAGGCTGACCGTGCAGTTGCCGCCGATGAAGTCCCTGCGGCCATCGGCCAGGGCCTGCTCGATCACCGCCAGGTTGACCGGGTCGAGGATGATCACCGCATCCTTGTCCATGCGCAGCGCCGAGGCGGCATCGATCCAGTAGCCCTGCCAGCCGGCCTTGCGCAGCTGTGGGAAGACCGCCTTGGTGTAATCGCCACCCTGGCAGGTCACGATCACATCCATCTGCGCCAGCGCGCCAAGGTCGTTGGCGTCTTTCAGCGCCGGCACATCCTTACCGATGTCCGGCCCCGGCTGACCCGCCTGCGAGGTTGTAAAGAACACCGGCTCGTCGATGTTCGCGAAGTCGTTCTCCTCGCGCATGCGGTCCATCAAGACCGAACCGACCATGCCACGCCAACCGACAAAACCCACTCTTTTCATTTCAGACACCGATTTCAATTACCCGCAAAGGAGGCCAGGGGTACAAACAACGCCAAGCCTCTGATTCACATTCTTGGTTGTGACGCCCGTCGTGCACGACACCGTTCACATCGTCGCACCGCGTGCCACTGATACGAGGTTCGACCGGCGATGAGTTCGCGCGCTGCGCGCCCTTCGCAGTCGAAAATCTCACAATGCCGCAACGACCGCATCGCCCATGCCCTCGCAGTTCACCTCGGTCATGCCCTCTGACATGATGTCCGGGGTGCGCAGACCCTGGTCGAGCACCGCCACCACGGCATCTTCGATCCGATCGGCCATGCCCGCCTCGTCGAGGCTGTAACGCAGCATCATCGCCACCGACAGGATGGTCGCCAGCGGATTCGCCACGCCCTTCCCGGCGATATCCGGCGCCGAGCCGTGGATCGGCTCGTACATGCCCTGGCGCTTTTCGTTCAGCGACGCCGAAGGCAGCATGCCGATCGAGCCGGTCAGCATCGCGGCCGCGTCCGACAGGATGTCACCGAACATATTGGTGGTGACCATCACGTCGAACTGTTTCGGCCACCTGACCAGTTGCATAGCGGCATTGTCGACGTACATGTGCGACAGCTCGATCTCCGGATACTCCGCCTTCACCACCCGGGTGGCCACCTCCCGCCACAGCTCGGTGCACTCGAGCACGTTGGCCTTGTCCACCGAGCAGACCCGCCTGCCACGCTTCATCGCGATCTCGCAGGCCGAGCGCACGATGCGCTCGATCTCGTGTTCGGCATAGACCAGGGTATTGAATCCCTGGCGCTCGCCGCCTTCCAGCGTCCGGATGCCACGCGGCTGACCGAAATAAATGCCACCGGTGAGCTCGCGCACGATCATGATGTCCAGGCCGGACACGATCTCGGGGCGCAGGCTGGAGGCCCCGGCCAGCTGCGGGTAGAGGATCGCCGGGCGCAGATTGGAGAACAGTCCGAGACCGGCACGCAGGCCGAGCAGACCCTTCTCAGGCCGGACCGAGATGTCCAGCGACTCCCACTTTGGGCCGCCGACCGCGCCGAGCAGTACCGCGTCCGCCTCTCGCGCCATCTCGAGCGTGGTCTCCGGCAGCGGCGTGCCGACCGCATCGTAGGCCGCCCCGCCGACCAGGCCCTCGTCCAGCTCTATGTCCAGCCCCTCGCCAGCCAGTTTGTCCAACACCTTGACCGCCTCGGCGACGATCTCCGGACCGATGCCGTCTCCCGGCAATACCAGAATTCTCTTGCTCACAATCACAGTATCCTTCGCGGTTATTGAAACAGCCACGGCGCCTCTACACGCCGCCTTGCCTCATACGCCTTGATGTCGTCGACATGCTGCAGGGTCAGGCCGATGTCGTCCAGGCCGTTCAGCAGGCAATGCTTGCGGAACGCATCGACGTCAAAACCGATCGGCGCGTCACCGGCAGGCTGGATCTGCTGCGCGGCCAGATCGACCGTGAGCCGCAGGGCCTGTCCGCCCGTCGCGCGCTCGAACAGGCGATCGACGGTCGCGGCGTCGAGGACGATCGGCAACAGCCCGTTCTTAAAGCTGTTGTTGAAGAAGATGTCCGCGTAGCTCGGTGCGATGATCACCCTGAAGCCATAGTCGGCCAGCGCCCAGGGCGCATGTTCACGCGACGAGCCACAGCCGAAATTCTCGCGCGTCAGCAGGATGCTGGCGCCGGCATAACGCGGATCGTTCAACACGAAGTCCGGGTTGATCGGCCGCCGGCTGTTGTCCATGCCTGGCTCGCCGCGGTCGAGGTAACGCCAGTCGTCGAACAAGTTGGGGCCGAATCCGGTGCGCTTGATCGACTTCAGGAACTGCTTCGGGATGATCGCATCGGTGTCGACGTTGGAGCGATCCAATGGGCACACGATACCGCTAAATGTCTCGAATTTTTGCATAGTCACTCTCTCTCACCGCACAGGGCGCTCGGAACGCGAAGATCTGCGAGTTCCCCGGCCCTGGCGCTACTTGCGTCCTGTGCGCTTAAACGATGTCCCGCACGTCGACAAAATGGCCCGCGATCGCCGCCGCTGCGGCCATCGCCGGGCTGACCAGATGGGTGCGCCCGCCCTGCCCCTGGCGACCCTCGAAATTGCGGTTCGAGGTGGAGGCGCAGCGCTCGCCCGGCTCCAGGCGGTCGGCATTCATCGCCAGGCACATCGAGCAGCCCGGTTCACGCCATTCGAAGCCGGCCTCGATGAAGATCTTGTCCAGACCCTCCTGCTCGGCCTGCGCCTTGACCAGCCCAGAGCCGGGCACCACCAGCGCCTGGCGGATGTTGCCGGCGACCTTGCGGCCCCTGGCCACCTGTGCAGCCGCGCGCAGATCCTCGATCCGCGAATTGGTGCAGGAACCGATGAACACCTTGTCCAGGCTGATCTGCGCGATCGGTGTTCCGGCCTCGAGGCCCATGTACTGCAGCGCCCGGCGCATGCCCTGGGCGCGCACCGGATCCGTCTCCCGGTCCGGATCCGGCACCCGCTCGCCGACCGGCACGACCATCTCCGGCGAGGTACCCCAGGTCACCTGTGGCTGGATCTCCGCCGCCGGGATCCGCACCACCTCGTCGAACTCGGCGCCGTCGTCACTGTGCAGCGTCTGCCAATAGGCGACGGCCTGGTCCCAGTACTCCGGCCGCGGTGCAAACGGCCGGCCCTTCACGTACTCGATGGTCTTGTCGTCGACCGCGATGAACCCGGACCTTGCACCTGCCTCGATAGCCATGTTGCACACGGTCATGCGGCCCTCGATCGACAGGTCGCGGATCGCCTGGCCGCTGAACTCGAGCGCGTAACCGGTACCGCCGGCCGTGCCGATCCGGCCGATGATCGCCAGCACGATGTCCTTTGCGGTCACACCCGGTCCGACCGGCCCGTCGACCACGATCAGCATCGACCTGGACTTCTTCTGGATCAGGCACTGGGTGGCCAGCACGTGCTCGACCTCCGAGGTGCCGATGCCGTGCGCCAGCGCGCCGAACGCCCCGTGGGTCGAGGTGTGCGAGTCGCCGCACACCACGGTCATGCCCGGCAGCGTCGCACCCTGCTCCGGACCGATTACGTGCACGATGCCCTGGCGCGGGTCGCTCATGCCGAACTCGGTAATCCTGAACTCGGCGCAATTGCTATCCAGCGTCTCGACCTGCAAACGCGACACCGGATCGGCGATCCCCTGGCTGCGGTCGGTGGTCGGCACGTTGTGATCGGCGGTCGCCAGGTTCGCATCGGTGCGCCACAGCGGGCGGTGCGCCAGGCGCAGCCCCTCGAAGGCCTGCGGTGAGGTCACCTCGTGCACCAGATGGCGGTCGATGTACAACAGCGCGGTGCCGTCCGGCTCCTCGCGCACCACGTGCGAATCCCATAACTTGTCGTATAGCGTTCTCGGTTTCATCGGACCTGTCTCTTTGTCTGACGGAATTAACGATAGCGGCTATCATGAATAACTCCAATTCATGTTTTTAATTTATCGGATTCTTTTTTGGAATAATGGAAATCGCCGCGCTGCAGGCCTTTGTCGAGGTGGCCGAACACGAATCCTTTTCCATCGCCGCCGAGGCGCTGTACCTGACCCAACCGGCGGTCAGCAAGCGCGTCGCGCTGCTCGAGGCGGAACTCGGCGCCCGGCTGTTCGACCGCATCGGCCGGCGCGTGTCGCTGACCGCCACAGGCGCGGCGCTGCTGCCGCGGGCGCGCCGCCTGATCAACGACGCGCGCGAGCTCAAGCGCCTGGTCAGCGACCTGTCCGGCCAGGTGCGCGGCCGGCTGGTGATGGGGACCAGCCACCATATCGGCCTGCACCGCCTGCCCGGGCCGCTCAAGCACTTTACCGAGCAGTATCCGCAGGTCGAACTGGACATCCGCTTCATGGACTCCGAGGCCGCCTGCCGCGCGGTCGAGACCGGCGACCTGGAGCTGGCGATCGTCACGCTGCCACCTGATCAGCCGCCCAGCCTGCGCCTGCAGCCGATCTGGGACGACCCGCTGGCGTTCATGGTCGGACTGGATCACCCGCTGGCCGGACGCGACCGCGTGGCGCTGGCCGAGCTGCTGGCCTACCCGGCCGTACTGCCGGGCGGTACCACCTACACGCGCGGCATTCTCGAACGGGCGATGCGCGTCGCAGGCGTCGGGCTGAACGTCGCGATGGCGACCAATTACCTCGAGACACTGCACATGCTGGTCGCGACCGGACTGGGCTGGAGCCTGCTGCCGGCCACGCTGCTCGACAGCAGCGTGTGCGCGTTACGGGTCGACGGGATGCAGCTGTCCCGCCGGCTCGGCGCCGTCACCCATCTCAAGCGCAGCCTGTCGAATGCCGGGACCGAGATGATCCGGGTTTGCAGGACAACGTAGGGCCGAGCGGTGCGATGCGCGTTGCTTATCGGCACCCCACGTGTGGCGTGGCGATCAACATGTGGCCATGGGCGGTGCGATGGATCGGGTGGATCGCGCAGGCCATCGGGGTGAATACGCCGCGCTTATCGGCACCTACCTGGGGCACCGCGATGAAAGCCCGATTATCGGCACCTTAGGGTGCCATGAACGGCGTGAATCGCACCGCCCGGACGGACAATGACAGCAAAAGAAAAGCCCCCGCCTCGTACGGCGGGGGCTTCTTGTTTTCGACCCGGACGGCCCGCGAGCCGTCGGACTATCAGGTGGTGCGACGCTTGCGCGCGCCGCCGGTCGGACCGACTGGAACGAAGGCGAAGATCCCTGCCCCGAAACTCACGTTGCCGTTATTGTTGATGAACAGGCTGTTGTACGTGGCACCAAAAAATGTCAAGTCGAAGCCGAGGGCCAGGCCCATATAGCCGTCATCACTGCGGCCATCCAGCTGTCCTACATTGGCGCCATTGCCACCGCCGGTAGTGACGATATTGGGACCCAGGTCGTCGGTTTAGTAACCGCCCGCCGTATAGACATTCGGCGAATTGTTCAGCGCCGAGGCCGGGATCTCGATGATCGCCGCCTGCGCCAGCCCACCGGCCAGCACCAGTGCCAGTGTCGATGATCCAGCGAGTGCCTTGATATTCATTGTGTTGGCTTCCTTCGTTGTTGTTCGTTGATCTTTTCGAGTGGACTTGTCAGCCATGGCTCGTTCCCTGGGCAGCACTCCCGAGGATTGTCAAAATTGCTGACATTCGACGAAGCTGCGTAAACGGGGACAGACCAAGATGTTGCCCAACCCAAACGAGAACGGGGCCGTCATCGCGGTCAGGAAGCGGGCCTGCAGCGAGGCTTCAAACACCTGCGGCGGGAAGCAGCCCCGGCGATGCGGGTCGGTAGAACAGCGCGTATAAATCGAGGATTGGTGCAATTCACGCGGCTCATTGCCTCCACAGGTGACAGAGCGAAATTGCAGGGGCGCGAAAAGCGAAGCGCATTGCGCCGCAGGCCTTGGCGCAATTCACATCGTCCACAGCACACCGCGCATGACGCCTGCGCGCAACGCGCCAACCGCCTATGGCTGAGCCCGGACCAACACACCACCGATGCGCAGCCGCAGGCCCTCCATGCCGGCCAGCAGGGTCGGCACCAGCACCAGCACCAGCAGGGTTGAGAAGGCCAGGCCGAACGAGATCGAGACCGCCATCGGGATCAGGAACTGCGCCTGCATCGAGGTCTCGAACAGCAGCGGCAACAGCCCGGCGATGGTGG
>JAJDNF010000085.1 GCA_022340805.1 Chromatiaceae bacterium
CGGCGGCCCGGCCACGCAGCGGAGAGCCATCGCCAACCGGGCACATGCCGCTGGCAGCGCAGACCTATTGGCACCCGGCTGATGACCTGCGTTAACCTGTCGCCTGCCAAATCGACACAACCCAGATCCCGGCGGAGAATCCAACTCATGGCGGCCAGTCACCGCGCCAACATCGCAACCTTCGCCCTGACCTCGCTCATCCTCGCTGCAGCCAGCCTACCGGCCCCTTCCACGGCCGATCAGGATCGTCCGCGCATCGGCGTGGTACTGGGCGGCGGCGGCGCGCGCGGCGTCGCGCACCTTGGCGTGCTCAAGGTCCTCGAGGAGATGCACATCCCGATCTCCTGCATCGCGGGCACGAGCATGGGCTCGCTGGTGGGTGGCGTCTACGCGGCAGGAATGCCGCTCGACGAGATACAGGATCGGCTTGCAAAAATCGATTGGCAGGATCTGTTTACCGACGATCCACCGCGCGCCGAGAAGCCGTTTCGGGCCAAGCGCGACGACTTCGAGAGCCTGTTCCGTCTAGAACTGGGCCAACGCGGCGTGGATCTGCTGGTACCACCGGGCTCAACCGCCGGCTACAAATTCGAGTTCCTGCTGCGCGAGATGGTGGCTCGCGCCGGCAACTATGCAGACCAGGACTTCGATCGACTGCCGATCCCGTACCGCGCGATGGCGACCGACATCGAGCACGGCAGGATCAAGGAGTTCAACAGTGGCGACCTGGTCAAGGCCATGCGCGCCAGCATGTCGGTACCGGGCGCGATAGCCCCGGTCGAGATCGACGGCGCCCTGTACGTCGACGGCGGCCTGCTGCAGAACGTGCCGGTCGCCGCGGCCCGCAACGCCTGCGCAGACGTCGTCATCGTGGTGAACGTGGGCAGCGGCCTGCTGCCACGTGCCGAGCTGAACTCCGCATTCGGCATCTCGCTGCAGATGATCAACGTGATGATGGAGCAGAACGTGCGTCAGTCACTCGACTCGCTCGGGCCGCGCGACATACTGATCCAGCCGGAGCTCGGCAACTTCAGTTCCGCGAACTTCGCCGCGGCCATGCCGCTGGTCGAGAAGGGTGAGGCGGCGGCGCGCGCCAACGCGGATGCGCTGCAAAGGTACTCGCTGCCAGTGGCCGAATACCGCGCCTGGCGCGAATCAGTGGCCGCGCGGATCCCGAGCGTGCCACCGGTCAGCGAGGTGCGCGTGGCCACCAGCGGCGGGCGCGTGAACCCGGCGGTGATGGAGCGCGAGCTGGCAGAAGTGCCTGGGATCGACCTGCGCGGACGCCCGGAGAGCGACTTCAGCCTCGAGAACCTCAATACCCGGCTCGAACAGGTCTATGGACGTGGCGATTTCGAGCGCATGGACTACCAGATGGTCGACCGGCAAGGCATCCGCACCGTCGAGGTCCAGGGGGTGGAAAAGTCCTGGGGACCGAACTACGTGAAGTTCGGCCTGGGTCTTGCGTCCGATTCCGACCAGGCCCGCTTCAATGCCAGCCTCAGTCATCGCAGCACCTGGATCAATACCATCGGTGCAGAGTGGCGCAACGACCTGCAAATCGGCTACCGCGATCACTTCGCCAGCGAATTCTATCAACCCATCTCGCTGACCGCCGGCGCCTTCGTTGCCCCGCGCCTCGAGCTGCAGGAGGAGCCGATCGTATATTTTCTGGATGGCAATCGCATCGGTGACTACCGCACATCCACCGCGCGCGTACACCTCGACGTCGGCGCGCAGAACAAGTATGGCGAGATCCGACTGGGCGCGCTCGCCGGACACCTGGAGGCCAACGCAGACTTCGGCCTGCTCCCGGTGCTCCCCGATTACAACCTGACCCAGGTCGGCTACAACGTGCGCGCGGTCTTCGACCAGATCGACAGCCCGAGCTTCGCCCGCAACGGCGTGCTGGCCGAGTTCAGGAGCTTTGGCACCTTCAACGACTGGGGCTCGGATGATGAATACAACAAGACCGACATCCTGCTGATGGGCGCCAAGGCGATCGACCGGCATGCGCTGCAGTTCGCCGCCTATTACGGCACCAGCCTGGCCGGCGACATCCCTACATACGACCCATTCCTGCTGGGCGGTTTCCTGCGTGGCTCCGGCTACCGTATGGATGAACTGGTCGGCGACAACGTCGCCTTGCTGCGCACGGTCTACACCTACAAGATGACTAGCCTACCGCCCCTACTGGGCCGCGGCGTGTATCTCGGCGGCTCGCTCGAGGCGACCCGCGGTTCACTCGGAATCGATATCAACTCGGAGAAGGAGATCCGCCCCTCGGCCAGTATCTTCATCGGCGCCGACACCTTCCTTGGCCCGGCCTACCTGGCCTGGGGACATGCCTTCGCCCACGACCATCCGAATGCGCTGTATCTGTTGCTGGGCGCGCCATGACCTGCCCGGCGGTCAAAGGCTGGCGGGGTCGGCCAAGCTGCCGGTTCGGTGACCCGACGATGGCGTAAGGCCTGGCCCGCCAGACTCCCTGCAACATCATCTGCCAGCGGTCAGCCGAAGTCGCCAGTGCGGCATTCCGACCGCGAGGACGCCCCAGCCGTCGCGGACACCGCCTATTTCAGCACATCCGTCTCGTCCATCGAATCGCGCGTCGGCGCCCAGTGCGAGTCAGGGTCAAAGGCGGCCAGCGAGGTCGCAAACGCTGCCCCGTCCGGGCCCAGATCGGCCTCATACACCACGCCCTCACGGTTGAGCATGAAGCTCATCACACCGCTTTCGCCGTACTCGGCGGGCCAGGCGATGATGGCAAAGCCCTGGGTCATGTTGCCGTTTTCCACATAGTCAGCGGCACCACCGGGGGCATGCTCGCCCTGCGCCTTCAGGATGCGGTAGTAGTAGCCATGATAGGCCTTAACCGGATCCTGTTCGGCCAGCAGCGGACCCAGCGGACTCTGGTCCTGATCGGATTCCGCCGGCCAGTACAGGCCGTCGTGTTGGCCGGGCGAACTGATGAAATGCTGCGCATATTCGAGCACGCCATCGCCGTCGCGGTCCTGCCCGGCATAGTCGATCTGCGCGTCGTGATAGGCGAGCACCGCCTCGATCGCCGACAGTTCGTTGCGGCCGATGCGCCGGATACGCATCACCTTCTCCCCGGCCACCAGATCGAAGCGCCAACCATCGGCCTCCCTGACGATCGGGAGCGGCAGGGTCCAGCCCGTCTCGCCGACCGCCAGCATGCGGGTCTTGTCGCTTTCCGGGACCAGCGTGTGATAGCTGATCCAGGCGTCCAGGAACTTGGGCACCAAGGCCGCACCGATCTCGTCGAGTGACAGCACGTCGCGATAGTCCGCGCCGAGCAGGCCGCTGAGCGCGGCCTCGTCATCGCGGGCGACGGCGACGACGAAGGCATTGGCTGCCTGGTCGGCGTTCTCGAAGTGGACCTGCTGCGCAGCAACCACTGACGACAATGCCATCGCCGTGCATGCGACCGAAAGCCTCAGTGTCTTGAACACCTTGTTCGTATTGATGTCTTTCATGTTTGCGCTCCTACCGACGACCGCCCAGGCTACGGCCGCCACCACCGCCGCCACCCATACTGCGACTACTGCGACTACTGCGACCACCACCGCCACCCAGGCTTCGCCCACCTCTGGCAGCCGACCTGCTGCTGCGCGCCCCGCGATCCGCGCTGACGCGGGTCTGAGCACCGTTGCCCACGCCCTTGAGGGCATTGTCCCGGGTTTTTGCGCTGGCGGGCCGCGAAACATCGCGCTGTCTGCCGGAATCGGGCCTGCTGGACACGCCCCGGTCGCCGGTGCTTGGCCGCACAGATGCCCCCCGGTCGTTGACCTTGCCGCCCCGATCAACCCTGTTCGAGGTACCGCGGTCGCCGGCCTTGCCGCGCAGATCGTCCTTGCGCTGCCGGTCAACCTGAGCGGCCCTGTCACGGACCTGATCCCCGGCGGAGCCGCTAAGCTTCGCGCGCTCCCGCGCCGGATCCATACCCTTGTTCGCCAGGCTGGCCTGCGCCTTCTCCCGCTGCGCGTCACGGCCGCGGTACTCCTTGCGCCGATCGGCACCGTCAAGCCTCTGGCCATACTTTTCGCGGCTCGCCCGGTCGGCATAGGGCCTACCTTTGCGGTTTACCGAATTGTGTTTCCAGGACACGTTGTTCTGGTTGACGTTCAGGCGCTTGTTGATGTTGATGTTGTTATAGCGGTTGACGTTGATGTTCACATCGTGGCGATGCCAGTCGAAACCACCCCAGATGGAATTGGTGATGGCGATGCCGATGCCGAAGCCGATGCCAGCCACGACCGCATTGCCAAACCCGTAGTGCGGCGGCGGCGGATAGTAAAACGGCGGATATGATGGATACCACCAGGTACCGTAGACCACGGTGGGGTTGTAGGCCGGCACATAGATGACCTGCGGGTCGGCGGGCTCGATCTTGATAATCGTTGTCTGACTCGGTGCGCTTTCGACGATCACCTTCTGCTGCTCGGTACTCTCCAGGTTACCGGCCTCCTTGGCCTTGTTGCGCAAGCCCTGCACGGTATCCATCACCGCCTCAGGTTCGGCGAGGAAGGCATCACCCATCTGTGCCACCCAGTCGGGCTTGTCACCCATCATCGCCAGCGCCTGGGGAAACGCGACCAGTGACGCGACGCTGGGGTCCCAGGCCTTGCCCTCGACCGCCTTGACCGCGTCGTCGCCTTTCTGATCCGGGTTGGCCTTGGACCACTGCGCAGCCTCCTGCACCTGGTCCGGATAGGTCGCCGCCATCAGGATCTGCGACAGCAGTGAATCCGGGTACAGCGCCACCGGCGCCATCATCTGATCCAGCTCCTCCTGGCTGAAAATCGCCTCCCCGTCGTCTGCGAACGCGGCTATCGACGGCAGGAACACCAGTGCGGCACACCAGACCAGCACCCTTGCCGTTACGCCACCACGCCACCCCGCCGGATCTTTCTTGTGCATGTTCGCTCCTCAGTCAAACCAGCGTGGCGGGCAGGCCACGCGCCTCCGGATTCACACCCGACAGCGCCGTTCTAACCGCGCAGTGCCGTTCGGTCGTTTACGCGCAGTCTGCCACAAGGGCTCCATCCTGCAAGCACAGCAGGCCCTCGCGATGCGACAGCGGCCCCGCGGCCGGTGCCTGGCGACGCACGCATCGACTGTTCGGGCCTTACTTTTGGTCCGGTCCGGCCAGTATACCTGCGGCCCGGCGCCCGCCCGCGGCCGGCTCAATCGTCCTCGCGCTCGATGCCGCAGCAGTGCGTGCCCTGCCCCGGCGGTTCGGCGCCATGCCGCCGGCTCAGGATCTCCCCGGTAACGGGATTCGGCCGGAAGGTCGTGCAACCCTTCAGTCCCGACTGGTAGGCGAGCTGATACAGGGACTGGAAGTCCTCGAACGGGTAATCCGGCGGGACGTTGATGGTCTTCGAGATCGCGCTGTCGACATACGCCTGCAATGCGGCCTGCATCGCCAGGTGATCGCGCGGCGCTATCTCGAATGCGTTGACGAAGGCCGGTGGCAATGCCTGGCCCGCGGTGGCGCCCCGGCGCCACCGCGCATGCGCATAGTCCTCGACATCGAACTGGCGGTAGCTACCGTCGGTATCGAGCAGCCGCCGCGTGTGGCGATAGTCGAACACCGGTTCGATGCCGCTCGATACATTGTCGGCCAGCAGGCTGATCGTGCCGGTCGGGGCGATCGCGGTGAGGTGGCTGTTGCGGATACCGTGTTTGGCGATGCCGTCACGAATATCCTGCGGCAGGCCACGCACGAAGGCGCCCTGCAGGTGGCGCTCGCGGTCGAGGTAGGGGAAGCCGCCCTTGTCGCGCGCCAGCCCGACCGAGCTGCGGTAGGCGCTGTGACAGATGGTCTGCATCGCGGCCGCGGCCGATTGGCGTGCCTCCGGACTGTCGTAGCGCAGGCCCAGCATGATCAACGCATCTGCCAGGCCGGTAAGGCCGAGGCCGATGCGGCGCGAGCCGTGCGCCTCCGCGGCCTGCTGGCTCAATGGAAAGCGCGAGGCGTCGATCGTATTGTCGAGCATGCGCACCGCAACCTCGACCGTGGCGGCGATCGCGGCGTGATCCAGGTTCGCAGCTGGCGTGAACGGCGCGCGCACGAACCGGGTCAGGTTGATGGAACCCAGGTCGCAGGCGCCATACGGCGGCAGCGGGATCTCGCCGCAGGGATTCGACGCGCTGATGTGCTCGCGGTACCAGAGATTGTTCTGACGATTGATCCGGTCGACGAACAGTACGCCGGGCTCGGCATAGTCGTAGGTCGCGCGCATCATCTGCGCCCACAGCGTGCGCGCACGGATGCGCCGCATCACCCGGCAGGCGACCGCCCCGTGCTCGCCCGGCCAGTGCTGCGTGATCAGCTGTTGATCACCGCCCGACGGCGCACCGCCGATCGCATGCGCCGGGAACACCAGCGGCCAGTCTGCATCGCGCTCGACCGCCTGCATGAAGGCATCAGTCACCTGCACCGAGAGATTGAAGCGGCGCAGCAGGTTCGGATCTTGTTTCGCGGCGATGAAGGTCTCGATGTCGGGATGATCGCAGCGCAGCGTGGCCATCATCGCGCCGCGGCGCGCGCCGGTCGACAGGATGGTGCCGCACATCGCGTCCCAGATGTGCATGAACGAGACCGGGCCGGACGCTATCCGCCCGGTCGCATGGGCGATACTCCCGGCGGGACGCAGGGTCGAAAAGTCGTAGCCGACCCCGCCACCTTCCTGCATCGTGATCGCACCCTGCTTGAGGTTGTCGAAGATACTGTCCATGCTGTCTTCGAGGCGCCCCATCACGAAGCAGTTGAACAGCGTGACACGCCGTCCGGTGCCGGCACCGGCCAGGATCCGCCCACCGGGCAGAAATTGAAATCCATCGAGCACTGCCAGGAACCGGGCCTCCCAGGCATCGGCCTGTTCACGCTCCGGTGCGGCAAGCGCCCGCGCAATACGCCGCCAGGTGTCCTGCAGGGTGTGATCCCGGATCTCACCCGCATCGATGAACCGGTACTTGGTCTTCCAGATGTGCTCGGCGAGTGCACTGCCGAATGGCGCACGCTGGGACGCTGCGTTGTTCAACATCCACCCCCAATCCTGATCGCCTGGCGCGGCCGGTTCACCGCCTGTACCCAAAGCCGGCCGGTATCCAGTCCGCAAGGCGCATTACCGCATGCGCCCCGTGCACTCGACACGAGTTTGTCGGATCGCAGGCCTCGACGGTCGCGGGAGCTTGCAATAGCGCAGCGTATTGCACCGTATCCGCGGTAATCCGGCGCATTGGCGCAGGCGCCTATCGCGCCCTACCCGGCTTGCAGGACTGCCCACCCAAATAGCCCCCCACACTAGGCGCAAAACCGGACCAGGCACTGCACTAGCGGCGCGCGGCCGCCACCTGCGCGGCGAGAAACCCTTGCAGCTCGGACAGCAGCCGGGCCACGGCGCGGTTTGCCGCCTCCACCCCGGCATAGGGTGTGCGCTCGGCGACCGGCTCGTTGACGCTGATGATGCGACTGCCGACGACCCGTGCAGTCGCGGCATCGACCAGGCTCACGCTCAAGGCCAGTTGCAGCTCGCTGGCCTGTGCAAGCCAGACCTGCTGCAGGTAGAGCAGGCGGCTGTCGAGGCGCAGATCCGCATGCGCCGCGCTGCCCGCCTCGGTGACGCTGCGAAACAGCCCGCCCTGCCCGGCCGCCCTGACCAGCAGAGGCCCGAGCATGTGTGCCGGGGTATCCACCCAGCGGTGGTAGGCGAAGTACTCGATCTCGTAGGGATGGCGGATGTACGCGATGTCCGCGGTGTCGTAACCAGGCGCCGCGAAGACCGGGCTGACCAGCAGGTTCGGGCCGTTGGGATTGGCGGTCGGCGACACGCTGTCCCCCGGCCACTCCAGCAGGTAGGTCCGGGTCGGCGGCTCTGCGGACTGCTGCATCAGCGATGCGCCGCAGCCTGCGATGAACAGCGACATGCCCAACAGCGCCAGCCGACGCCAGGCGGCTGGCCCGATCAAGCGCAGGCAAGACTTCCACATGCTCAACTCCTCACTCACCTGGGCCCGGCGCACGTGGTGGCCTGCCGCGCAACAGCACGGTCGGATCGCGCTCGAGTTGCTCGCTGAACCGACGCAGGTTCTCCGCGGCGCGGCGCAGTTCGCTGATCATCACCGCTGCCTCGGGCAGCGCCTCGCCGGTGAAACGTTGCAGGTCACGGTCGCGCGCGCGCACCGCCCTGCCGGCGGCGGCACCGGTCGCGCGGATCTCGTCCGCCATACGCTCCAGCGCCGCCGCAGTGCGTTGCATCTGCGCGACCATCTCGGGCAGGCCGGCACTGGCCTCGCGGGTATGACGCGCGGTGACGGCCAGGTCGTCGACAGCCGCGGTCATGTTGCCGGTGCGGCCCGCAAGGGCCCCGGTCAGCTCGTCGAGATGCGCCAGGGTGCTGGTCAATGCGCGCTGGTTGTCTTCGTCGAACAGCGCCTTCAGCAGCTTGGAGACATCGGTCAGGTTGGAGACCAGTTCCTCGACCGCGCGGTCGAGCCTGCCCCAGGTGGAGCGGCGGCTGCGGATGACCGGGTAGGCCTCGCCCGGCCGGGCCGCCAGCAGCGGCGACTCGGCACTGCCACCGGTCAGGTTTATGAAGGCCAGGCCGGTCAGGCCCTGGGTCTCCAGGGTCGCCACCGTGTCTTCACGCACAGGCGTGTCCTTGTCGATCTGCAGCAGCAGGCGCACCTCGCCGACGTGTGCCGGGTCGAGGCCGATCTCGCGCACTCGCCCCACGTCCACGCCGTCATAGGCGACGACATTGTCGCGGCTCAGACCAGATACCGATTCACGCATATAAACCAGATACTCCCGCTGGGGTCGGCCGCTTCCGCCTGCGCTCAGCCACAACACGCCGGCGATAAAGGTGACGGTCAGCACCAGCACGAACAGCCCCATCAGCACATAGTTGGTCTTCCCTTTCACGCCGATCCCTGTGCCGCACGCCCCCGAGGGCCCCTGAAGAATCGTAACACCGCCGGATCACTGGAGCGGGCCAGCTCCTGCATACTGCCTTCCGCCAACAGCCGGCCCTCGCCGAGCAGCACCACACGATCGGCGACCCGCCACAGGGTATCCATGTCGTGGCTGACCAGCACCACGGTCGGGTCGAGCGCCGCCTTCAGGTCCAACACCAGTTCATCGAAGGCGTCGGCGCTCAACGGATCGAGGCCGGAGGTGGGCTCGTCGAGGAACAGGAGTTCCGGGTCCATCGCAATCGCGCGGGCGAGCGCGGCGCGCTTGCGCATGCCACCGCTCAGTTGATTGGGATACAACAGACCATCGTCGGCACGCAGACCGACCAGGGCGAGCTTCACGCAGGCGATCTCGTCGATCAGGGCATCGCTCAAGCCGGTATGTTCGCGCAGCGGCACACCCACGTTCTCGAGCACGTTCAGGCCGCCGAACAGCGCGCCGTTCTGAAACAGCACCCCAATGCGCCGCCGCACCTGCAGGGTCTGCGCGGCGCCGAGTTCGCGTATCTCGCTGCCCAGGACCCGGACAGAACCGGTACTGGGCTGCTGCAGCAGTGCCATCTCGCGCAGCAGCGTGGTCTTGCCGCTGCCGCTGCCACCGACGATCGCCAGGATCTCGCCCTGGCGCACGCTCAGATCGACGTGTTCATGGACGATCTTGCTGCCGAAGCGCATGCCCAGGTCGCGAACCGTTACCACGGCCTCGGCTGCTGCGGCCGTTGCGATGTCCATGCTCATATCCCGAGGCGGCTGAAGGCGACGGAGAAGGCGGCATCCACCACGATCACCGCGAGGATGGACTGAACGACGCTCATCGTGGTGCGGCGGCCGACGCTCTCGGCGCTGCCGACCACCTGGAAGCCCTGGTAACAGCCGATCGTGGCGATGATGGCGGCGAACACCGGCGCCTTGCCTACCCCGACCAGGAAGGAATCCACCGAGACCGCCACCCCCAGTCGATCGATGTAGGTCGAAAACGCGATATCCAGCTGCACGCTCGACATCACCATGCCGCCCAGCACCCCCATGATGTCGGCAAATACCGTGAGCAGCGGCAGCGCGACGACCAGCGACAGCAGTTTTGGCAACACCAGCAGATCCATCGGTGGAATGCCCATGCTGCGCAACGCATCGACCTCCTCGGTGACCTGCATCGTCCCGATCTGTGCCGTGTAGGCCGAGCCTGTGCGGCCGGCGACGATGATCGCGGTGATCAGCGGCGCCAGTTCACGGACCATCGACAGACCGACCAGGTCGGCAACGAACAGGCTGGCGCCGTACTGGCGCAGCTGGATGCCGCCCTGGTAGGCGATGACGATGCCGAGCAGGAAGGAAAGCAGGCCGACGATACCCAATGCACGGTGCCCTGCCTCGACCATGTTGTCGGCGATCTCCGCCCAGCGGATGCGCCCGGGATGCAGCAGCTGGCGCAGCCAGGCCGCGCCCATCTCACCGACGAACCCGACCAGGCCAATGCCGGCGAGCACGCTATCGACACTCTTGCGGCCAAGCTCCTCGAGCACCCCCTGGGGCGCGAGCCTGGGCACGCGCCCCGCCTGCATGCCGCTGCTGCGCACCAGTTCCAGCAGGCCGGCGGCCTTGGGCGACAGGCCATCCAGTTCGACACGGCGATGCTGTTCCTCCAGCGAGGCCAGCAGGCGCTGCAACAACCAGGCGCCGCCGGTGTCCATGCGTGCCACGCCGGCCAGATCGACACGAATCTGGCCCTCGGGCCAGCGCGCGCGCTGCAGCTCGGCCTCCAGCCCCTGAATATGGCGCACCGTCCAATGGCCGGCGCAGACCAGCGTCGCACCGTCGATTTGCAGTCGCGCTGTTGTTGCAGGGTGTTCGATTGCCTCGCTCATAGGCCCAACTCTTACCGCTTTCCGGCACTGTAGCAACATCGGCCGGTCCAGGCAGGCGGTTGAGTCTGCCGCTGGCAAAGGACCAACGCGCCAGCGAACACAGGCGCCGATCGGTATTTCCCGCTCACCCGCGCACGCGAATCGGCTAACCTAGGTCCGACATGAAGGCAGACCTCGTCCAAACCCTGTTCCCCACCCCACCGCGTTGGTTTCGCGGAGAGCGATGGGTCAACATCGTGCTGCGCTCGTTACACCTGGTAGGCGTGGCCGGCATCGGTGGCGGCTTTCTGTTCGACCTGGACCCGACTGTCTGGGAGACATACTGGTACCTCACGCTGGCCACCGGCACCGCCCTGTCGGCCATCTATGTGTGGTGCACGGCGGCCTGGCTGTTCGAACTCAAGGGCCTGGTCATCCTCGTCAAGACGGCGCTGTTATGGATTGCGCTGACCTACCCGTCGGTACGTTCCGAATTATTTGTGGCCATCGTGATCCTGTCCGGCCTGATTGCTCACGCACCGGCCCGGCTGCGCGCATCTCACTGGATTGCGCTGCCCCCCGCGGTCGACCATGCGGTGCCTGGCAAGGTGCGCAGCGATCGCCGCCGATAACGGCACCGGCAGGCAGACCAGCGATGCCTGGCAGCAATGGGGCTGGCCGGTCGAGCACGGCACAACCGCGGCCCACCGAAGGAGTGCGCGGGGTACCCCGGCAGCGGGCGGATATGCGTTAATGGCCGCCCGTTGCCAGGATAGATGACGCGATGTCGACGAAACATCACCTCAGCGGATTCCGCCTCCCCGTCCTGCAGGGTATCCTGCCCGTCGCAGGCAAACAGATCCCGGCTGAAATCATCGCGGGCCTGTCATTGGCCGCGCTCGCGATACCCGAGGTGATGGGCTACACGAAGATCGCCGGCATGCCGGTGGTTACCGGTCTCTATACCCTGCTCATCCCGCTGACGCTGTTCGCCATCTTCGGCTCGTCCCGGCACCTCGTGGTCGGGGCCGACTCGGCCACCGCGGCCGTGCTCGCGGCCGGTCTCGCCGACATCGCGGCGGCGGGCTCCGCCGAGTACATCGCCCTGGCAGGCATCCTGGCCCTGATGGCGGGCGCTTTTCTGCTCCTCGCCCGCGTCGTCCGGCTCGGGTTCCTCGCGGATTTTCTGTCGCGCACGGTGCTGGTCGGTTTCCTGACCGGGGTCGGCATCCAGGTCGCCCTCAGCCAGATGGCGGGCATGCTCGGTGTCGCCGACAGCGGGCCGGGCGCGCTTCACCAGCTGTGGAATGACTGGCGTCATCCGGGACAGTTCAACCCCTATGTGCTGGGTCTTTCGATAGCCGTGCTCGCGGTGATCCTCGCTGCAAAACGCATCTCGCCGAAAATCCCCGGTGCCTTGATCGCCGTGGTCACTGCCATCGCCGCCAGCTGGGCACTGGATCTCCGATCGCATGGCGTCCAGCTGCTCGGTGCAATTCCCAGCGGACTGCCGACGCCGGGGCTGCCAGAGATCGCCTGGGACTGGCCGCTGATGCAGCAGCTGATGCCGACTGCGTTCGCGATCTTCATCGTGATCCTAGCGCAGAGCGCCGCGACCTCACGCGCCTACGCGGCCCGCCATAGCGAACGTTTCAACGAGGATGTCGACCTGGTCGGCCTGGGCCTGGCCAACCTCGGCGCCGGCCTGTCCGGAACCTTCGTGGTCAACGGCAGCCCGACCAAGACGCAAATGGTCGACGACGCCGGCGGACACAGCCAGCTGGCCCAGCTTGCCACCGCACTGATCGTGCTCATGGTGCTGTTGCTCCTCACTGCACCGCTCGCGTATATGCCGCAGGCAGTGCTTTCGGCCGTGGTGTTCCTGATCGGGGTCGAACTGATCGACCTCAAAGGGATGCGGAAGATCTATGCCGAGCGCCCCTGGGAATTCCGGGTGGCGCTGATCACCACCGCGGTGGTCGTGTTCTGGGGAGTGGAACAGGGCATCCTGCTCGCGATCATCCTGTCGCTGCTGGCGCATACCCGGCACGGGTACCGGCCGAAGAACGTCGTGCTGACAACCACCGACGAGGGACGCTGGCACGGCCTGCCGGTACGCACCCGTGCCCAGCTCGTGCCGGGTCTGCTGGTCTACCGGTTCACCCACAGCATGTACTACGCGAATGCCGAACTGCTCGCCCAGCAGGTACTCGGGCTGGCCGGCGGCGCACGTCCGCCATTGGCCTGGCTGTGTATCGACGCCGCCGCGGTCGATGACGTCGATTTCACCGCCGCCGAGACATTGATCGCGCTCAGCGGCCTGTTGCAGGAGAGGGGAATCCGCCTGGTCTTCGCCGTGGTCTCAGACGATGTGAAGACCGAGCTGGATCGCTCCGGCGTCACCCGGCGGGTCGGCAGTGACGCCTACTACGCGACCGTCGCCGACGTGCTGAATGCGTATCGCGGCCGCGACAGCGGGCAGGCGGCCGCACCTGGCAGCGAACCCAAGCCTCCGCCTGGCCGGTAGGCCTGCAAATTGCGTGAACGCGGACGGGCACATGGTGTTGCGTGGCATCCGGACGGCGTTCGATGCGTTCTTCGGCCCTTGTATTCGACGTGACAGTCTGTCCTGTTCGTCGCGGCCATAGAATTCGGCGACCACCTGGTTTTCGAGTGGTTCCTCGGCCTCGATTGCGTCCCAGGCCGGGTCGTCGGCAGCTTGATATAGCGGTGGTTGACTTGGCTCATCACGGCCGCGAGCGAGATCAGGATGCTGACCAGCGAAAAGAGGTTCAAGATACCTCCCGGCGCGTTCCGTGACGCCGCCTGCCGACCTTCATGAGGGGCACCTGGCCATCCGCTCCCTGTCGACCGGCAGGCAGGCCGGGATTCTGCCGCAGCACGTTTATTTTGCCATGCGCACCGTGACCGGGTTGTGCCAGGCGCCGTGCGGCGCAATCAGCGCGTCGGCCTGTTTCGGGCCCCAGGTCCCAGCATCGTAGGGAAGCACCCGGCCGTGGGTTTCGAGCACAGGGTCGACCACCGTCCAGGCGGCCTCGACCGCATCCTCGCGGGTGAACAACGCGCCATTTCCGGCCATCGCGTCACCCAGCAGCCGCTCGTAGGGTGTCTGTTCTCCCGGCTGCTGTTCGGACAGATAGAGCTCGCGCTGGTCGCCGACGAACTCCTTGCCAGCGCGTTTGACGCGCGCGGCAAGCGCGACGGCGGAATCGGGGGAGAGCCGGAAGCGCAGGTAGTTGGCGCGCCCTTCGAGCGGGGCGGAATCGTCGAACAGCCTCTGCGGTGGCGGCTTCAACTCGACGACGACCTCGGCCGCGGTGGCCGCCAGGCATTTTCCCGAGCGCAGGTACCACGGCACCCCAGCCCAGCGCCAGGAGTCGATGAACAACCGCAGTGCACAGAACGTCTCGACGTCGGATCCCTCCGCCACACCGGGCTCCTCGCGGTAGCCGGCGTACTGGCCGCGCACAAGGTCGTCCGGATGCAGCGGGCGCATCGCCTGGAACACCTTGGCCTTCTCGCTGTGCACCGCCCCATAGCCCTGGTAGGCCGGCGGCTCCATGGCCAGCAGCGCAACGATCTGGAACAAATGGTTCTGGATGACATCGCGCAGACAGCCGGCGCTTTCATAGAATGCGCCGCGACCCTTCACGCCGAATTCCTCGGCCAGGGTGATCTGCACACTGGCCACGCAGTCGCGGTTCCAGATCGGTTCGAGGAACGAATTGGCGAAACGGAAATAGAGGATATTCATGATCGCCTCCTTTCCGAGATAGTGATCGATGCGGAAGATCGCGTCTTCGCAAAACACCGCCAGCGCGATCCGGTTGAGCTCGCGCGCCGACGCCAGGTCGCGTCCGAACGGTTTTTCGACGATCACTCGCGCCTGGTCGCCGAGACCCGCGCTGCCGAGCCCCTGGATGACCGTAGCGAACAATGCGGGCGGGATGGCCAGGTAATGCGCGGGACGCCGGGCATCGCCCAGTGCCTGCTTCAACGCGGTAAATGTCTGCATGTCGTTGTAGTCGCCGCCCACATACCGGAGCAGGGAAAGCAGCCGGGCCAACGCGTCGGGGTCGTCGGCGCCGCCGGCCTGCACGATGCTGTCCGTGGCGTGTTCGCGAAGTTGCTCCAGGCTCCAGGGCGGCGCGGCCACGCCGACCACGGGCACGTTGAGATTGCCATGCCTGGCCATCGCGTAGAGCGCCGGGAAGATCATCTTGTGGGCCAGATCGCCGGTCACCCCGAAGATCACCAGTGCATCGGCCGCTGTCATGCGGCATTCGGTATTGCTCATCGGGTAGCCTCCTATCGGTACTCGGTCGTCGGACCTGCAGGCGCGGCCGACCCGGCCATGCAGGCTGCGCACACCATTGAGCGCCCCACTGCCGCGGATCGCCAGGAAACCCATGTTGAATGGCTCCGTGGGATCGTTCGGACGCTGCCGACCGAGCGCCAGCAGATCCTACGCGCTGATGCCCTGCCCGCCCGGACAGACGGGCAGGATCTCGCCGAGCATGAATTCCATACTTAAACACGCGACACATCGTAACGGCGACTGCGGGTACGTCTGCTGAAACCACGTAGGCGCCTGCACGACATCCCGTCTGGCCGGCGCGCCATTGCTCCCCCATTGCCTCTCCGTCACAGGTTGAGGTCGAATGGTCTGAGTGACACATCGCGCGGAAAACTCAAGCAGCATTGCGTGGATCCGGCAGTCAGCATGCAGACAAGCATACTGCCAATACAGCGCGGCCTGGTTGATCTGGCCCACCCCGGATGGTGAGGCGATAACAGGAAACGCGCATCGCCGCACCAACAGCCATACCACCAAGCGCGCCGTATCATCACTCGACCGAGACAAAAGTGAAAGCGAGGAAAACATGCTGGATCACAACATCAAGGGTCTTGCCAAAGGCTTCTGAACACCGGTTATGACGATCTCCCCGACCGGGACAAGCGGGTGCTGCGGCGTGTGGCCAAGCGCATCGTGATTACGCAAGACGTGAATTAACAATTTCACGAGAAGCTTACCCTCCGGCAACATCTGGCAGATCAGGTCGCGGCGTTCGGCGGCTCGTGGACTTTCATCATCATCTTCGGCGTGATCCTCGCCGTGTGGGTGTTGGTCAACACCTGGCTGCTCCCCGGCCGTGACGTGTTTGATCCGTATCCGTTTGTCTTTCTCAACCTGATTCTTTCGATGCTGGCGGCGATTCAGGCGCCGGTCATCATGATGTCGCAAAACCGACAGACATCAAAAGACCGCTTGGCGGCCGCCAACGACTACGACGTCAACCTCAAGGCGGAGCTGGAGATCATGCATCTGCACGAGAAGCTCGATGATGTCCGCACTCGCCAGTTCGAAACCCTACTGCGTCAGCAGAGCGAACAGATTGTCCAACTGCAGATGCTGGTCGAGAAGGTCGATTCCCATCGCCCGGGCTAGGACCTGCTCGTACCGCATGCCGGCATGGTGGCCGCGGCGATGCGGCAATCAGATTTCCACCAGGGTTCCGAGCTCGACAACCCGGTTCGCGGGCAGGTGGAGGGATGCCGAGGCGCTTTCCGCGTTGTTGGCCATCCACGCGAACACGTGCTTCCGACACATGGTCATCCCCGGCCCTGGCCCGGTGACGATGGTCTCGCGGCTGAGGAAGAATGACGCCTCCATTGGATCCAGGTCTTGGTCGCCGGGCCGGGATTCGTACAGCGCTCGTGGGATATCAGGCACCTCCATGTAGCCATACGGGATAAGCACGCGATATATGTTTTCCCCAAGCGGCGTGACCTGCGCCCCGTGGTCAGGATGCAAATAGGGTTGGTTGACGATGATGACCGTGGTTGTAGGCAGGCGTTCGTGCAGGACCTTGTTGTGCGCCAGATTCTGAACCAGTGAACGCGGCGCGGTATCGGGATTGTCGGACAGAAAAACTTCCGTCCCCGGTACGCGCAGGGGCATTTCGGCCGCAAGACGGACAACCAGCGATTTGAGATCCACACCTGCGGCTTTGACACTTTGCTGCAGCAGGCCACGACCCCGTTTCCAGGTCGACAGCAGTGTGAACACGAACAACGCAACAACCAGTGGGAACCAACCCCCATGCGGTATTTTCAACAGGTTCGTCGCCAGGAAAAACAGGTCCACGCAAATAAAAACACAGCGTTCCAATGCCACGATCATGCGATTCCAGCGCCACAGCAAGACGATAACCAACGAGGCCAGCAGCACGCAGACCCCGGCCGAAATTCCGCGGATATGTCTTTTCAAGGAGTGCCTGGCGGTAAACAGCGGCGAGTGGGTGCGGTATCGCCCTTGTAGAAAGATGCCGTGCGATCACAAGGGGCCGAACATGGATGCGGCAACAAGGGTTTCCGGAGCGGCACTTTCGGCAGCAGCGTCTGGCCTGCTGTCGGTCGGATCCACCGGCGGCATGGAGAAGCCTGGCCAGGGTTGGCTGCGCATGAGTTCTACCGATTGCCGCGACAAGGGCGGCCATGTCCAAGGATGAGTCTGATAAACGGAGCCAGCAGTCGGAAACGGCGCCAACTGCCTGTTGCTGCGCCGCACTCAACACCACCAGATCAGGAAATACGTATGAATACACAACACAAAACCACGGCTGCCGCACTTGCCATGGCAGCCGGGCTGATGCTTTCCGGTATGGCGGCGACCCAGACCGTTTCAGCGGCCGAGGGAACGGTACACTGCCACGGCATCAATGCCTGCAAGGGCAAGGGTGCCTGTAAGGGCCAGGGCTGGCTACCGACGAAGTCGGCCGGAGAGTGCGCGGCCCAGGGCGGAACCGTCAAGTAGTCCACTGCGAGGAAGCCCCGGCCGGCGCATCCTGCTGGAGAACGTCTCCTCCTAATCTGAGCGACAAGAACGCTGAGATGAGCGAATGGGCCTTTCTCTCGGCGGTGGCGCAGGAAGCAGGCTGCCTGATCCTGCTCGACAACAACATCTACGTCAGCGCCTGCAACCATGGCTTCGATCCGCTGGATTGCCTGGATGGCGTGCCCGCCGAGCGCATCCAGCAACACCATCTGGCCGGCCACCAGGACTACGGCGACTACATCATCGATACCCACGACCACCCGGTGATCGATCCGGTATGGGATCTCTATGCCGAGGCGCTCAAACGCTACGGCCGGCGCCCCCGGCATACATGGGCTGAGGCCTATGCTTTGCGCCAGTGCTGCAACAGATGATCCATGGAGAGCTTGCCGGGGCCATGGAAGACCTGCATGAGCAGCATGGTGCCCCAGAGGATATGCTGACCTAGCAGGTGTTCGACAATGCGGTCTTTCACTTCTTGAAGATCGAAATCATCCTCATCGACGATCGCACGTGCGTTGACGAGATCAAGATTGTCTTCTGTGGACTTTTCCGATGGCATGTCCAATATCAGGTCGACGTAGCTGCGACTGGTCTGGTAGTCGGGAGAGTTCGCCGACATGCGCTCCAAGCGCGACAGTTCCTTGTCGATCTCCTTGCGCACCAGATCGGGCAAGGACAACTCTCGCATGCGTCGCCGCAGTTCAGCCACCTCGACCTGCTCCGGGCTGGATTCGCCAAGTTGTGCCTGGATCTCACTGAGCTGTTGGCGCAGCATCATCTCGTGCTGGGCCTTGCTCATCTTGGATTCCACCGCCTTGGAAATCTGGCTCCGCACGTCCAGCACCTGCACCTCCTGACTGAGGTAGTCGACCACCAGACGTAGCGCCTCCGCCTGGCCGTTTGCGGCCAAACAGCCGGTTATGCTTGTCGACATCGATGGAGGTCAGCGATGCCAGCACATACGCCTGTTGTATGGGTCGCTCCAGATCCGCGACCATCTTTTCGAGATCGATCTGCATCTGCGGTGGGCCGAGCGACAACATACGCGCGGCCAGGTCCAACATCGTGCGCTGCAACGCCTCGACCTCCGGGCCGGCATCCATCGGCTCGGGCAGATAACCGACCTGAAACAGCGGAAACGGGGATGTCTGTACCACCTCAGCCCTTTCGATGCGACGCCTGCCCTGCAGCATGATCTGGATAACCCCCTCGCGGCGCTGCATGCGTCTGATCACGCAAAGCGTTCCGACGGCATAGAGATCTTCCGTCGCAGGTTCCTCTATCGACGCATCACGCTGGGAAAACACTGCAATCTGCTTGTCTTCGGTGGCCAGTGCGGCCTCTACGGCCGCGAGGGATCCAGGTCGGCCGGCGGTAATCGGCAGCATCATGTTTGGAAAGGCCACGCCGTTTTTCAGCGGGAAAACGGGAAAGCGTGGGGTGACGGTCGTATCGGGCGCAGAGTTCATAACCGGCTATCCCTTGTTGTGCAAATGGATCAGCAACATGCCGTCTCGGATTACGTACGCAGCTCGACGGATTCGAGCGCGCAGGGCAGACGAACCTGGCGACGGAACAAATCGTAGGTGATCTCCATGGACAGCGGCTCGCGTGCATCCGATATGCACCAGTCCCTGCGCTGGCCTTCGACGAGCAAGAAATCCTGTTGCACTTGGATATGAACATCCTGTTCCGCCATACCAGCGAGCTCAAGTTTGACCAACCAGCCATCCGCGGAACGGTACACGTCCACCCTTGGACGCCAGCCACGGCGCGCATAAACCAGATATGAACGTTCTTTCATGCCAATTCTCAGGCCCGTTGCGTGCCTCTGCCCGGACGATCATAGGCAACTCGTCAGCGCCGGTATCAGCTGCTCCCGGGCCCCCTCTTCGTCAGTTGTTCACGAATCGAAAGCAGCTCCTGGCGACGCTTGTCATCAGTTTCAGGGTAGCGCATATCGAGCGTCTTGAAGGTATCGAGGATGATCCGTGCGATGATCAGACGGGCGTTCTCCTTGTCGTCGGCCGGGACCACGTACCAGGGCGCGATCCTGGTGCTCGTCTCGCTCAGGCAGTGCTCATAGGCTTGCATGTACTGCGGCCAGAACTTGCGCTCCTCGATATCGGCCAGGCTGAACTTCCAGTTCTTTTCCGGTTCGTCGATGCGAGCGAGAAAACGCCGGCGCTGTTCCTCCTGCGACAGGTGCAGAAAGAATTTGATGATGCGCGTGCCATTGCGATACAGGTGTTTCTCCAGATCCACGATCGAACGGTAGCGGTGCTTCCAGATCGACTTTTCGTCCAGCACCTCATCCGGCAGTCCCTGGCTGCGCAGGATCTTGGGGTGCACCCGGACGATCAACACCTCCTCGTAGTAGGAGCGGTTGAAGATGCCGATCCGTCCGCGCTCAGGCAGGCACTGCGAGGTGCGCCAGAGAAAGTCGTGTTCCAGTTCGGTGGCGCTGGGGTGCTTGAAACTGAACACCTGGCAGCCCTGCGGGTTGACGCCGGACATCACGTGGCGGATCGCACCGTCCTTGCCGGCTGCATCCATGGCCTGGAAGATCAGCAGCAGCGCATAGTGGTTGGACGCATAGTGCAGGTGTTGCAACTCGCTCAGTTCGGCCACCTGCGTCTCGAGCTGTGCCTGATAGTCCTCTTTCGAGCGGTATACCGGCTCGACCCGCGTCGGCCATTTCTTCAGCCTGACCTTGTCACCCTCACGGACCCGGAAATCCTTGGTCTTGATCTTCATCGCATCCCTCCGCTTTTAGCGGCTGTGCGCCTGGCCGCCGCATGCAGCCAGGCATATGTCCCAGGTCAGGTTTTTCGAATCTCGCGCTCGGCCTGCAGCCAGTCCTCGGCCGCGCCGTGCATCCGCACCTGCCTGCGTAACTACTGTCGCATGCTGATGGGCATGATACGGGGCGTTCATTTCGGGGCACTCCGTTTCCAGTCACGGTTCTCAGGCATGTCCTGTGCGTGCCTGTTGATGTACTGCTTGTGCTCGATCAGCTTATCCTTATAACTGCAGCTTCCGGTAGATGCCCCGGTTGACGGTCGGCGCCAGTTCGGCCAGCTCCGGCTGCAGGCGGCCACCGTCGTCCAACGGCTACGCGAGCCGGCAGCTCCTCATCCAGTCCTCGAGCAGCTCGAGGTTCTCTGGATGCCTGTTAGGCCGCAGCGGCACCTGGCTCGGGTATAACGTGCCATCGATCGGTACACCTTCGGCATCCTTCGGCCCGGTCCAACCGTTGGGAGACTGGATCAAGATCATCGGCCAGCCCGGACACGCGGGCACCCTGCTGAATCGGCTTGTAGCCGTGTCCCTCTGCCTAGCCAGCCTAGCCTGCAAATTGCATGAAGGCGGACGGGCACATGGTGTTGCGTGGCAGCCGGAAGGCGTTCGATGCGTTCTTCGGCCCTTGTATTCGACGTGACAGTCTGTCCTGTTCGGGCTCAGGCCGCGCTGGACTTTGCATTT
>JAJDNF010000092.1 GCA_022340805.1 Chromatiaceae bacterium
GTCGTGCCTGTGGGGCGGATTTCCATCGACCGCGCTCGGCCGGGGCCGGACCGACCCGGTGCCACGTGTGCGCGCAAACCGGTCACCATCAGAAGCTTTTCCAGGTCATCTGACGTCGGCGTTGTGCAAGGGCTTTCGTGCCACGGACGTCCGGGCGCGACACGCAGCGCCATTGCGCGCCCGCATTGCCAAGCCGCGATCGCGACTGGGTTATGCTCTGGCGCATGAACCACAACGACCGGCTGCAACAGAAATGGGATGCCCGCTACAGCGCGGTGGAGGGTCTGCCTCTGCCCCTGGAGGTCCTGGCCGACAATGCACACCTGCTGCCGCAGCGCGGTGACGCATTGGACCTGGCCTGCGGCCTGGGTGGCAGTGCGCTGTTTCTCGCCGCGCGTGGTTTGCGTACCCAGGCCTGGGACCTGTCCGCGGTGGCGGTGGCCGCGCTGCGCCAGCGATCGGGCGACCTTCCGCTTGTCGCCCGGGTCCGCGACGTCGTCGCCGACCCACCGGCGCCGGCGAGCTTCGACGTGATCTGCGTGGGTCACTTCCTCGACCGCGACCTGTGCCCGCATATCGCGGCCGCTCTGCGCCCGGGCGGGCTGCTGTTCTACCAGACGTTCAGCCGCGAGCGGGTCGATGACAGCGGCCCGGGCAGCGATGGCTTCAGGCTGGCCAGGAATGAACTGCTTAGCCTGTTCGCGGGACTGGTGGTGCGCGTCTACCGCGACGAGGGCGCTGTCGGTGATCCCGGTAGCGGCTTTCGCAATCGTGCCCAACTGGTCGCCGAACGACCCGCCGGCCAGGCATAGCCCAGTGGCCGCCTAACCCCGCTATGCCGTCTGGCCTTTCAGGCTGTGCATCAGGCGGCGGATATCGTTGGTCTCGACCAGGTCGAAACCGCGCGTGAACAGGCGCTCGACCTCTGCAGGCCGGTTCGCGGTATACGCGGCCCAGCGCCAGGCGCCGGGCCACAGCGATGCGCTTGCCCTCGGCACATGCCTGCGGTTGACGAACAGATACTCGGGCGCGAGCCGATCGGCGAGCATGCGGTTCGCGTCGCTGTATCCCGGCAATACCCAGCCGAGCGGCAGCCCGGTATTGGCACGCAGGTACTGCAGCGCGGGATACTCGAACGAGATCGGGATGCATTGCGCGCGGACCGGGTCGAGTGCGTCGAGGATCAGGTCGACAACCGCCTCGACGCCGAACGCCTGGATGCTGGCCAGCTTGATCTCGACGAAGGCGCGCGCCTCGGGCCACTGCGCGAGCAGTGCGGCAAACGCGCCCAGGGTCGGGATGCGTTCGCTGGCGAAGCGCGCGCCGAAGCGCGCAGGTTGACCGGCCGGCAGTGCCAGCACGTCCGCCAGTCTGGTCTGCGTGACCGGCAGATCGCGACCGGTCATCTTCAGCAGCGAGTCGTCGTGACTCAGCACCGGGGTGCGGTCGAGCGTGATCTGTACATCGGTCTCGAGGTAACAGGCGCCGGCCGCCAACACGGCGCGGAATCCGCGCAGCGAGTTTTCCGGCCAGTGCAGCGGTTCGCCGCGGTGAGCGATCAGACGGCGATCCATACACGACCTTGCCCAGGGGCGTTGTTCATAACGGCGGTTGTGGTGGCGCGGCGTCTGCCAGGTGGCGACCCAGACGCCTGCCCCGAGCTGTTGACCCTGCGCCGTTTTCGGCAGTGTGGTCAGAAAAGTCCCAATTGGCCATGTACATGCGGTGGTCGAAACAGATCGACGCGCAGTCCCGGGCCGGCATCGAACCCGAGGCGCCGGGTGGCCAGGCGGAAGCGCTGCCGTATCAGGTCGGCATAGTGGCCGCTGCCGCGCATACGGCGCCCGAACGTACTGTCGTTGTCGCGTCCGGCACGCGTGTCCTGGACGTGCTGCATGATCCGATGCGCCGCGTCCGGGTGGTGCCGGTCGAGCCAGTCGCGGAACAGCGGCGCGACCTCGTGCGGCAGGCGCAGCAGCACATAGTCTGCGGCGCGGGCACCGGCCGAACGTGCCGCCTGGAGCAGCGTTTCGATCTCGTGTTCGTTGAGTACCGGGATCAGCGGCGCGATCATCACGCGCACCGGGATACCCGCGCCGCTCAACCGTTCGATCACCTGCAGACGTCGGTTTGGTGCCGCGGCGCGCGGTTCGAGGGTACGCGCAAGCGGGCGTTGCAGCGTGGTCAGCGACACCGCCACTTCGACCAGGTTCTCGGCGGCCATGGCGGCCAGCAGGTCGATGTCGCGCTCGATCATCGCCGACTTGCTGATCAGCAGGGCCGGATGGCGGCTCTCGGCGAGCAACTCGAGGATCCGCCGGGTAATCCGGTAGTCGCGTTCGATCGGTTGGTAGGCGTCGGTAATTGCGCCCAGCGCCAGTGGCGCCGGCCGATAAGCCGGTGCGGCGAGTTCCTCCCTGAGGAGGTCGGGGAGGTCGGGTCGGGCGAACAGCCGCGATTCGAAATCGAGTCCCGGCGACAGGTCCAGCCAGGCGTGGGTAGGCCGCGCATAACAGTAGATGCAGCCATGTTCACAGCCGCGGTACGGATTGATCGAGCGGTCGAACGGGATATCGGGCGAGGCGTTGTAGCTGATCGCCTTGCGTGACCGATCGATGCCGACCTGGGTACGCAGGCGGGGCAGCGGGTCGCTGATCCAGCCGTCGTCGAACGGCTGCACCTCGTTCTGATGGTAGCGATTGGGCGGATTGTCGACGGCGCCGCGAGCGCGTGGTTGGTCTGATTTCACCCTATTCCTGCCTGGCCCGCACGGCGACCGATCTGGGCGGCGCGCATTCCCCGCCACACGCCCAGGTTGAAGAAACTTTACAGTTCGACGGTAATCCAACTCGCGACGGCCGCAAAGGGCTTTCCCTCCAATTCGGTCGCCAGATTACAAGTGGCGGTTTTTAAAAGGGTTTTATTGGTGCTGGCCGGCGCGGTCGCTGGACTGGCACGGCTGATGCGTGGCGATATGCAAGAGTGCCGCAAGAGCACGGAGTGAGATTCGGAGGCTGTAGTGAACGGTCGCACGGTGATGAGTAAGGCGGAACGAGACGGCTTCGACGATGATCCTGACATGACGCCCGGGCCTGGAGAGCTGTGTGGTTGTGACCTGGCGTTTCAGAACGCGGCCTATCAGGGCACGGGCGGTGTCAGCCGCAACAATCGCACAGCCGGATTTTCCGCCGCGTATCGCAACGATGCCACCGGTGAGACGGTGCTGTCGCGCTTTGCCGATGGTCATCCCGCACCTGTACACCTCCTCGAAGGGCTGCCGGAAGAGTGGGTCGCTTGTCGTGACGAGCATGGCGGTGTGTGCCAGGTCCTGCCGGTGGTTGTCGCCGGCTTCACGCGTGACGGTTGCTTTTACACCCGCGAACAGGCCGCGCAGTTGGTCGCCCGAGAGGACGCCGAACACCGCAGCGGCTGACCGGCGGGCCGCCTTCCCCGCGCCGCAGCTGGCGATCGGCCAGCTTCCGCGCCTGCGGCCACCTGGCACGGAATGCCGATCCCAAGATGCCGGATCGCGCTGGATGATGCCCGGGAATGCGTGCAGACTGCACACGCCCGGCCTTTGCCCGGTTCGGCGCCGGCGCAGCGTCTTGCCCGGTCAGCCGGCACGACACAGGCACCCAGCGCAGCGCAAGATCTGTGACCTTCTCGTACGCTTTCCGGCGATGGGCCGCGGTCGCGATCGGGGGGCGGCCCCGGGTGCGAGCTGAATCTATCCGCGTCTTTAGGCTAGAATTCATTTGCAAACAAGCATTAGCCGGTGGTTCTTGCGTCTGAAGGCGAACTGTACGAGGTTCGTTCGGACCCAGGGTAGCGGGACAGGGAGAGAGCATGTACGAGGCGTTTTTCAACCTCAGCAACGATCCGTTCAGATTGCTGCCTGACCCAGGGATATGT
Source organism: Chromatiaceae bacterium (assembly GCA_022340805.1). GTDB lineage: Bacteria > Pseudomonadota > Gammaproteobacteria > Chromatiales > Chromatiaceae > Thiosocius. The sequence goes on from JAJDNF010000092.1 coordinate 3,913, forward strand.
TTTCCCCACCGCAGCTGCGCGAAGGCCTGGGCCTATCTGCGTTATGCGCTGAAGCGCGGCGAGGGTATCGTCGTGGTGACCGGTCCCCCCGGTTCGGGCAAGACCACGCTGGCAGAACGCCTGCTCAATGAGCTGAATCCGGCCAAGACGGTCAGCGTGCGGCTGATCGCCAACGACCTCAATGCCACCGATCTGTTGCGCAAGCTGGCCTATTCGCTTGGTCTGCCCGCCGAGGGCATGGACCGCGCGATGCTGGCGCATCGGATCGAACGCTACCTGATCGAACTCGAACATTCCAACCGGCGTGCGCTGGTCGTGATCGATGAGGCGCAGACCTTGTCGCATCACTCGTTGGAGGCGATGCGCCTGCTCACCGATATGCAGTCGCGCTCGCGGCCCGTGCTGCAGTTGATCCTGCTCGGCCAGGAGGAACTCGAAGGGGTGATGTCCGCGCCCGGCATGGAGCAGTTCCAGCATCGCGTGATCGCCAGCTGCCGCCTGCACACGATGGATCTGATGGAGACCAAGGCCTATCTGGAGTATCGGCTGGGATATGCCGATTGGCATGGTGATCCGTCGTTCAATGGCCCCGCGGTAATGGCGATCTTCCAGGAGAGCAGGGGCCTGCCTCGGCATGTCAACAAGATCTGCAGTCGCCTGCTGTTGCATGCCAGCAGTGAGGAGAGGCACGCATTGAACGAGCGTGACGTGCACGCCGTGATGCGCGACCTGCGCGAGGAATGGATCGCGCCGCTGGATGGCGATGCGCTGCGATCGCAGCGGGTGCCGAGCGGTGCCTTGGACTCCGTGTACGAGTTGGCCTTGGTACCAGGCACGCGTCCCGCCCCGTCACCGAGGAAGGCAACGGTGCGTGAAGGCGCACCTGACCTGGCTGTCGGTGAGGAACGGTCGACGGCATCGGGGGGGGTGAAGAATACTGCCGCCCCGGCGCCGGGCGGCTACCTGTACGGGATGAGCAGGCGGCGTTCGCCGGCCCTGTTGCGGCGCGTTCGCGGCCTGTTGAGGGGCGCTTTTGATCAGTTTGCGCGGCTGGTTGAACGGTCGGTGGATTGGACCTCGGGATTCGGTGGGTACCTCGCGCGGGGATACGCGCAGTCGCAGCGCTGGTGGCGGCAGGCGTCAAGCTGGCTCCGCGCCTGGCTGGATGGCGCTGGATTCCCGGCACTGCTTGAACGCGCGAGGCCGTTGTTGGACGGTGATCGACGTATGCTCGGGGCCGGTGTCGGCGCTGTCGTCGTGGCGGCGCTGGTGATCACTGTGCTGGTGGTCAGCTGGGATGCAGGGCAACAGCAGCGTCCTGCAGCGGCATCGGTCGCTGCCAGTGAGGGTGAGGCAATCGACGGTCACCTTGACAAGGATGCATTCCCGGCCGGGCAGAGCGTGTTGGGCGACGCCGGGGCCTACCTCGAGGCTGCGGCAGCTGGTGCGTCGCCGGGCGATCCACTGGGGCAGGGTTCGCCGACCGCCACTGCTGCACGGCTGCCGACCAGCGGCATGCCTGATGGCCCGGATCCTGCCGCCACAGTCGGCCTGGACCGGTCGAAACAATCTGCCAACGCAGCCGATCTGGACTCCGTGGCCGG
>JAJDNF010000005.1 GCA_022340805.1 Chromatiaceae bacterium
CTTGGCTTCTTCGGCCGGTGCAGCGACCGGTGCAACCGGAGCCATCGGGGCGTAGCCGTAAGGGGCGTAGCCGTAGCCATAGCCAGGTGCGGAGTAGTTGTAACCGCGACCCCAGCCGTCGCCAGAGCCGTAGCCGTTGCCATAGCCGCGCATGTTGGTGTGGCCGCGGCCCGAGAAGTTCATGCTGAAGTTGCCTTCGCCAGCAGCGTCACCGGTGCCGTCGAAAACGCCGTTGGTGTAGCCGTTGCCGTAGCCATAGCCGTTGTTGGTGCTGTTGTCCCAGCCGTTGTTGCCCCAGAAAGCCGAAGCCTGAGCGGTGGCCAGAACAGCAGCGATAGCGATGATTTTTTTCATGGTCGATTCTCCGAAATTGTTGATGGGCCTTGGCCCGGTAATTGAAACCCTGATCCCGCTACTGCGGACTGGCCGCTGGCAATCCAGCCTGCCGATGAATTGAAGTATATTAGTAAATGCTAAAATGTCAATATAATTCTCATCGTGCCGTGCACGGGCGCGCCGCTCCCCTTTTCGGAAGGTCTCTGGAAGGCCTTGGCGATATTGGCGTTTTTGGCTAAGGTTGGCGCTTCGAACGACTCCGGCATTTCCTGACCATGGTCCATCTCACACACAAAAGGGCGGATTTCACCGACGGGCGATGGCGCGGCTGACCACGCGCTCCCTGTCTCAGTGTTCTTTTGTGTGGAGAAAAGCATGACCCCGAATCGATTCGATGCCCTGGTCGCTCAGGGCTACAACCGCATCCCTGTGGTGTGTGAGGTACTGGCCGACCTCGATACGCCTCTCAGCGTCTATCTGAAACTGGTCGAAGGACCGTTTGGTTTCCTGTTCGAGTCTGTCCATGGCGGCGAGAAATGGGGGCGATATTCGATCATCGGCCTGCCGTGCCGCACCGTTCTGCGGGTTAGTGGTGACCAGGTGACGGTGGAACATGACGGCCAGCTGGTCGAGCAGACCACTGCCGCAGACCCGCTGGCCTTCATCGAGGCATTCAAGGCCCGCTACCGGGTCCCTGAACTCGATGGCATGCCGCGCTTCAGTGGTGGCCTGGTCGGCTATTTCGGCTATGACACCGTGGCCTACATCGAGCCGCGCCTGCGTGATCCCGACAAGCCCGACCCGCTGGGCTGCCCCGACATCCTGCTGATGGTGTCGGATGAGGTGGTCGTGTTCGACAATCTCAGCGGGCGCATGTACCTGATCGTGCACGCGGACATCGAGCGCGGCGACACCTTGGCAGCGACCAATCGACGGATAGGGACCCTGATCGAGCGCATGCAGCAGGGCGCACCGCGTCACCGCTCGCAGACCCGCCGGGTAGTCGGCGAGTCGGATTTCGTGTCCGGTTTCACCGAGGCGGGTTTCAAGCGCGCGGTCGAACGGATCAAGCAGTACATCCTCGACGGGGATTGTATGCAGGTCGTGATATCGCAGCGCCTATCGATCCCGTTCTCGGCCAGGCCGCTCGACCTGTACCGCGCGCTGCGCGGCCTCAACCCGTCTCCTTACATGTATTTCCTCGATCTGGGCGATTTCCAGATCGTCGGGTCCTCGCCGGAGATTCTGGTAAGGCTCGAGGATGGCGAGGTGACCGTGCGACCGATTGCCGGCACGCGGCGGCGTGGCCACACCGAGGACGAAGACCGGGCGCTGGAGAGGGAGCTGCTGGCCGACCCCAAGGAGCTGGCCGAACACCTGATGCTGATCGACCTCGGTCGCAATGACACCGGCCGGGTCGCCAAGGTGGGCAGTGTGAAGCTGACCGACAAGATGGTGGTTGAGCGCTACTCGCACGTGATGCACATCGTTTCCAACGTAACCGGGCAGCTGCGCGATGGCATGGATGCTATCGACGTGCTGCGCGCGACCTTTCCGGCCGGAACCGTCTCCGGTGCACCCAAGATCCGCGCGATGGAGATCATCGACGAGCTCGAACCGGTCAAGCGCGGGGTCTACTCGGGCGCAGTCGGCTACCTGTCCTGGAACGGCAATATGGACACCGCGATCGCTATCCGCACTGCGGTGATCAAAGGTGGCCAGTTGCACATCCAGGCCGGCGCCGGCGTGGTTGCCGACTCGGTGCCGGATCTCGAATGGAAAGAGACCATGAACAAGGGGCGCGCAGTATTTCGCGCCGTGGCGCTGGCCGAGGCCGGGCTCGAAGGCCATCCTTGCGACGCGGAGGGGGGTTGAGCATGCTGCTGATGATCGATAACTACGACTCCTTCACGTTCAATATCGTGCAGTACTTCGGCGAGCTCGGTGCCGACGTCAGGGTGCTGCGCAACGACGAGATCGACGTCGCCGGCATCGCCAGCCTGCATCCTCAGCACCTGGTGATTTCGCCGGGGCCGTGCACGCCGACCGAGGCCGGCGTATCGGTCGCGGCGATCCAGGCCTTCGCCGGCAGGATTCCGATCCTCGGCGTGTGCCTCGGCCACCAGGCGATCGGCCAGGCCTTCGGCGGGCACATCGTGCATGCGCGCGAGGTGATGCACGGCAAGACCTCGCCGATTCACCACAAGTCGGTCGGGGTGTTCGCGGATCTGCCGAATCCATTCGAGGCAACCCGCTATCATTCGCTGGTGATCGAACGGCAGAGCCTGCCGGACTGCCTCGAGGTCACTGCCTGGACGGAGCAGCAGGGCGACATCGACGAGATCATGGGAGTGCGGCACCGCGAGCTCGACGTCCAGGGCGTGCAGTTCCACCCCGAATCGATCCTGACCGAGCATGGGCACCAGATGTTGAAGAATTTTCTCGACGGCAAGTGATGCCGATCGCGGGTCTTCGGCCGGGCCGGCATACCCGCCGTTGCAGACCTGGCCGACAAGCCGCATACCGTTAGGAGTGAGCGCACCGTGGACATCAAGCAGGCCATTGCAAAAGTGATCGAGCGCCGTGATCTGGATGCCGATGAGATGACTGCGGTCATGCACGCCATCATGACGGGCGGTGCGAGTCCGGCGCAGATCGGCGGGTTCCTGGTCGGGCTGCGCATGAAGGGCGAAACCGTCACCGAGATCGCCGCCGCGGCCAGGGTCATGCGTGCGCTGGCCTCGGGTGTGGATATCGGGGGGCTGGGGAACGCAGTCGATATCGTCGGGACCGGCGGTGATGCCTCGGGCACCTTCAACGTGTCGACGGCGAGCATGTTCGTGGCCGCGGCTGCGGGTTGCCATGTCGCCAAACACGGCAATCGTTCGGTATCCAGCAAGTCAGGCAGTGCCGATGCTCTCGAGACGGCCGGGCTGCGCCTCGACCTGACTCCGGCGCAGGTGGCGCAGTGCGTGCGCGAGGTCGGTGTCGGCTTCATGTTCGCGCCCGGTCATCATAGTGCCATGAAGCACGCAATAGGGCCGCGCCGCGAGATGGGGGTGCGCACCATTTTCAACGTCCTAGGGCCGCTCACCAATCCAGCGGGCGTGCCGAATCAGCTGCTTGGGGTGTTCGACGACGAGCTGCTCGAACCGATGGCCGAGGTACTGCGCAAGCTGGGCAGCCGGCATGTGATGGTGGTGCATTCGCGCGACGGCCTGGATGAGATCAGCATCGGCGACAGCACCTCGGTGGCCGAACTCAAGGACGGCTCGGTGCGCCGCTACTCCATCCAGCCCGAGGATTTCGGTTTCAGGCGCAGTTCGCTGTCCACGATCCGCGTCGACGGGCCACAGGATAGCGTGAAGACCATCATCGGCGTGCTCGACGATACGCCAGGGCCCGCGCGCGACATCGTGGTGCTGAACGCCGGTGCCGCGATCTATGTGGCCGGGCTGGCAGATACGCTAAAGGACGGCATGCACAAGGCCGACCGGGCGATCGCCAGCGGCGAGGCGCGCAATCGGCTGGACCGCCTGGTGGTGTTGACGCAGGGCTTCGACTGACCCGCCACTTGTGCGGTAGGCCGGAGTATTACGGCTGGCGCCTGACGCACCCTGCGCAGGATGCAGGACCGACGGTCCATATAGGCGTCCTGCAAACCTGACGGTAGCGTGGCTGTAGGTCTGCAATAGCTCGGCGCATGTACGATCGCCGGGTGTATGACGGCTTGCGGCTCATGCACCCTACGCGAGTTGCGGAGCCGCTTGTCCGTGCAGGCTCCGCACAATAGGCCGCAAACACAGCAAGGCACTACACTCGCGACTTGAAACACCGTGCGCGCTGCGCGCAAACTTCTCGATCGCTCGCGCTGCGAGCAACTGAATCGACCAGGCCAGATGACAGATACACCGGACATTCTGAGAAAGATCGTCGCGCGCAAGCGCGAGGAAATCGCCGAGCGCAGTGCACGCATCTCCCAGGTACAGCTTGCGGAGAGTCTGTCGCGTGTCGATGCGCCGCGTGGCTTCGTCGATGCACTGCAGGCCAGGGTGGATGCGGGCGCGGCGGCGGTGATCGCCGAGATCAAGAAGGCCTCGCCGTCGAAAGGGGTGTTGCGCGCGGATTTCCGCCCTGCCGACATCGCGCGCAGCTATGCGCGCGGCGGTGCGGCCTGCCTGTCCGTGCTGACCGACATCGATTTCTTTCAGGGCAGCGACGCCTACCTGCAGCAGGCGCGCGCGGCGTGCAGCCTTCCGGTGATCCGCAAGGACTTCATCGTCGATCCCTACCAGGTGGTCGAGGCGCGCGCGATTGGCGCCGATTGCATCCTGCTGATTGCGGCCTGCCTGGACGACGCACAGCTGCATGGCCTGAACGATCAGGCGCACGCGCTTGGCATGGACGTGCTGATCGAGGTGCACGATGCTGCCGAACTCGAACGGGCGCTGAACACCGACAACCGCCTGATCGGCATCAACAACCGCAATCTGCGCACCTTTGAGGTCAGCCTGCAGACCACCTTGGACCTGCTGGTGCGCGTCCCCGACGGCCGCCTGGTGGTGACCGAGAGCGGCATCCTCGGGCCGGATGACGTGCGGCTGATGCGCGCGCACGCGGTGCACGCCTTCCTGGTGGGTGAGGCATTCATGCGGGCCGAGGATCCGGGTGCCCGGCTCGCCGAGTTGTTCCGTTGATCAAGCGCCGTGTCGGGGCCGCGGGCGTGCGCTATGCCGGCTAGCTAGCCCTCAAGCCCGGTCAGGATGTTGCGTCGCGCGTTGGGGTGCCACTGTTGCACCGCACGACCGCCGATCCGCTCGATCTGGCAGGTGTCTGGGTCGCACAGCGCCGCCGGGATATGCGAACGCAGAATCTCGACCACCCGGTCAGACTCCGCGCTGCGCGCGTAGCGTGTGATGGTCTGGGAAAAACCGTATTCGCGATCGAACAGGTCGACCACGATGCGGTCGACTGCCTCGACCTCGCCGGCACGGTCGAACACGTTGGCGTTTTGCTCGTAGTCGGATTCGTCGACCCACAGGCACAGGGTCGGCTCGCCGATGCGCAGACCGTGCTTGCTGGACATCAGGTATTCCCACAGCCTGAAGGCGCCGATCTCGACGAAGCGGATACTCGTCTCCTGGTAGCGGTTGGCCACCAGGCAACGCACCAGTTTCTGGCTGTCGTGGGATGCTGGTCTATCGGGCATCGGGGTGTTGGGCGCGATTCGGGCTCGGGGATTTCCTTTCCCAAGGGTAGCGGCGTGCGCGACGGGCCCTTTAATGGCGCGATCAGCGCGTGCCGAATACCACGATCGTCTTGCCCTTGACGTGAATCAGCCCGCGCTCCTCGAGGTCCTTGAGCACGCGCCCGGCCATCTCCCGCGAGCAGCCGACGATGCGGCCGATCTCCTGGCGTGTGATTCGGATCTGCATGCCGTCCGGGTGGGTCATCGCGTCGGGCTGCTTGCACAACTCGAGCAGGGTACCGGCGATCCGGCCGGTGACGTCGAGGAAAGCGAGGTGGCTGACCTTCTGGCTGGTCGCGGCCAGGCGCTCGGTCAGCTGCCGGCCCAACGCGTAAAGGATATCCTTGGTGTGCGGTCGCAGATCGCCCTCGAACAACTGCTCGAGCTTGTTGTAGGAGATCTCGGCCAGTTCGCACGAACTGCGCGTCCGGACCATGACTGAGCGCTTCGGCATCGGCATGAACATGCCCATCTCACCGATGAAGTCGCCCTTGTTGAGGTAGGTCAGGATGATCTCGCGACCGTCCTCGTCCTCCAGGTACACGGTGACCTGGCCCGCGACGAGATAAAACAGGCTGTCGGCCGCATCCCCCGGGTGGATGAACTCGGTCTTGGCCGGATAGCGCCGGCGATGGCAATGCGCCAGGAAGGGTTTCAGCCAATCCGGATCCCGCGGCGGGGGCTGCGCAATGCTGGTGGGATGGGTTTGTGGCATGCGGTCAGTTCCGATTATTTCCCGAATTCTAGGCAGGCTGCCCGGGGTTGTCGAACTATGCTAGCCTCGTCACCCGGTTTTTGTGACGCAACGCTAATGAAGGCAAGAATTAAGTGGATTGAAGGGGTGACCATGCTGGCCGAGTCTGCTAGCGGCCATGCGCTGGTGATGGACGGGCCGCCCGAACACGGTGGTCGCAATCTTGGCGTGCGCCCGATGGAGATGCTGCTGATGGGCATGGGTGGTTGCACCGAGTTCGATGTGCTGCTGATTCTGCGCCGCGGTCGGCACCATGTGTCGTTCTGCGAGGTTGAACTGGACGCCGAGCGGGCCGAGACCGATCCCAAGGTATTCACGCGCATTCATGCGCACTTCAAGGTCGGCGGCAGGGGTTTGACAGAGAAGGCGGTCGAACGCGCGGTCAAGATGAGCGCAGAGAAGTATTGTTCGGCCTCGATCATGCTGGGTGCGATGGCCGAGATCACCCACGACTTCGAGATCGTGGAGGTCGAATGAGTCGCCCCGGGCTCGGCTACGGGATGCGCCATGTGGCGCTGTTCGTGCGCGATCTGGCGGCCTGTGAGCATTTCTATGTCAAGCTGCTCGGCATGGCGGTCGAGTGGCGGCCCGATGAGCACAACGTCTATCTGACCTCCGGCGGCGACAATGTCGCGCTGCACCAGGCGCAGGCCGGTATCGAGCGCAGCGAATCCACCCAGCGCCTGGATCATATCGGCTTCTTCCTCGACAGCGCCGAGGCCGTCGATCAGTGGTTCGAATGGCTGCATACCAAACAGGTGCGCATGCGCACCGAGCCGCGCACGCACCGCGACGGTTCGCGCAGTTTCTACTGTTATGATCCCGACGGCACCGTTGTGCAGATGATCCACCACCCGGAGGTGTGCCATTGGGAGGCGCGCCGCGGGCGCAATTAAGCGGTTGTCGCGGCAGGGGCTTTGACGTATTTTAGCGACCGTTTTTTCGCCGGGGCGAGCTTGCATGCCGCAATCGAAAAAGATCAAGCTGCACGGGTTCAACAACCTGACGAAGACGCTCAGCTTCAATATCTACGATATCGACTATGCGGCCACGCCGGAGCAGGAGCGCGGCTATCTGCGCTATATCGACGAGGCCTACAACGCCGATCGCCTGACCGACATCCTCAATCGGGTCGCCGAGATCATCGGTGCGAACGTGCTCAATATCGCGCGCCAGGACTACGATCCATATGGCGCCAGCGTCACGATACTGATATCCGAGGAGCCGATTGCCGCGGAACACCTGTCTAATTCCGAGGCCCCTGGGCCGCTGCCTGAATCGGTGGTCGGGCATCTCGACAAGAGCCACCTGACCGTGCACACCTATCCGGAAAGCCATCCGGACAACGGCATATCGACCTTCCGCGCGGATATCGACGTCTCGACCTGTGGGCGGATCTCGCCGTTGAAGGCCTTGAACTACCTGATCCACTCGTTTGAGTCGGATATCGTGATCATGGACTATCGGGTACGCGGCTTCACCCGCGACATCAATGGCAAGAAGCACTACATCGATCACAAGATCAATTCGATTCAGAACTTTCTCGCCCGCGATACCCGTGAACGCTACCAGATGGTTGACGTCAACGTTTACCAGGAGAACATCTTCCACACGAAGATGATGCTCAAGGAGTTCGATCTGGATTCCTATTTGTTCGGTGTCGACGTCGACGACGTGTCGCCGAAGGAGCAGCGCGATATCGCTGACAAGATCCGCCGCGAGATGCTGGAGATCTTTTACGGCCGCAATATCGCGCGCGGTCGCGCGGTCTGACCCGCGGCACTCAACCCTGCTGATTGCCCTCATCGGCCCGCCGGGCGCGTCCGCCAGGCCGGCGCCTGCGACGAGGCCACGCGGTGTGAGTAATGCTCAGGCGAAGCGCGCCGGGTCCTGCCAGCCGCTGCACGGTGTCGAGTGCGCCGCAGGCGGCGTCTGGTCGAGGCGCAACACGGTCAGGGCTCCTCCCCACAGGCACCCGGTGTCGAGTGCCCAGACGTTGTATTCGGCGAAATAGCCGAGCGTCGACCAGTGACCAAACACGATGCGCTGTGCACGGCTCGCGCGCTGCGGGTGTTCGAACCATGCGGTGCGTCCGCGCGCCTGGCTGCCCGGGCGGCCTTTCTCCTTCAACGCAAGTCGTCCGTCGGCCTCGCAGTAGCGCAGTCGGGTCAGGCAGTTGGTGATAAAGCGCCAGCGTGCCATCCCGGCCAGTGCCGGGTCCCAACGATCCGGCTTGTTGCCGTACATCTGCATGAAGTAGTCGACATGCTGTTCGCCGCGTAGGACCTCTTCCACTTCACGCGCACAGGCGATCGCGGTTGACAGGTCCCATTGTGGGGGAAGTCCGGCATGCACCATCAGGAAATCCAGTGACGGGTCATGGTGAATCAGCGGTCTATGGCGCAGCCAGTGCAGCAGTTCCTCGCGGTCCGGTGCACCCAGCACCGCGGTCAGGCTGCCCTCGCCCTTGTGCTTCTGGTTGCCGGCGGCCAGCGCCAGCAGATGCAGGTCGTGGTTGCCGAGCACGCACACGGCAACCTCACCCAGATTACGAACGAAGCGCAGCACCTCGAGCGACTTGGGTCCGCGGTTGACCAGGTCTCCGACGCACCAGAGCCGGTCGGTCGCAGGGTCGAAGCGGACTGCATCCAGCGCGCGCCGCATCTCCTCATAACAGCCCTGAATGTCGCCGATGGCGTAAACGGCCAAGCTGAGTCCAACCCCGCTGTGGCTGCTAGTGGAGCACGCGCGGCACGGCCAGCGAGAATCGATCGATCGGCGCGAGAAACGACTCCCCGTCATCGGCAACCATTTCGTATTCCCCCTCCATGGTCCCGACCGGTGTCTCTATCACTGTCCCGCTGGTATAGCGAAACACCTCACCAGGGCGCAGGTAGGGCTGTTCGCCAACCACGCCTTCTCCACGCACCTCCTGGACTTTGCCGTTGGCATCCGTGATCAGCCAGTGGCGATTCAGAAGCTTGGCCGGCGCGCGGCCGGTGTTGCTGATCGTGATGGTGTAAGCGAACACATAGCGGTCGGCGCCCGGGTCGGATTGCTCATCAATGTACGAAGTCTCGACGCCGACCTCGATCCTATGGAAATATTGTTCGCTCATGCGCTTAGGCTCTCGTCTAACTGATCATGGAAGCTACTGTCCGGGCGACCGAAAAGCAAGGCCATTACAGCCTTCGCTGGTGCTGCCGACAATACCCGCAAGAGCCGCGGTCGATACCGCGTAGATTTTGGATTATTTCTGGGTTGGGGAATCGGTCAGTGCGCAGTCTTCAAAGGCTCTTGTTGGGCATGTGCCTGGTAATGCCTGCGTTCGCAGCGGATGCAGTCACCAAGCTTGTGGCGGCGACGGCCGCCGGCAGGGAGGCCGAGGTGCGCGACCTGTTAGTGCAGGGCGTGGACGCCAACAGCAAGAACGCTACCGGACGCCCGGTATTGGTGCTGGCCGGTTTCAACGGCAACCGGCGTACGGTGCTGGTGCTGCTGGCCGCCGGGGCGGATGTGAATGCGGTCGATGCGGCCGGGACCAGTGCCCTTATGGCGGCCAGTGCGATGGGCCACAAGGAAGTCGTCGAGCTGCTGCTGGTCGCCGGTGCCGATGCCAACCTGAAGGACTCGGCCGGCAGGTCGGCGCTGGCGCGTGCCAGCCTCGGTGGCTATGCCGACGTGGCAGAGGTGCTCAAGGCGGGTGGTGCCGTCGAGGATGCAGGGGATGCCGCGGCGCAAAACTGACCTGTCCGGGCCCTGCCGCGCGCATGCGAGGGTTGCGTCGCAGGCAGGGATTTCGCCGCCGGCTGGTGGAAATGTGAGCTGCCGCGCGGCCGCGATTCGGGATCTCGGACACCTTACCCAAATTCGAATGACAAGGGCGAATGCGATGCGTGTTTCTGTATCCCGTTCCTCTGGGAGGGCGGATCCTTTTGGGCTGCTGATCCTGGCCGTGATGCTGGCACTGTCGGTGACCATCGGCATCCAGGCGCAGTCCTCGGCCCCGGACAGGCAGGTCAGACTGGCGTCTGACAGGATCTGCATTAGCCCTTGTACGACGGGCGGCAGGCATAACTGAGCCGGGCATGCGGGGGTCCGCCCGCATTTGCGTCGGCACGCTGTCGCACCGATCGGCGCCGCCGGTGAGCGGTAGCGGTGCTGGCGTTTACGATCGATGCATGCTGGTGCCTGCCGGGGTTCACCGCGCATCGTGAGTACCAGGCCAACCCTGGCCAGCGCGCATTTCAAAACTCGATATCGCCCACGTCGACCATCTCGATGGCCATCTGCAACGCGGCGATCAGGCTGCCCGGATCCGCGCGGCCCGAGCCCGCCAGGTCAAGCGCGGTGCCGTGATCGACCGAGGTGCGGATGATAGGTAGACCCAGGGTCACGTTGACCGCATGGCCGAAGCCCTTGTGCTTGAGTACCGGCAGCCCCTGGTCGTGGTACATCGCGAGTACCGCGTCGGCGCGCTGCAACTGGGGTTCGGTGAACACCGTATCTGCCGGCAGTGGTCCCTCGAGACTGAGTCCCACCGCGCGCAGTTGCTGCAGTACCGGCTCGATCACGTCGATTTCCTCGCTGCCCAGGTGTCCGCCCTCGCCGGCGTGCGGATTCAGTCCGCACACCAGTATGCGCGGCCGCGCGATGCCGAAACGGGCGATCAGGTCGTGGTCGAGAATGCGCAGGACCCGGTCCAGCAGGCTCGGGGTGATCGCGTCGGCGACTGCGCGCAGTGGCAGATGGGTGGTGGCGAGCGCGACGCGCAGCCCGGGGCAGGCCAGCATCATGACCGGGTGCCCGGTGCTGCGCTCGGCAAGAAATTCGGTGTGGCCGGTGAACGCGATCCCCGCGTCGTTGATCACCGCCTTGTGCACGGGCGCCGTCACCATCGCAGCGTATTGTCCATCCAGACAGCCATCGACAGCGCGCGTGAGGGTGTCGAGTACGTAAGCGGCATTGCGGGGGTCGAGTCGGCCGCACCGGCTGGGTTGCCGCAGAGGCACTGGCAGGACATACAGTTGCCCCGGCGGGGCCGGTTGCTGAGGGATATGGTTGGTGACGGTCTGCAGCTGCAGTGGCAGGCCGACCTGCGCGGCGCGTTCTTCGAGCAGTTTCGGATCGGCAATCACGACCAGCGGGACCGGCCAGCCGCGCTGGGCGATCTGCACGCACAGCTCCGGACCGATGCCGGCCGGTTCGCCGGCGGTCAAGGCCAGGGCCCTGCGCGGCGTGTCAGTTCGCAAGGTCGTCGAAGCGCAGTTCGATATAGGCCTCGTCGCGCAGTTTGCGCAGATAGGCGTCCTGGGCCTCCTCGTCCTTTTCGTCGCGCACCGCCTTGCGCGCCTGATCGCGCCGCGTCTCGTCGGTTGCGTCGTAGTCCCGCCGTTCCAGGACCTGCACGATGTGCCAGCCGAACTGGGTCTTGAACGGCTTGCTCACCTCGTTGATCTGCAGCCCGTCCATCTGCTCCTCGAACGCCGGGACCAGGTTGCCTGGCGTCGACCAGCCCAGATCGCCACCCTTGATCGCCGACGCGGTGTCGTCGGAATTGGAGCGCGCCAGCGTCTCGAAATCATCGCCGCTGAGAACGCGCTCGCGCAGCTGCTCGAGGCGCCGGCGGGCATCGTCGTCGGAGGTAACCTCGTTGGTGCGCAGCAGGATGTGCCTGGCATGGGTCTGACGAATGATATTCGAGGCACCATAGCGTACGTCGGCCAATTGGATGATGTGGAAGCCCCGACCGGCGGAGATCGGCCCCCGGGTCTCGCCCTTGTTCATTTTTGCGACATAGGGTTGTACCAGCGGTGGAACGCTGTTGACATCGATCCAGCCCAGATCGCCGCCCTGCAACGCGTTCTGACCCTCGGATACCTGCTGTGCGATGGCGCGGAAGTCGGCACCTTTCTGCAGGCGTTCGGCAACGTCGGCCGCCTTGACGCGCATCTCCTCGCGCTGTGCCGGCGAGGCGCCCTCGGGGACGGCGATCAGGATATACAGCAGGTGCACGGCGGTGCGGCCATCGGTGCTGCCACTGCGCTCGAGGTAGCTGTCCACCTCGGACTTGGTGACCTGGATGCGGTTGGTCACCTCGCGACTGCGCAGTCGGCGGATGATGATCTCGTCGCGCATGGAACGCCGGAAACTATCGAAGTCCATCCCCTCGGCCTGCAGCGCGTCGCGCAGCTCAGCGACCGTCATATGATTGTTTTCGGCAATCGCTTCGATGGCGCGCGACATGGTTTCCTCGTCCGCCTCGATGCCAAGTCGCGCCGCCTCGGCCAGCTGCAGTTTCTTCAGCACCAGGCTGTCGAACGCCTGCTTCTGGATCGCGCCGGCTGGGGGCATCGGTGACACGCCCTTCTGACGCAGCCGCAGTTCCAGTTTGGTCGCCTCATCGCGCAGTTCGCTGAGCATCACCACGTCCTCGCCGACCACAGCGATGATGCGGTCTATCAGCAGGCGGTCGGCATCTTCGGCGCCCGTGGCGAAGGCTGAGAGCAGCACCAGGACGATGGGCAGTAGGGTGCGCAGGCGCAACATGTTATTCCTCGTAGTTTGCACGGTAGCCGTAGATACCGCGTTTCAGGGTGTCGTCGATTCGATCACCAAAGCGGCCCAGGCCATTCAGCTCGAGCTGAAACAGGAAGCCCAGGTTGTGGCTGTCCCCGGTGCCGTCGGTATAGCTGCGCAACAAGGCGCGGATACGCCAGCAGCAGCGTCCATATTCGATCCCGGCGAGCGCCTCGAGCAGTCGGCTTTCCTGCAGCGAGTAGTTGTGCCTGCCGATCAGCGTGAAGTTCTCGTCGACCGGCCAGAAGAAGGCCAGGTCGGTCTGCTCGGTGACGCCATCGCGCAGCCGGTAGGCCGCGTTGAATGTATGCCGATCGCGGTCGCGATAGGTGATCTGGGCCAGCGCCTGGTCGATCGTGCCGTTGTTGCCGTCAGTCGGATCCCACTGCAGGCCGGCCCGCGTGCCCCAGCCGCCGCCGAGTTCCGCCGCGACCTCGCCGACGAACGCCGAGGTACTGTCGTCGCGGGATGTCTCACCCGGCAGGGTCACCTCCCGGTCCTCGAAATACAGGATCTGACCGATGCTGCCACGCAGGAGTTCCACGCCCGACTCGTCGCCGATCATGCGGCTGGTCAGGGCCAGGGTGACCTGGTTGGCATCGCCGAACCTGTCAGGCCCGTTGAACCTGTTCGAGCGAAACAGGTTGTCGAAGTTGAAATCGAATATCCCGGTATCGAACACCGGCTGATCGTCTTGATCGGTGTAGGACGCCAGCAGGTAATACACGCGCGGTTCCAGGGTCTGGATCGTATCGCTGCCGAAGTAACTGGTGCTGCGATCAAAATACAGGCCGCTATCCATGCTGAACATGCCGGCCAGCGAAGACGGTGCGTCATCGAGTCCGCTGCGTTGGTCGGTCAGCTGATACGCCGTGTAATGGGCGCCAACCTTGGGCTCGACGAACCACCAGCTGTCACGCATCGGCAGGCTGAGCCGCGGGAACAGGTTGACCCGGTGACCGCGCACCGAGTTCTCGCGATAGAAGTTCACGTACTCCGCGTCCAGCTGGTACGCGGTACCGGCGATGCCATCGCGATCGTCGAGGTTTAACAGCAGTTGCGGCAGGCGGCTATAGGGACGGTTGCGGACAGGAATCGCGTCGTCGATTGTCTGGTATTCCTGGAGCCGCCCGAGCAGGTCCCAGTTGTCGCTGCGAAAGCGCAATTCGCCGGCGCGTTCCAGATGAGTGGTGCTGGTCGCCGCCAGATCGCCGCCGAGGTCGGAGAAGAAATCGTTATCCGACACATAGTTGAGGCGCAGGTTGGCGGTGGCCTGTGGATTGAACTGGGTGACGCTATATAACGAGGCGCTGCCCCGGTCCTGTCCGTACTCCCGATCGTCGGGCAGAAAATCCGCCTTCAGGGTGCCGCGCGTGGATTCGGTGAGGAAGCGGAACTCGCCACCGAGCATCAGGCCACGCTTGGACATCAGCCTTGGGGTCAGGGTCAGGTCGTAGTTCTCGGCCAGGTTCAGGTAGTAGGGCACGCTCAGGTCGAAGCCGGTATTGCTGGACTGTCCAATCGAGGGCAACAGGAGGCCCGAGCGCCTGCGATCGTCGATCGGAAACGAGAATATCGGCGCGTACAGGATCGGCACGTTCATGAAGCGCAGCGTGGCGTGCCGGGCGATCCCCATGCCCTCCTGCTGGTCCAGTTCCAACGCATTTGCGCTGAGTAACCAGGAGACATCGCCAGGCGCGCAGGTGGTGAAGGTGATGTTGCTGTAGCTGCTGCGGCCGTCGCCGAGCAGTTCGCCGCGCTCGGCGTCGCCGCGGGCGCGCATCGCCGGAACGCGGTAACTGGCCTGTTCAACCCTGCCCTGGCGGGTCTTGAGCTGGTAATCGGCTGCATCGCCTGCCAGGCGCACATCCGGCCGGATGAGCAGGAAATTCCCCTTGGCATGCACCTCGTCGGTGGCGCGGTTGAGCACCATCTGGTCGGCCTGCATGCGCATTTCGCCCTGCGTCAGTTCGACGTTGCCACTGAATGTCAGCTGCTCGGTGTTGAACTCGGCGACCGCCGCGTCGGCGCTGACGTCGATAGGCGGCGATTGATCGACTGCTGCGACCGCGGCTGGGCCGCCAGCTGGCCTGACCGGGCAGGTGGCCCAGTCGATGCCAGCGTCGAGACTCTCCCTGGCCAACGGCCTGCCAGTGGCTGGGGCGACCGTGAGCGTTGCATCCATGTCTGGCGCAGCCGTGCCGGCCACCGCTGCTGGCTGCGCCGCGGTGGCGGAATCCTGGGCGCTTGTTCCCGAGGCCTGCGGCGGTGCGGCCATCGGTGCGGCTGTCGGTTCGGCTGTCGGTTCGGCGCTGGCGGTGGTTTTCCGATCGGCCGATATCATGGGTGCGGCCGGGCTGGCCGGCGCAGTGGGGCTGACTCGTGGGGGCGGTGTGGCCGGTCGGGCCGGCTGCGCAGTGACCGTTTCGGCCATCGCTGCGGCTGCCGGGCCCGGTGCTGTTGGCGCCGTCGCCCCGACGGCGGTGTCTTCGGCCGGCCCGTTGCGCGGACTGCACGACCAGCCCAGTCCGTCGGCCGCTGCGCGGCAATCCCAGGCAACCTGGTCGGCGGGTGCATTGCCATTCAGCGCGAGCGCGCCCAGCAGGCCGATGGTCAACGGGTACCGGACGCTACGCAGTGCCGCGTGCAGCGGTTTGAGGCAGATCGTCCGTTGGGTCACTGACACGTCGCTGGTCTTCGCGTTTTCTGGTGTGCTGTGCCGCAGTCAGACGCCATCCGCTCGGGGACGCGGGCCTGGGTGCGCCGGGTTTCTGGGTGGTCGTCGTTAGAGGGGCGCTAAAATCTCATAGAATAAGGTTTTCTTCAATTCTTGCCCGGCCGCCGCAAGGCCGACGGGCGGTCTGTCGAGGATCTTATGCCACAACGCCTGCGACAGCTCGAGCAATGGCTCGCGCAGTCCTGTCGCCTGCCCCGACACCGGATCGAGCCAGCGTCGGCAGACGCGAGTTTTCGCCGCTATTTCCGAATCAGCCTGTCGGACGGGTCCTCGCTGATCGCGATGGACGCGCCGCCCGACAAGGAAGACTGTCATCCCTTTGTTGCGGTGGCCGGGCTGATGGCCGCTGCCGGTCTGCACGTCCCGCGCATCATCGCCCAGGACCTTGCGCAGGGCTTCCTGCTGCTCGAGGATCTCGGCTCGCAGTCGTACCTGGCGGCGCTGAACCACGACTCGGTGGATGCGCTGTACGGTGACGCGATGCGCGCGCTGCGGCAATTGCAGCAGCGCGCGCCCACCGGGAGCCTGCCGCCATACGACCGGGCATTGCTGTCGCGAGAGATGGCGCTGTTTCCGGATTGGCTGCTGACCACTCATCTGCAGCTGGACTGCACGCACGCCGAACAGGCGATGCTTGGCCGGGCCTTCGGGTGCCTGATCGACAATGCGCTGGCACAGCCGGTGGTTTGCGTGCATCGTGATTTTCACTCGCGCAATCTGATGGTGGTCGAGCGCGACAATCCGGGCGTAATCGATTTTCAGGATGCGGTGGCCGGGCCGGTGACCTACGACCTGGTGTCGTTGTTACGCGACTGCTACATCGATTGGCCGGAGCGGCGAGTGGATGCCTGGGTCGGCGCATTTTATGCGGCGGCGCGTGATGTCGGCCTGACAGGCACCGTCGATGGGGCGGGATTCCTCGAGTGGTTCGACCTGATGGGGGTGCAGCGCCACCTGAAGGCGGCGGGGATCTTCGCGCGCCTCAACCACCGCGACGGCAAACCCGGGTACCTCGCCGATATCCCGCGCACCCTTGGCTATATCGTCGCGGTTGGCGCGCGGCGTCCGGCAATGCGCGCGCTGGCTGAGTTCGTGGACGCGCGCGTATTGCCGCGGCTGTAGCCTTGCGTGGGTGCTGCTGACATTTCGGCTTGACCGCTGGCGCATGTACACTCTATCTATATGTGCAGTGGCCCTCGTGTCCGTTCGGCGTTTGCTTCCCAATGGACTGTCAGAAAAATTGACAGTCGGTGCGCCGGAGGCCCGAAACGCGCGCGACGGCGCCTTGCTAAACAAAGAGATACATCTCTGGCATTAAATTTGCTTGTTAACCGTTAACAGGTTCTGGAGAGTGGTGGTAATGGAAGCGCACGACGAAAAGATCTCGAGGAACAGGCGAAAACTGTTCAAGGCGCTGTCGGCTGCGCCGGTGATCATGACGCTGCGCCCGGGGTCGGCGCTGGCCACCGCGAGCGCCTTCCAGTGCCTTTCCGAGGATTTCTCGCAAGACGCCCTGGCTGGTGCCATCATGCCGGCGTCCAAAGACCAGCTGTGCACCCTTGAAAGCCAGGATTGCTACGCCTATGTCGAGCGTACGTACTGGGTCGTGCCGGATTCCGGGCAGAGTTCCAACCCCCTGTCCCGTCTACCCCCCCAGTCCCGTGGAATCCCCCAATCCGATGAAGGCCCTCAAGCAGAGCCCAGTCTCTGTGATCTGGCGGGTATGAGGATTGTCGAGACTCACTCTCCCAATCCTGACGTCCCTGGCGACCCGAGTGTGTTCGTGGCAATGGACGCCAATTCGTCTCCTCTCCCTTCGTCTGTTCTCGATGGCCTGGTCATCTTCAAGAATTTCAACGGAAGCTTAGACATCTCCAAAGTTACAGGCGACGGGACACAGCTCTGTTACAAGGACATCCCGCTTGCCCGCGGCTATTTTCTGTTATTGGGTGAGAAGATCGAGGAAAACGGTCAGCCGGTCGCCTTCAATTACACCGGCGTCTATCCACAACAGGGCGGCCAGGGGATTACCCAGACCTGTCTGCTGTCGGTCACCCCGGGTCTCCAGTCTGTCGTTGTCTTTGTCAGAGGGTGAGCCTGCCGATACCGCTGCCGGTCGCTGACCTGGAGAGGCGGGTCTGGCGCCGCCCCGGTCCCGTCCCGGTCTGGCAGGGCGAGCCCGGCGAGGGTGCACTGTTCGATCCGCTCAGCGGTGAGACCCACTTCCTCGGTGAGTTGCCTGCACTGATCGTCTCAGTCCTGGATGACCACTGGGCATCGCGCGGCACACTCGTCGAGCGCATCGCCGGCCCGGTGGCGCTCGAGCAACAGGCCGAGGCGCAGATTCTTGCCGCGCTGGTCTCACTCGAGGCCGCCGAACTTGTAGAATCACAGTCTCCCGAAACTGAATGAGGCGGGCAGCGCCCCCTCCTGGTGCCCTTGGCTGAACAGAATCTGACCCTCGACGCAGGCCCGTTCCAGGTCCGGGTGCGGTCGTCCGACCCGAGCTTTCTCGACACCCTGGGCTTCTTCTATCGTGGCTGCGTGCGTCACGACGGCCCACATTTCGTCGATTTCGACATCCGCATCAAGCGCCCGCGTGGTCTGCGCCGATGGCTGCAGCCGCAGGTGCTGTTCGAGATCGACGCGCTGCGGCCGTTCGAGCCGCAGCCGGCGGAGAACGCGTTCCCGACCTACGAGTGGGGCCTCAACTGGTGCATTGCGACCAGTGCACACCGCTACCTGATGCTGCATGCGGGCAGCGTGGCCTTCGGCGACGCGGGCATGATCCTGCCCGGCCATCCCGGCTCGGGCAAGAGCACGCTGTCCGCCGCCCTCACGCTGCGCGGCGGGCGCCTGCTGTCGGACGAATTTGGCCTGGTGCGGCCGGAGTCGCTGGAGCTGCTGGCGATGCCGCGCGGCATCCCACTGAAGAACACCTCGATCGAGGCGATCCTCGAGTTCGACAGTGCCGCGCCGCTGGGCCCGACCTACCCGAAGACGCGCAAGGGCAGGGTGCGCCATCTGCGCCCGGATGCGCTCAGCGTCGCGCAGCAGCAGCGGACCGCGACGCCGCGCTGGCTGGTCTTCCCGCGCTACCTGGCCGGCGCCACGGAAAACCTGGCGCCGCTGGACAAGTCCGAGGCGTTTCGCCAGCTTGCGTTCAACTGCTTCAACTACAAGCTGTTGGGCGAGACCGCGTTTCGCGCCGTCGCGCAGATCGTGCGCCAGACGCAGTGCTTCACCTTCACCTACAGCCGCCTCGACCGCGCGGTGGTGCAGCTGATGGACCTTGCCCAGGCCACCGGCCCGGCGGCCCACGGCAGTCCGCGATGAACCTGCTGATCCAGTTTCTGCGGCGCCCGGCGATCGTCCACAAATGGGGCGTCGAGGACTGGAACCGGTTCATGCCGCTGGCGCGGAATGCGCGCCTGCTGGGTCGGTGTCTGTACCTGCTCGAGCAGCACGATCTGCTCGGCGTGGTGCCGTCGCGCCTGGTCGACCAGCTGCGCGGGGCGTTGAATCAGACTCGCTATGTCCAGGTCCAGGCGCTGCGCGAGCTGCGCCATGTGGTGCGTGTGCTGGACCGGGAAGACATTCCCCCGCTGGTGCTCAAGGGTGTGGCCTATCTGGTTTCCGGGCTGCCGCCGAGCCGCTGGCGCAACCTGTCGGATATCGACCTGCTGGTACCCAAGGACGATATCGTCCGAGCGGAGCAGGCGCTCGGCCGCGATGGCTGGCAGCCGAGCGGCGACTTCGATGCCTACGACCAGCACTACTACCGCGACTGGATGCACGAGGTCCCGCCATTGGTCCATCGGCAGCGCGAGATCGAGGTCGATCTGCACCACAATCTGGCACCCCCGGTGAGCCGGATCCAGATCAATGCGGCGAAGTTGTGGGCCGATTCCCTGCTGGTGAGCGGTCCCTACGGGATGGTGGTGCGCACGCTCGCGCCGGCCGACATGCTGCTGCACAACGCGATCCATCTGTTCATGAACGACGAACTGCGCGGCGGACTGCGCGATGTGGTGGATTTTCGCGATCTGTTCGAGCATTTCCTCGCCCAGGACGCGGCCTTCGAGCAGTTGCTCCTGGGCCGCGCCAGGGCGCTGGGTTGTGGCCGGCCGCTCTACTACGCGGTCAGCACCGCACGCGATCTGCTCGGCCTGGCGCCATCCGCCGCCTTCCTCGCCGAGGTCGAGGTTTTTGCACCAGCCGCCCCGCAGGCCCGGCTGATGCGTTGGCTGATCGAGCAGGTGATGGCGCCAGCGCGCCTGGGACTGCGGCGGACCGCCGCCGCCAACCAGCTGCTGTTCGTGCGTTCGCACTGGGTGCGCATGCCGCCCGGGATGCTGTTCCGTCATCTGGTGCACAAAATGGTCAAGGCCAAGAAGCCGGCGCTGTCAGCGGCTGATCTGCCCGGGTGACCGGCGTGTTCGAGCACGTCCGGCTGATCTGTTTTGACCTGGATGACACGCTGTGGCCCTGTCATCCGGTGATCCATGCGGCCGAGGTCGAGTGCTACGCCTGGCTGGATCGTCAGGCACCGCGGCTGACCGCATGCTACACCCCGGAGCAACTGCGCGAGCACCGCATCGCGCTCGGCCACGCGCGGCCCGATATCGCCCACGACCTTACCGAGGTCAGGCTGCGTTCCCTCGAGACCCTGCTCGCCGAGCACGGCTATAACGTCGATCTGGCGCACGCGGCCAGCGATGTGTTTCGGGCGGCGCGCAATCGCGTCACGCCCTATGCCGAGGTCATCGGGGCGCTGGCGGAATTGCGCCCGCGCTATACGCTGGTGTCCGTGACCAACGGCAATTCGCAGATCGAGCACACGCCGCTGCGAGCGAGTTTCGATCATTCGCTGACTGCGGCCGAGGTTGGGGCGGCAAAGCCCGATCCGGCGATATTCCAGGTCGCGAGCCAGCGCAGCGGTATCCCGCTGGACGCCTTCCTGCATGTCGGCGACGATCCGCTGCGCGACGTACAGGCGGCCCGCGACCTGGGTCTGACCACCGTCTGGGTGAACCGTGAGGCGAACGACTGGCCGGACCCGTTGCCGCGCGCGGACCTCGAGGTGGCGGATATCAACCGGCTCGTGGAGCGAATGATCGGTTAGGCTTGGCCGTGGGCAGGGGGGAGCAACGCATGTCGAGCAAGCGGGATTTGGTGAGACACCAGTTGATGGTCTACGCGCCGGCCGCGCTGCTGGTGATCGCGGCGTTCGTGTTGGCGTTCCAATTCATCAAGCCGGCGCCGCCGAGTCACGTGGTGATGGCGACTGGTGCGCCCGAGGGGGCCTATCACGCGTTCGCCAAACGCTATGCCGACTACCTCGCCCGCGAAGGCATTACCCTGGAGTTGCGCGCGAGCGCGGGCTCACTCGAGAACCTCGCGCTGCTGCGCAGTGGCGAGGCGTCGTTGGCCCTGGTCCAGGGCGGCGTGGACGATGGCCGTGCAGGACCCGTGCTGGTTTCGCTCGGCAGCGTCTACTACGAGCCGCTGTGGTTGTTTCACCGCACCGGTCTGACGGTCGATCGGCTCGGCGATCTGGCGGACCGGCGTGTCGCCGTCGGCGTGCAGGGGTCGGGCACGCGTGCCCTGGTCGGGCGCCTGCTGCAGGACAACGCGGTCGACCAGGCTGGATGGGTCGGGATCGGCGGGCAGGCCGCGGTCGACGCACTGCTGGCCGGTCAGGTCGACGCCGCGTTTTTCGTCATGTCGGCGCAGAGCGCCCTGATCGACGGTCTGCTGCGCCAGCCGCAGGTCGTACTGGCGGATTTCACACGTGCCCGGGCATATAGCCGCCGATATCGCTTTCTGAACAACCTCGAGCTGCCGGAAGGCACGATCGATCTGGCCGCCAACATCCCGGACCGCGAGGTTCGCCTGCTCGCGCCCACCGCCAACCTGGTGGCCAGGTCCGACCTGCACCCCGCCATTGTCGACCTGATGCTGCAGGCGGCCGACGACGTACACCGTGCCGGCGGTTGGTTCGAGGCCCAGGACGAGTTCCCGATGCCGGGATTGCTGGCCTTTCCGCTGAGCGCGGAGGCCGATCGCTACTACAAGCACGGGCCGCCCTTTCTGCAGCGCTTCCTGCCGTTCTGGGCCGCCTCGCTGGTCGACCGCCTGAAGGTGATGCTGGTGCCGTTGCTGGTGCTGCTGTTCCCGCTGATCAAGGTCATGCCGCCGATCTACAGCTGGCGCATGCGCGCACGCATCTACCGCTGGTACGACGAGGTCGAAAAGGCTGAACTGCTGTTGGCCGACGGGACCGGTGACATCGCCGCGGTTTTCCGTGAACTCGACCGGATAGAGGCCGAGGTGCAGCGCGTCAAGGTACCGCTATCGTTCACCGACCAGCTTTATCAGCTGCGCGAGCACATCGACCTGGTACGGCGCCACGCAGCCGCGCGGCAGCCCGTGGCCTGAGGCCCGGCTGCCGCGCGGCACGCGGTCTGCGGTCGTCAGCCGCCGAAGAACAGGTGGATGCCGTACCAGCTGTCGTGGGGTCTCGGCAGGTAGCGATACTCGGTCACGTAGCGGTACTCGGGCACGTAGACACGATATCCGTGCCGGTGGCTGTCATGGCGGTTACGGTCGCCGCGGTAGCGATACCCGTGGCGATAGCCGCCATGACGGTCATTATCGTGGCGTTCGTGGCGTTCGTGGCGTTCGTGGCGTTCGTGGCGTTCGTGGCGTTCGTGGCGTTCGTGGCGTTCGTGGCCGCGTCCGCGGTCGCCGTCGGCCATGACCGTGCCCGACAGGCCGAAGGTAAGGGCAAGTGCTGCACTCAGCAACAGGGTCGAAAGTCTCATGATCTGCTCTCCTCTGGGATGCAAGGGGATCACCGCTGATCCTGAGAGCTAATCTGGACCACCCAGCCTGAACACAGGCTGAACGTCACAGCGAGCCGCGTACCGATCAGATCTCGCGCAGGCCGTCGGACGGTTCGATGCGCGCGGAGCGCCAGCCGGCCAGCGCGGCGGCGACGACCGCGGCCCCGACCGTCATTGCCAGCGCCAGCGCATAATGCTGCGGCAGCAGAATGCACACCTGCTGGCCGGTCGCCAGCTGGTCGGCGAGCATGTTATTGATCGCGAACGCGGCGGCGAAATAGATCGCGATCGCCAGCGCCCAACCCAACAGGCCGGTATACAAGGCCTGGGTGACCGGGAACCAGACGATATCGCCGGTGCGGAAACCGACCAGGCGCAGCACCGACAGCTCCTTGCGCTTGCGGTCCACATTGGCCCACAGGCTGGCGCCCAGCGACAGCGAGAAGCCGAGCAGACCGATGATCGCGATCGCCCAGTAGATCACCGACAGGTTGCGGTCCATGCGCATGACCAGCTCGATATCGCCGGCCTTGGTGCGCACTTCGATGCCCTGTCCGGTCAGGTCGTCCTTGAGTGCCGCGACGTCGTAGATGGAACGCGCATACAGGCGGAAGCCCGGATAGCTGCGCTCGTCCGGATTGGTCGAGCCCTGCCAGCCAAGCTCCGGCACCTCGCGCCCGTCGCGAAAGTCCTCGACCGCCTCGACCAGGCGCACATCGGCAAATGCGCCTTCGCGAGCGAAGGCGGCCACCGGCGCCACCTCGGCCACGCTCAGCTCGACATGGGTGCGCTCTTTCTTGCCCGCGTAGTGGCGTGTGACGCTGCCGTCAATGCGGTCGCCGGCTGCGACCTGCAGTTTCTCTGCCGCCAGTTGCGACAGCACCACCTCGTTCATGCTCTCCGGAACCCTGCCGCCGGCCGGCAGCAGCGGGTCGCCATACCCGGAGGGAATCAGCTCGGCACGCACGATGTGGCCCGATTTTTCACTGTTGAGTTCGATCGTCGCGGCGATGCTGCGGGTGCGCGGTACCAGGAATGCGATATCACTGCGGCCGCGCATCCTCTCGAACCAGTCAGTCTCGAAATGGCCGCTGCTCACCGGGCGCACCTCGCGGGTTTCCGGGTTCTCGACCAGCTGCTGGAGCATGCCGCCGACGATGCCGAACTTGAGTCCGAACAGGACCAGCATTGGGCCGAGCACGGCGGCAAGCGCGAGCACGAAGCAGCCCGACATCTGCCACTCGTGGGCGTAGTCGCGCGAGGCGAGGCGTAGAGTCTTGAACAGGCGCATAGGATGTTTCAGCCGTTGACGACCGTCTCGGTGGTACGGCCGTCGTTGGATCGGTGGGTGTGATGGGCGAGGCGTCTCAGGCCGAGACGCTTGATATGGCGCCAGGCGTGGCTGGCGACCACGACGGTGATATTGCGCTCTTCGGCCAGCCCGATGAACAGCGACATGATTTTTTCCGCGGCAAACGGGTCCACCGAGGCGGTCGGCTCGTCCGCGATCACGATAGACGGCTCATGGGCCAGGGCGCGGCCGATCGCAACCCGCTGGCGCTCGCCGACCGACAGCGTCTCGGGCAGCTTGTCGAGATGTCGGGCGATGCCGAGTTCGCGCGCCAGCGATTGTACGGTGTCGTTTTCGGGCAGGCCGAGTACGCTGCGCGACAGTGACATATTGTCGCGCACCGTCAGGTAGGGCAGCAGTCCGCCGGTCTGCATCACATAGCCGATGTGCCGCTTGCGCAGGTCGCCCAGTTTGTTCATCTGCCTTTTTTTCCACATCAGGGCCACGTCGATCGCGTCGTCCTCGCGCTCCGGACGG
Organism: Chromatiaceae bacterium; assembly: GCA_022340805.1. Taxonomy (GTDB): domain Bacteria; phylum Pseudomonadota; class Gammaproteobacteria; order Chromatiales; family Chromatiaceae; genus Thiosocius. The sequence continues at coordinate 24,331 of JAJDNF010000005.1, forward strand.
AAGCGGAACGCGGCAATCTGGGAGGGCTGAGCGATGAAGGCGAGCATGTCGAGCAGCGTGGACTTGCCACAACCGGATTCGCCGATAAGTGCGATTTTCTCACCCTGGGTTATCTGCAGCGCCGGTACGCGCAGTCGAAAGGTGACGCCCTCAGAGGCGCGATCGCGGATCACGTCGCGCAGGTGATAGACGGTCGGTTTGGCCTTGCTGCGGGATTGAAAGACGTTTTCCACGGGTTCCTTTGCTGGTCTCAATGGGGCGCTCAGCGGCCCCCTGCCTGACTCTTGTGCACCTCGCGGCGCGGGCCTCTTTGACTATGCGCGGGACACAACTCGCGATCTGTGGTCGCTCAGACGTCCTCTGCGCGGCGCGCGGCGCCCATTTCTTAGGTTTCTTTGTTTATCTTCAAGCGGGCGAAACAGGCGTGGGCGCGCCCCTGCGGTAGCTGTCCGATCAATCCGTGCCATTCGGCGCGACTGAAAGCCTGCCTGTGCACACGCCACGACCAGCCTGGTCCACGCTCAGGGCAGCATATCCAGCGCCACCGGGAATACCGAGTCGCCACTCACCGGGCCGCCATCCAGGCTCACCCACAGGTCGGTGTGATCGTGCAGTGCGCGGTAATAGCTGATCTTGTCTTCCAGGCGATGCAGGAACTCGATCTGCTGGCGCGCCGGCCAGGTCTCCCAATCCTCCAGCGACAGGTTCATGACCTCACCGGTGTACGGGAGGTCCTCGATGTACTCGCGCATGAAGCCGAGGTCGGCGAGGCTGTTGCCGGCCCCGGCGGTGGTCGCGGTCGTGCTGCCCAGCTGCTCCGGGTCGCGCGACACTGTCGCTGCCAAGCTCTTGAGTTCGTTCAGGAAGTTCTGCGGTGACAGCAGCCCCTCCTCGGCGGTCTGCAGGACGCCCTTGAGGATGTCGTGCAGGTCGGACAGCTGGTCGCGGGTGAGAAGAACCTGCACGTCGAGTGTATGCTGCTCCGGATCGCGGATGTCGCGGTCGAGCAGCCAGGCATTGAACACGTTCGGGATCCTGCCACCCTCGTTGCGCTGCAGGTACTTCATGCGTAGCGCATAGCCGAGCTTGGCAACCTTGCTCTGCAGCGCGGCCAACTGGGGATTTTCGTCAGCCGGCGGTTCGGCCGGTTTGACCGGCAGCGGCTGCGCGCCGGCCGCCATCTGCACCTGCATGGTGATCTGACCGGCGAGCGTGTCGAGCACATGTCCGAACTCGTTCACATCGCCGGTCGGGACTGCGTAGTACAGGCTCCCGATGCCCGGAAACTTGGCCAGTTCGCGATATTGAGCCGCGGCGCTCGCATGATCGGCCTTGTTCGCCTCGGTCAGCAGATGCAGGACGAAGATCGCGACGCCTTTGTCACGCGCCAGCTGGCGCAGCGCCTCCGCATCCATGCCGGTGCTCGACAGTGGGTCGTTCGCGGTGCGTGGGCCGGCGTCGGTGATCAGCACCAGGTAACGCGCGGCGTGCGGCGCCCAGTCCATGTCGTCGAGTGCCTGCTTTACGCCGGCGTAAGAATCCTCGATGAAGTCCTGGCTGGACACCTTGGCTGCGGTCAGGTCGTTGACCCTGCTGAGGAAGGTGCCGGGATTGCGGCCCTGTTCCAGGTCGACATAGGTACGCGCCAGGTACTCGAGCCCGGGGACCGCCTGCGGCGAATCACGGAACGCGACCAGGCCGAAGTTGACGTTGCCGAGCAGCCCGGCGTCGCCCAGCGCGTCGTAGATCTTCATCACCGCCTCGCGGGTGCGCACGATGTACGGGTCCATCGACAAGGTCGCGTCGATCGCGAACACCAGCCCTGCGCGGTAGGCGCTGTCGGCCTGCCCGGTGGCGACTGGCTCAGCGGCCTTGGCTGCGACCTTGGTTGTTGGTTGCGGTGGCGGCAGCGGTTTGTCACTGTCCAGCGGCACGCTGGACACCTCGAGCAGCCGGGCCTGTTCGCTGCCCAGGTAGAGGTCTTCGTGCTTCAGGATCGGCACCAGATAGAAGTTCTCGCGGATATCCAGCTTGCCCGGCGGCTGGATCGCGACCACCGGCGAGTCCGCGCGTGTCTCGCCGGCCTCGGCGGAACGGTACAGCGCCGCGTAGTGTTCCAGGTCGCGGTTCTTGGCGAGTTCGCGCACCGTGGCCGCATCGCGATACAGCAATGCGCGGTCACGCCCGACCGCCTCGCGAAACGCCACGGTCAGGCCCTGTGCCCACTCGATCGTGCTGCTCGATGGCAGCCAGCCACTGACGCCGCCGTGGCGATCGGTGCCGACCTGCAGCCACAGCGCGCCGTCCTGGTGGGTCTTCGCGTAGACGTAGAACGCGGTGAACGGCGTGACGGCCGTGCCGGCTTCGCTGCCCGCGGCGGCGTACATCTGTGCCCCGGGTACCGACAGCACGCGCTGATACAGTGATTTCTTGCCGGAGATCAACAGCGGGCGGTCCGCCGCCGCGACGGGTCCCGAGATCAGCACCCCGAGCGACAGGGTCAGCGCGAGCAGGGCCGTGAGAAGTCTGTTCATCGTCATTGCCATAGCAGCGAGATGCGTTGCGCCTGTTGGTCGCCGGCGGCGGCCATCTGCTCAACGCGGGATCTGAGGTCGGCCAGGCGCTCGCGCCCTTCGGCGCTGCCGTTCTGCGCGGCCATCTGGTACCACTTGTGCGCCTGGGTCAGGTCGGCCGCCTCGAACACGCTGTTGGCCGGATCGCGGCTGCCCGGGTCGGCCTGCTGGCCCAGTATCAGGGCCGAGTCGGCATGACCTTCACGCGCTGCGAAGAAATACAGCAGGTAGGCGTCGGCCAGCTCACCGTCCGCCTGGGCGCGCTGTGCGGCCGCATAGGCCTGGTCCAGGTCGACCCGCCCGGCGGCGCGCATCTGGGCGATCAGTGCGCGAGCCCGGGCCCCGGGCCGGTTGTCGGAGGCCTGGCCGGTTGTCTCGGCGAAGCCCGATGCCGGCGCGCTGCTCTCGACCCGGGCCTGCCCGGGCGTCAGCAGGCTGGGTGCGTCGCTTCTCGCCTGCGTCGCCACCGGCTTGGTATCCGGCTTGTCGCCCGGCACCAGCCAGACGCCGACCAGGGTCAGCACCGCCACAATGGCTATCAGCTTCCATGGTCCGGATCGGCGCGGCGGCTCGCTATCGGCGAGTTCAGTTTCCACCAGGGGCTCGTCCATCGGCACGGCACTCACTTTTAATTCTGTTTCCGTGGGGGGATTATCCCGGACTCGGTCTCGACTTGAAAGGACACGACGTGAGGCATGTCATGTTTCTGCTCCTGCTGATCCCGCCGCTGGCGGCCGCGGAGCCGCGCAACTATCTGGATACCATCCCGATTTTTTGGCACGAGCTGTATCCGAAAGGCGGCGAGGGCCTGTATTGCGGCGACCACTTCGCGGCCCGCGACCGCGATTACAACATCGAACACGTCTTTCCGATGAGCTGGGTCGGCCGCGAATTGCGCTGTGGTGACCGCGACGCATGTCGGCGCAGCAGCCGCAGATTCAACCAGATAGAGTCGGATATGCACAACATGTATCCGGCCCGCAAGGACCTCAACCGGCAGCGCGGCGCGTACCCGTACCGCGAGATCGCCGGAGAGCATTGGGTGGAACCTGGCTGTGATCTGGAGATCGACTACCGCAAACGGGTGGTCGAGCCGCGCCCGTCAGCGCGCGGCAACATTGCCAGGGCCATGTTGTACATGGCCGACCACTATCAATTGCCGATCTACGAGCGCCAGCGCCAGATGCTGCTGGGATGGCATCGAGACGATCCGCCGGACGACGAGGAACGGTGGCGCAATCGCCGGATCGGTGAGATCCAGGGCAATACCAATTCCTGGGTCGAGTCGGTGCCCCCGAACAGGTGACGCCTGCGCCGCACCGCGACCAGCGCCGCGGGTGAATGTGCAGCGCCATGCAACCGCCACAGCCGTCGCCCCGGGGTTCCGGGGCGGAAAAACAAAGCCCCGGCCGGGGCCGGGGCTCGGTATCGGTTCACGGCGGGGCACCGCCCCGATCGTGCGCCAAGAATGCGATCACTGGGTGTCGAGAGTCTTCATCAGCGCGAAGCTTTTGACGAACGGACCGGCCATGCGCGGATCCTTGATCATGCCCTTGAAATCGCCGCTGAGAAATTTCAGTTTGCCCATCGCGAAGGCGGTACCCAGACCAGCCATGCCGATGCCGTCCGATGCCCATTTCATCCAGTTGTCGCGATCGGCGCGCATGTCCCAATCCGGCTTGGTGCCATCGTAGTCGCCGGCACGCACGCACTCGCCGTTCTCGACCACGAACACGCCGCGCGGCTGGTCTTCATTTTTGAATCCGCAGGTGATCACGGAGTTGAAGCCGATCTCGGCCAATCGGCCCTTGACCTCCGGGTCGGCGTTCCAAGCCTCTTTCAGGCCGTTCATCCAGTCTGCGGAAAAGAGTTCTGCCATTCTGATTGCCTCCTAAGGGATACATTGCACAGCGGGGCCGTCAGGGCCGCGTCCGGGTCGACTCCCGGTGGTTCAGCCTCGCGCCAATGCCGACGCGGCGAGGTCTCGTGCGCCTGGTGCGGCGGGGAGTCTGAACATCGTTGAACCGGTCGAACGGGGCGCTGTCGACCTGGTCCCTAACCAGCGGGACCGGCGCAATCTAACCACAGCCAACGCGTGGCGTATCCTCAAAGCTGCTTATGTCCGTCCGGCAGCGATTTATTTGCTTTTTACCCGATTCGGCGATCCCGGCGGCAGCGCCCCATGTCGCGCTGTATAATGCGGCGCTTTTCACGTCCGGGTTGATCCCTCATGCCGCGCGATTGCACCGCACAACTGAAGGCCCTAATGGCCGAGCGCATCCTGGTCATGGATGGCGCCTACGGCACCATGATCCAGCGCTACAAGCTCGATGAGGCCGCCTACCGGGGTGAGCGCTTCGCCGACTGGCCGAGCGACCTGAAGGGCAACAACGACCTGTTGTCGCTGACCAGGCCCGAGTTGATCGGCGAGATTCACGAGGCCTACCTCAAGGCTGGCGCCGACATCATCGAGACCAATACATTCAGTGCGACCAGCATTGCGATGGCCGATTACGGCATGCAGTCGCTGGTCCGTGAACTGAACGTCGAATCGGCGCGCCTGGCGCGTGCGCTGGCCGATCGTTATTCGACGCCGGACAAGCCGCGCTTCGTGGCTGGCTCGGTTGGCCCGACCAACCGCACCGCCTCGATATCACCGGAGGTGAACGATCCCGGCGCGCGCAACGTCACCTTCGGCGAACTGGTCGAGGCCTATGCCGAGGCGATCTACGGCCTGATCGAGGGGGGCGTGGACATCCTGCTGATCGAGACGATCTTCGACACCCTGAACGCGAAGGCAGCGGTGTTCGCCGCGGAGCAGGTGTTCGATGGGCTGGGCACCAAGCTGCCGATCATCCTGTCCGGCACCATCACCGACCAGTCCGGGCGCACCCTGTCCGGGCAGACCACCGAGGCCTTCTATAACAGCCTGCGCCACGCCCGGCCTTTGGCGATGAGCCTCAACTGTGCGCTTGGCCCGGACCTGCTCCGCCAGTACGTCGAGGAGATGTCGCGCGTCTGCGAGACCTACGTCGCGGTCTACCCGAATGCCGGCCTGCCGAATGAATTCGGTGAGTACGACCTGACGCCCGACGGCATGGGGCGGCAGATCGGCGAGTGGGCCGAGTCCGGTTTTCTGAACATGGTCGGCGGCTGCTGTGGGAATACGCCGCCGCACATTACCGCGATAGCCAAGGCCGTCGAAGGCAAGAAGCCGCGCGTGCTGCCCGAGATCCCGGTCGCCTGCCGCTTGTCCGGGCTGGAGCCGCTCAATATCACCGCGGACTCGTTGTTCGTGAACGTCGGCGAACGCGCCAACGTGACCGGTTCGGCCAAGTTCAAGCGCCTGATCCTCGAGGGCGACTACGAGGCGGCACTCGGCATCTGCCGCGAGCAGGTTGAAAACGGGGCGCAGATCGTCGATGTGAACATGGACGAGGGCATGCTCGATGGGGTCGCCGCGATGCGCCGTTTCCTCAACCTGTGCGCCGGCGAACCGGACATCGCCAAGGTGCCGGTGATGATCGATTCGTCGAAGTGGGAGATCATCGAGGCCGGCCTGCAGTGCGTGCAGGGCAAGTCGATCGTCAATTCGATCTCGATGAAGGAAGGCGAGGACAAGTTCCGCGAGCATGCCCGGTTGTGTCGGCGCTATGGCGCGGCGGTGATCGTGATGGCCTTCGATGAGATCGGCCAGGCCGATACCCAGGCGCGCAAGGTCGAGATCTGTACGCGCGCCTACCGGATCCTGGTCGACGAGATCGGTTTCCCTCCGGAGGACATCATCTTCGACCCGAATATCTTCGCGGTCGCGACCGGCATCGAGGAACACAACAATTACGGCGTCGATTTCATCGAGGCGACGCGCGAGATCAAGCGCACCCTGCCGCACGCGCTGGTGTCCGGCGGCGTGTCGAACGTATCGTTCTCGTTTCGCGGCAACAACCCGGTGCGCGAGGCGATCCACGCGGTGTTTCTGTACCACGCGGTCCGCGCCGGCATGGACATGGGCATCGTCAACGCCGGCCAGCTCGCTGTCTACGACGACCTGCCCGACGAGCTGCGCAACGCGGTCGAGGACGTGATCCTCAACCGTGAGCCGGTCGGATACGACGGCTCGGCCGGTGATCGCCTGGTCGAGCTGGCACCGAAATATGCCGGCCAGGTGCACGTAGAGAAGGTCGAGGACAAGGCGTGGCGTGAGTGGCCGGTCAACAAGCGCCTCGAGCATGCGCTGGTCAAGGGCATCACCGATTTCATCGAGCAGGATACCGAGGAGGCGCGGCAGCAGGTCGAGCGCCCGTTGCACGTGATCGAAGGCCCGCTGATGGATGGCATGAACGTGGTCGGTGACCTGTTCGGCGCGGGCAAGATGTTCCTGCCACAGGTGGTGAAGTCGGCGCGGGTGATGAAGAAGGCGGTGGCCTATCTCGAGCCGTACCTCGAGGCCGAGAAGCAGGCGCTGGTCGCGGCTGGCGGCGAGCTGAAGAGCAACGGCAGGATCCTGATGGCCACGGTGAAGGGCGACGTGCACGACATCGGCAAGAACATCGTCGGCGTGGTCCTGCAGTGCAACAACTACGAGGTTTTCGATATCGGCGTGATGGTGCCGGCCGAGACCATCCTGAACAAGGCACGCGAGTTCGATGTCGATATCATCGGTCTGTCAGGGCTGATCACCCCGTCGCTGGACGAGATGGTGCACATCGCCAAGGAAATGAAGCGGCAGGGCTTCACGGTCCCGGTGATGATCGGTGGTGCAACCACCTCCAAGGCGCATACCGCGGTCAAGATCGAACCCGAATACGCGCACGGCGTGGTGTACGTCCCCGATGCCTCGCGCGCGGTCGGCGTGGCCAGTGCGTTGTTGTCGGACGAGCAGAAGCCGAAGTTCCTCGCCGAGGTGCGCAGCGAATACGACGAGGTGCGCGTGCGCCGTGCGGCGAAGAACGAGGCCGCCAGCCTGGTGCCCATCGCCGAGGCCCGCGCCAACCGCACGCCGATCGACTGGTCCGTGGCGCCTATTACCGCGCCGGCCAGACCTGGCATTACGGTACTCGACGACATCGACCTGGCGGAGGTCGTGCCTTACATCGACTGGACCTTCTTCTTCCATACCTGGCAGCTCAAGGGGCGCTTCCCGAAGATTCTCGATGATGCGCATAAGGGCGAGGAGGCCCGCAAACTGTATGCCGACGCCCAGGCGATGCTCAAACAGATCATCGAGCAGCACTGGCTGCGAGCCGCTGCGGTGGTCGGGTTGTTCCCGGCGAACGCGATCGGTGATGACATCGAGGTCTACACGGATGATTCGCGTACGAGTGTGCTGCTGACGCTGCACAATCTGCGCAAGCAGGGCAAGCAGCCGGCTGGGCACTACAACGAGTCGCTGGCCGATTACATCGCGCCAAAGGCCAGCGGTATCGCGGATTACGTGGGTGGATTCGCCGCCACTGCAGGGCTCGACATTGAGGCCAAGCTCGAAGAGTTCGAGGCCGACCACGACGATTACCATTCGATCATGCTCAAGGCGCTGGCCGACCGCCTGGCCGAGGCGCTTACCGAGTGGCTGCATGAACGTGTGCGCAAGGAACTTTGGGCTTATGCGGCGGACGAGGCGCTCGGTAATGCGCAATTGATCGACGAGCAGTACCGGGGCATCCGGCCCGCGATGGGCTACCCTGCCTCGCCCGATCATACTGAAAAGGACCTGCTGTGGGATCTGCTGAAGGTCGAGGCCGGCACCGGAATCTGGCTGACCGAGTCGAAGGCGATGGTTCCTGCCGCCTCGGTCAGCGGGTTGTATCTCGCGCACCCGCAGGCACGCTATTTCGCAGTCGGCAAGATCAATCGCGACCAGGTGGAGGACTATGCGCGGCGCAAGGGCATGGACCTTGCGGAGACAGAGCGCTGGCTGGCGCCGAACCTCGCCTACGAGCCCTGATTGGATTGCCCGTCTGCGTCATCGCGACCGGAGAGGATGCCCTTCAGCCGGGCCGTGCCGATAACCTGCAACACCACGCCGCAGCCGACGAAGAACACCACGGCGGCGATCAGCGATGCCCGTATCGGATCGTTTGCCATGCCGCTTTCATAGACGAACGCAGCGACCGCACCAGCGACGGCGGCGCCGTAGCAGAGCAGTGCGAGGGCAAAGGCGATCCTCTGGGCCGGGTGGGTCTTCATGGCAGTGCCGATGTTGAGGTGGTGGATCAGGATAACCCAGCGCCGGGTACCGCGACACCTTATGTCGCCCGGGCATGCGAGCCGACCGCGGTTTTTTCTCCCCTGCGCCGATGTCGGATGGCATATGCCTCGTTCAGCAACCGGTCAGCGACCATGCGCCCGGGCGTTTGGCACCCTGATCGGCGATCGGGGGGTCTACTAAGCTTATAGGGTGGGGCGCCGGGGCAGGGTCACCTACACCGGGCGAACCCGCTGGAGCGCAATGCGATGACCAGACACCAGTTACTGATCGGACTCCTGCTGCTGCTCAGCGGCCTGATACCCGCTGCCACTGGCAGCCCGGCGGCACACCCGGAACCTGCGCCGCAGGTACTGGTGATGGAGATCGACGGCGCCATCGGTCCGATCACCGCCCAGTACTTCACCGAGGGACTGCGCAGGGCGCGGGCATCGTCCGCGCCGCTGTTGGTGCTGCGCCTGGACACGCCCGGCGGCCTGGACGCGGCGATGCGCGACATCGTCAAGGACATCCTCGCCTCGCCGCTGCCGGTGGTGTGCTTCGTATCGCCCAGCGGCGCGCGGGCGGCCAGTGCGGGCACCTATATCCTCTATGCCTGTCATGTCGCGGCGATGGCGCCGGCCACCAACCTGGGGTCGGCGACCCCGGTGCAGATCGGTGGCTTTCCCGGGTTGCCGGACCAGGACGGGCAGTCGGAGCCGGCCGACGACAGCGGCACCACGGCGCAGGACGCTACGGACGCCGGCGGCGAGGCGGGTAAGGAGCCGGCGGACAAACCAGCGCGCAAGACCGCCACGGCCGGCAGCAAGATGGAGCGCAAGATCATCAACGATGCCGCGGCCTTCATCCGCGGCCTCGCCAAGCTGCGCGGACGCAACGCCGAATGGGCCGAGCGTGCGGTACGCCAGGCCGACAATCTGACCGCCGACGAGGCGCTCGAGCGCGGCGTGATCGATCTGGTGGCGCAGGATGTGCCGGACCTCTTGCGGCGCATCGATGGCCGCGAGGTGCGGGTGCTGGGCGAGTCGGTCACGCTGCACACCGCCGGCCTGGCCAGCGAGGCATTCGATCCGGACTGGCGGACGCGCATCCTGTCCGCGATCACCGACCCGAACATCGCCTACGTACTGATGCTGGTCGGCATCTACGGCTTGATCTACGAGCTGGCCAATCCGGGCGCGATCCTGCCCGGGGTGATCGGCGCGATCGCGCTGCTCACCGCGCTGTTCGCATTCCAGGCCTTGCCGGTCAATTATGCCGGGCTGGCGCTGCTGGTGCTGGGGGTCACCTTCATGGTGCTCGAGGCGTTCGTGCCCAGTTTTGGTGCGCTCGGCATCGGCGGCGCAATCGCGTTCGTGATCGGCTCGGTGATCCTGTACCGTGACGAGAGTGGGCAGATCGGGGTCGCCGTACCGCTGATCGCCACCTTCGCCATCCTCGGCATGGCGCTGTTCGTCGGCGTGCTCGGCTATGCGCTCAAGACGCGCAAGCGGCCTGTGGTGAGCGGTCGCGAGCAGATGCTGCATGCGATCGGCGTCGCCGAGGAGGACTTCGCGCACAGTGGGCGGGTGCGCATACACAGCGAGACCTGGAACGCGCGGGCGTCCGAGCCTGTCCACAAGGGGCAGAGGGTCAAGGTGACGGCGCTGGAAGGCCTGTGGCTGACTGTGGTGCCGTCGAGCGAGGAATCGGAGGACGACTGATATGAATGCGGTGACCTTGGGGGTGGTGTTTTTCATCGCGGTACTGCTGTTCGCGTCGATCAAGATCCTGCGCGAGTACCAACGCGGTGTGGTGTTCTTTCTGGGTCGCTTCCAGCGCGTCAAGGGACCGGGCCTGATCATCCTGATCCCGGGCATCCAGCAGATGGTGCGGGTCGATCTGCGCACCGTGACGATGGACGTGCCGACCCAGGACGTGATCTCGCGCGACAACGTCTCGGTGAAGGTCAACGCGGTGATCTACTTCCGCGTGCTCGACCCGGAGCGCGCCATCATCCAGGTCGAGGATTTCATCATGGCCACCAGCCAGCTGGCACAGACCACGCTGCGCTCGGTGCTCGGCGCGCACGAGCTCGACGAGATGCTGATGAACCGTGATCAGCTCAATCGCGACATCCAGGCGATCCTCGACAAACAGACCGATGCCTGGGGGATCAAGGTCGCGAACGTGGAGATCAAGCATGTCGACCTGGACGAGTCGATGATCCGGGCGATCGCCCGCCAGGCCGAGGCGGAGCGCGAGCGGCGTGCCAAGGTGATCCATGCCGAGGGCGAGCTGCAGGCCTCGGAGAAGCTGCTGGCCGCCACCGAGGTGCTGACCCGCAACCCGGTCAGCATCCAGCTGCGCTACCTGCAGACCCTGAGCGAAGTGGCCAACTCTAAGGGCGCGACGATCGTTTTCCCGTTTCCGGTCGAGATGGCCGAACTGTTCAAACGGCCGCCGCGGGGCGAGTAACCGCAGGTGCGTCGCGGCGCGCACCGGTGCGGCTCAGTCGGAACCGTTCACGGTCAGATCAATGCGGAAGCTGTAACCGTGCCGCGCGAAACCCAGGCGGTCGTAAAAGTCGTGCGCGCGGCTGCGCTGGATGTTCGACGACAGCGTCATTTTGTAGCAGCCCTTGGCGCGACACAGGCGCACCGCCTCCTCGATCATCGCGGTGCCGATGCCGCGGCTGTGCAGCTCCGGTGCCACCGCGATGTCCTCTAGCACACCCGCCGGGGTGCCGCAGTGTCCCAGGTTCGGCATGATCAGCAGCGCGAAGGTGCCGACCGTCTGGCCGTCCAGCTCCGCCACGTACAGCGTGTAATCCGGAACCTGCGCCATCTGTGCGAATACGCGGCGGGCCTCCGGCAGTCCCAACACCGCGCCATCGTCCATGTCGGGTTGCGCGTACAAGGCCAGGATCGCCCCGAGGTCGTGTTCGCCGGCGGGTCGGATCAGGGGCTTCGACTGGGCATATTCAGACATCTCATCCACCTATCGCTGTTCTCGATTCGGTCCGCATCCGGGTTGGTACCGGGCCTGCCGCCGGCCTGGCCGTTCGCGCCGGTGACCGCAGCCACTGCTGCCCCGGCCTTGACGGGCTTCAACTTTTGCCCTGGGCTGGCGATAAACACAGGGTAATGAGCTTATCAGGCCGATCAGCGGGATGAACGTCATCGAACTCTCATGTACGGCGCCAAGGTATGGCTGCGCTCACGGCCGCTAACGAGCGCCGGCGTCACAAGCGCTATCAGACCCGGCTGGCCGGACGCATCGAATCGCCCGATGGCCAGCAGCGCGACTGTATCGTGCGCGACTACTGCAGCGGCGGAATGCTGTTGCATCAGTGGCAGTCCGGTTCCGCGCGGGTCGACTTCAAGGTCGGCCAACAGGTCAAGCTGCACACCGAGTTGCTGGACGACGCGGGTGCCAGGACCATTGCCCTTCCGGCGGTCGTCGCCTGGGTGCAGGACGACTACCTCGGGATCGCTTTCGCCAGGCCCTCCGAGGCGTTCGTCGCCGTGTTGCAGACCCATGACCGTCTGGCCGGGAGCGAGATCGCCACCGCCACGGACCCGAACCCGGCGGGCGAGGCCCGCTGCCTGGCAAGACTGCGGCACGTGGCGCGCGGTGAATTACCGGGCCTGTTGCGCGAGTTACTTGTCAAGACCTCTGAAGACCTGCTGGAGAGTGCCGACCAGGCAAAATCGAATGCCGAGCAGCAGCAGCTGTTTGGCGATATGACGGCCCTGGAAAGGCTGCGCAGCAGCGATCTGCTGATCAAGGCTATTCTGGATACCGCGCTCGACATCCAGACTGTCGGAACCCAGCCGGACCAGCCTACCCCCGGCGAGCTGGCGCTGGTCGACAGGGACGATTTCGAACGCTGGCTCGAGGCCTCGCGCCTGGGGACGCTGCTGGAGCGCCGCTTTAGCAGTCAGCTCTCGGCGCTCGGCTCGCGTCTCGCGGCCTTGCGCGGGGGTGCCAGCGCAAGACCGCTGGCGGTGCCGTTCGAACCGCAGCATTTCGCGACCTCGCTGAAGGATGTGGCCAGGCGGATGGAGTTCGGTGCGACAACGCGCCGCGTGCTGTTCGATCGTGCGGCCAAGGTCTTCGGCACCAGGCTGTCCGAGCTGTACGACAAGTTCGACGCAGCGCTCGACGCGGTCGGCGTGCCCGCAGCGCAGCTCCCCAGCCAGCCCGTTGTGGCGCGCATCAGCGCAACGGCGGCCTCTGCACCCCGGGTAAAAGGCCCGGCGGACGCGCATGATGGTGCTTCGGCAACGATCGCGGTGAGCACCCCCGACGACGTTGCGTCTGGCACTGCTGCTGCGCCTGGTGTGCCGGCCGCGGTGGCCGCTATGCGGGGCGCTGGTGGCACTGGTCCGGTGATCGCCCCGGCCGTGCTGGAGGCCATGATGGCGCGCGAGGTCCAGCAATGTGAATCGTTGGCACGCGAGATGGTCGAGAACGTCGCCGAGGCACCGGACATGACCGAAAGTCTGGCCGAGTGGCTGCACCAGCTGGGCGAGCCCATGGCACGCGAGGCGGCCTCCGACCGGGCGTTTTTTCAGAACCGCGAGCATCCGCTGCGCGCGATCGTCGACGGCCTGGGCCACCTGCAGCTGTTCCGAGCGACCCCGGATGCCGCCCCGGCCGATGACCCGCTGCGCCGGCGCGTCACGGAACTGCTCGCGCCGGTGCGCGACGGTACCGCGGATGCGCAGCTGTTGCGCTCTATCGCGGACTCCATCGGGGATTTGGCCAATGAGCAAAGCCGGCTCTATCAGCGGCGCGTCGAGCGCGTGGTCGAGGCCAGCGAGGGTCGCGACCAGGTGCGCCGCGCGCGCCGCGCGGTAGTCGATGAACTGAATCGCCGCTATGCGGGCGCCCAGGTGCCGGAGATGGTACCGGAGCTGCTCGAGGTCGGCTGGCGTGCGGCGCTCGAGCTCGCCTGGCTGAAAGCATACACGGGCAGCGGGCGGTTGGGCGAGCAACTCGGCGTGCTCGACAGTTTGGTCGCCGCGTTGGGCGGTGAGCCGTACGACCGCGAGGCCCCGACGATCGAGCCGGAGCGGCTGTTCGAACAGATCCGCCGTGAACTCGACACGGTGGCCTTTGATCCATTCCGTCGCGAGGCACTGGAGGACCGGCTGCGCCTCGCGCTGCTGGATCGGCTGTCGCCGCAGGCGCAGTTGATCGAGATGCCGGTGCTCGACGACGGCACCGCCGCACCCACCGGCGAGAGTCCGCCCGACGGCATCGAAGCGGGCGTCTGGCAGGGTTACCTCGAGCGCTGTGCGGCCGTCGGGGTCGGTGACCGGCTGCGGATGGTGGATGAACCCGAAGGCAGGCAGGACCTGCGCGTCGCATGGATCCGCGAAGATCGCGAACTGTTCGTGCTGGTCGACCATCGCGGTATCAAGGCGCGCGAGATGGAGCTGCGCGAGCTTGCCTCGGGGCTGCATCGGCGGCGCATCCGACTGCACGCCGCGGATGGCCGGGCCATGAGTGAGCGGGCGGTCGACGGGATCCTGCAGCGCATGCAGGATCACCTGGCCTATCAGGCGGCACATGATTCGTTGACCGGCCTGATCAACCGGCGGCAGTTTCATGCGGCCCTGGAGAATGCGCTGGGCGTGCCCGGTCGGCCGGCAGATGCGGGCGTGCTGCTATGGATCGATGTCGATCAGTTCCGCCTGGTCAACGATATCCATGGCTATGACACAGGTGACCGCTTGCTGATCGGGCTGGCGCGCCTCTTCGAACGCACCAGCGGGGCCAAGGTGCTGGGGCACATGGGCGGCGATCGCTTTGCGGTGCTGCTGCCCGAACTCGCGGTGGGTAGCGGCGAGCAATGGGCGCAGGAGCTGTGTGCCGCGGTGCGGGCGATGCCGTTCGACTGGCAGGGCCAGGCACTTGGCCTGAGCGTCTCGGTCGGCGTGGTCGACCTGGCCAGCGAATCAGGCACGCCGGCCGGGGTCCTTCAGGCGGCCGAGAACGCGCTGTCCGTGGCCAAGGCGGCTGGCGGTGGGCAGGTGTATCGATACCGCGCCGAGGACCCGGATATCGCTCGGCAGAAAGAGTCGGTGCAGTGGGTCGTGCAGGTCGACGAGGCGCTGGACCGCGGTCAGCTGCACCTGCGCTGTCAACCGATCGTGCCGGTCCGTCCCGACCAGAGGCTGGCGCCGCACTACGAGGTTCTGCTGGGCGTGTCCAGCGGCGCCTCGGAACCGCTGCCGATCGCCGAATTCATCGAGGCCGCCGAGCGCTACAATCGCATGCGCGCGGTCGATCGCTGGGTGGTCAAGACCGTGATGGAGTGGGTCGCGGCGCACGCCGGGCTCATGCCGTCGCTGCACGGCTTTGCGATCAACCTGTCCGGGCAGACGGTCAGCGACCCGGGGATCGTCGACTTCGTGCGTCAACAGTTCCAGCGCACCGGTATCGATCCGTCGTGGCTCAGCTTCGAGATCACAGAGACCGCCGCTATCGCCGACCTTTCGCGCACCGCGGGGATCATTCGCGAGTTGAAGCGGATGGGTTGCAAGTTGGCGCTGGACGATTTCGGCAGTGGCCTCGCGTCATACTCCTACTTGAAGGAGCTACCGGTCGACTGGCTCAAGATCGACGGCGTGTTCGTGCGCAAGATCGCCGCCGACCGGGAGGATCTTGCGGTGGTCAGGTCGATCAACGACATCGGCCACTTCCTCGGTAAGCAGACGATTGCAGAGTATGTCGCCGATGAGGCAATCCTGGGCCTGGTGGGCGAGATCGGGGTGGACTTCGCCCAGGGCTACGCGATCTCGCCACCGATGCTGATGAACGACCTGTTGAACAGGTAGACCGCTACCACGGGCGCCGGGCGATCCCGTCCGGCAGGGCGCCAGACCAGGGCTGGCCCGCCGCCTCAAACCCCTCCCTTTGTGTTGTTATGCGGTACTGTCGCGCCGGCTGCGCTCACATCGGGATGTGACCTGTGCCCGGTGCGACCAGCCTTGCCTGCCTGAGGTGGAAAATACGCCTGCGCAGCCGCGCCCAGGCCCACTTTATCCGGGTTTACTTTTGCCCTGTTGGGAATACACTGGCCCGTCGCGGGTCTTAATCCATCCGTGCACTAACGATTCAGTCGGTCGCTGTCAGGCCGCGACGCAATAACATCAGAAATATTTCTTCTTTGAGGGGGCCCGAACATGTCAATGTCGCGACGCGAATTTATCAAGCTCATGGGTATTGCCGGTGCCGCCGGCTGGATGCCGTCCTCGGTGTTCGCCGCAGCCCGCCAGCCCTCGGACCTCTACGAGGTGCCAAAGTTTGGTAACGTCTCCCTGCTGCATATCACGGACACCCACGCGCAGCTCAACCCGATCTATTTCCGCGAACCGAATGTCAACCTGGGTATCGGTTTTGGCCTTGGCCAGCCCCCCCATCTGGTCGGCAACGCGCTGCTCAAGCATTTCCAGATCGCCCCCGGCAGTATCGAGGCGCACGCGTTCAGCTATCTGGATTTTGACGGCGCGGCCGCGAAATTCGGCAAGGTGGGCGGGTTCGCACACCTGAAGACGCTGGTCGACCGCATCCGTGACGACCGCGGTCCCGGCAACAGCCTGCTGCTCGACGGCGGCGATACCTGGCAGGGTTCGGGGACCGCCTACTACACGCGCGGCAAGGACATGGTCGGGGCCTGCAACCTGCTCGGCGTCGACGTGATGACCGGCCACTGGGAATTCACCTACCTGGACTCGGAGGTGATTGCCAACGTGGGCGAGTTCAAGGGCGACTTCGTCGCGCAGAACGTCAAGGTACGCGAAGACGCGCTGTTCGATTACCGCTTCGCCGACTTCGCGGACTTCGACGAAGACAGCGGGCAGGCATTCAAGCCGTACGTGATAAAGCAGGTCGGTGGGGCCCGTGTCGCAGTAATCGGCCAGGCCTTCCCCTATACGCCGATCGCCAACCCGCAGCGCTTCATCCCGGACTGGACCTTCGGTATCCGCGACGAGGATATGCAGGCGGTTGTCGACACCATCCGCGAGAACGAAAAACCCGACGTGGTGGTCGTGATCTCGCACAATGGCATGGACGTCGATCTGAAGATGGCCTCCATCGTCAGCGGCATCGATGTGATCTTCGGCGGTCATACGCACGACGGCATGCCGGCCCCCAGCGTGGTCAAGAACGCCGGTGGCAAGACGCTGGTGACCAATGCCGGCTCGAACGGCAAGTTCCTCGGGGTCATGGACCTCGATGTGCGCAACGGCAAGGTACAGGATTTCCGCTACCGGCTGCTGCCGGTGTTCTCCAACCTGTTGCCGGCGGATGCGGGTATGCAGGCGTACATCGACGAGGTGCGTGCGCCGTACAAGGGCCAGCTGGAAGAGAAGCTCGCCGTTGCGGGCGAGACGCTGTACCGCCGCGGCAACTTCAACGGCACCTTTGACCAGGTCATCTGCGACGCACTCAACGAGGTCAACGATGCGCAGATATCGCTGTCGCCGGGCTTCCGCTGGGGCACCACCGTGCTGCCGGGCCAGGACATCACCCTGGACAACGTGATGGATCAGACCTGCATCACCTATCCCGAGACCTATCGCCGCGAGATGACCGGCAAGGACATCAAGGACATCCTCGAGGACGTGTGCGACAACCTGTTCAACGCGGATCCGTATTACCAGCAGGGTGGCGATATGGTGCGGGTGGGCGGACTCGACTACGTGTGCGACCCGAGCGCGGGAATGGGCAAGCGGATCAGCAATATGACGCTGGACGACGGCACGCTGGTGGATGCGGGCAAGAAATACGTGGTCTCCGGCTGGGCGACCGTCGGATCGCAGTCGCCGGGTCGACCGATCTGGGAGGTGGTGGCCGATTACCTGCGCCTGAAGGGCACGGCCAAGATCGACAAGCTGAATACGCCCAAGCTGGTCAATGTCGCCGGAAACCCGGGGATCGAGGACTACGTGAAGGGCTGATGCGTTCGCGACCCTCCCGCCTGGTCAACAGGCGAGGCTGGGTCGGCGAGCTCGAAGATCCCGCCGCACGGCGGGATTTTTTGCGCTGATGCCGCACTCAACGCCCGTCGTCATCCGCCCCGCGCCGGGAAAATCAATCGGTGCGCGATTTCAACAGGGGTTCGAGTCCGGTCCAGACGTTGTCGAGGATACGCGGCTGCGCGTCTACACCGGGGTGGATGCCGTCAGGCTGCATCAGTTCGCGCGTCTCGGCCACGCCTTCGAGAAAGAACGGCACCAGGGTGACCTGTTGTTCGCGGGCCAAATCCAGGTAGATGTGGTGGAACTTCTCACCATAGGCCTTGCCATAATTAGCCGGCAGTTTGACACCGAGCAGCAGAATCGCGGCGCCTGCGGCGCGTACCTGCTCGATCATCTGGCGCAGGTTCGCGCGGGTGAGCTCGGGGTCGAAACCGCGCAGGCCATCGTTGGCGCCGAGTTGGATGATCACGATCGTCGGACGCTCGCGCTGCATTACCGCGGACAGTCGCGACAGACCGCCGCGCGTGGTATCGCCGCTGATGCTGGCATTGACCACCGCGTAGCCCTCGCCGAGTCGATCGAGGCGTTGTTGCAGCAGCGCGACCCAGCCACGCTGCTTGTCGATGCCGTAGGCCGCGCTGAGGCTATCGCCGAGTACCAGGATCCTGGCAGTCGTGTTGGCATGCAGAGGCGTCAGGGCAACGAGCATAAGTAGGACGATGGAAGCAACGATTCGCATAGCAGCCACGCAGCTGGGTAAACGGGTAAGGATGTCGGATGGCCGTACCCTGGACATCCTCACGGCGATCGACATGCAGGTCAATGCCGGCGAGGTGGTGGCAATCCTCGGTCCGTCCGGTTCCGGCAAGTCGACCCTGCTGGGTCTGCTCGCCGGTCTGGACCAGCCAAGCACCGGCCAGGTCGCTCTACTCGGCCAGGACCTGTCGACGATGGACGAGGACGCGCGCGCTGCGCTGCGCGCCGGCCGGGTCGGTTTCGTGTTCCAGTCATTTCAGCTCTTGCCCGGCATGACCGCGCTGGAGAACGTCGCGCTGCCGCTGCAGATAGGCCGCCAGCGCGGCGCACGGGTGCAGGCCGAGCGCCTGCTCCAGGAGGTCGGACTGGGCGAACGTCTGTCGCACCTGCCGCGCCAGCTGTCCGGCGGCGAGCAGCAGCGAGTCGCGCTGGCGCGCGCATTCGCCGGTGACCCCGCGGTATTGTTCGCCGACGAACCGACCGGAAACCTGGATGCGGCCAGCGGGCAGCGCATCATCGAGCTGCTGTTCGACTTGCGCGACCGCGCCGGGAGCACGCTGCTGCTGGTTACCCACGATCAACAGCTGGCCATGCGTTGCGACCGGGTGCTGCAAATCGAGGCCGGGCGCCTGCAGGCGGGATCGTGAATACCGGCTGGCTGACGCTGGCGCACTGGCGCAGCGCGCTGCGCGACCCGGGACTGCGCCTGCTGCTGGCCGCGCTGCTGGTGGCGGTCGCTGCGCTCACCTCGGTGGCATTCTTTGCCGAACGCGTCGAGCGCGCCCTGCAGCTGCAGGGCGCTGCACTGATGGCCGCCGATCTGGTCGTCGAGCAGGGCGAGGCTATCCCGGCCGAATGGCTCGAAAAGGCGGATGCGCTGGGTGTGCGGCATGCGCGCACCGTCACCTTCCCGAGCGTGATCATCGCCAACGAACGGCCACTGCTGGTCCAGGTGAAGGCGGTTGAGGAACCCTATCCACTGCGCGGCCGCCTGCAGGTACAGACGCCGGGCGGCGCAGCCGCACGCCCACCGGCCGCTGGCGAGGCCTGGCTGGAGGGCCGCCTGCGCGACCGCTTGGGCGCGGTGATCGGCCGGACTGATCTCAGGCTCGGCGAGCTCGGCCTGCGCGCCGGCGGCGTTCTGCTCGACGAACCGGATCGTGGTGGCAACCTGTTCCAGCTCGCTCCGCGCCTGATGATCAACTATGCGGACGTGCAGCGCAGCGGCCTGCTCGGCCCGGCCAGCCGGGTCAAATACCGTCTGCTGCTGGCCGGCGATGCGGACCAGGTCGTTGCGCTGCGGGCCTGGCTCAGCGAGCGGCTGCCACAGGGCAGCGAACTGGCCGACCTGGAGAACGCCCGCCCCGAGCTGCGCACCGCGATCGAGCGGGCGCGCCGCTTTCTCAGTCTCGCCGCATTGTGCGCCAGCCTGCTGGCCGGTGTGGCGATCCTGCTGGCGACCCGGCGCTATGTCGACCGTGCGCTCGACGGTGCCGCGGTGCTCCGCACCCTCGGCATGAGCGGTGGCGCAGTGATGCGCTGGCATCTCGGCCAATTGTTGGCGGTCGTGATTGCGGCCACCGCGGTCGGCAGCCTGCTCGGCCTGCTCGGTCAACAGGCATTGGTCGCGGTGCTGGGCGACTGGTTCGGCGAGTCGCTGCCGCTGCCAGGCCCACGCCCGGTGCTGGTCGGGCTGCTGTTCGGCCTGAGCATGGCGGTCGGCTTCGCGCTGCCGACCCTGCTGCGCATCGGCCGGGTGCCGCCGCTGCGGGTCTTGCGCCGCGAGCTGGAGGTGCAGGGCCTGTCTGGCTGGCTGGTCTGGCTGTTGGCGGCGGGCGCATTCGTCGCGCTGATGATGTGGCAGGTGCAGGATGCACGGCTGGCCCTGGGGATGGCGCTGGCGCTGGTCGCTGCATTGGCGCTGTTCATGCTGGCCGGCCGCCTGCTGCTGTTCCTGTTGGCGCCGCTGCGTCGCACCGGCGGCGCCGCCGCGCTGGGTCTCGCTGCACTGGCGCGCTACCCGCAGCTGACCCTGCTGCAGTTGGCGGGTTTCGGCCTTGGCATCACGCTGCTGCTGCTGCTCGCGGTGGTCCGCGTCGACATCATCGAGACCTGGCAGGGCAGCCTGCCGCCACAGGCGCCCAATCACTTCCTGATCAACATTCAGCCGGATGAGCGCTCGGCGCTCACCGCGTTGCTCGCGCAGCGGCAGATCCCGAACTCCGGGCTGCATGCCACGACGCGCGCGCGCCTGATCGCGATCAGCGGCCGCAGGGTCGAGCCGGAGTCCTACACGGACACGCGCGCGCGGCGCCTGGCGGCGCGCGAGTACAGCCTCGGTTTCAGCGACACGATGCAGCCTGACAACCGCGTCCATGCCGGCCGCTGGTGGGACAGCGAGGCGGCCCGCCGCCCGGCGTTCTCGGTCGAGGAGGGGCTGGCGAACAGCCTCGGTATCCGGGTCGGCGACACCCTGAGCTTCGATGTGGCCGGGCAGACCGTCAGCGCGCCGGTCACCAGCCTGCGTGGGGTATCGTGGGACTCGTTCAACGTGAATTTTTTCGTCGTCGGTACGCCGGTGCTGGCCGAGACACTGCCGGTCGCCTACCTGTCGAGTCTGTATCTCGATCAGGCCAGCGAGTCGCTGACCCTGGAACTGACCGAACGTTTCCCGGCGGTCTCGGTACTCGATGTGCGGCCGATCCTGGCCCAGGTGCGCGAGATCATGGAACGCGGCGCGCTGGCGGTCGAGATGGTGTTTCTGTTCACGCTGATCGCTGCCGCGCTGGTCACGCTGGCCGCCGCGCAGGTCAGTCGCGACGAGCGCGCACGCGAGGTCGCGGTAATGCGCACGCTGGGTGCCTCACGTCGCCGTCTGCTGGGCGCGGTGCTGGCCGAGTTTGGCTTGCTCGGCCTGATCGGCGGCCTGCTCGCGGCGCTGCTTGCCAGTGTCAGCGGCTATCTGATTGCGGTCGAGCTGTTCGATCTGCCCGGGCAGGTCAGTGCGGCCATCTGGTGGCTCGGAATAGGTGCCGGAACGGCGGTGGTCGCGCTGGTCGGCTGGCTCGCCACGCGGCGCCTGCTTGGCGTACCGCCGATGCAGGTGCTTAACTCAGAGTAGGTTTTCAGTCGCAAAGGTGGCCACGCAGTCGTCATGCCCGAGTATTCCGGCATCCCCGGGTCTCGCCGTTCGAGCGGGGAAGATCGCGGTCAGCGCCACTTGGCGGCACCAGCGGACGGGTTTGCGTGCCGGGCTGTCGCGCTGGGTGCCGGTTCATGGCCTGTCGCAGGGGGCGCGGCACGGTGATCGTCGAGTGCTTCGCGCGCCGTATCATGGCCCCTTTTCAGGGCGTGCTGCAGGTGATCCGGGTTGGCGCCGGCGAGGCCGAGAGCACCGACGGCGTGAACTGGGTGCTGTACGCGGCGCACCCGGACATCCTCGCCCATTCCGGTCTCTCCGAGGTGCGCTTTGGCACCTGGTCGCCGGACACCGGTCTGCGCCGGGCGATGGTGCGTGGCAGCGCAGCGGGGACACTGATCGAACGTATCGGCCAACCGCTTATTGGCGCACTGCAGGCATTCGCGGTCCAGGCGCCGTTCCCGCTGCAAGACCGGCACGAGTACTGGCTGATCGATGCGGCCAGCCGTGAGCCGCTGGTGCTGATCGATACCCTGCTCGCGGATGAACCGATCCCGCCCGCCGAGCCGGCCCACTGGCTACCCGGTCAGGCGGCACGCACTGAATTTGCCCAGCTGGCCGAACTCGAACGCATGCTCGTGCAACGCGCCGGGCGGCGGCCACAGGGGATGTGGTTCGAGCGCGACGCCGACGGCGGCGGACGAGATGCGGCACACAAGCATTACCCAGAGTCATTTTTCCCGCGCTTCCTGCTGACCCAGCAGTGGCCGGAGCAGCACCAGCGCCGCCTGGCGAGAGCGTTCATCGACTGGTGGGCCCCGGCACTGCTGCAGTTGCATCACCTGAGTGATCCGGAACGCCGCAGCCTCGAGTGCGCCGCCGCCCGGCGTGCCGGCACGCTGGCGCGTCTGTTCCGACTGTATCCGAAGACTATGGACGAGCGCCTGATCCAGGTCGCGCGCGTGCAGGCACGCCTGCAACGATCGAGTGCCAGCGTCGCCCACTACGAGGAGCCCTTCTGTTGGTCGGAATAGCTGCGCCCGGCGCGCGCAGGTTGCTGCTGGCAAGTGGGGAGCAGGGCTGGGCCCAGCGATGGCTGTTGAGCCAGCTGCAGGTCGACGATCTGGCCGCCACCCTGTGGGTCGCGGACCGAGCCCCGCCCGGCGTCAGTGCCACGCCGGCCGGCCAGGTGGCGCAGCACCTGGGGAGTGAGTGCCGCCTGCTGGTGTTCAATGCCCACTGCGGCTTCCACCCGGACGCTTTTGCCGCGGCGGTCGGTACCTTGCGCGGCGGTGGTGACTGCGTGCTGCTCGCCCCGCCGCTCGAGGCGTGGCCGTTGCTCGAGGACCCGGACAAGGCGCGTTTTACGGCCTATCCACGCACCGCCGACACGATGCAGGGGTACTTTCTCGCGCGCCTCGTGCGCCGGTGGGTCGGCCATCCGGCCACGCACGTCGTCACACCGCAGTCGTGCAACGGCATCAGGGTTCAGCTGGCACCGACCGCAGCCGCGTTCCTGCGCCTGAGCGACCAGCAGGAGTTGGCTGTGGCGGCGGTGGAGCGCGCGGCGCACGGACATGCGCGGCGCCCGCTGGTTTTGACCGCCGATCGTGGCCGCGGCAAGTCCACGGTGCTCGGTGTCGCCGCCGCACGCCTGCTGTTGACCGGCCTGCCGAGGGTCACGGTCGTCGCGCCACACCGGGCCGCGGCCGAGACCCTGTTCCGGCATGCGCTGGCCAGCGCGGGCCTTGCCCCGCATGCGCCCGCGGACCTTGCGCTCGGCGGCGGCAGCCTGCGCTTCCGCCTGCCGGCCGACTGCCTGGCAGGGCCGTTCGACGAGCCCGGCTTGGTGCTGGTCGACGAGGCGGCCGCAGTCCCGGTTGGCGTGCTGAGCGAACTGCTCGAGCACGCCAACCGTCTGGTGTTCGCCTCGACCGTGCACGGCTACGAGGGCAGCGGGCGCGGCTTCGACATCCGTTTCCGGGCGCTGTTGGACCGGCGCATGCCGCAGTGGCGGGCGATGCGCCTGGAAAACCCGGTTCGCTG
Source organism: Chromatiaceae bacterium (assembly GCA_022340805.1). Lineage (GTDB taxonomy): Bacteria > Pseudomonadota > Gammaproteobacteria > Chromatiales > Chromatiaceae > Thiosocius. Next base: position 48,028 of record JAJDNF010000005.1, read on the forward strand.
GGCGCCAGGGGACCCGCTCGAGGCCCTGTTGAACGATGCCTTTGTGCTCGACGCGGAACTGGCCGAGGCGGATAGCGACCGACCGGTGTCGGTCGAGCGAATCGAACCCGCCCTCCTGGCCGGGCAGGAGCGGCTGCTGCGCGGTGCCTTTGGTCTGCTGATCAATGCCCATTACCAGACCCGGCCTTCCGACCTGCGCCAACTGCTCGACAATCCCGACGTCGAGCTGTGGCTGGCGCGCCAGGGCGAGGTTGTCGTCGGTGTGCTGCTGGCCTGCGCCGAGGGCGGTTTCGACGCGCCGATGGCCGAACGCGTGCTGGCCGGCCGGCGCCGGCCGCGCGGCCACCTGCTGCCGCAGTCGCTGGCGGTCCACGCGGGGCTCGACGAGATGCTGGTGCAGCGCTCGCTGCGCGTGCAGCGCATCGCGGTGCACCCGGACCTGCGCCGGTGCGGCCTTGGGCGGCGCCTGCTGGAGGGCTGTGCCGGCTGGGCAGTCGAACGGCACTTCGACCTGCTCGGCTGCGCGTTTGCCGCAGACCCCGGTCTGCTCGCGTTCTGGCGCGGCGCCGGTTTCAGCGCCGCGCGCCTGGGGACACGGGTCGATCCCGCCAGCGCTGCGCATTCGCTGTTCATGCTGCGCGGCCTGAGCATGCGCGGGCGCGCGCTTGCGGACCTTGCGGCGCGGCGCTTTCTCGCCGATCTGCCATGGGCGCTGGGTGCCGAGCTGGCGCTGCTGGACAGTCAGCTGGCCGTTGCGTTGCTGCACGGGCGGGGCTGCGACGATCTGCGCCTGGACGCGGCGGACCGCCGCGATCTCGGCCGGGTCGCGGCCGGGGCGCGTTTGCCGGCGACCGCCGCATCGCTGACCTGGAAGGCGCTGGTGCAGATCGCTGCGCAGGGTGCCACGGACAGCGAGCGGCTTGCGCCGCTGGTCGCGTGGCTGCTGCAGCATCAAGCCGCCGAGCGGGTTTGCGGTCAATATGCATTGGAGGGTCAGCGCGATCTGGTGGCGCGCCTGCGCGGATTATTGGCGCTGCACCACTCCGCGCTTCCGTCGAACGGTTGACGCATCCCGGTACGCGACATAAATTCGTGCAAAATTAAAATCAGTCAGAGGGGGTTGTATGCTCAAACCAGGAGACATCGCGCCGGAGTTCATTTTGCCGGATGCCGATATGACCATGGCCGACTCGGCAAGCCTGGCCGGCAATCCCTACGTCATCTATTTCTATCCGAAGGACGACACGCCAGGCTGCACCATGGAGGGTCTGGAGTTCACCGAGCTGATGAGCGAATTCGATGCGTTGGGTGTCGCGGTGATCGGTGTCAGCAAGGACACCTGCGTCAGCCATGCCGCGTTCCGCGACAAGTACGGACTGAACGTGCGCCTGGTGGCGGATGTCGAGGGCCAGCTGTGCGGTGCCTATGGCGTGTGGCAGGAAAAGGAGAAGAACGGCGAGAAGAAGATGGGCATCGTGCGCTCGACCTTCATCGTCGACCGCGAGGGCAAGATCAATCGGGCCATCTATGACGTGAAACCCAAGGGACACGCCGAGCAGGTCCTGGAGATGGTGCGCGCGCTGTGAGCCGCCGTGGTGGATCCATCGGCGGCCTCTCCCGGTCGCTTCAGCCGAGCAGCCTCTTCATGCCCTTGATGACGATATCCGTGTAGCTGACGATGCCGATCACCTCGCGGTTTTCCACCACCGCCGCGCGGGTGAGGTGGTAGCGTTCAAACATGCGGGCGCAATAGCGGATATCCATCTGCGGGTCGACGCAGATCAGCGGCTTGTTCATGATTTCATAGATGTTGACCCGCTCTGGCGCGCGGTTCTTGGCCAGCACGTCGGTGGCAATGTCTTCGAGTTCGACGATGCCGAATTCGTCATTGTCGTGACGCTTGCGCACGATCAGGGCCTTGGTCTCGATGTGTTTCATGTTGCGCAGTGCGTCCGCCACGGTGGCCAGGCCGTCGACCACGTCGAATTCGGCCACCATGACGTCGCGTACGCGAACCAATTCGGACTCATTCATAACTCTTCCTCTACGATTTCATGGAGCCTGGCGACCTGGCTCGTCACGCCAACCGCGTCCTCGACATCGATCTGGATGGCGATGCCTGAGCCAGGCCTGGATTCGAACTCGCCGGCCTCGGCCACCTGCTCCAGGATGTGTCGGGCCAGGTGTTCCTCGACCAGGAGCATGATTATGTCGCGTTGGGTGTCCAGCGACAGACCGAAAAATGTCTTGGTCTCTTCCAGTCCCTCGCCGCGGGCATTGTTGACCACCGTGGCACCGGTCGCCCCGGCACTGCGCGCGGCCTTCAGCACGGCAGCTGTCTTGTCGTCGTTCACGAATGCGACCAGGAGTTTGAAGTGCATGGCTGTTACCCCCTCAGTTGGATCTGTTGGTGCGTTGCGAACGCCATTCGGAAAGCTGTGCGTAGGCCATCACCGTCATCATCGGAAACAGGCTGGCGAACGCGATCAGGCCGAAGCCATCGAGCAGCGCGCTGCGCCCCGGCACGGTACTCGCCAGCCCCAGGCCGAGCGCGGCGACCAGCGGTACCGTCACGGTCGAGGTGGTCACACCACCCGAATCATAGGCCAGCGCGATGATCAGGCGCGGCGCAAAAAAGGTCTGGATCACTACGATCACGTAGCCGGCGATGATGTACCAGTGCAGCGGTGTGCCGCTGACGATGCGGAACGTCCCCAGGGCGATCCCGATCGCCACCCCCAACGCCACCGCGACGCGCAGCCCGAGCACGCCGATGCTGCCGGCCGATACCTGGTTGGCCTTGATCGCGACGGCGAGCAGCGAGGGTTCTGCGATTGTGGTGGAGAACCCGATCGCGAACCCGAACAGGTAGACCCAACGGTAGTCCCACCAACCGAACGCGGTGATGTGGTGGGTGACATTGGCGATAAACGCGGGGTCGGTGAGTTGCTGGGCCATCAGCTTGCCGAGTGGGAACAGCGCCAGCTCCAGACCATCGAGAAAGAACGCCAGGCCGATCAGCACATAGCCGAAACCGGCCAGCACCCGGCCCATGTGCGGGATCGGTCGGCGCAGCGCGCCCAGTTGGAAGCCAAAGATGATCAGCGTGATCGGGAGCACGTCAGCCACGGTGTCGAACAGTGTGTGAAACAGACCACCCAACTTGCCCGGGAGCGCGAGCAACAGGTTCTTGACCGGGGCAATCATCCCCTGGAACGCGTCACCTATCGGACCGAACCCGACGAGCAGCAGCGATTCGATCTGCTGGACCGTGCCGCGGAAAAACACGCCAAAGGGTCCGTCGAGCTTCTGGGCATTGTCGCCGACGCCAAAGATGCCATAGCCCATCACGAAGATCATCGGGGTCAGCGAGGCAAAGGCGATCAGACCGAAGCCGTCGATCATCGGGTTGCGGCCCTTGATCGAGGATGCCAGGCCGACGCCAAGCGCAGTCACCAGGGGCACGGTAATCGTCGAGGTGGTCACGCCGCCGGAGTCATAGGCGATGCCGATGATCTCGGGCGGGGCGAAGCCGGTCATCACGATCACACCGATATAACTGCCGATGATCAGGTAATGCACCGGCCAGCCGCGGATGATGCGCAATACCCCGACCAGGATCGCGAAACCGACCGACAGCGCCACCGTGATCCGCAGGCCGTCTGCGTAGCTTTCCTTTGCGGCCGGCGTATCGTCGATCATCTGGCCTACGGCGGCCACCTCGGCGGCCTCCGCGGCGACCGCGATCAGGGCCGGCTCGGCGACCGTGGTGCCGAATCCCAGCGCGAAGGCGAACAGCAGCAGCCAGCTCAGCGAACCCTTGCGGGCGAACGCATAGGCCATGCTCTCGCCGATCGGGAACAGACCGATCTCGAGCCCGCGCACGAACAGCGCCAGCCCGATGGATACGAACAGCGTGCCCAGCAGTATCTCGGCGAGGTTCGGGATCGGCTGGCGCAGCACCAGAAACTGAAAAAAACTGATCACGACCACGATCGGCAGCAGGTCACGGGCGCTGGCCAGCAGCGGGGTCAAAAGGAGTTTCAGTTTTTCCACTCAAACCACTCTGCCAAATCCCTTTTCCGGGTACCAGCAACGTCCTCGGGTGACGTTTGATACAGGTTAAGAAAAAACCGAATGCTCGGCTGCCGGCCGCGCGGACGGGTCTGAATCCGTGGTGCGGCGGCAAGTCGTTGGTCCTGCCAGCCTGTTCGCTACAAGGACCAGCCGAAAATGCGCGCGATCAGTGCCCAGTCGGCATCCGGCGGCGCGCTGATCGAGACCCTGCCTGCATCGTAGGGGTGCACGAACGTCAATCGGTGCGCCGTCAGCAGCAGACGCGTGATCCCGAGTTGCGCGCGAAAAAAGCGGTTGTGGCGTCCGTTGCCGTGCGTGGTGTCGCCGATCAGGTGATGGGAGATGTGCTTGAAGTGTTTGCGGATCTGCTGGCGGCGCCCGGACTCGGGGTTCACGCTCAGCAGTGAATAACGTGAACTCGGATAGCGGTCGACCGCGTACGGCAGCTCCACGGTCGCCAGACGCCGGTAGTGCGTGCGCGCGGACTGCGCGACCCCGTTACCGTCTTCGTCTGCGACCGGGTGGTCGATGACGCCGTGCTCTGCGGTCCAGCCGCGCGCAACCGCCAGGTATGCCTTGTCCACCCGGTGTGTGCTGAAGGCGTCCGCCAGCCGGCCTGCGGCGGCACCGGACAGTCCGAAGATCAGCACCCCTGAGGTGGCTCGGTCGAGCCTGTGTACCGGGTAGACGCGCCGACCGATCTGGTCGCGCAGCAGCTGCAATGCGAAAACCCGGTCACGCGCAATCCGACTGCGATGCACCAGCAGCCCGGGCGGCTTGTCGACTGCCACATAGTGCTCATCCTGATAAATGATCTTCAGCTGCATGCGCACGCCAGGTATCGGGTTCGACTGGGGATTCTATTCCAGACCGACTGGCGCTATGGTGCGCGCATGTCGCTGCGCATGCGTATCCTGCTGTTCCTATTCCTGTTCGGCCTGGTGCCGCTGCTGCTGGCGGTGGTGATCAACCTGCCACTGGTCCTGGAACGGGTCGACCTGTTCTACCGGCATGCCTTCCTGCAGAATCTGCGTGCGGACTTCAGCGATCTGGATCAGCACCTGGCCAGCCGTGATGCCAGCGTGCGCATGCTGAGCAAGCTGCCCGAGCCCGGCGCGCTGGTCGGCAGTAAGGGCACGCACGATGAGGCCGAGATCGACCTGGCGCGCGCCCGTTATACGCAGTGGATCAACCGCATCCTCGGCGAGGAGCGCGATATCACCGAGATCCTGTTTCTCGATGAACAGGGCATCGAGCGCTTCTGGCTGGTGCGCGACAGCAGCAGCGGCGAGTGGCAGCCGACCAAGCGCCGGCCACACGGAGTGCCTCCCGACCAGGTTGCGCTGCTGCTGTCCGGGCGCATGAGCAATGTCGTACTGAGCCCGCTGCGTATCGATCTCACTGCCGACGACCGTGCCCGGGTATTCACGCTGCAGCTGCTCAGCCCGATTGCCTCGGCGGTGCCCGGCGAACCGCCGATCGGTCTGGTCGCGATCACCCTCGACATCGCTGGCCTGGTGCGCCGCGACAACAAGACCTTGTGGGTGCATGATGACGGCGGCTATCTGCATCTGCCGGATATCCCAAGCCGTGAGGGCAATGCCTTTGAGGATTACCCGGGACTGGCCGAGGAATTCAAGGCCAACCGGGTCATATTGTGGGAACAGGGCAATCAGCGGGTGATCTGGGTGCCGATGTTCCGCACCGTGGACGGGCGCACGCTGTGGGTCGGGCGGCCGGTAGACGACGAGCCGCTGCAGGTGTTCCGCACCGAGATCGTGCTGCGCGTGTTGCTGATCGTGCTCGGCCTGATTGTGCTGCAGTTCATGGTCGCGCGCTGGATCACGCGGCGCGCCGAACGCGTCGGGCGCGATCTGACCGAGGGTGTGCAGCGGACGCTCGAATCCGACCAGCCGGTGGTGTTCGACTGGTCCGGCTCCCCGGAACTGCGCCAGCTGGCCGGCGACCTGACCCGCCTGTCGCGTACCCATGCCAGCCAGACCCGTAACCTGCGTGAGCACGCGCGCGAGCTCGAGGCGACCAACCGTTACAAATCCCAGTTCCTGGCCAACGTCAGCCACGAACTGCGAACGCCGCTCAACTCGATCCTGTTGCTGTCCAAGCTGCTGGCCGGCAAGACCGGCGAACTCAGTGACGAGTCGCGCCAGCAGGCCGAGGTGATTAACAAGGCCGGTTGCGACCTCAAGGCGCTGATCGACAACATCCTGGACCTGTCGCGGATCGAGGCGGGCAGGCTGGACCTGCATGTCGAGCCGGTCGTGATCAGCGACCTGCTCGAGGACCTCCGCCTGTTGCTCGACCCGCAGTTCGAGGCCAAGGCATTACGCCTGGAGTTGCACGTCGCGCCCGGCACGCCGGTGGATATCGAGACCGATGCCGACAAGGTGCGACAGGTGCTGAAGAACTTCCTCGCCAACGCGCTGAAATTCACCGAGCGCGGCCTTGTCACACTGCGCGCGGCCGCCGCGCCGGCGCCGTTCGCGGTCGCGCTGTCGGTCAAGGACACCGGCATCGGCATTCCGCTTAGCAAGCAGGCGGTGATCTTCGAGGCCTTCCAGCAGGCCGACGGCTCGACCAGCCGCCGCTACGGCGGCACCGGCCTTGGCCTGACCATCAGCCGCCAGCTGGCTGACCTGCTGGGCGGCGAGATCCGCCTGCGCAGCGAGGCGGGCAGGGGTGCCGAATTCACCCTGCTGCTGCCGGCAGTATGCAGCGAGGATGAGGCGCAGTCGCCGGTCGCCGGGTATGTGGCGGCCCCCGCGCCCGACGAGGAGGCCGAGCCTGCACCGCGCGGCCTGCATGGTCTGCATGTCCTGCTGATGGAGCCGGATGTGCGCAGCCAGCTGCGCCTGAGCGGGGTACTGCACGGCTGGGGTATGCATCTGCATCTGGCCGACGATCTGGACGAGGCCGCCGAGACGCTCGAAGAGCTGGACCGGGTGGACTTCCTGCTGATCGACGCACTCATGCCCGGCGATGATGCCTGTGTTACGATCGAAAAAATGCGCGAACATCTGGGGCCTGCCACTGTGGTCATCGGTCTGATGCCGGCCGACCGCGAGGATGCACGCGAAATCTGTCTGGGCAAGGGCGCAGACGATGTCGCAACCCTGCCGTGCAGTGCGCGCGAACTGGCAGAGGTATTGGTGCGGCATCTGCCCGGGCCTGTCGAATAGAGTTCCGATGAAGCGTTATTCCGGTTTCAAACTGCTCGCCGTCGACGACAATGAACACAACCTGTTCACCTTGCGTGCCCTGGTGCAGCAGCATATGGATGTCGAGATTCTGGAGGCGCGCGGCGGTGCCGAGGCCCTCGAGATTGCGCAGGCCCACCCCGACATCGACCTGATTATTCTCGACGTGCAGATGCCCGAGGTCGATGGCTTCGAGACCGCGCAGATGCTCAAGCTGCGCAAGAAGACGCGCGACATACCGATCATCTTCCTGACCGCGGCGTTCAAGACCGAGGAGTTCCAGCGCAAGGGTTACGACGTCGGCGCAGTGGATTACCTGCTCAAGCCGATCGACGACAACCAGTTCATCAACAAGATCAGCACCTACTTCCGACTGATCGAGAAGGAACGCGAGCTCAACCAGGTCCTGGAGGATAAGGTTGCGCAGCGCACCGCAGAACTGCACCAGGCCAAACAGTACCTCGAGAATATCCTCAACCACATGGGCGAGGCGCTGCTGGTGCTGTCGCCGGAAGGGGTGATCCGCCAAGTCAATCCTGCCGCCTGCGAGATGCTCGGCTATCCTCATGATGAGCTGCTCGGCATGTCGATCGGCGATGTCTTCGAAGAGGAAGGCGAGGAGCAGGCAGACGCCTTCATGGGGACCTGGCTCGAGGCGCTGATCCGCACGGGTGCACTGCGCGACATCGATGCCGCGTTCATCGCCAAGAGTGGCGAACGCATCCCGATCCTGTTTTCCCGCACCGCGGTACTGGATGCCGATGGGGCGATTGGAGACATCATCTGTATCGCCAAGAACATGCGTGGTTATCGCAAGGTTGCCGAGCGGGCAGATGCGTCTACTGCGGCTGGCTAATCTGTAGGAGTAAGTAATGACAGAGCCCTCGGAACCGCAACTTCCCGAAGACGAAGATCCCACGATGACCGCGAATGCGCTCAAGGCGATGGCGCACCCGCTGCGTTGGAAGATCCTGTGTACGCTTGGTGATCGAGAGCTTTCGGTCGGCGAGATCGTCGAACAGACCGGCACCTCGCAGAGCAATATCTCGCAGCACCTGGAACAGCTGCGCAACAAGAACATCGTGACCTCGCGCAAGGAGGCGAACCGGATCTACTACCGGATTCGCAACGGCAAGCTGCTGGAGCTCATCGGCACGATGCGCACGGTGTTGTGTCCGACCTACCTCGACGATCGCTATCCGGGCAGTTGAGCAGCGCCTGCGGCCGCGCCGGAGAATTATGCCTATCTGTGATGCTGGCGCGGTCTGCCGCGCCCGCCGTACTGCGGGCCACCTAGCGTGCCATGTCGCTGACCGCGCTGTATGAATCGCGCCTCGCTGCCGAAGGCCTGAGCGCCGATCCCGACCAGCGACGGGTGCTCGAGTCGCTCGAGCGCCTGATGCACGATATCGGGCGACCGGTGCCGCAGGGTTGGCGGCGCTGGTTCAAGGCCGAGGCGCCGCCGGTTCGTGGCCTGTATGTCTGGGGCGGGGTTGGTCGCGGCAAGACCTGGCTGATGGATCTGTTCTATGAAGGTCTCGACGGCACGCCGAAGATGCGTCTGCATTTTCACCGCTTCATGCAACTGGTACACGGCGAGCTCGCCGCGATCAAGGGTAAGGCCAATCCGCTGCATCTGATCGCCCAGCGCATGGCGCGCGACTGGCGGGTGCTGTGCCTGGACGAATTTCACGTCGTCGATATCGGTGATGCGGTGATTCTGGCGGGGCTGCTGCGCAGCCTGTTCGAGTGCGGCATCGTGCTGTTGACCACCTCCAATGTGGCGCCGGACAATCTCTACAAGGATGGCATCCAGCGCGCCAGCTTCCTGCCCGCGATCGAGCTGTTGAACCGGCGTACCGAGGTCGTCGAACTGGGCGGCGACCGCGACTACCGCACGATGATCCTGGAGCAGGCGCGGGTCTACCACACGCCACTCGGACCGGCCACGGATGCGGCCTTGCTCGAGGAGTTCGAACGACTCGCCAGCAGCGCGCCAGACGGGCCCGGTGACCTGCTGGTGAACGGCAGGGTGATGCCTTTCCGCTATCGGTCCGGGGAGATGGTGTGGTTCGATTTCGAGGCGTTGTGCGGCCCGCCGCGCAGCCAGAACGACTACATCGAGCTGGCGCGCTGCCACCAGACGGTCTTCATGTCCGACATCCCGATCATGGGCGGTTCGCGCGATGACCGCACGCGGCGCTTCATCTTCCTGGTCGACGAGTTCTACGATCGCCGCGTCAAGCTGGTCCTCAGTGCCGAGGCGCCGGCGGCGCGCCTGTATATTGGCGAACGCCTGGCGTTCGAGTTTCAGCGCACCGTAAGCCGGCTGAGCGAGATGCAGACCCCGGCGTTTCTGTCCAGGCCCCATCTGGGCTAGGCAGCAAGGCGCGCGCCGCCGGCCGACCCGGTTGAAGGATTGTGATATGGAGCAGGTCTCGATGAGAAGACAAATGACGAACGACGCCAGCGGCCTGCTGTCCGTGCTGGTCGCCTGTGTGCTGACGCCGGCTGGTGCGGTCGATGTGGCAGCCGCACTGCCGCCAGAGGTGCTCGAGCCCGAGGTCACGATCGAGGAATTTGCCAACCGCACTGAAGAGGCATATTGGGTCAACCAGCGCAGGGCGGCGATCAAGGTGACGCCCAAGCACGGTTCGCCCTACTATCTGGTCGACCCGGATGCCGACAATGTCTACGAGATGCGCCGGGCCGGGCCGGACATCGACCATAAGCCCAGCATGTGGAAGGTAATGTCCTGGTGACGCCCGGGTTGCCGCCACGCAGCCCAGGCGGATGCCCTGACTCCTGCCGGACGGCTCGGCAGCGGCACGCTGCGGTTCCGGGGTGCCACAGCGCTTTCTGCAGTTTTTCAGGAACTTATACTTGCGCGGGTGAGGATTTACTACACTCGGGGCAGGGGTATTTGGTTGCCTGGGTGCGGTGCCGCCGCTATTGTGTTATTGATAAGTTTCCCTTATATAAGGAAATTATAATTTAATCGGGATGGTGCCGATGATTCTGCGCAAGCGTTTTCTCCTGTTGGCGGCGATGGCCCTCTGCAGCCTCGCCATGCTCACGGTCCGCGCCGCACCGCTCGAGACCGCGACGGTCGCGCGTGCGGATCTGCCACGCGTCTATCGGCTGGACGGGATCGCCGAGGCGATCAATCGCAGCACCGTTTCGGCCCAGACCTCCGGGCGCATCCTCGCGGTGAATTTCGACGTCGACGACGTCGTGCGCCAGGGCGACGTCATCGTGCGCATCGACGACAGCCAACAGCAGGCCGGCGTCAGTCAGGCCGAGGCCAACCTTAAGGTCGCGGTGTCCAGGCGCCAGGACGTGGAACGCGAATACCAGCGGATCCGCGGGGTGTTCGCCAAGGACGCGGTATCCAAGGCGGACATGGACAAGGCCACTGCGGCGCTGCAGCAGGCTAGGGGCAGCGAGCAGGCCGCCGAGGCGACCCTGCAGCAGGCCCGCAAGGAACTCGAATACACCCAGGTCCAGGCCCCGTACAACGGCATCGTGACCGAACGCCTCGCCGAGGTCGGCGAGACGGTGCAGCCGGGGCAGCGCCTGATGTCCGGGCTGTCGCTGGACAGTTTGCGGATCGCCGTCGACGTACCACAGAGTCTGATCCGGACCATCCGCGAGGAACGCAAGGCCCAGGTCAAGGTCGACGGCAAGTGGGTCCAGTCCGAGGACGTCACGATATTCCCAGTCGCCGATCCGCATTCCGACACCTTCAAGGTCCGCCTGCAGCTGCCGAGCGGCACCGAGGGCGTGTTCCCCGGCATGTACGTGAAGGTCGGGTTCATCGCCGGCAAGGTACCCAATCTGGTGATTCCGCTGTCCGCCGTCGTATTGCGTTCCGAGGTGGTGGGCGTGTACGTGGTCAATGGCGAAGGCAAGGTGCACCTGCGGCACGTGCGCCTGGGCTCACCGGCCGGACCGGATCATGTCAGTGTGCTGTCCGGACTAGACGAGGGCGAGCAGGTCGCGACCGATCCAGTTGCGGCGGCGATCGAGCTGAAATCGCAACGTACGGCGCAGGTGGAGAATGAGTAGGCTCGGCCTGTCCGGTTCGGTCGCGCAACGCTTCCAGTCCACCCAGATCACGCCGCTGCTGGCTCTGGTGGGGCTGCTGCTGGGCGTGATCGCGGTGATGGTCACCCCGCGCGAGGAAGAGCCGCAGATCAACGTCACCTTCGCCAATGTCTTCATCCCGTTCCCCGGCGCCTCGGCGCGCGAGGTCGAGAGCCTGGTCTCCTCCCCGGCCGAGCAGGTGCTCGACGAGATCGAGGGTATAGAGCACGTCTTCTCGACCTCGATGCCCGGTATGGCGGTGCTGACTGTGCAGTACCTGGTCGGCCAGGACCGCACTGCCGCAATTGTGCGCCTGTACAGCAAGATCATGTCGAACCAGGACTGGCTGCCCGTGGGCACCGGGGTCGGTATGCCGATCGTCAAGCCCAAGGGTATCGACGACGTGCCGATCGTCACCGTGACCTTGTGGTCGAAGGACAAGACCCAGGGTACCTTCGAGCTCGGCCAGATCGCACATGCGATCGAATCGGAGTTGAAGCGTGTCCCTGGCACGCGCGACATCTACACCATCGGTGCCACCGACCAGGTCGTCGCGGTCGAGCTCGACCCGCAGGCACTGGCCGCGCGCGGACTCGATCCGCGTGACTTGCGCATGGCGCTCCAGTCCGCGAATACCACCCGCGACAACATCCGTGTGCTGGCCAACGATAGCGAACTGCTGGTGCAGGCCGGTGTGTTCCTCAGCCATCCCGACGAGATCGAGGACCTGGTCGTGGGCGTGCATGAAGGCAAGCCGGTGTACCTGCGCGACGTGGCGAGCGTGCGTTTCGGCCCGGAGACCCCGCCGGACTATGTCTGGATCGGTGCAGGGCCGGCCGCGACCGACCCGGCCCTGCGCGACGCCGTCGAGGCGCCCGCGGTGACCCTGGCGGTTGCCAAGAAGCCCGGTACCAATGCGGTCGAGATCGCACAACGCGTGATCGAACGTTTCAATCAGCTCGAGGGCATCTATATCCCGGACGGGATCGGTGTGCAGGTCACACGCAACTATGGCGCCACGGCCGACGCCAAGGCCAAGAAGTTGATCAGCAAGCTGGTGTTCGCGACCGCATCGGTGGTACTGCTGGTGGTGCTCGCACTCGGCTGGCGCGAGGCGATTATCGTCGGCTCGGCTGTCGTGGTTACCCTGGCGATCACGCTGTTCGCATCCTGGGCCTGGGGTTTCACCCTCAACCGGGTGTCGCTGTTTGCGCTGATCTTCTCGATCGGCATCCTGGTGGACGACGCGATCGTCGTGGTCGAGAACATCCACCGCCACCTGGCGATGGGTGCGACGCGCCTGCTCGACGCGATCCCGGTCGCGGTCGACGAGGTCGGCGGCCCCACCATTCTGGCCACCTTCACGGTTATTGCGGCACTGTTGCCGATGGCCTTCGTGACCGGCCTGATGGGCCCGTACATGAGCCCGATCCCGATCAATGCGTCGCTGGGTATGCTGATCTCACTGGTGGTGGCCTTCGTGTTCACGCCGTGGCTGAGCAACCGCATGCTGGCCAAGGTGGCGAAGAAGTTCGAGGCGCACACCCACGAGCATGAGGGCAGCGCCGGCCTGGAAAAATTCTTCGACAGGGTCATGTCGCCATTCCTGCTCGGCGTGCGCGGTTATCGCAACCGCTGGATGCTGCTGGCCGGCATCCTGATCCTGATCGCGCTTTCGCTGTCGCTGGTGGTCGGCAAGGCGGTGATCCTGAAGATGCTGCCTTTCGACAACAAATCCGAATTCCAGGTCGTACTGGACATGCCGGAGGGGACCAGTCTGGAGCGCACGACCCGCGTGTTGAACGAGATTGGCGCCTATCTCTCGGGCGTGCCCGAGGTGACCGATTTCCAGGTGTATTCCGGCACCGCGGCGCCGATCAGTTTCAATGGCCTGGTGCGTCAATATTATCTGCGCGAGGGGGCAAACCTGGGCGATGTCCAGGTCAACCTGGTCGATGCGCATCACCGCGACCGCAAGAGCCACCAGATCGCGGCATCGGTGCGCGAGCCGGTCCAGGCGATCGCTATCGCGTACGGCGGCAATGCCAAGATCGTCGAGGTTCCGCCCGGCCCGCCGGTGATGTCGCCGCTGGTCGCCGAGGTCTACGGTCTCGACTACGAGGGCCAGATCGCCGCTGCCAAGTCGCTGCGCAAGACCTTCGAGGCTACCGCGGACATCGTCGACGTCGACGACTCGGTCGAGTTTCCTTCGGAAAAGGGCGTGGTGCTGGTCGACCGGGCCAAGGCCGCCCGGCTCGGTGTGCCGCAGAGCGCTGTGGTCGATGCGCTCGGGATCGCGCTGGGTGGCGAGGATATGAGCTATCTGCACGCCAGCCATTTCAAGTACGCGGTGCCGGTCCGGGTGCGCTACGGAGAGAGCGACCGGGCAGACCTGTCGCAGGTGCTGGCGCTCAAGGTGCGCAGCGAGACCGGTGCCATGGTGCCGTTGTCCGAGGTGGTCGCGGTGGTGCCGTCGGTGCGCGAGTTCAGTATCCAGCACAAGGATCTGCTGCCGGTGGTCTATGTGACCGGCGACATGGCCGGCAAGACCGACAGCCCGTTATACGGCCTGTTCGAGATCTCGGGCAAACTCGAGGAACAGGGTGGCCTGGACCAGTGGTTCCTGTCGCCGCCCCTGAGTCCCTATGACTACAGCGTCAAATGGGACGGTGAGTGGCAGGTCACCTACAAGACCTTCCGCGACATGGGGATAGCCTATTCGGTCGGACTGCTGCTGATCTACCTGCTGGTGGTCGCGCAGTTCCGCTCCTACCTGGTGCCGCTGGTGATCATGGCGCCGATCCCGCTCACCGTGATCGGGATCCTGCCGGGGCACGCGATCATGCAGCTCCTGACCGGCGCCGGCCAGTTCACCGCGACCTCGATGATCGGCATGATCGCGCTGGCCGGGATCATCGTGCGCAACTCGATCCTGCTGGTTGACTTTATCAACCAGGAGGTGCGCTCCGGGGTGGCGTTCGACCGGGCGGTGGTGCGCGCGGCCGCGGTGCGCGCCAAGCCGATCGTGCTGACCGGCCTGGCGGCGATGGCAGGGGCCTTCTTCATCCTCGACGATCCGATCTTTTCGGGCCTGGCGGTATCGCTGATCTTCGGCCTGTTCGTGTCGACCATCTTGACCCTGATCGTGATACCGGTGGTCTATTTCGGCGTGATGTGCAAACGCATGGACGCGATCCGCAACAGCGCCTGAGGCACGCTGTCGGCGGCCCGCAAAGAACAAACCCCGCATAGGCGGGGTTTGTTCTGCATAGCTTGACTTTCGGAGGGGTTACCTCCACAGGAGTCCCGTAATCCTGCCGACCCTTGGGGAGTCCACATCCTCGGCAGCGTCACTGGCGGCAGCTGTTCAACCGGACCTGCCCCCAACTGGCAACCGCGATGGTTCCCCAAGCGATTCGACATCGCCGATCCCTGTCGGCGTAAATCCTGGCCGAAGCCAGTACTGTGAAGGTTACTCGTTTTGGCGGGGGTATACAGCCGGGGGGATTACCTAAGGGAAATCCCGGTGTCCGCATAAGATGTTGATTCAAAATGGGTTTCTGGCATTTCCCGATCCGGA